>CASFDW010000014.1 GCA_949293595.1 uncultured Spirochaetales bacterium | reverse complement strand
TTCGGGGAGCGGTGCGGCAACTGCAACCTGTCCACCATGATCGGCAACCTGCAGCTGAAGCTGGGGTACGACTGCATCCCGGCGGACCGGCTGCGGCTGCTGACCAAGATGGCCAGCTATGTGGCCGAGATCACCAACATCCGCCTGCCCGGCGGCTTCCCCTATGTGGGCCGCAGCGCGTTTGCGCACAAGGGGGGCATGCATCTCGACGGTGTGGTCAAGGACGCGGCGAGCTTTGAGCACATCGCGCCGGAAAGCGTGGGCAACCAGCGCCGCTTCCTGCTCAGCGAGCAGGTGGGGCGCACGGGGGTCTTTGCGCGCCTCAAGCGCCTCATGCCCGACATCAGCCGCGACGACCCGCGCGCCCCACCAGGAGCAGACCGTCCAAAAGCTCCCCCCCCCCCCCCTGGTGATATTGCTTTTGCATGAACAGCACCAATCATCCCACTTACGCCCCTTTTTCCTTGCTCCGTCCTGTCAAAAAGATCAATAGCAAAGAGATTCCATGAGATGGTGGATGATCATAAAATTACCCTTGGAAAGATACAGAGCCGTCTCCAGCTCCTTTGATTCCACATGATTATTTTAGCAATGGAAAACAGTCAACAGCCAATACAATATCATCCACTACCCTTATTGCAATGTGGAACTCCTCCGGATAATTTGCCTTCAGGAATGCAGTCTGATAGGCGATAGTCGAATAGGCAACAGAATGGGACTTGTTGACACCATAGCCGGCGAAAGGCTCAAGGATATGGAATATCTCTTCTTCACGCTCGGTGGTAAAGCCATTTTTGACAGCTCCTGCTTTGAATCTTGCAAGATTACCCGTGAACTTGTCAAGCATCCTCTTACCTAGATCCCTTCTGAGATTATCAGCCTGCCCGAACGTGTAGCCTGCGATGATACGGGCGATTTTCATGAACTGCTCCTGATAGGCAGTGACGCCATAAGTCCCCTTGAGTACGTCCTCGAGAATCGGGTCAGGATACCTTATGGAGATACGCCCGAATTTCGAATCGATGAACCGGTCGATGAACTGCATCAGCCCTGGACGATAGAGCGCGTTCAAAGCGGCAAGCTCACCAATCGTCTGTGGCTGTTCCCATCAGACTTCTTCGCCCCTGTTTTGATGCATGGGAAAGTATCATGAGCATTACAATCACTTTTCTCAATGTAATGAATGTCGTTCGTTCATACCAGAGGTATATCAAGTTCATCAGAGAGCTGAGCAAGGAATTTATTTATCTTTTTCTCTTCCTCAAGACCATGATCCTGCAACTCAAGATAGTACCTGTCCCCGAAAAGGTCCTTGTACCATAGTGCACGATTCCTTGCTTTTTCATGGCCTTCCGATAGAAAACCCCAAGGGATTTCCCCTTCAAGGCATGCTGAAAGGCAGATCAGACCGCCCGAAAACTTGGAAAGCGTTTCCTTGTCGATTCTTGGTTCCTCATGAAAACCTTCCGTGTCTGCGATCGAATTAAGCTTCATCAGGTTGTGATAGCCCGCATCATCCATCGCAAGCAGCACCAGATGGTGGCTATCCTTATTTCTCCTTTCATATCCATCGCCTGCTGCAATATTGAACTCAGTACCTATGATCGGATTGATGCCGGCAGAACGGCAGGCCTCATAGAAACTGATTGCACCGAACATATTCCCATGGTCAGTAATCGCAAGAGCTGACATGCCGCCTTTCTGCGCCTTCCCGATGTATCCAGGAATCGAGGCCATGCTATCCAGGAGCGAATAGTCGGTATGGTTATGAAGATGTATGAATCCCATAGGTGCTCTCCTTTTGAAAATATGTCCATCAGTACGGCTTCCCATGGAAAGAAAGCCGCTTATGTCCGTCCTGTGCAAGCGGCCTTGCGTTCATGATTCCAGAAAAAGGTCAAATGGTGTTTTTCCCTCTTTGTTGCGTTTGCCGACGATGTCTTTCGGAAGATACCTGATCTCCTCTTTCAATCCATCACAGTAGCCGTACATGCGGTTCTTGATCAGCACATGCAATACCGTGTTCCCATCGTCATCCACCTCATAAGGATCGGCACCTGCTTCGATCAGCGGTTCGATGTATTCCGGCGGAAGATCCATTGCAACATAATAAAGGGCGGAATGGCCGTATTTATCCCTTGCATTCAATTCATCCCTGTCCTTGACCAGGAGTGAGCAGGCATGGAAACAGAACTCCCTGTTCCGATCTATCGCCAGCATCAGGTGCGTCTGTCCCGAGTCATCCCGTCTACCCATGTACGACGGATGGATAATGGCTTTCAAAATCTCCTCATTCCCATAATCCATACAGGTCTGGGAGATGAAGCACCGGAATGCTTCATAAGCCTTCTCCGAGCCAGGTATGAGTATGTTCCTGCTGAACATCTTCTTCAGAATGCTGATGTTCCTGGCAGGGTATAATCCGATCCGGTTCAGTGATTTTTCAGTTGCAATGCCCATAAGACGGTTAAAAGCCATTTCATTGCCACCATCTATGGCCCGGTTCAGACAATTCCCTATATCTTCCTCGTCCACCATCCCTGATCCAATTATTACTTCAAGCGCTCCAAATAACTCTTCATGTTCCGCGCATATGCTGACAGCCGGAGAGAGGCCAATATCTTTGCAGTTGTCTTTTTCTTCCATCAAAAATAAGAAGAAATCAATCAGCCAGCTGTTGAGATAAGAGAAGAATCCCGGTTCGAAGATGTTCTCCGGGTTCATGCCAAATGGTATGCGGAAGCAGGAATAGGCCTCGGAAAAGACTCCAAGATAGTAATTTGTACACTGTATATGATCCCTGACGGCTTCGCTTCTATCAATTCCTTTTGCTTTCATCAGTAGCGGGACAATCTCGGCAGAAGACCCGGAGAAGGGCGTGATATCAGGATGTCCGGGGAGGGAGAATCCTATATCCATCAAGGCTTCGATGATTGAGGTGTCCGCCATTTCCCTGAGGGCGAATCTGGTTGGATACATCTTCTTGTCATGCTTATCCCATTCATCCTCTGATAATGGAAGTCCATTGTCTTTGCAGGCCCTGACAAGATCTGCATCACCACTTCTGACGGCAGCATACAATGCTTCCTCTACTTCCCATCGGGGAACATCGGTTCTTGTAATAACCCGTCTGTAATGCTCTGTAATCGATCTGTTCATGGTTGTCCTCAATCGATTGCCCAGCCATCTTCGACAAGATCCTCAATAAAGTCATACGCCTTGATGAAGGATATCGGATTTTTTGAATCATCCATGGTGAAAATGAAATATCGCCTGCCCCTCTCCGCTTCAGGAATAATGGATTCGGCCCTATCCGTTATATAGAGATTTTTGTCATAGCCGACAGCATGGGAATATTCACCTTTCAAATCAGTCTTTAGTATTGTTGCACCGAAATGCCCGAAATGCTCAACTGTCATCTTCCTCAGTTCTTCACTCCACATGATTCTTCTCCTTCCTGATAAAATCACTAAGCTCCTTCTTTGTCATGAGATTCATTCCGTCAGGAAGTTCAGCGATTCCGAACCAGGAAATATCCTCGGATTCCCAGTTTTTCACAGGCGTTTCCTGAGTTTCGAGCTTTGAGGCGTAAGTCCAATACGAGAAATATGGCAGCTCGTAATGAGAAACACACCAGGCAGATCTTGCCAGGATCCCCGTCTCCTCGTATGTTTCCCTTATCGCTGCTTGCTTATAGTCTTCCAAATCCTCAAGAGCACCTCCGGGAATCGCCCATGTATGGTTATCCGCTCTCTTTTCCAGAAGTACACGGATTGTATCCTCCGAATCTTCGGTGTAGAGAATCATGCCAGCTCCGAAATACTTGCAAAATCTCATGTTTTTCTCCTTTGATGAGCAAAGGATAAGGTTCAACCATGACAGATGCTGACAGAGAAAAAATTAATTTGCATTTAATCCGAAATTATGCAATCCGGAAACGCGCGACCCGAGTTTTCTTTTATATAGGTCTTCAAGTCTGAGAACCTCGTTCTTTTCCATGTCTTTTGGTAAAATACGCAGGATTGTGAATTGGAAATGTTTGAAAGCTTCAGAATCCTCTTTTAAAAGCTCGATCAGCAGCTTGTCTCCACCAGTATGGTTGTTTGCATAATCTGTCCACCGCCCCATAATCCCGTTTTCACCTGTGGCAGATCCGATATACTGCCGGCCATCTTTTTCTTTTGTATTGACGATAAGATATATTCCATAGACCGATGAGAGCGCAGCATGCCATGCTTCAAAAGTTATGGGGTCGTCAATCATTTCAACCAGCTGGGAATATGTCAATAAGACATTCTCATATCCAGGGAAAGGTATTTTCTCATTATCCATCAAAGCAATGATCTTTTTGGGCTGCCTGCCTGCTATTTGACCCCATTGAATAGCAGCCTTCCCCCAGTCTATGACCAGTCTGCCATAATACTCCTTCAGTTCTTCGTATTCCTTCAGATTGTAATAATATGATCCGGTGTCGCTTTCTGCAAAATCATTTTCAACGGGGTAGTTCTCCGGTTTGAAGGAGGGAATACGTTTTACACAATCTCCGACTTCATAAATCCGATACAGTTTTGCACTTGTGCCTTTTGTGCTGATGAATACGGCCCAATAGTCATATTTATCTTTGTATTTAATTTTCTGACAGGCCGTATATGCCTTTACGAACTCATCCCTGTGAATAGGATCGCAATAGCATTTCCGGAAATCCTCGTTGAACGAATGTCTTATAAGAAGGACCCTGTTCAGGTTGGTTATTCCCGCCTTTTCCAAGATATCGTTGAAAGTCAGATATGTCATGTATTTCCTCCAGCTTCATGCTTCCATACAGCATTATTGTATTCCCAATCACATGACAAATCCTATCATGTTTTGTATATTCACGGAAAAACAGATGATTTCCCCGTAACATCATTGAACCAAACTTATCATTTGACAATACCGTGATATTGGACCATTGGCTCTGGACTATGAGTCACGACGTATACACAAATTGCTGGATTTACTGCATTTTATATTTTGAAATTTACTGAACAAAAAAGTCCTTGGAGTACAAGGACTTATCAAAATTCGTGAGAGACGGGGCTCGAACCCGCGATCTCCGGCGTGACAGGCCAGCGCGATAACCAGCTTCGCTACTCCCACATTGCTGAGTCAGCTTACATGAATAGAAAGACAGTGTCAATAGATTTCTAAAAATTTAATACGAGTCCACAACGATACAGAAATCAAGGTACGTCTCCATCCTTGAACGAAAACAGCGGGGCAATACCTTATTCCAAATATCCTGCAACATAATTAGCCCCCCACACAAGCAATTAGAACGGATAAGTCGTTGAAACCGATTGCAGCCACCAACAATGATCTCACACGCCTCAAATGCAACCACGTCAGACGATGAAACACCTTGATTCACAGACAGCCCCTACCCTAAAACCAAGACAATCAAGACAAGACCGGGAAAAATGATAAGTCATTTTTATTGAATGCTTTCCCCCTCGGACATTTTTTCATTTATAATCAAAAAACGGAGAAGGAATTGAAAGAAATCACAAGACGCCATTGGGACAACCATTCACTGCTCACGGAGCTCTTGGTAGCAGTACTCATACTGTTTGCGATAAGTGTCGCCATAATAACAAGCATTTCAATCAAGAGCTTCGAACGGCTTTCCGAAGAACTGTACAGAAAAAACCTTGAGGACAGCTCGGAACTGCTCGAGGACACGATACGCACAAAACTGTCGGACCTCTACGCAAACGCATACATATTTGGAACAGACAGCACATTGAAAAGCTACAAGCAATCATACGGGGCATTCAAGGATGATCCGCTTTCCTATGTCAAGCTCAACAATTACGTGGTGGAGCAACTTTCACAGATGGAGACGTTTATGGACGACATACTGAGTGCATCAATATATCTGTTCGACAACAACATCTTCCACACATATACGAGCATTCCGCGGAAGGACATGAATTTCGACGTACTTTTCGACGAGGGCAACATAACAAGCAGAAGCGGCATACTCTCCATGCTCACGGAAATGGAGAACCCTATTTTCATCCAGGCCTCCAAAACGATACCAGTGGTATTTGACTTCTCGGATTCCTATCTGATCTGTTTCATAAGCGTCGACAAGCTTGCAGGACTAACATCCAGCTACTACTCGAGCTTTTTTGATGACGTGGAAATACTGGATCGCTACGGGAACATGCTGAAAGAAAGCGGGAAAGGCATCGATTATGCCGGCACAAAAGATGGAGGAAAGGAAGAAGTGACAGTGGATGGGAAGGAATTCGTACTGCTCTCGACATCGCTTCCGATACTGAACTGGACAATCAGCTTGGCGAAGGACAACTCCGCAATAACATCAAGACTGCTCCATTACATCCTTTTCCTGGCTGCGGCAGTTGCGATCCTCATGGCACTGGTATACACCGCAATACTTAAGATATATTCAAGGTTCCGCATACCTTTCAACAGGCTTTCGGCATTGATGAGCGAGAACAGCTCGCGTCTGAATTACGAGCACTTCGACTACCCGGGTAAGAACGAAATCGGGCAGCTAGGCAAATTGTACAACGAAATGATCGACGAGATAAGGAGCCTGGTCTGCCAGTTGGAGGACAAGATCGTCCAACTTGAGGAAGAAAAGAAAATGAAGGAATGGGAGCAGGAACAGAAAAGGATTGCGGAAATAAAGGCGCTACAAGCTCAAATCAATCCGCATTTCCTTTACAACGCACTCAATTCGATTGTTTGGATCGCGGAGGACAACGGAGACAAGGAGGTCAAGGAAATCACCCTGCGTCTAGCAAACTATTACAGGACCGGCCTCAGCAAGGGCTCGGACATGATCCAGATGCAGGAGGAACTCAAACATGCGGAGAACTATCTTTGGATACAATGCCAAAGATATGACAGGATAACATTCTCGATAAACGCGGAAAAGGAACTTGACCAAGTACTTGTGCCAAAGCTCATACTGCAGCCGCTCATCGAAAATGCAATATACCACGGCATCAAACCGGTCGGGGGCGGAGGTTGCATAAACGTCACAGTCTCAAAAGAAGGAGACAGTGTGGTGTTCACGGTTGCCAACACGGGAGCGCCGATTCAAGAGGAGCGGAGGGAAAAGCTGAACAAAAATCTTTCCGACGGTGTAATGGACTCTTCCACCGGATATGGGATTTACAACGTCAACGCACGAATCAAGCTCACATATGGACAGCAATGGGGATTGTCACTTGAAAGCTCCGATGGCTGGACCAGGGCGATGATAAGAATACCTTCGAGGGGGTGCAGCAATGAATATCCTGATAGCTGAGGATGAGAACAGGACCAGGTCCAGGATCGCAAAAACGATCAAGCGGTACAAAAACATAGACAACGTATTTGAAGCAGCGGACGGGCTCGAGGCGCTGGAGATCATCCGGCAAAAGGAGATAGACATCCTGATCACGGACATATGCATGCCGAGAATGACCGGCCTGGAGTTGATCAAAAGCATGAAATCGGAAGGCATGGATCCGGAAACGGTGGTCATGAGCGGTTACAATGATTTCGAATATGCGAGACAGGCAATCAGCTATGACGTGAGGGAGTACCTGCTCAAGCCCGTGGACCCTGAGGAGCTTGAAAGGCTTTTGGAGAAACTTTACGCAAGGATTACGCAGAAAAGATATCAGGAAAGCAGCATGCGCAATCCATTCTTCAATAGGTTAATCTCCGGAACCGATACCGGGATGAAGGAGCTTTTGAGGGAAATGGAGACGCTTAGGCTGCCAACCGATGCAAGCCTTTATGTTTTGGCATTCGTCACCATGGAGGACGGGGATATCGGCGACGAGGCCGCGGTAATGACAACCATATCGGAGGTGGCGGCGGATCTTCCCGCAGAAATGTCGGCCTATCCTTTTCCGTGCCACATGTTGTCACCGGCAATACTCTTCATGTTTGCAAACAGTACGGAAAAGACCGCAATAAAACTGATAACGAAATTCGCAGACATCCTTTCCGACAGGAATGGAAAGGAGAACGGATACAGGCTCTTTCTGGGGTGTTCCAGACCGAAGGCAAGTCTTTCATCCCTGCATGAAGCCCGTGATGAGGCCTTGTTAGTTGCAAGGTTGGAGACAGAATTCGTAGAATCCGTACGCTTCTTCTTCCCCGAAATCAAAACGGACGGCGCAAGGACGTCGGAGCAGGAGGAGCAGGCGATAATATCACGGCTGCTTTCGGTTGACTCTTTGGACGACGATGCGGAAGACCAGCTGGTCAAGGATTTCATCATGCTTCTTAAGGCAAGGGCGGGAATATCCTTTTCAGAGGTCACGGACATGCTTCACATGTTCACGTTCAGACTTTTCGAACGGATAACGGATGATGTGAATTTGAACGAAAGGCAGAAGATCGCAGCCATGGCGGATGCTCTCAAACTTGCCAAAACAGTAAACGACGCCGGAAGAAGGATGCACATGCTGATAAGGGAACTCAGGATAATTTACTCTTTGAAAGCCCTTTCCCCCGGTGACATCATATGCCGAAACGTCAAGAACAGGATAGAAGAGAATATTTCCAACAGCTTTTTCAGCGTGCAGGACGCCATCGAGGGATTGAATTACAGCGAGAACTACATCAGATACATATTCACAAACCACTACGGAATGAGCATAAAGGAGTACCTCATCAAGGAAAGGATGGAGAAAGCAAAGGAACTTCTGCTCAAAGGGCTGCAGGTGAAGAAGATAGCGGAGTTGACCGGATATGAGAACCAACGGTATTTCGCAAGCTGTTTCAAGGACTATACGGGCCGTACCCCTACCGAATGGAGGGAGGAGATGACGAAAACCCAATAAAAAAGGATCCGAAGATCCTTTTGCTCAAAGCATATACGATTTCTCAATGCCGTTCTCCAGATGAAGCCGGATGCCACCGTCGATGAAGACGACGGAAGATACCCGGACGCTTCTGCCTGAAGACACGAAGCTCACGAACCTGGCATGATGTCCACGGCTCCGCCGCACAACATAATTAAGCCTTTTGTTCGAAGGATTGTCAGGACCAGTTGCCAGAAAGCACTCCGCACCGTCCATAGAGAAGAAAAAGTCGGTTACGACATCGCCGCTGATGTAGATGTTGTGTCCGATTCCGCCGGATACCTCCATGACGCCGATATCCGAGAACTCGCGATAGGCTCCGCCGCCAAGGCTCTCCACGGCCCGGCAGGGCTCATGTAATGGCATTGAGCCATGGAAATGGACGTTCGCATCGATTACGGCATCGGCTCTCGGGCACTCGACCTCCAATATATCTAAAAACCCATCGTCGACAAGCAGCAGCGTCCTTTCTGCCACAACATTCCTGTAGGCCTTTTCATTCCATTGGGGAATGGTAAAGGAATCGGGCATAGTGTAGCCGTCCTCCCATGAGACCTCGGCCTTCATCAGGATACGGTCATCATCCTCTCTGAACTCCAATAGCCTGCCGGAAGATGGTGCCTGATTTTCACAATCGATGCAGAACGTATTATGTGTCTCGGTCCTCTTATAGTATGCGTAATGCAAAGGGGCTCCATATCCGGTTGTGCCCAGATCAACAGAGACTGGAACATCACGATGCCAATACGATATTGCCAGCCTGTCATAATGGTCATGCTCCCCTCCATACGGTCCATGTCTGAAAAGAAGATAATCCCCTTTTCTGCGCGCTATGCTTGCTCCAAGCCCTCCATAGCCTTCAAGGGACGGCAGGGAGAGCGTGCAACTGCACTCCGGAAGACTCCTGCTGCCGTAGAAGAAACCATCCTTGCAGAGACTGACGCACCTTTTTTTCAGGAATGTGAGTATCCTCAGCACCTGTTCGTCGTGCCATATGCCGTAGGCGAACTCGAAAAGCCCATAGGCTCCGGGATCCCCCTGCCCCGGATGCGAATCATTCAACAGAGGAAACGAGAAATCGTCTTTCTCCAGGCGTAGCACAGCCAGTACCATATCATGGTATTTGGGATTTGACAGGTTCGAATACCTTGTATGCCTGGCGAATTTCTCATAATAGAAGAAATTCTCCAAAGCATAAAAGTGATATGCGGTGGAGCATTCGAACCAGAAGCCGTCGGCAAGCGTTCCTTTTTCCAACTGATGGACAAGGCCATAGCTGCCGTTTATCGCCGAATCGCTGAGCCCTTCATCACCGAGGATGAGCGCCAGAACACCGATGGCGCCATTGATTATCACCTCATGGTTATGGAGCTGTTCGTGACGATGCCCGGCAAGAAACGAAGCTCCATGGCGGAACAGCCCGTCTAGGACCAACCGGCGTTCCTCGTCCGACATATAATCCGCAACCAGATCGTAGGCATAAGCGAGTGTCCTTAGGAACACCGCCTCGTCCAGGGTCTGTGCCATCTGTTTGCCCGGACCGTTGTACGGGATGTTTCCATGGACCTCGTAACCAGGATAGTATGCGGCATATCCGGTCAGCACCTCCGAAGCCCGCTTCGCATAGGAGGCATCTCCTGTAAGCATGTACAGGATGCCGAGATCCTCGGCGGCATTTGCGTTCGATGTATTGGTGAGCATCCACCATGCACCGTTCTTCCTGTCGTCCGAGAAAACCTTCCCGCACGACGGACATTCATGCTCGTACGGTTTTTCCGGGTCATGTATGAGTTTCACGGAACAATCGGGGCAATAATAATAATGGCTCCAATCGGATACCCCGGACTCAGGAATCAACAACGGATGGGTGAGGAAGCTTTCAACATTCTTCTGCAATATGCCGACAAACTCCCCGCACCGTGAATCATTGCGAAACACCTTGATCTCTTCTTCGGAGAACCTTATCATGCTCACCCCTTGACGGCACCAGCCGTAAGCCCGCTGATGAACTGCTTGTTTGCAAACAGGTACAAAATCAGGATTGGTATGATCGAAATCGATGCCCCGGCCAACATTATGTGCCATTCTGCAGCTGCGTTCACGCTGTACTTCATCTGCACGACGGCGACCGTCAATGTCTTTATCGACGGGGTGAAGATGCTGATGATGAAGGAGGTGAGATAATCGTTCCATGCCGTTCGGAAGGAAAAAAGTGCTACGACCGCAAGAATCGGCTTGAGCAACGGAAGAATGATCTGGAAGAACGTCCTGTATTGAGAGCAACCATCGATCGTGGCGGCCTCGTCAAGCTCGACGGGAACGGTTTTCACAAATCCGGTAACCAGAAGCACGTTGGTGATCTGCCCGCCGACAAGGGCGAGGATGAGGCCGGCCAGACTCTTGTTTATATGCAATGCGGTAAGGACCGTATATGTAGGATAAAGCGTCACGGAGCCCATTGCCACGAACACAAGCGCGCCGTAGAGTGAGAATATTATCTTCTTGCCGTAAAAATTCTTTCTTGCAAACACATATCCGGCCATGCTCGTGGTCAGCACGGCAAGCAACAGTACACCGACACTGACGATGATGCTGTTCATCCCGTAGCGCAGGAAGTTGCTTTGGATGAAAGCCTGCCTGTAGTTTTCAAAATGCCACGTTTCAGGGAAAAGCCCTCCCCCCTGAGTAAGTTCGGCGTTGGTCTTGAAGGAGCCCAGCAGCGTATATACTATCGGGAAAAGCGTGAACACGACGGCGAGGAGAACAAAAGCATAGCTTATGATCAGGAACGCCGGTCCTGGCTTTCTGTTTTTCGAAACCGTATTTTCCATTTCAACCTCCAATCAATAAACATCATCCAGCCGCTTGGCGAATTTCATGAAAAGAATGGTGACACATCCAGCGATGATCGCACTTACAAAGCTCAGTGCCGCACCGTATCCGAACTGCGGTATGCTGGATTCGGACGCTGAGACAGGGAAGAAGAACTTGTATGCATAAAGCGTCATGACCATCGTCGAGTTGAACGGTCCGCCTTCGGTAAGGACGAGAACCATGTTCATGTCGTTGAAAGCCGTAGCGATCGCAAGCATGAGTATGATCTTGAGTATCGGCCCCATCATTGGTATCGTTATATACCACAACCTCTTGAAACCTGTTGCGCCGTCGACCTCCGCGCTCTCTAGCACCTCGGAGGGTATCTGCTGCAGACCGGCAAGGAAATAAACCATATAATTTCCTATGGCACCCCATATCGAAACGATGATGAGGGTCTGCATGGCATGGTCGGCCCCAAGCCAGTTCAACGGCTGGGAAATGATGTGCAACGAGCCCAGAATCCTGTTCACCTCACCGTTGTACACGTTGAAGAGGAGATAGAACACAAGTCCCATCACGGCCGAGCTCATTATCGTGGGCAGGAAGATCAGTGACTGGAATAACCTGCTTCCTTTTATCTTCTTGTTGAGAATATATGCAAGGGCGAATGATACGGGAATTGTGATTATGATCTTGCCCAACGCATATATGAACGTGTTACCTACCGATTTCCAATATATTGCATCGCGGAAAACCCTGAAGAAATTGTCCAGCCCGACGAAAACCGCGGTCGTCCCTATGCCGCCATATTTATAAAACATGTATTTGAGTGTCCATACGACAGGGAACAGGGAGAAAGCCAGAAAAAGGAGAAGGTTCGGCCACAGCAAGGAATATGCATTGGCCGTATCCCTGAGTTTACGTCTGGTTCGTGTCGTCATAGTTTTGCTCCTGAATAGTCACATTGAGTGTCTGAAAATATAAGGGATGGGGAATTCCCATCCCTGAACCAACATTGTTTGAAAATGCCTCCAGAGCCCTACCTGGCATAATCCGGATTGATGATCCTCTCATAAACCCCCTGGCTTATGAGCTTTTCATTCATATCGTTATATCTCTTGTTGAGGTCTGCAATACCCTTTTCGATATCAATCTGTCCGAAAATCATGGCGCTGAAGGTGTTGAACATGTCAAGACCTTCGAGGATGAAGTCCTGCGGATAAAGTTCGTCCGGGGTCTTGGGATATATCACATCCTTCTCCGTCTTGAGGAGTGCAGGGTTTGCCGCATAGGTCTCGCTGAGGGTCGCGGTCTCGAGAATCTCGGGGAAATTGCTTATTCCGTATCCCTGTTCGAAGTGCTCCCTGAGATTATCCTTGTTGAGGAAGATGGCCCTGTATGCCTTAACCGCAGCATCCACGTTTTTGCTGCTTGCATTCACCAGGAAGGCCGGGGTGCCTGTATAGTATTCCGCCCCGTTCTCCTGTCCATCTACAACGGGCATGTATGTGCATCCCCACTCCTGCCCTTCTGCGAACGGGAACTGATTCTCATAAACACCGGGTTCCGATGCGGTATAGGACATGTACATGCCGATCTTGCCTGCGGCAAACTGACTCCTCAGAGGATCGATGTCAAGGGATTCGCATCCGGGGAATCCGTTCATCACCATCTCCTTCCAAGCCTCAAGGTATGGGATGTAGACACTGAAATCATAGACACCCTTCCCAAAGTCGTACCCCTTGTAGATTCCGGTACCAAGCTGCACCTGCGGCTCCAATGACCTCATGATTCCGCTGTTTGCGTTCTTGAGATTGCAGGCAAAACCATATATGCCCTCCTTGGAAAGCTCATTTGTGATGGTCACAGCCGCATCCTCCATCTCTGCAAGGGTCTCAGGAACCTTCAGACCCAAGCGGTCGAAGATGGTCTTGTTGTAGAAGAGCCTCATGCAGGAGTTTTCCAAAGGAATGAAATACAGTTTGCCATCAATGAGGTTGTACCCGTTGTACCAAGTACTTTCAGTAAGCGCCTTATCTTCCTCGGAAAGATACGGAAGAAGGTCGACATACCTTCCATCAAGTACGTATTTGTCAAAATACTGGGCGTATTTCATGACATCGGGCGCCTCTCCGGTCTGAAATGCCAGATCAACGGCCTGCTGGTAGTTATCAGCATAGATCTCATAAGAAACCTCGATATTGTCCGTATTGGTGGCATTGTATGCCGCAACCTTTTCCGTCCAGAAATTCGCATCGTGACGATCAACCGTCCAAATCCTTATCTTTATCTTGCCATTGTCTGCGGCAGCAGATGAGCTCTCACCCGCACCTCCTGCAAAAACGCCGGAAATAGCGAGAAACACCATAAGAGAGATTAGAATTACTTTTTTCATTATAAAACCGCCTCCTTGTTTTGTTTTACGGTTTTAATAATCCAACGGAAAAAAACTGCCGTATATCCACTTTTCAACTTAACAATGTTCATTTTTCACCATGACCTTTCACGCCTGCGCTTGCTAATCCATCAATGATATGGACAAAGCAAGCATGCGCCAAGCATTTTCAGGCATAACAACATGAATATACTCAAATTGCACAGGCTGGCCGGCATGCAGTACAATATGCAGAAAACCTGCTTTCGGCCTGGGTGGCCCAGACATATAAGAATTTTTTTACCCGGACCACTGCCACCCCCGTGGGGCAGACACACCATACGACCGTAATTGGCAAAATCATCAAAGAAAAGACAGAATCATTTTGAAATGACGGTATACCGGTAACGTGAAGAACGATAGAAGCTCTCGGTATATTCGAACACCTCGTTTCCCACGTAGCTTTTTCTACTGCGTTTCAATACCGCATCGGATTCCTTCAGCTTGAGGTTTTCCTCTATCTCCCTGTCGGACAAGACGGCCTCGAACGTGTCTTCCGCATAAGAAAGATGTATTCCCTTCTCCTGCGATATGAACTCGTAGAGCGAATGCATGTATCTCGAAGCATCCGCAGGAAGCCCCCATTTTTCAGAAATATATGTCTTTGAGAAAACAAGAGGGGACCCGTCCGCGGCCCTTGTCCTCACAAGCTCAAGACAGACCGAATCATCCGGCAGGCCAAGATTATCCAATATCTCTTTCGGCGGGATGCGCAATACTGCGGAGCAGAATACCGTCGACATCTCGATACCGTGCTTCCTCATCTCTTCGGACAGGCTTGCGACTTTTCCGGGACTCTCGGTGATCCGTGAATATGTCACGACCGTACCTATTCCGGGTCTGCCCTGGACATATCCGTCGGCTGCCAGATTGGAGATGGCCTGGCGGACGGTTATGCGGCTCAGACCATATGAAGCACAGATCTCCCTTTCCGCAGGCAGTATGTCCCCCTTCTTGTACTCCCCCTGCTCTATGGATTTCCTCAACAGCATCTCAAGCTGGTGATATAGCGGCGAAGCCCCCTTGCTCCTGTCCAGATCATCCGGCATCTGTGACAATTCCTCCCTTGCATTGCATTGTCATTAGGATATTATAACAATCTTCCAAAGTCAAAGTAATTATTGTCATCGGACATATGCCCTGACAACCTTGACAGGCGTATTCCCTCTTTTTATCACATATCTTCCGACCGACGCAGGAATGATGAATGATTCGCCATAATGGACTTCAAAAGGCTCAAAGCCATCATCCACCGGATAAATGAAGGCATTTTCGCCATCCACGAGATTGAGCTGCTCCACGCTTCCGGTCATCTCGACAGTACATTCGGACGTTATCGAGTATCTTCTTGTCTCTATGAATTCCAGCTCATGAAGCCCCGTCTGCTCCTCGACAACACCGGCATCCTCTCGCACCGTCCTTTCACGGTGGATGAGCTGGTCCAGGACAAAGCGCGTGGTTCTGTCCCACTGTATGTTCCTTCCACCATGATCGAGATGTATCGGACGCGGCAGCCCGTCGAGCCCCAGCCTGCCCCAGTCCCAGAGCTTGAAGGTGAAGATGTAGGGTGTCGACGATATCTCCAAAACCATTGAGTTACGTCCGGAGCAATGTACTGTGCCGGCCGGTATCAGGACATGGTCGTGCTTCTTCACGGGAATCCTGTTCACATACTTCCCGGCATCGAAGACAATCTTACCCTTCTGGGCCAGTTCCAGGTCCCTCATCATTGCTTCCTTGTCCACACCATCCTTCAGCCCGATATAGACACACGCATCCTCTCCCGCATCAAGGATGTAGTAGCTCTCATCCTGCGTATAGTTCATTCCGAATGCATTCTGTATGTATTCGGTGAGAGGATGCACCTGCAGTGAAAGATTCTGTCCGTCCATCGTGTCCAGAAGATCGAATCTTATGGGAAATTCCCTGCCGAAGCGGGCCTTCACCCTGGCTCCAAGCAGATTGTCCGGCTGCTTGAGAACAAGATCCATTGCGGGAAAAGAAACAAAATCCTCACCGAATCCCAGATTGATGCTGTTCTCCTCGGGCACACCGTCGAAGCTCCACGCATAATTCTCCTTCTCCGGAAGGCCGAACTTGTCCATCATCCACCGTCCGCCCCAGACGCCGGGATCGAAATAAGGCTCCATCCTGAACGGGCGCCCGGACAATGCCTTAAGCGCAGCATGGAAATCAGCAGAGGAAATCATCTTGAAATCATCCGAATTGGCATCGATGATGAAATCCATCGAATCAAGCACGCGATCCTTATGACGGTCGGCGATACGCCACTCGATGAAGAACCCTCTCTTGTATTTTTCCAATACCGGCGCTCCTGGATTGTCCCAGAGCCAGTTGGGCATTCCATCGCGATAGCGCAACTGGATTTCCCAGCGGTTGATATCCGCATAAACCAAAAGGTCGTGCCGTCCCAGAAGGGCAGCACCCGGACCATAGACAAGCACACGGCCGGGAGCGGAAGCAATCCTGTCCCGCAGGGCTGATATCCTGACCGGGTCGAAGACATCCTCCATGTTCTTATGACTCATGAAACCGAAAACACGGTCATCTGAAAGATTGTCCCTGAAGATATCGTCGCAGCATTCCCCGTCATACCGGCAGGAGCCGAAATCGAACATCGCATCATCTTTAAAGTAAGGTGAAAAAAGTGATACCAGCTTACCTACATCGACACCCGGATAGGCGTCAAGCACGAGGACTCTTCCGTTCCCCAGGGAGGAGACCACCCTTTTTACGGCATCCGCACCATGACTGACGGAAGCCTTGTCAACAACCTTCATTACCGGCTTCAGGCAATAATTCCCGTATCCATCATATTTTTTCATCTTTTCCCTCCTTACTTAATGTCTCCGCAGAAATCAAGGAAAGCCCCCTCCAGAATCCTGCGGCTGGTATCCTTTTCCAAAACGAGACTGCATCCGATATCCGACAAAAGCTTGTCGAAATGATTGCCGAAAAAGCGATACGACTTCGAAATGTTTCCTCCCAATGCCACACTGTCCGAACGGAATGAGGACAGCACGTCGGACAGCCCGCGCGCAAAACGCTCCCCGAAGGAAGCGAAGATGCGCAAGGCCTCCGGTTCCCCGGCCTCCGCCCGCACATGGAGCTCAAGCCCGGTCATCGGGAATCCATAGGCCTCCTCGGCCATCGCGGAAAGGCCGCGCGCAGAAATGTAATCGTCCAATATGCCGTCCTCGAATTCCAACGGATAGACCCACCCGTTTTCAGGAATCCCGTCGCCTTCCACCTGCACCCTTCCATCCTTCAGAAACACCGAACCCAGACCGGTTCCGATCGCAAACGCGGCACACCGTCCCTTCAAACAATATCTGGAACACATCCCGATTCCAAAGGCGGAGACATCGTTGATGAATGAGAAACGCATATTGCCGAACCTCACTGGATCGATCTTCCTGAATTCCGTGGGAATGGACAGACCGTAGATCGAATCGTACTTCCCTATGCCCTTCATCAACGGGATGCCTTCATCATAATCGAACGGGCCGGGGAAGGCCATCACCACGGAGTCGATGTTTTCTCCATGATGCGTAAAAAAGAAATCGATGATCGAAAGGAAATTGCCTATCACCAACTCCTTACCCAACAATGATTTTGCAGGAAAGTCCACAGGTTCGGACAAAAGGCCTCCCCCACAATCAAAAACCCCTCCCTTTATGCCGGTACCGCCGACATCAAGAACAATGACACGTCCCATTGAGTCCCCCTCCAACAATACAATGCCGACGATGGACCGAACATCGGAACCCAAGACAGGCATATTGACATATCATAATGTTATAACATTATTATAATACATCCTACCCAGGAGCGTCAACCACCCAGGAAAAACATCTCATTTTTTTCGCCCAATTCCACCCAAAAGCATCACCCTGCTTTTGTAATGATCAACAGTGGACAAAAAAAAGCCGGCCGGTTCAACCCGGCCAGCTGATCAAATCATATGACGTTGTACTCTTTCAGAATCTTCTCGACATCCGTACCCTTGGTCTTTTTCAAAACCTCCTTGAGCGCGATCGATTCAAGAAGGCCTAGCTTCATGTCGGTTATCTTCTTTCCATCACGGAGCTTGACTGTGGCATCCAGAAGGCAGCGGATATCATAAGTGCTGCCCCAGACCTCGGGAACACCCCTGTCGATGTCCAAAAGCGTGTACACAGCCTCCATCCCCGTCCTGACGGAATACTCGGTCGTGAAGATCGTGTCCCTCTTCGTTTCTGCGAACTGCCCCAGAAAAGCGAAGTTCACAGCTCCTTTGGGAACGACGTCGGGTCTGTCACCGAAAGCGCGCGGCATGAAGAACGCGGTGATGAACGGCATCATGCACGGAATCGTGTTGGCGCTTGAAGATGCGTATTCCTCAATGAGCTCCTCCGGGACGCCGATATGGTAGAGCCACTCCATGCATATCTCCTTTCCGGTACAAAGACGCATCGGCTTCTTCACATAATCGCCGTCCTTGTCGCTGAAGAGACCGTAAAGCCATACAAGGCAGTGGTCCTTCGGCTGGGCCCTGAACTGCGGCTGACGGTTTATCGTCCAGCTCAGGAGCCAGGATGAATCCTTTACGGTGACTATGCCTCCGGTCACTACGTGCCCGGTGAACGGATCACGCTTGGCTATGTTCTTGATATAAGGGATTATCCTCTGATCAAGAGTTTCGACCGTCGCGCTCATCCAGTTTGAAAGCTCGGGATCCCCGCAGAACTTGTCGGGATGTCCGAACGATGGATCCTGGACTGCTATCTTTCTCCACAGATCCCAGCCTCCGCCACTCTTGATCCTGCTGTTGAACACAGCCGGGCTGTCCTGGCTTCCAAGGGAGGAGTTCTCGACACATCCGCCGTTGGTTATGAAAAGCAGATCGTTCTCCGAAAGCCTTATCTCATCCTTCGAGCCATCCTTCTCAAACTTCAGGCATACGGCCTGCTTCCTTCCATCCCTGCACTCGAAAAGCACATCGTCAACCCTCACCCCGTAATGGAACGACACATCATGGGCCTGAAGATAGGCGACCATGGGAAGGATCATCGACTCATACTGGTTGTAGCGTGTGAACCTCAATGCCTTGAAATCGGGAAGACCTCCGATATGATGTATGAATCTCTTTATATAGAGCTTCATCTCCAATGCCGAATGCCAGTTTTCAAACGCGAACATTGACCTCCAGTAAAGCCAGAAGTTGGAATCCAGGACCTCGGATGTGAAAACATCCTCGATGGTGACATCCTGAAGATCCTCGTCCGGGGTGAAGAAAAGCCGCATGATCTCCAACGCCCCGGCATCCGAGATCGAGAACTTTCCATCCGTATGTGCGTCCTCGCCCCTGTTCACCGTGGCCCTGCAAAGGGAGAAGTTCGGATCCTCCTTGTTGAGCCAATAATACTCGTCCAATACGGACACACCTTCCGTCTCGATCGACGGAATCGAGCGGAACAGGTCCCACATGCATTCGAAATGGTTGTCCATCTCCCTGCCGCCCCTCATGACATAACCGAGATTCTCATACCGGTATCCGTCACAGGCTCCACCCGGAACCGGGTCCTTTTCGAGGATGTGAACCCTCTTTCCTTCCATCTGGCCGTCGCGGACAAGAAAACATGCCGCGGAAAGCGCCGCAAGGCCGCTGCCGATGATATATGCCGACTTTCCGTCCACGCCCGCCGGTTTCTTCGGACGTGCGAAAGCCTCGTAATTTCCACTTGAATAATACATTTGATCCTCCTGGGGATAATCTTTCGATCACTCGGAATATAAGCATGGGGACACCACCCTGCAACACTGCAGGCCCATGCTCATGAAAAGCCCACACGGCGTACAACAACGGCATACAATCAGCGTGGAAAAACACAGCTCCTCCACCATTTGCGGATCACGGGGATATCTGCGGGACAACGGACGTCTTTTACGGTAGAATGGTGACAAGGGGAACCGGCATGGATAAGAAACCGAACATAGTCCTGATACTCATCGACGACATGGGATGGAAGGATACAGGCATTTGTGGTAGCACCTTTTATGAAAGTCCGGCAATAGACCGTCTCATGCAGGACGGCATCATGTTCGAAAACGCCTATTCAACATCTCCGGTGTGCTCCCCTGCCCGGGCAAGCATCCTGACGGGCAGATACCCGGCATCTCTGGGGGTGACCGATTGGATAGACACTTGGGGACAATGCCACCCGCTGAAAGGACGGCTCATGGACGCACCGTACATAAAGCATCTTCCGCCTGGAGAATACAATATCGCACGGGCCCTGAAGGATAACGGCTACAACACATACCATGTCGGCAAATGGCATCTGGGGACAAAGGAGTATTATCCGGAGAGGCAGGGATTCGACATCAACATCGCCGGATGCCATCTAGGACATCCGCCGAAGGGGTATTTCAGTCCCTACCACATCGGGAATCTGAAGGACGGGCCGGATGGTGAGTATCTCACGGACAGGCTCACAGATGAAGCAATCGGGCTGATCCGGGAAAACGGGGAAAAGCCGTTCTTCCTGAACCTGTGGCATTATTCGGTACACACTCCGATCGAAGCCCCGGCGGACGACATCCGGTATTTCGAGGAAAAAGCCCGGAAGCTCAGCCTCGATTCGATCGATCCGTTCGAGACGGGGGAATTCTTCCCCACCCTGGATAAAAAGGACAGGCATGTTGTCAGGAGGAGGATCCAGAGCGACTGTGCGTATGCGGCCATGATAAGGAATCTGGATATGAACATCCAGCGCATTCTTGACGCGGTGGAAAACGCCGGAAAGCTGGAAGAAACCGTCTTCATATTCACGAGTGACAACGGCGGCCTGTCCACCAGCGAAGGCTCTCCGACCTGCAATGCCCCCGCATCGGAGGGAAAGGGCTGGATGTACGAGGGCGGCCTCAGGGTTCCGCTTTCGATCACATGGTACGGCAGGATAAAGCCAGGCATGAAAGCAGATACCCCGGTGACGGTTGCCGACATATATCCGACGATCATGGAACTGGTCGGTGCAGGCCTCAGGAGCGGACAGCTGATCGACGGAGCGAGCCTCGTACCGCTTCTCGAGGGCGGGGACATTCCCGAGCGTCCCCTGTTCTGGCATTATCCGCACTACGGGAACCAGGGCGGAACCCCCGGTTCGTCGGTCAGGACAGGACGATGGAAGCTCATTGAGTTTTTCGAGGACATGCATGCCGAATTGTATGATCTGGAAAACGACATCTCCGAGAAACACGACCTATGCGGCGTGTTTCCGGAAAAATGCGACGAATTGAGAAAAATGCTTCACGAATGGCAGGAGACTGCCGGAGCCAAAATCCCGGAGCGCAATCCCGGATGGGAAGACCGGCAGAAGACATGAGATGCCAATACTGTCGGATCATGCCGCCATAGGACAATATGGTCAAAGAAAAAAGCATGCATCATATTGACACTTGCGGATGTTTGTTGTTATCTTTAGCGTGCGATGTGGGAGTAGCGAAGCTGGTTATCGCGCTGGCCTGTCACGCCGGAGATCGCGGGTTCGAGCCCCGTCTCTCACGAATTCAAATAAGTCCTTACTCAGTAAGGACTTATTTCTTTTCTAGAGGGGTTGTTTTTGGCCTCGGCTGACCAAAAGCTGACCAAAAGCTGACCAATTGAATCCGGCGTTGCACACTATTGTAACGTCGTTGCTCAAAATAAGGACTATCTGAACTCCATCTACAACGCTATTACAATTATAGGAGTGTGAGATGAGATTCAGAAGACAGTACACTTTGTATTCAGACAAGGCTGTCAAAGGCAAACCGATCTGGTATTTCCGTGTTTATCTTCCAGACGGAAAGCGAAGAGCCAAAAGCACAGGCTGCACATCAAAGGAAAAGGCTCGTATCTATGTTGAGGAACTGCTCAACAATGAGAACCTTCTACGCAAGGTTTTTGAATCGGATCTGGTGATCAGGATAGACAGCTCAAACTCACTCCTCAAGTCTGATGTTCCAGAATCCAATGCAGATGTCCCGACCTTTGGAGAATTCGCAAAACCCTGGTGGCATTGGGATACCTGTCCCTATGTCCTCGCCAGGAGATCTGCCGGAACAGAATCCCATCCAGGAATCAAGAAAAGCTATGTGGCATGCAACGAACTCTGGACTAGGAAATACCTCATCCCCTATTTCGGCAAATGCAAGATCAATGAGATCACTCCTGACATGATCAACTCTTTCTGGCAGGTGCTGAAGGACAAGCATGGCCTTGCTCCCAAGTCAATCAACAACATCAGATCCGTGTTCATCATCATGATGAAGGAAGCGGTCTCGAAAGGTCTCATAGAAAGGAATCCGGTGGAAATGACAATCGCAAGAACAGTTGACAAGAAGAAACAGGAACTTCTCACAGATGAGGAGTGTGCAAGGCTTTTTGATATCGAAAGGATCAAGGATCTCTGGAATGACAGGATCGTCTATTACGTCTACAGCTTCGTTGCAGGGCTTACAGGTCTGAGGGCTGGAGAGCTGCTTGCCCTGACAATCAACGAGGTGTATCCGAACAAGATCATCGTGAAGAGAAGCTACAACGAGTCATATGGCATGACGACGACAAAGACTTCGGAAGAGAGGGTCGTCCCGATCACAGATGAAATCTACCGCTATCTCTACGTAGCCTGGCAAAGTCATCCCAACGATGAGGAGGACTTCATCTTCTCCTTTGATGGCAAGAAACCGATGAACGAGGGAAGAGCAAGGGCTGCGTTCTACAAGGCCATGGAGAAGATCGGCATCTCGGAGGCTGAAAGAAAGAGACGAGGGATCACATTCCATTCCTGGAGACATAAATTCACAACGGATTGCGTCAGATCGAACATGCATCCGGAGAAGATCATGGCGCTTACCGGACACCACTCAATGGAGATGCTCTCCAGGTACACGGATCTCAATGCAGAACGTGACATCGCCTCTCAGATCAATGAGCTCCAGAGCTCTAAGGGAAAGGAGTTCACAAATGGGATGAAATGACAGTCAGAACGAGTTTTCCACATCTTTGCCGCCTCTACTACTGAGAGTACTATTATTACTAGTGCTTACTATTATCACGCGCGCGCATTATGCGAGGATTTTTCTTCTAAAGGTACGCTAATATCTTCCAAAGGTACGCCGTTTGTCTTCTAAAGGTACGCTATCCTTTCTTCCAAAGGTACGCTGAAAACTCCTCGTTTTCACAGGCATGATGTGGAAAACTCC
>CASFDW010000013.1 GCA_949293595.1 uncultured Spirochaetales bacterium | reverse complement strand
ACGCAGGAAGAGGAAGATCACGGCCGCAGCAAGCAGCACACCTTCGATCGCGGAGGAATACACCTCGTTCATCGTGCTGGAGATCATCTCCGTCGAATCGTTCTGTATTTCCAGATAGATTCCCTCCGGCAGCGTTTCGACTATTCCGGGGAGCGCTTTTCTGACCGCTTCCGCAACCGCGGTCTCGTTGCTTTCGGAATCGTTTGAGATGTTGATCGTGACGACCTGGTTGCCATTGTAGTAGGATTCCCTGAAGCGCGTGCTGCTGGTGGTCCTTATCACGTCGGCCACATCCTTCACGAGCACTGGATAATCGTTCATGGTGGTTATGACGGTGTTCTCCATGTCCTGTATGGAGCGCAGACGTCCGTCGACCGTGATCTGGTAGTCGACATCCTCGTACGTGATCTCGCCCGACGTGCTTTGGATGTTGCGGGCCGCCAGGGCCGAGGCGACCTGGTTGAAGGTGAGTCCGTATGCCTCGAGCCTGTTCGGATCGACAAGCACGTCGTATTCTATTTCGGAGCCGCCGAACGCCTCCGCCTGACCGACGCCTTCGATCCTTTCAAGCAATGGTTCTATCTCGTCCTCCGCAAATGTCTGGAGCTCCTCGACGGTCATGTTGTCCCCGGATAGGGTGAGGCGCATGATCACGGAGTTGTTGAATGCGTCGAAGGAAACCACCTGCGGGGTTTCCGCCCAGTCCGGCAATTGGACGGATGCGATGTTTATGTAGCTCTGCACATCGTCCTCGGCCTCGTCCAGATCGGTTCCGTATTCGAATTCGAGGATGATGATGCACATGTCCTCCTGACTTATGCTGGTGATCGTGTCGAGGTTCTCGAGCGAGCTGAGATTGTTCTCGAGCACCTTTGCAACCTGCTGCTCTATCTCCTCGGGGCCCGAATCCTCGCAATCCACCATCACGGAGAGCAATGGCATGTCTATGTCCGGGTAGAGCGCTATGTCCAGCTTGCCCAAAAAGACCGCGGCGATGACCATGATGAGCACGTACACCATGGTCATGAGGACCGGCCGCCTGACTGATAATTCGCTTATCGTCATCGCACCCTCCTCATACTATGTTGACCGCGGTGCCGTCACCCGCGTTGCCGGCCGTTATGACCATATCCCCCTCGCCGAGCCCGGAGGAGATGACCGCGTACGTTCCGTTGCTCTCCTCCACCGTGACCGCCTGGCGGCATGAGACCCCGTCCCTGACCACGTACACGACGCTCTCACCGGCGTACGTGCTTATCGCACCGGATGGTATCACAAGCACGTCCTCGAGCCTTTCCGTCGTCACTTCCGCAGATGCGTACATCCCCTCCATCAGACCGTCGGTGTTGCCGGTGAACGACAGTTCGACCTCCACTGTCCTGCTGGTCTTGTCTACGGAAGGGGCTATGTAGCTTATCTCCACCGGGTACTTCCTGCCGGGGTAGGCCGCCACGCTGATCGTGCCAGGAAGTCCTATGGACATCGTTCCGAGGTTCCTTTCGGATACCCTGGTGAGGACCACCAGGGTCTTCTCGCCCGAAATGGTAGCCAGCGCGTCCGTCGTGCCCACGGTCTGTCCGGTCGTCGCCGACACGCTGCTGACGATCCCGTCCGCGGTCGAGAGGACCGGACTCAGCTGGTACTGGCTGCCGGGCTTTGACGGATCTATGTATGCGATGACATCCCCCCGGGCCACTGTATCACCCTTCGATACGAGTATCCCGGCTACCTTTCCGGCGGTGTCCGGATATATTCCCACGTCCGCGTCGTCGGACGTTATCTCGCCGTTCGTCTTGGTGATGTTGGTGAATGTGTCGGTTCTCACCGCAACGGCCGAGACATTAACGACCGTCTGTTCCTGTTGCTCCGATCCAAACTGCGGAAGTTCTTTTTCTTTTCCAGACCTTAAATATATGCCTGTCGCGAGCGCGATGCACACAAGCAGCAGGATTATCGTCACCATCCTGTCGAACAAGTTCTTTTTTTCCTTCATTTTTCCTTCCTTATCGTTCAGGCCTCGCCATAGAGGTCCGTGAGTGTTCCGTAGTCAAGGCCCAGCAGGAAGCCGAGGCTGTTGCACGAGTTGAAATACGCATATTGCGCATCGACAAGCGACATGCGCGCCGAGAACAGGTTGTCCTCGAGATCGAGGAAATCCGATGTCGTCATCAGCCCGGATCCGTAAGCCTCCTTCCCAAGGGAATATGCGCGTTCCGCAAGTCCGAGTTTCTTCTGCGAAAGTTCAAGGTTCTCCCTGTTCTGGCTTATTTCCATGAGAAGGGAGGAGATATCGTTCTCGAGAGTGTCCTCCGCGTTTCTCAGGTTGAGCTTGGCCACCGCTACGGCATCCTTGGCATCCTCCACGCGGTTGTATCCGCTGCTGCCCGGGATATGGCTGCTGATCGGGATCGAGAATGCGACGGTCACGGAGGCGCTGTCCTCCATGCCGCCGTTCCAGGAGCCGGTGTACGTGCTTTCAGGTCCGACGGTCCATCCGGCCGAAAGCGTGACGGACGGCAGCTGCTCATCGAGCCTGGTGGTCTTCAACGCCGTCTCGCTCTGGCTCACCTTTGCCGAGTATGTCCTGATCGTGTTGGTCCCGTCGGCATACGTGTCATACAGCTCGCTTGCCGATGGAAGGTCGAGGTATACCGTTTCCGACAGCCCGGAAAGGACCAGGGGGTCGGTCTTGATTCCGGTCAGTATCCTGAAATTGTCTTCTGACAGCTCATATGCGTCCTCCAGGATCTTGAGGTTGTATTCAGCCTCCGCGACTGCAAGCTCGGCGTTCGCGAGGTCGAGCTCGCTTTTAAGGCCGTTCTCATAAGCCTGGGCGATGTTCTCGTAGTTGCTTTTTGCGCTTTCGAGCGAATTTTTGGCGACCTCTATCTGGTTCCTGCCTGCCGCGAGATTCCAGTAGCTTGTGGTTACGCTTTCCTCGAGGCTGTCCGCGGTGGCGGCGTAGGCCAGATTCGCAAGCGTCCTTTCGATGCTCTTTGCCGATGCGTCGGTTATCAGATTTGTTCCCAGAGCCATGCTGATGCCTATACCGCCTTTCGCCTCAAGTCCGCCTGTCGAACCGATTGCGCTTCCTGCTGCGGTGAAGGACCCGTCTATCGACAGGTCCGGTATGTAGGAGGAAGCGGTATTCGCGTTCCTCAGGCTCTGCTTGAGCTCGATTTGGGCGATTTCAAGGCTGATGTTGTTCTCGAACGCGCTTGAGATCGCATCCTCGAGTGTCAGGACTCCGCCGGTAGAGGCGTGCAGTCCCATGGCCAAGGCCAGACAGAGGGATGAGAAGATGATCTTTTTCATTCATTTGCTCCTGATTTGTTGTTTCCGATACGGCATGCCGGATTCGGACATGGGTGCCGTCGGAATTCGATGTGCTTTTCATTTCCGTGTGTATGCTTTTACGATCAAGGAAGATCCAGAAGCTTCAGCAGCCCGTTTTTCAACCTTACGGATATCCGGAGGTTGTTGCCCGAGCAGACACAGAATTCCTCCTCGAGCCTTTCCAGTCTCATTTTTGCATTCTCGATGTCGTTTTCCGCCAGCTGCAGCTCCTTTTCGGTCTTCAATCCCTTGTCATAATCCTTTTTTATGCTCTCATAGGCTTCGCGCACCTTCCCGAGATGTTCCTCGGCCTTTTTTATTTCTTCGACGATTTCCGGGATGTTCCCATGACGTGCATCGGGGGTGATGCCGCGCAGGACTTTTGCGGCCCCAATGCTTACCGGGACATCCGGCACCGCGTCCGACGGCGGGACGGTCCGCTCGAAAACCGACGATCCGGGGGTGAGGTTCAGTAGTTCCTGCCTCAGCTGTATCATCGCTGTTCCCACGGGGGCCGTGCTTTTTTCAAAGCATGTCTGGACCTCTTCCGGAACCGGACATGTTGCGTATGCTGCAAGTGCTATGGACAGGCATGAGAATATCAATACTGCGGTCCGTTTCATTTTTCCTCCGGTATGTCTCTGCCTCAAGTCTCGATGATTAATTGATAGTTGCTGTTGGGATTTTTTGTTTGTTGGATGATTAAAAATGTGGTTTTCATCATGAAGCCTGCTGTAGCGGCGTGTCCGGCCGGCATATTGGAGGAAGGACCGGCGGGATGAGAAATAGAATAAACCAAACAAACCGAAAGTACGTCATCCCGCCGTCCTGCAATAATGGAAGCAGAGTCCGATGTGGAAAAATGCAAGATTCCTTGTAGTGTTTGTATTGTTGATTGTGCAATTCATACGCATTCCTGCCCCGGTGCCACCCTTTGCGCTAGCCTAAAGTTTTGAAATTGTGTATAAAGACGTGGTTACGGTATTAAAATTCTTGATCTGTAATAATTTCCATTGTTTCTTTAAAGAGGGGAGTGCAATGATAGAGATTAAGCACTTAAGGAAAGAATTTGATGCTGATACCATCCCTTTGAAAGACATAAACGTCACAATAAACAAAGGGGATGTGATATCGATAATCGGACCTTCCGGCACTGGAAAATCGACCCTGCTCAGATGTATGAACATGCTCACCGAGCCGACCTCGGGAAGCATAATCGTGGACGGGCAGGACATAACCCAGAAAGGTTGCAACCTCAATGAAATCAGGAAGAAGATGGGGATGGTTTTCCAATCCTTCAATCTTTTCGGACACCTGACGATAATAGAAAACATCATGAATCCCCAGATAACGCTTCTGGGAAGAAGCAGGCAGGAGGCTTATGACAAGGCGATGTATCTTCTCCAGCAGGTCGGCCTTGCCTCGAAGGTGTTTTCCTACCCGGACGAGCTGTCCGGCGGACAGCAGCAGAGGATCGCGATCGCACGCACCCTTGCCATGGACCCGGACATAATTCTTTTCGACGAGCCTACGTCTGCTCTCGATCCGTCTATGATAGGCGAGGTGCAGTCGGTCATAAAGATGCTGGCGAAGACCGGAAGGACGATGATGATCGTCACGCATGAGATGGATTTTGCAAGAAAGATTTCGAACCGGATACTCTTCATGTATGACGGGCTCATCTACGAGGACGGCACGCCGAAGCAGATATTCGAGCATCCGAAGCATGAAATGACTAAGAAATTCATACAGCGGCTCTCTTCTCTGACATACAAGATAGATTCGACCGACTTCGACATCGAGGCCATGAACGAGGAGCTGCTTGCTTATGGTGAGAAGCTGCTGATCGAGGCGGAGCGTCTTAGCAAGCTCACCCTTGCCCTCGAGGAGATCTGCATCAACAACATCGCGACCTATTCGGAGGTCCCCGACATCCTGGTCAAGGTCGAATACTCGGAGAAGCTGGACATCCTTTCGATGCTCATATGCTACAAGGGAGAGAAGTTCGATGTGCACACCTCCGCCAGCCATCTGTTCCAGAGCCTTCTTGCCGAGCCGACCACCGAGGTCAGGCAGGATGACATAACCGACGACCCGATGGGGTACGAGCATCTGATTTCGATACGGTTCAGATGGGTGGAGGAGTGAGTATGAAAAAGATTGCAGTTCTTTTCTCGATGATCGCCATCGCATCCTCCGCTTTGCTTTCCGCGGCATCCGGATTCGTTACGATAGAGGATCTTGATGGCAGGAACATAGGTGTCCAGACCGCCGTGTTGTATGAGGAGCTCATCCGTGACAGGGTCCCGGACAGTACGATCCAGTATTACACGATGCCGAACGACATGATCCTCGCCCTGAAGTCCGGCAAGATCGACGCCTACCTGATCGAGGAGGTCAGCTATGGCGTCCAGAAGAAGAACCATCCCGATCTGGCGGTGCTCGATGAGCCTGCCGGATACATAAATGCCACCTGCATAATCGGAAACAACGAAAGACAGGACAGGCTTCTTTCCGAACTCAACGCCTTCATCGCGGAGAGTCATGCGAACGGGCTTCTTGACGAGCTGTACGATTACTGGATAGCCGACTTCGATCCTGTCAACGATACCTGCGACATAACCGGCTTCACCGGCGAGAACGGGACAATCGCCGTGGCGGTGGAGGGGGGCTACGAGCCTTTTTCCTTCATTAGCAACGGCAACATCTCCGGCTTCGATGTGGATTTCGTCTGCAGGTTCGCCCGTGCCTACGGTTATACGCCCGAATTCTACGAGGTACCGTTCGAAGCCATAGCTCCCGGTGTGGAAAGCGGGAAATACGATATCGGAATGAACATAGTCGTGAGCGAGGAGCGCAATGAGACCGGAACGCTGTCCGATGTCTATTATTCGACTCCGATCCGTCTTGTCGTGCTGGGCGACGATGAATCGGCGCTTGGATTTTTCGAAAAGCTCGCCCAGAGCTTCGAGAAGACCTTCCTAAGGGAGGGCAGGTGGAAGCTGTTCGTACAGGGGGCCGGCGTGACCATGCTGATCACGGTCTCCTCGATCCTCGCCGGAACCATCCTCGGTTTCTGCATATACATGCTCTGCCGCAAGGGCGGCAGGCTGATGAATTCAGGCACGAACCTCTTTTTGTGGCTGATACATGGAATGCCGACGGTCCTGCTGCTGATGATACTGTACTACATCGTCTTCGGCTCAACCAAGCTCAGCGGCACATGGGTGTCGGTCGTGGGCTTCTCGCTCATGTTCGCCTGCTCGATGATAGATATGCTCCGTGTCGGGTGCAACGCGATCGGAAGGGGACAGTTCGAAGCCTCGACTGCAATGGGATATTCCGAGGGCCAGAGCTTCTTCAGGATCATACTTCCACAGGCTGCGCAGCATTTTCTGCCGATATACCGCAACGAGGTCGTGACCCTCATCAAGGAGACTTCCGTCGTCGGATACATCGCTGTCCTCGACCTCACCAAGATAAGCGACCTTGTGCGCAGCCGGACATATGAGGCGTTCTTCCCGCTCATCGTGACCGCGATAATGTACTTTGTGCTCTCCGCGGTCCTCACCAGGATAGTGACGCTGGTCGAACACTCCATCGATCCGAAGAGAAGGAAAAGGGAGAATATCCTCAAGGGCGTGAAGGAATGGGAATGAGATTATACCCAATGCTTGAGAGCCCCGCGCAAGCGGGGTTTTTTTGTCTTCCTGCCCGATGTCGGTTTTTGAGGGGATAATTACGTCTGTCAAACAATTCCTTCATGTATTTTCCCCGTTTTTGATTTTTTCACGCTTTTGGGAGTATAATCGTCATTGAGGTTGGGAAATGGATGTCAAATCTCTTTCGGATGGCATTCTGAATGAATGCAAGAAAATCATTGTCGGTAAGGATGATTGCATAAGGCTTGTAATCACCGCCGTGTTCGCCGGTGGCAATGTGCTTCTGGACGATCTTCCAGGAGTGGGGAAGACCACGCTTGCGAAAACGCTTTCCATAGCTCTCGGATGCGGATACACAAGGATACAGTTCGTTCCGGACATGCTGCCTAGCGACATACTCGGAATGAAGATATTCAACCAGAAGACCGGCGATTTCGAGCTACGTCGGGGACCGGTCATGACAAACATTTTGCTGGCCGACGAGATCAACAGGGCGATTCCCAGAACCCAGTCAGCGCTTCTTGAGGCGATGGAGGAGCATCAGGTAACGATCGAGGGGGAACGCCTTCCGCTTCCGCAGCCATTCATCGTGCTTGCCACTGAAAACCCGGTGGAGAGCGAAAGCACGTTCCGCCTGCCGGTTGCACAGATGGACAGGTTCCTTCTGTCCCTTTCCATAGGATATCCGTCATCCAGCCAGGAGGTCCGCATGCTGGAGATCGTCGGTGACGGAATCCCGTTCGACACCGTGCGCCCCGTCGCCGATCCGGATATGGTGGTGCAGGCACAGGCGGCATGCAGGAATGTCCATGTGAGCGATCACGTCAACAGATACATTGTCGCCATAGTCGATGCGACAAGGAACGATCCCCGCATAAGGATGGGAGGAAGCCCGAGGGCGTCCAGATCCCTTTATCAGGCATCGAAGGCGTATGCTGCGATCAATGGCCGCCAGTTCGTCACTCCAGACGATGTGAAGGCTCTGGCCCATCATGTGCTTGACCACAGGATAATGCTGGAAAGCAGCTCCAAATATTCCGGACTCGGTGTCGGAAAGGTCGTTGACGACGTGCTGTCGTCCGTGGAGGCCTCGGTGGGGGCGGGGGAATTCGCGGATGGCAAGTAGGCATTCGCTAGAGCGGTCCAGTCTCCTCGTGTCCATGCCTGTGATAGCTGTTTCAGGTATTGTCTGCCTTGTTACGGCATTCTACGGTATCGATACCCTGTCGTTCTACCTGCTTGTGATTTTCCTTTTCTCGTCCGCATCACGGCTTTGGGCCTCCTTTTCCTCTTCGTGCATGGAGACTTCCCTTGAGATTTCATCCCGTGGGGTGTTTCCCGGCGGGATTGTGGAGATCGGCTTGAGGGTGAGGAACGGAAAGTTCCTTCCCGTGGCATGGCTCGACTTGTACATGCCGGTTCCTCGGAGGGAGGCGCTGGTCCCGGAGGATGTCAGGCCCTCGGAGAACTGGGAACGTCCCGGACTGGACGCGATCGGGGCCTCGACAAGCGTGGTCGGAGCGAAACGGCTGGGCCGCATGCTCTGGTACGAGGAGTCTGTTTTTCCCATCAGGCTGGAGGCCAGATGCCGCGGTGTGTGCAGCCTCGACAGCTGGAGGCTGTCCACAGGCGACGGCTTCGGTCTGTCCGAATCCGACATACGGCTTGCAAAGGGCACATCGGTTGCGGTCTATCCCAGGATCCTGGACGTGGATGCGAATCCGTTCTTGAGGAATCTTTGGAATTCATCCACCGGTTCGAAAGGTGTCATGGAGGATCCCACCGTTATAAGGTCAACCAGGGATTATCGGCCCGGCGACAGCGTTCGCAACATAAACTGGAGGCTCCTGGCAAGGGCTCTGCCTTTGACGGTCAACATCTATGAGGACATCCTTCCAAAAAGCATACATCTCATATTCGACGGGGAGAGCTATTCCACGCACAAGGACGAAATGGAAAGGGTGCTCAGCGTCATCGCCTCCGAGCTGCTGGTTCTCAGGGACCATGGCATGAGATGCATCCTTTCAATGCCCGAGGGACGTGCTGGAGGCGCCGCCACGGTCCGTGACGATCTCGCGGAGTCCCTGTTCCATCTTGCATCCTACGAGCCATTGGAGGACAGATTCGACTACAACGAGGTGAAGGTTGTCAGGCAGGTTTCCGTGTTCGACATGCCCGCGGTCTCCGCGACGGCCATGGAGTGCGGACATTTTTTCTACTTCACATACGATGCGGCGGTGATTTCTGGCAAGGACATGCTTTCCGGTTTCGGGGAGGGCAAGGTAACCGTGGTATCCTCCGTCAACACTCCCGAGGAAGGAGGATATCCGAACATCCGTATCGACGATCTTGTAAGGGGAGGGGAAAAATGATCTGGAAGAGGGCATTACGGGCGGCGGCGTTCCAAGCGGTATCCGCGGCGCTGTTCGGGGTCTTTTATATCCTGATAAGCCAGAGGCAGGAAGTCCCCATTTTTCCCTTCCTGCTGTTGCTCTTCGCCCCGTCTGCCGGTCTGCTGGATGTGCTGTTCCTGTCGGGAAAACGGTCAACGAGGTCGATATTCATCTTCAACGGTATCCTGACTGCCGCCTTTTCCGTCACGGTATTCCTGTCATGCACGGACATGGACGTCCTGATCAGGCTCATGGCACTGCCAGTCTCCATCTTCTATTGCGCCTATTCCGTCAAGATCGCTGCGGACGACGTATCCTACCGGACGTTCCTCCGCATGCTCGACTTCGGCATCGTGGTGTTCCTTGTCGTCGCGGTATGCACGCAGACGCGTGGCTATCCGGAGGAAATGACATACATGTCCGCCGTTGCGATCTCCGTCTCTCTTTTTGCCGTCCTGCTAATGCGGCATGACGGAACCGGAGGAAGAGGGTGGGTATCCACCATCGTTCTGATCGCGGCCCTCGTCGCCCTGGTATTCCTGCTTGCGGGATATGCCTCCGCCGCAGGTGGGTCCATCATGGCGTTGTGGAACCTGGTGCAGAGGTTCTTCTACCTGGTCTATGACTTTTTCAACTGGCTTTTCAGCCTTTTGCCGAAGGTGGACGCCGCCCCCGATGACAACCTCATCCCGCTGGTTACCGACGATCCGTACCGGAAAGGGGAAGTGGTCAGGGAGGCTCTTCCCGACAAGATTCTCGAACTGGCGCTTCTGATCGTGCTGACCGCCGCCGGGCTGGTGCTGCTGGTCTATTGGATCCGCCGCATGAGGAGGATGAGGCATGTCCCGGCAGGTAAAAAAAGAAGGGTTTTCGCCGCTTCCGCCGCCACAGGGGTCAGGATGGCTTTCGCATCGCTATGCAGGATGCTGCGCACCGGCCTGTACATCTTCAGAAACCGTGGGAATTCCGTAGGCCTTTATTTCTGGCTGCGTTCGGCATTGCGCAAGGATGAATTGGGGAAAAGACGCGCGGAGACCCCCAGGGAGTTTCTTACCCGTTTGGACGAGGCTGTCCCCGGGTGTGCCGTAGCATCGCTTGCGGATGATATCGAGCTTGTTTTCTATTCGGGGGTTAAGAATGTCCCTGATGATGTGCCCAATGCCGCGGCCGTGAGGATGAGGATACGCAGGGTCCGGGCCTGCCGCAGGGCAATGGCGTTTCTGATGGCGTTGAAAAACAGGTTCCGCAGACGCTGAGTGCCATCAGGCCATTTTCGAGAATTCGTCGATGGCCGTACGGATGAATGTCCTCACCATTTTTCCCTCCGTATGTTCTTTCGAATATACTCCGAAGGAAAGCTCGTCCATGTCGGTGATCGGTATCACCGTCATGCCCGTGGATGCGGGAACGAATATCCCGGGCTGGATCGAAATGCCGAAGCCAGCCCTGACCAGCACCAGCGCATCCTCCACCTGCTCATTGTGGTATATGTCGGAAAGATGGCGTTTGCCGGTCAGACGCATCAGAATGGCCGTCGTCCCGGGGGATTGGCCTCCCGGATTATGGATTATCAGGTTGTGATCATTCAGATCGTCCACCGTGACCGATCTGCGGCCTGAAAGCGGGTGCCCGGCAGGACATATGCAGCACAGGGGGGTGCGGACAAGCTCTTGATAGCGGATCAGCTTCCTGTTCGTCGTGTCCTCCCCAAGTCCGAAGGCCACGTCTATCGCGCCGTCTTCCAGCTTGGGAAACAGCATGCCCCGTGGAAGCTGCCGGAACGAAGGGTGCATGTTCGGATACAGCTCGCGCATCCTTCCCAGTGTGCCGTCCAGCATGCCGATCTGGGACAGATCCACGCATCCTATGTTGAATGCGAGCATCTCTGCGTTACCGGAATCGGAGAACTTCGCCTTCGCACGTTCCGATATGTGCAGGATGCTTCTTGCATCGTCGAGAAACGCCTGTCCCTCCATCGTGAGTTCCACGGTTCGTGTCGAACGGTTGAAGAGCTTCACGCCGAGCTCCGCCTCAAGACTTTGAATCTGGTGTGTCACTGCAGGCTGGGACAGGTTGAGGTGCTCTGAGGCCCTTGCGAAATTCAGATGTGCTGCAACCGATAGGAAGCATTCGATCTGGACGGTGTTCATCAGCTGTGATTCCTTGTATATTATTTCACTTTTTTTATTAATAATAACTTTTTTGAAATTCACATTCAATATGGATTGCAGTAGATTATCATAGAGGACTGTTGGTGCTCCAGCGGTGTTGAACTGGTGATAAGTATATGGCAGCAGTGGATTTCGGCCATGAAAACGTGGAGTTATTTTTCAGATGCGTCCGATACGGCGTGGCTTTTCTCCGGTAGGTGGAAATCCGTTTCTGATTGAATATTTTTATTGCGGTCCGATATCGCCATCGATTCGGGCGCCATTATGGTCCCGCTGATTCCGAAAACTATGCAAAGGAGAATTCAGATGGGAGAAAAGGCTTTATTGAAAAAACCTTTTGGCATGTCCGACAAGGTCGGCTACATGTTCGGTGATTTCGGCAACGATTTCACATTCATGCTTTCCTCCATGTTCATGATGAAGTTCTATACCGATGTCATGGGGGTCGCTCCGGGTATTGTGGGCCTGCTGATGATGATGGCCCGTTTCGTGGATGCGGTGACAGACGTCACGATGGGACAGATCGTGGATCGGTCGAAACCGACGGCCGATGGAAAGTTCAAGCCGTGGATCAGACGAATGTGCGGTCCGCTGGCGGTTTCTGCGTTCCTTATCTTCCAGTCCGCGTTCGCAGGAATGTCGATGGCGTTCAAGATTTTCTGGATGTTCTTCACATATCTTCTCTGGGGCTCAATATTCTACACCTCCGTCAACATCCCCTACGGATCGATGGCCTCCGCGATAACCTCCGATCCGGACGAGCGGGCGCAGCTTTCGACGTTCAGGAGCATCGGCGCGAGCCTGGCCAGCCTCGTGATAGGGACGGGCACCCCCATGCTGGCCTATGTGGTCGTCGATGGTGTGACACAGCTCGACGGAACCAGGATGACAGTGATTGCCGGAATATTCGCCCTTTGCGGATGCCTGTGCCATCTTCTGTGCGTCCGGCTGTGCACCGAACGTGTGGCGATTCCCCAGAACACGTCTGAACTCCATGTTGGCAGGATGCTCAAGAGCCTTGTGACGAACAGGGCGCTGCTGGGCATAATCCTTGCCGCAATAATGCTGCTTTTGGGGATGCTTGGCATGAGCGGCATGGCTCCCTATGTTTTCCCGACGTATTACGGGAATGCCGGGGCACAGTCCGCGTCCTCCTTCCTTTCCAGCCTCGTGTCGATGCTTGTCTGCGCGCCTCTTGCCGCCAGGTTCGCAAAGAAGATAGGAAAGAAGGAGGTTGCGTTCTTCGGCAGCCTGGCCTCGGCGGCGATATGGATCGCATGTCTGGTTTTCAGACCATCCAGCGCCTATGTCTATGTCGCATACTATACTGCCGCATACACCGCTCTCGGGTTCTTCAACTACATAGTATGGGCGATGATCACGGACGTGATCGATGATGCCGAGGTGAAGAACGGGGTCCGCGAGGACGGCACTATATATTCCGTCTATTCCTTTGCGAGGAAGATAGGGCAGGCGCTTTCCTCAGGCATGATCGGCGCGTTCCTTTCTCTGATAGGTTATTCCAGCCTCGTGGCTCAGAATCCGTCCCAGTATCCGGATGTGCTTTCCGGCATATTCAACCTTTCGTGCCTCATCCCTGCGACTGGAATGGGTCTTGTTGCTCTTTCGCTGTTCTTCGTATATCCTCTCGGAAAGAAGAGGGTCGACTCCAATGCGGCGGTCCTCAGACAGAGAAGGGGGAACAGCTGATGGCGGTCAAGGCAAGTGATTCCATAAGGACATACCAGAACGAGGGCGGTGCCACGATAACGACGGTCTCCAGGAAGATCATCGAGAAGGACGGCCTCTATTTCAAGGATATCGACGGCAGCGGTGAATTCAAGGCGTTCGACGACTGGAGGCTTCCACCTCGCGAGAGGGCCGAGGCGTATGTCAAGGTGCTGTCCGTCAAGGAGAAGATCGCACAGCTGTTCATCTCCGACTGGAGGGTTGGCAGATATCTGCAGGGATTCAAGGACCATGTCGGCAAGATGGATGCCTCGGGCCTGCTTGACGAGGCGGAGTTCAGGGGCAGGACGATATTCGGTGAACAGCGCCTGCCAGGCACGACGACCCTTTTGAAGGAATGGTGCAACAGGCATCTGATCATCAGGGCGAATCCGACGGTTGAGGACCTCACCGACTGGCTCAACCAGCTTCAGGCCGTGGCGGAGGACTGCATCCATTTCATCCCGGTCGAGGTCGCCTCCAATTCCCGTAACGAGAACGGCGAGGTGGTCTTCGGAATGAACGACGCCGGAGGCGTGTTCGCAACCTATCCCGGGACCCTCGGAATCGCTGCGGCGGTAAGGGGGGCCGGAATTTCGATCGCCGATGATTTTGCGGATACCATACGGCGTGAATGGAACGCCTGCGGGCTCAGGAAGGGCTACATGTACATGGCGGACGTCGTTTCCGACCCGAGATGGCAGCGCACATACGGCACATTCGGCGAGGACCCGGAACTTGTGAAGACGATCTTCAGGCATATCATCCCGCGCATACAGGGCGGTCCCGACGGAGTGACATCGGACGGGGTCGCGATGACTGTCAAGCATTTCCCCGGCGGCGGAGCCAGGGAGAACGGATTCGATCCGCATTACAAGATGGGACAGTGGAATGTCTACAGTACCGCAGGTTCTCTGGAAAAATACCATGTGCCGACGTTCCTGCCCGCCGTTGAGTTCAACGCCTCCTCCATAATGCCGTATTATGCAAAACCCGCAAAGGAAAAGAGCGCGGCGCAGACTGATCTCAATGGCACGGAGATGGAGATGCAGCCTTACGGGTTCGCATATAACAAGCCGTTCATCCAGCATCTTTTGCGCGATCAGATGGGCTTCAAGGGTTATGTGAACTCCGACACCGGTATCGTCCACAACATGAGCTGGGGCGTCGAGATGCTCGATATCCCGGAGCGGATAGGCTTTGCGGTGCATGCCGGCGTGGATCTCATCTCCGGCCTCTTCGACAACAAGGAGGGAATGGAGGCATACGAGAGGTCGTCCAACGGCTATTACGATGCCCATGAGGTTCCCGACGGGTTTTCGAAGGAACAGCTTGTGCTCACCGACGAGGCGTTGGACAGGGCCGTGGCAAGGACCCTTACGGAGATGTTCGCCCTAGGGTTGTTCGACAATCCGTTCCGGCAGGTCCGGACCGCCGTGGAGGAGGTTGCGACCGCTTCCGATTGGGACAAGGCGATGGACGTGCACAGGAAGTCGGTGGTGCTGCTTAAAAACGACGGAACACTCCCGTTGACACCGGACAAGCTTGAAGGCGGGAAGGTCTATGCCGAATGCTTCTGCAAGGATGCAGGAAAGGCGGAGAGCGCCACGGACGGGCTGAGGAAGATGCTTGAGGGCTCGGTGGCGCTGACCGACGATTACAACGAGGCCGATTATGCCATCCTCCTGCTCAATCCGTCCTCCGGGGCCTATTTCAGTGCAACCCCAGGATATCTGGAGCTCGAGCTCTGCGAGGGTAAGACGGTTGTGAATGTCGACGAGCAGGGGCGTCCCATGGCCGAGACCCATGAGGAGACCACCCTTTCCGGCATGGCCAGGATCGCCGATATTTCCCGCGTCGTACGCGGGAAAGGAGGTAAGGTCGTCGCCAACATCAACATCACGCTTGCCTGGCAGGTCGGTACGGTCGAGCCTCTTGTCGATGCCTTCACTGCAGGCTTCGATACCTATGTGTCCGCCATCCTCGATGTGATGACCGGACGCTTTTCCCCGGTGGGAAGGCTGCCGCTGACGCTTCCTAGAAACGATGCTGTCCTCGCCGTGGACGGGAACGGTGTATGTGTGAGCCCGAACGATGTTCCCGGATATGACAAGGACAGGTATATGCCGGATGAAATGAAGGATGATAACGGGAAGGCGTATGCCTACCGTGACTGCGCGGGCAACTACTATGAACTTGATTTCGGATTGGGTTACTGATCCGGCAGGAAATGTCCTCCCTCCACAGGGAGGATTTTTTACCTTACTGGTAAGGTTTTCCTGAAAAACCGATTGATTTCATTCCTGTTGGAATTGCCCGGCTACCGATAACCGGGCTATTCTAAAGGCGAAGGAGAAAACTATCATGGCATACAGATTCATGCTCAATGAGACAAGTTATCACGGCTACGGCGCGATCAAGGAGATTGCAACCGAGGCCAAGGCCAGGGCTTTCAAGAAGGCTCTCGTATGTTCGGATCCGGATCTTGTGAAATTCGGTGTCACGGATAAGGTCCTTTCCGTACTCAAGGATGCCGGGCTCGAATACGAGCTGTATACGGATATCAAGGCGAATCCCACCATCGAGAATGTCACACATGGTGTGGATGCGTTCAAAAAGAGTGGGGCGGATTACCTTATAGCAATTGGAGGCGGATCCTCCATGGACACGGCGAAGGCGATCGGGATCATCGCCACGAATCCAAGCTTCGCCGATGTCCGCTCTCTTGAGGGTGTCGCCCCGACGAAGAATCCCTGCGCACCGATCATCGCAGTCCCGACGACTGCGGGAACCGCCGCGGAAGTGACGATAAACTATGTCATCACCGATGTGGAGAGGAAGAGGAAGTTCGTGTGCGTCGATCCGCATGACATGCCGATAGTCGCGGTTGTCGATCCGGACATGATGAGTTCGATGCCAAAGGGGCTCACGGCCTCGACCGGTATGGATGCACTCACGCATGCGATCGAGGGCTATACCACCAAGGGAGCCTGGGAGATGAGCGACATGTTCCATCTGAAGGCAATAGAGATCATCAGCAAGAACCTGAGGGGTGCGGTAGCAAATGAGAAGGAAGGCCGCGAGGGCATGGCCCTCGGCCAGTACATTGCTGGAATGGGCTTCTCCAATGTCGGACTCGGCATCGCACATTCGATGGCCCATACGCTCGGTGCCGTCTACGATACTCCGCACGGGGTTGCCTGTGCCATGATGCTGCCGATCGTCATGGAATACAACCAGGACATGACCGGTGTGAAATACCGCGAGATTGCAAGGGCCATGGGGGTCAGGGATGTGGATTCGATGAGCCAGGCCGAATACAGGAAGGCTGCGATCGATGCAGTGAGGAAGCTCAGCGAGGATGTCGGAATTCCTGCCAAGCTTGCGGCGATCAAGGAGGCCGACCTTGATTTCCTTGCACAGAGCGCCAAGGCCGATGCCTGTGCCCCGGGAAATCCGAAGGATGCAGACATCGATGATTTCAAGGCCATGTTCAGAAAACTGATGTGACCGGGATCGATTGCGTCAAAGGCTTGCCATGCGGCAGGCCTTTTTTTATCCGGGCTGATTGTATAAAAAACAGCCTTGCCATGTATCAGTTCCGGCCTTTTCCTTTTTGCGGAGTATCACTCGTGGCTTCATGTATGATGCCATGCGGATTGCTGGTGGAACTCCCCTGCATTCCGGCTTTGTGTATGTTATGATTTTATGATATGGACGAGGATGTGTTTTTTTTCTTTAGAGATAACCAGGCTGCCCTCCCTTTGTATGAGGCATTTGAGGAAAAGGTGTTTTCCGAGGTGGAGGATGTTCGTGTGAAGGTTCAAGCCAGCCAGATTTCGTTTTACAACAGGCATATGTTTTCCTGTGTGTCCTTTTTGAGGGTGCGCAGGAGGAAGGAGCTTCCGGATCCGTATGTCGTCGTCACCTTCGGTCTTGGACGGAGGCTCTCTTCAAGCCGCATAGCCGCCGCCGTGGAGCCCTATCCCGGCAGATGGACGCATCATGTTGTTGTCTCGCGCGTGGAAGAGATGGACGACGAGCTGATGGGATGGATACGTGAGGCTGCGGTTTTCTCCTCGTTGAAATAGATTTTGTATCCTCCTCCCGTGGAAAAGCACGGCCCAACAATTTGTTTTGTTTTGCCCCTGCGTGGTTTATCATTTGTGCATGGGGGCAGCATGAAAACCGACATCAAGGACATAGTCTCTTATTCCACCGCCATCTTCATGGCCGTGCAGGAGGTCATTCCGGTCATTTCCAATATTGTCGATGCAGTGAAAATGATCGGCAATGTCAGATCCGCCGTAGACAGGTGCCGGAGGCATTACCATCAAAAGGCTTCAGACAGGATATCGGACGAGATCATCGATGAAAAGATCGGGGATGCCAGGACGCGGGCTGTGGAGATCCTGCTTGGAAAGGCTGTCGAGAAAACGGTCCACGACTGCTGGGGAATGGTCAAAACCGTGGAGCCCGGCGAACTTTCATCGTATATAAGGGACCGACTTGGCAGCTGCTCCGACATGCGGCGTGGAACGGATTTGGAAATCATTCATATCAGGGCGGGGGACGAGGATAAGTTCCGTCCCTGTGTCCTCAACGTATGCAAGGCCGTGAATGATAATTTCTCGAAGATGTACAACACGGTCAGCACGGAGAATGCCTCGCTCGTGATAGAGATCGAGGATATGAAGAGGATTGACGAGAGGCTTGCCGAGTCGCTGGAGGGCTTGTCCAAGCGCCTCGACAACCTCTATAGCCCTCTTGATACGGCCCTCCCGCCGCTCCCCGAAGGATGTGTTGCCAGATACCATGTCGTGAGCCGGCTTGCGGAGACCATAAGGACGGGCCGGTTGTGCTTCTTTTCGGGCGAGGGCGGTTCAGGAAAGACAACCCTTGCCAGACTGGTGTGCGACATGCTTTCCTCACAGTATGCCGTGGCCTGGGTGGGGGTTGACAACAACGCACGCATCGACAGGAGGAAGACCTGGTATCACTCGGTCGTGGGACGCGAGTTCTCAATCATGTTCGGACGCCTGGCATTTCCTTCATTCTCGCAATTCGGCAACAATGCGGTTTCGGATTACGAGATAAGGGATGCGTTCTCATCCTGCCTCAGCAAGGGGCCGACCCTGCTCGTGGTCGATATGAACACTGTCTGCTTCACTAAGGACGATTACGATTTCCTGATGGGGACGGAGACGTGCCAGGAAGGCGGTCCTTATGCTCCCTTCCCGGACGACTGGCGTTTCCTGGTCCTGACAAGGAAGCTGCCTGATGCCGGTTTCGACGGCTGCATGGTGGATTTCGGCGTGGAGGGAAATGGCGTGCCGAGGACCGTTGCCGGCTCCGCCAGGATGACGAAGGACGAGATTGTCGAGCAGCTTGCCGCCGGAATCCGGTATATCGACACCGACTACGGCTATGTTGACTATCTGCTTTCCGATCTTGCCGATTATGCGGATGGCAACCCGTTGCTTGCCTCGCATCTGGCCTGCGAGGTGAACTATTATTCCGACAAGACGGTGCAGCCGATAATGTCGCTGAGGAGAAGACTTTTGAAAAACGGGTCGGGATGGACCGGGGACGACGTGTTCTCCCGTCTGATGAACATCCTTGATTTCGGCAACGGCGGCACGCGCTGGGGGGACGACATTGCCGAATATCTCAAGCTTTGCGTGCTCCTTCCCACCGAGCCTTTGGCCCATCCGCACGTCGTGTTCGGGGAGAGTCGGTATTCGTTGGACAAGGTCGGGCTGTTGAAGGAGGCGGGCATCCTGCGTGAGACCCGTGCCGGAATAATATGCCATGACCAGATCAAGAATGCCATATCCGGATACTTCTTCGGGACCATGGTGGTATCCAGAAACGACGATGAAAGGATGCTTGGCATCAATAATGGGAAACTCATGGATTTCCTCCTTTCCCTGACCATTCCGCTTGGCCATGAGGAGAGGAGCCTTGCGGACCGGCTTGCAGGGGAGATCCTGGGGCTGAAGGGGGCCGATCCGGAGATAAGGAGGCACAAGGTGGAGCCTCTTGTCATAAATCTGTTCATGCTTGCCGGCCTTATGGACGATACCCGGTATTTCGAATTGTTCGAGCAGGGGGGCGGATTCCCTTGCAGGCTGGACGATGACCGGGCTGTCGCACTTTTCAAGCTTTTCGAGACGGCATTGTATGTCCTGAAGGGCGGGTCCATCCCGTCGTCCATGATAAAGAACGTCTCGTCGTTCATCCTTTCGTACCTGAAGGGTTTTTCCATTGTGTCTGACAACCTTCTGCTTTATGAGAGGTGCTGTTTCATGCTGGCTCTTACCCTGACGGACAGGGGGGACCTGGGGGCGGATTTGAAGAAGGAGGCCATGGAGTATGCCCTGCAGCGCATGGCTTCGGACTGCAATGCCGCGGTGGACGCCGCAATGTATGCGACGAGCTACCTGTTCTCTAGGGCGAACTTCAACATGAACGGATACGATGATTTCATGATGAAGTTCCATGCATATCTCGCCATCCTCGGGGATGACGGGGTAAAAGTGCGTGCGACCGGGGAATCGGGGACGATCCATGAGGTGTACACAAGGATAAGCAGATGCCTGGACCGCGTGGGCGGGACGGATGCGGTGGTGCAGAAATCGAGGATTCTGGATAATTTCGCCGGAGGATTGGGGGCGTACGGTTATTTCCAGCTCCAATATGATCTCAAGATGAGGAACTATCTGGAGGTGAGGGCGGGGTTGGAGCCGGAAGCGGGCAGGGCATGTTCCGTGCTGGAGGACTATTACCTGCGCTTCGACCTCGATGCCGATCTTGCGTGGGCAAAGCGTGTGTTCCCGTTGATGGACTACGAGCTGCGTGATGCATTGGCGTTCAGACTGAACAACCTGGGATATGCGATGATGGATCTGGCCCTGTGGGAGGACCCGTCGTTCCTGGATGGGGCGGAAGGCTGCCTTCTTGCCTCCCGGTCGGTCTACCGCGGTCTTGAGAACAACAACAGCAACATGAATCTGAAGGCGTTGCTGATAAACCAGCTCAGAAAAGCGGTGCTGGACAAGGATGGACGGGCGGGTGCCCTGGAAAGTGCCGGCGCGTATCTTGATTCGTTTGCAAAGGCGTACCGTGCGAGAACCGGGATTGCTCCCGGCTGGTACATGTCAGACGAAGGATGCGTGGATGATGTGGCGCTGGAGGTCCGGTCGCTTTATCTTGAGAAGCTTTTTCTGGAAGGAAGGATATCGTCGGACGAACTCGTCGGCATGACCCGGAGCTGGGCGCGCAGGGTGAGGAAGGGGACACCCTTCTTCAACCACATGAGGTTCCTTGAGCAGATGGATGTGGAGGTGGACGTTAAATTTGAGGTTCCGGATGTGATAAGGTTTTTTGCCTCATCCAGGATCGGGCCCGGATTCCACAGGGATTTTTCCGAGGAATGCCTCCGTCACGTGGCCACAAGGGACTGGAATCTGTCGAACCGTGGATTTGCTGAAGGGATAAAAGGCTTGTATGCGCGCTATGTGGCGGAAGGATGATAGCTGGAGGCCACAGGACCGGATGTCCGTCTTTCTTTGCGAACGGGAGACGGCGCATGTTGCCTATGCTTTTTTTGTATGATACAACTGGTTCCAGCTTGAGGAGATTAAGATGTTTTCAATGTCATCCTTCCTTCGGATAAAGAAGGAGAACGTTCCGCTTGTATACAGGATATATTTCGCCTTCTTATGTTCCGGGGCCATGAGCACGTTGCTCGGGGCCCTGCTTCCGTCCATGCAGGAGGAGTATGCGATGGGCTATGCCCTGAGCGGGTATGTGCTATCGGCCCACCAGATAGGAAACCTCTGTGCCGTCCTGGTCGCAGGATTCCTTCCTTATGCGGTAGGAAGGAAACAGAGCACGCTGGCCCTGGGCTCCTGCATAGTCCTCGGGCTTCTTCTCATGACGGCAACCGGTAATCCGTTTCTCCTGCTTCTTGCATTTGCGCTTACAGGGATAGGGCGTGGCACGCTGAGCAACATAACGAACGTGGTGGTCTCGGAGAACGCGGGCAACAAGGCCGCGGGTCTCAACGTCCTGCATGCGTCATTCGCAGTCGGTGCCTTCATAAGCCCGTTCATCGCCGTGGCCGCAACAAAATTCCAATGGAGGCTGGCTGCCTGGTCCATCGCGGCCTCCATGGCCTGTGCACTTGTCTTCATCGCCACAAGCTGTCTTTCCTCGCACAGAATGGAGAAGAAAAGGGGGGAGACTGTCGCCTTTGCCCGGAGCTTCGGCTTCTGGCTCAATACCGCGATCATGTTCTTCTACCTCTGTGCGGAGGGATCCCTCACCGGTTGGCTTGTCACCTATTTCAAGGACAGCGGGATAATGAGCACCTCGTTGGCCCAGACGATGCAGTCCCTGTTGTGGATCATGATTCTCTGCGGACGGCTGACCTGTGCCAGCATCTCGGGCAGGATGAACAAACCGGTGCTGATCCTGGTCATGGGTATCCTCATGGCCTTCTTCTTCGTGCTGATGATAAGCACGGAGAACATAGCCGTTATCGTTGCCGCCCTTCTCGGGGTAGGCTTCAGCATGAGCGGGATTTATCCGACCACGCTCTCCACGATGGATCCCCGGTTCAACAGCTCCACCGTCGCCGTCGGCACATGCATTGCGACCGCTACCGTCGGGGCGATCCTGATGCCGGTGATAGTCGGACAGGTCGCGGAGGCATCCGGCATAGCCGGTGGGATAGCCACGATTTCGATAGCGCTTTTCATAATGGTAGCCCTGATGGTGCTGAAGCTTGTCCGTTCCATAGGCGGGCTTGTCTGAGTAGGAAATCGTCGCATCAGAAGTTTTTATCAGGGTTTTCATCGGTATTTTTTTACCGATTGGTATGGATAAACCGGCTGTTTTCGTATTATCATAATGAATGGCTTGCTGTTGCGCTGGCGGCAGCGGAAGTATTTTAAGGAGAAATGTGCATGAAATACTCAAAAGAAGTTGAAAACATGTGTACAGTCAAGTGCGGTGCGCAGCACGGCTGCGCCCCCATTCCGGAAGAGGGAAAATGGGTATATGCAAAGGAGATCAAAGACATCTCCGGCCTTACACACGGTGTAGGTTGGTGTGCTCCGCAGCAGGGTGCCTGCAAACTCACCCTCAATATCAAGAACGGAATCATCGAGGAAGCCCTCATCGAGACCCTCGGTTGTTCCGGCATGACACACTCTGCCGCCATGGCCAGCGAGGCCATCGTTGGAAGGACGCTTCTGGAGGCTGTCAACACGGACCTCGTCTGCGATGCCATCAACACAGCTATGAGGGAGCTTTTCCTGCAGATCGTCTATGGAAGAAGCCAGAGCGCATTCAGCGAGGACGGCCTTGTAATCGGAGCCGGACTCGAGGACCTTGGAAAGGGGACCTGCTCCCAGGTTGGAACGGTTTATTCGACCAAGCTCAAGGGGCCGAGATACCTCAATCTCGCTGAAGGATACATCCTCCGCCAGGCTCTCGACGAGAACGGCGAGATCATCGGATACGAGTATGTCAACATGGGCGTGTTCATGGACAACGTGAAGAAGGGCGTGGATCCTGTTGAAGCCCTCGAGAAGGCCAAGAAGACATACGGCCGCTTTGCGGATGCCGCGAAGTACATCGACCCGAGAAAGGAATGAGGAGGAAGATATGGCATTGTTCGAAGGATATGAGAGAAGAATCGATAAGATCAATGAGACGTTGAAAAAGTACGGCATTTCCTCCATAGAGGAGGCCAAGCAGATCTGTGACGCCAAAGGGGTCGATGTTTATTCCATCGTGAAGAGCATCCAGCCGATCTGCTTTGAGAACGCATGCTGGGCATACATCACCGGTGCCGCAATCGCCATCAAGAAGGGTGACAAGACGGCCTATGATGTGGCGAAGAGCCTCGGCGAGGGACTTCAGTCCTTCTGCATCCCCGGTTCCGTCGCCGACGACAGGAAGGTCGGACTCGGCCACGGAAACCTTGCCGCCATGCTCCTGAGCAACGAGACCAAGTGCTTTGCATTCCTTGCCGGCCATGAGTCGTTTGCCGCGGCCGAAGGCGCCATCGGTATTGCCAAGAATGCGAACAAGGCCAGGAAGGAGCCCCTCAGGGTCATCCTCAACGGTCTTGGAAAGGATGCCGCGAAGATCATCTCCAGAATCAACGGATTCACATATGTGGAGACAAAGTTCGATTATTTCACCGGCGAGCTCAAGGAAGTTTCCAGAACCGCCTACTCGAAGGGTGAGAGGGCTGCCGTCAACTGCTACGGCGTGGACGATGTCCGCGAAGGCGTTGCAGTCATGCACCACGAGGGTGTCGATGTGTCCATCACCGGAAACAGCACGAACCCGACAAGGTTCCAGCATCCTGTCGCGGGAACATACAAGAAGGAATGCATTGAGCTTGGAAAGAAGTATTTCTCGGTTGCCAGCGGCGGTGGTACGGGCAGAACGCTCCATCCGGACAACATGGCGGCCGGACCTGCAAGCTACGGCATGACCGACACCATGGGAAGGATGCACTCCGATGCCCAGTTCGCGGGCTCGTCATCCGTTCCTGCCCACGTCGAGATGATGGGGCTCATCGGAATGGGTAACAACCCGATGGTCGGCGCTTCCGTTGCGGTTGCGGTCGCGGTTGCGGAAGCAATGAACAAATAAGGTTTTCGGACTTTTTATTCCGGACTTCTCGTGAAGTCCGGTTTTTTTATCCCGCATGTTGGAAAAAAAGGAGCCGCCGTTCGGACTGGTGTGCTCCCTGTCAATAGGACAGTGAAAAAAGAAAGGAGCAGACTATTTGGGTAGGCAGAGGGAAGGCTGGTGCTGAGACGCATCGGCTTTTTCTT
>CASFDW010000012.1 GCA_949293595.1 uncultured Spirochaetales bacterium | reverse complement strand
AAGAAAAAGCCGATGCGTCTCAGCACCAGCCTTCCCTCTGCCTACCCAAATAGTCTGCTCCTTTCTTTTTTCACTGTCCTATTGACAGGGAGCACACCATCCTGGAGCGGTCATCCTGCGTTCATCTGACTATGAGCTGGTCCCTTTCCGGCCCCACGGAGATGTATGTCACCCTGGTGCCCAGCGCCTTCTCGATCGCCAGTATGTATTTTTGTGCTTTATCGGGCAGGTCCTCCCACCTGCGCGCCCCGCTTGTGGGGCACATCCATCCCTCGAACTCCTCGTAGATGGGCTTTGCCTTTTCCTGAAGCCTGGTCTCGGGCAGGTAGCTGTAGTATTCGCCCTCGATGTTGTAGCCGGTGCAGACCTTTATGGTCTTGAACGTGTCGAGCACGTCGAGCTTTGTGAGCGCGATGTCCATTACCCCGTTCATGTAGCATGCATAGTCGGCCGCCACCAGATCCAGCCAGCCGCAGCGGCGCGGACGTCCGGTGGTAACCCCGAACTCCCCTCCGATCTGTCTGAGCTTCTCACCGTCCTTGTCGAAGAGCTCGGTCATGTACGGACCTCCTCCGACGGAGGTGGAGTAGGCCTTCATGACACCGCATACGCGGTTGATGGCCTTTGCAGGGATTCCCGCACCGTTGCAGGCCCCGGCCACTGTCGGGTTGCTGCTGGTGGTGTAGGGGTAGATGCCCCAGTCGTTGTCCCTCATGATGCCCAGCTGTCCCTCGAGCAGGACCTTCTTCCCGCTTTCGACCGCGTCGCGGACAACCGGAACGGTGTCGATTATGTGGTTTGCGAACTCGAGCCTCCAGCTGCGGCACTTGTCCATGAGCTCCTTGAGCGTGAATGTCCTGAGGCCGTAGTACTCCAGATCCCTGTTCTTTTTGGGCAGCAGCATGGAAAGCCTTTTCTCAAGCCTGTCCTCGTCCAGCAGGTCGCAGGCCCTGATCCCGATCCTCGCCGCCTTGTCCGTATAACAGGGGCCGACACCCCTCTTTGTTGTGCCGATCTTCTGGCTTTCGTCCCTTTTTCCTTCCTCCGCTCCGTCCAGTAGGCAGTGGTAGGGCATTATCAGGTGGGCCCTCTCGTCTATGAACACGTTGTCGAGCTCGAGGCCGCAGCGCTCCCTTATGTCCTTCATCTCTTTGAGCATCGTGTCGAAGTTCACCACGGTGCCCGCGGAGACTATGTTCATCGTCTCGCTGTTGAATATCCCGCTTGGAAGTATGTGCAGGCCGAACCTGCCCATTTCGTTTATGACCGTATGTCCGGCGTTGTCACCGCCCTGGAAGCGGATCACGATCTCCGCATCCTGGGCCAGGTAGTCCACGATCCTTCCCTTTCCTTCATCCCCCCACTGGATGCCGACCACGGCGTTGACGTTGCTCCTCATATGAAAAGCTCCTTTCCTTCCTTCCTCATCCTCTCGAGCATCTCCTTCTCGAGCCTCTCCTGCTCGTCGATGTCGTCAGCATCCCATGGATACTTGATCCATATGTCCTCGACCTCCATCGCCGGGTAGTACCTCTTGATTTCAGGCGGGAACTCGACATCCTTCTGCTTGAGCTTGTTGTGGAGGATGAGGACCGCAATCTCCTCGGGCTGGTAGCTCAGGAGCTCGCCCACGCAATAGGCGAGGGTGGCCCTTGTGTCGTCCACCTCGTCGATCAGCAGGACCTTCTTGCCCTTGAGCTGTTCCTGCACCTCGTCGATCCACTGGATCTTGGTCGGGTGCTCCCTGTGCTTGTGGTCGATGCCATAGTAAGAGATGCCAACCGCATAGATCGGGCGGTTTATGAATGTCTTCAGGATCCTGGCCGGGATGAATCCGCCGCTCCCGATCGCAACGATCACATCGGGATCGAATCCGGATCCGAGTATGCGTGCGGCCAGTTTCTTGATGAGCTTGTGCACCGTGTTGTAGCTTACGTACAGTTTTTCTTCTGCCATTTCATTTTCCTTTCATTTCTGTGGAATCATTTCAGCGATATAAGGGAGCGTCCTGTATTTTTCCTTATAGTCCAGACCGTATCCGACTACCCATACGTCAGGGATGTCGAAGCCGATGTACTGCACGTCTATGTCGACCTCGTGCCTTTCCTTCTTGTCCAGGAACACCGCGGTCTCGATGCTCTTTATCCCCCTGCTGGTGAAGGTCTTGATGAGGTAGGCGAGGGTGTTTCCGCTGTCCAGTATGTCCTCCACGATCAGCACGTTCCTCTGGGCCAGGTTCTCCCTGGTGTCCATGAGAAGCCTGACTTCTCCGCGGCGGTCCCCCTGCTGCCCGTAGGACGAGATCGCGATGAAATCGACGACATGGGGGATCGTCAGCCTCCGGCACAGGTCAGACAAAAAAATAAAAGAACCTTTCAGTACGCCGACGAGAATCAGCGGCTCCTCGAGGTCCTTGTATTTTTCATCGATCTTGTGCGCAAGCTCGTCAACCCTTCTTGAGATGGTATCGGCATCGATGAGAACTCTTGCCAGATCCTTTGTCAAAGGTGGAATTGAAAGAGATTGTGTCATGTTAGCTCCCTAAAGAAAAATTACTGTCTAAGTGTATAGCAATCCGATGAAAAAGAAAAGGTAGGGCAAAGCGTATGAAGGCCTGTGGTGGAAACGGGAAAACCACGATCAAGGGTGTTTCCGATGCGGGCTTTGGCTTATAATGGTTCAGCATGATAGAGAATATTGACGTAATCGGTGCAAAGGTGCACAACCTCAGGAACGTAAGCCTGAAGATACCACTCCACAAAAAGGTCGCGATAGCCGGAGTTTCCGGGTCGGGAAAATCCTCCCTTGCACTCGGGATACTGTATGCCGAGGGCTCCAGGCGATACCTTGAGAGCCTGTCCACATATACCCGGAGGAGGATGACCCAGGCCGAACGTGCGCTTGTCGACGACGTGTTGCATATCCCTGCGGCCATTGCTCTCCGCCAGAGGCCGGGGGTGCCTGGGATCAGAAGCACGTTCGGAACCTCCAGCGAGCTCCTCAATTCGCTCCGCCTGATGTTCTCCCGTCTCGCATCCCACCGCTGTCCGAACGGCCATTATGTGGAGCCGGCGATGAACGTCGCACTTGGAGAAGAGTATGTCTGCCCGGTATGCGGAGCCCGTTTCCACGGGCCGGGGGCGGAGGATCTCGCGTTCAACAGCTCCGGTGCATGCCGCACATGCGACGGGACTGGGGTGGTACGGACCGTGGACAGGTCGACATTGGTTCCGGATGAGTCGCTTTCAATCGAGGACGGTGCTGTGGCCCCGTGGAATTCCCTGATGTGGTCGCTCATGGTCGATGTCTGCCGTGCCATGGGGGTCAGGACGGATGTTCCTTTCCGGGACCTTACGGACGATGAGAAGGAGATCGTGTACGACGGACCTGCCGAAAAGAAGCATATCCTCTATAAATCGAAGAAGGGCGATGATTTCGCCGAGCTGGACTTCACATACTACAGTGCCGTCCGCACGGTGGAGAACGCCCTGTCGAAGGTAAAGGACGAAGCCGGGATGAAGAGGGTGGAGAAGTTTCTGGCAACGGGAGTGTGCCCCGACTGCCATGGAAGCCGGCTGTCCGAGGCATCCCGTGCGCCGAAGATCCTGGGGCTCGGGCTCGACGAGGTGTCCGCCATGACCCTTTCGGATGTTGTGGACTGGGTCCGGAAAGTTCCCGGTTCGCTTCCGGCGGAGATGAGGCAGATGGCTTCCAGCATAGTGGAATCCTTCCTCGACAATGCAAAACGGCTTGTCGACCTCGGTCTTGGCTACATCTCGCTGGACAGGGCCTCCAACACCCTTTCGACCGGGGAGCGGCAGAGGGTGCAGCTCGCACGTGCCGTGAGAAACAGGACCACCGGAGTGCTGTATGTGCTCGACGAACCATCGATCGGGCTGCATCCGGCCAACATCGAGGGCTTGAAGGCGGTCATGGACGACCTCGTGTCCGACGGTAATTCGGTCGTGATCGTCGACCATGACATACAGGTCCTGAGCTCGGCCGACTGGATGATCGAGCTCGGACCCGGAGCCGGGACAGCAGGCGGGTATGTCGTTGCGGAGGGAACCATCGGGGACATGAAAAGGAACAAGGCTTCTGTCATCGGTCCGTTCCTTGGAGGCCGAAAAGCGTGTTTCAGGAAATGTATGGATCCGGACAGGCTGTTCCAGCGCGGCAGGATACATCTGTCGACGCACGGCATACACACGGTCAAGCCGCTGGAGGTGGATTTTCCGAAGGCCTGCCTGTCCGTCGTGACCGGTGTTTCGGGAAGCGGCAAGACCACGATGATACTTGAAAGCCTCGTTCCGGCCCTCGAGGCATCGGTTGCGGGGAAAAGGCTGCCTCCACATGTCAGGGCGGTGGAGGCCGACGGGATCAGACATGTAAAGCTGATCGACGCAACCCCGATAGGAATCAACGTCAGGTCCACGGTCGCGACCTACGCAAACGTGCATGACGAGCTCAGGAAGATGTTCGCAAGCCTTCCGCAGGCAAAGGAAAAAGGCTGCAAGGCGGGGGATTTCTCCTACAACACGGGCCGTCTCAGATGTCCTGTGTGCGACGGAACAGGCTCGATAAGCCTTGATGTGCAGTTCCTTCCGGACGTGGACATCCCTTGTCCGGGATGCGGAGGCTCCCGCTACTGCAAGGAGATAGAGGACATCGGGTATGTGAATTCCAAGGGAGACCGCTATTCTCTGAACGAGCTGATGGCCATGGATGTCGACAGCGTGCTGGATGCTGTGACAGGGCATAAGCTCATCACCCAGAGGCTTTCCGTGCTGAAGGAGCTTGGACTTGGCTATCTGACACTGGGCGAGGAGACGCCGGGGCTTTCCGGCGGCGAGGCCCAGCGTCTTAAGCTGGCAAGCGAGCTTGGGCATGGGCAGGAGGATTCGGTCTTCGTGTTCGACGAACCCACGATCGGGCTCCATCCGCTTGACGTGCGCACGCTCATGGATGTGTTCCAGAGCCTTGTCGACCACGGCGCGACGGTCATCGTGATAGAGCATGACATGGATGTCATCAGGAATGCCGACTACATCGTCGACATGGGCCCCGGAGGAGGGAAGGACGGCGGACGTATCGTCGCCTGCGGACCTCCTGGAACCATACAGGCCTGCAGTGGGTCCGTCACTGGAAGGTATATCCGGGATCTGCTTTGAGCCTTGCTTCCTGGTCCACCATGCCGCCTGGAATGTTTTTTTCGTCCGGATGTGCGGTTTTTTTTTCAAATCCGGTCCATAACTGCTATAATCCCAAGAAAGGGGAGGGTTAATATGAAAAAGATCGATTACACCCGTTTGGAACTCAATCCGTTCTCTTCCATCGGCGAGGACGACTTCTTGCTCACCAGCGGCACGAAGGACAGCTGGAACACGATGACCGCAGGCTGGGGAGGCTTCGGCTACATGTGGAACCGTCCCGCCGTGTTCGTATTTGTCAGGGAGAGCAGGTACACGCTTGAGTTCATGGACAGGAACGACATGTTCTCGATGTCCTTCTTCCCCCCTGACGAGAAGTTCAGGCACGTCCTGTCGACCGCAGGGACGAAGAGCGGGAGGACGTTCGACAAGATGGGGATGCTCGGTCTCACCCCGGTCGAGGCCGACGGGACCATCGTGTTCGAACAGGCCAACCTGATGCTCACATGCCGTAAGGCCGCCAGGATCCCCGTGACAAAGGAGACATTTATTGACAGCGGTATCATGAACAACTATCCTCAAGGTGATTGGCATTATTGTTTTGTGGGGTTCATCGAATCCATCTTTGTCAACTGAGCTTAATTGGACTGGAGATCCTTGTACGTTTATGTTGGAAGAAATATCGCTTTACCGCTCAATGCTGCTTTCGAGGTCTTTCGAACTCAAGGTGGCCGAGCTTTTTTCCAAGGGCGTGTTCTACGGAACGACACATCTGAACATCGGACAGGAGGCGAGCCATGTAGGGCTTGTCGCGGGACTTGGACGGAAGGATTGGCTTGTGCCGACACACCGCTGCCATGGATTCAATGTGGCCAGGGGCACGTCCCTCGACAAGATGTTCTCCGAGCTCTTCGGGTCACGGCACGGCGTATGCCGCGGTCTGGGCGGATCGATGCACATGAGCGAGACCTCCACCTGCAATGCCGGCTCGTCCGCGATCGTGGGGTCCGGTGTCCCGATGGCCATGGGTATCGCATATTCGTTCAAACGCCGCCATCTCGACCAGATCGGTGTTGCCATCTTCGGCGACGGCGCCACCAGCCGCGGAGCGGTGCATGAAAGCATGAACCTCGCCTCCGTGTGGAACATCCCCGTCCTTTTCTATCTGGAAAACAACCATTACGGGATGAGCGCGCCTGCTGAAAGGGTTGTCAGCTGCAAGGATTTCTCAGTGCGTGCGGCCTCCTACGGTATCGGATACATGAAGGTCGACGGCAACGATGTGCTTGCCGTCAGGGATGCTGCCCGTATTGCAAGAAAAACCATCATGGAGACGGGCAGGCCTTTCCTGCTCGAGGCGGACACCTACCGCATGTGCGGGCACAGCAAGTCCGATGCCAGGGTGTACAGGAGCAGGGAGGAGGAGGCCTTGTGGCGGAAGAAGGATCCGATAACCCGTTTCGAGACCTACCTGCTTGAAAATGGCATTCTTGACCGCGAGGGGATGGACGGGATCAGAAAGGATGTCGAGGATGAGGTCGTGTCCATGTATCGGAAGGCCGAATCGACGAAGGACGACGTGCTCTCGATCAGGGAGCTGGATTCCTATCTCTTTGCGCCCTCGTCCGTGCAATGGCACGAAAGCGGCAAGACCCATGCCTCCACATACAGGGATGCGATCCGCGAGGCTCTGGACGAGATTCTTTCCGAGGATGGAAACGCCTTCATGCTGGGCGAGGACATAGGACTTTATGGAGGATGCTTCGGCGTGACCGGGGATCTGTACAGGAAACACCCCGACAAGGTGCTGGAAACCCCTGTCAGCGAGGAGGCTTTCACCCAGCTTGCAGTGGGGGCCTCCATGATGGGGAGCCACCCCATTGTCGAGATAATGTATGCCGATTTCTCCACCTTGGCTTCCGATGCGCTCGTCAACCATGCGGCCAAGACCTATTTCATGTCCGCAGGACAGCTTCATTGCCCGATGATATACCGCGCCCCGATAGGAAGCGGGACCGGACATGGGAGCCAGCATACGGGGAACATCGAGACGATGTTCTTGAACACCCCGGGCATATTTGTCGTGGCGCCGTCCGACGCCTATACGGCGAAGGCCCTTTTGAAGAGCGCCAACAGGGAACAGAACCCGGTCCTTTTCTTCGAGCACAAGGGGCTTTATTCCGAGGAGGGGCAGGCCGGTGACTGCAACACGTTCCTCCCGCTTGGAAAGGCTTTCGTGCACGGCTGCGGCGGCAAGCTCCTCATAATCTCCTATTCGCATGCCTTCTCGACGGTTAAGAAGGCCACTAGGGGGCTTGAGGAGAACATCACATACATCGATCTCGCGACCATCAATCCGTTGGACGAGCTGACGATCGTATGCGAGGCGGAACGTGTCGGCCGGGTGCTTGTGGTCCAGGACACTCCTCTGAACGGAAGCGTCGCCGATTCGGTGCTCTCCGTGATCGCGCGCAGCGCCTCACTGAGCCTGAAGGCTCCCGTGGAGGTGATAGCGGCCAAGGCGCTGCCCATACCTTTCTCGCGGTCCCTCGAACGCACCGTCATCCCCACCGAGGACGAGGTCAGGGCAAAGGTGCTCTCTCTCCTGAGCCTGTGATACGGCCCTGTTCCGGCCGTTTGCGGCATCTAAGGCCGGGAATCCGCTTCCATATGGTTTGCAATACGTTCCCCCATCTTTGGCTACGGCATTATAAAAGGGTTTAACTTTTTCCCGACTTTTCCTATAATCCCATTAAATAACAGCATTTTAGGAGCAATGACATATGGATATCGATGTAAAGAAGCTGCATCCTCTTGAAGTGAAGCTTCTCAGGCATGTGAGCCCCGGCGAGAGGATCGACCATGCAAGGATCATCGCGGAGCTCGGCTACAAGGTGGGACAGTGCAACCAGGCTTTTTCCTGGCTTCAGGCGAAAGGCCTGCTCAAGGAGACGGGGAGAAGCAGCAGGATCGTCTACGAGCTTACCGACTTCGGACGTGAGCTGGAAAAGAACGGAATGCCTGCCGAGCGCATCTTTACATTCCTGAAGGACAACGGCCCGCACACGCTGCCCGAGATCGCAGAGGCCCTCGGGCTTGAGAAGAGCGATGTGGGATCCGCCTTCGGCCAGCTTTCCTCAAAGAAGACCGCACAGCTCAATGCGGAGAGGAAGGCGGAGGTCGTTTCGGACAGCCTTCCCGACGAAGTCGTGATGCAGCGCTTTCTTCTTTCCTCCGCGCTCAAGGACGGCGAGCTCGACGAGTCCGTGCTTTCCGAGGCGCAGAAGAAGGTCATCTCCCAGATGGCGAAAAAGAGGGGTGCCTCATCGTCCCCTTTCAAGTATTCGGAAAGGGAGGAGGTGGTCTACAACCTCACGGCCGATGGTGACGAGGTGAAAAAGGAGCTCGAGAGGGCGAACATAACTGGCGAGGAGTTCGGTCTCCTGACGCCGCAGATGCTCCAGAGCGGATCCTGGAAGAACGGATCCTTCCGCCCGTACGGCGTGGACGCTCCTACAAGCAGGCTGGTTCCCGGACGCCATAACGCCTACGGCAATTACCTGCAGTGGGTGAAGGACAAGCTCACCGCCCTCGGCTTCGAGGAGTTCGACGGACCGCTGGTGGAGAACGAGTTCTGGAACGGCGACGCGCTCTTCATGCCGCAGTTCCATTCGGCCCGCGACATACATGATGTCTACTACGTCAAGGAGCCCAGGCACGCGAAGTTCATCGAGGAGCCCTGGCTCAGCCAGGTCGCCAGGACCCACGAGGACGGCTGGACCACAGGCAGCCGCGGCTGGGGATATTCGTTCGACCATGAGTTCACACGCCGTCAGGTCCTCAGGAGCCAGGGCACGGTGCTCTCGGCCCATCAGCTTACAAAGGCGAAGGTGCCGGGGAAGTATTTCGGGGTCGTCCGATGCTTCCGTTACGACCAGGTGGATGCCACGCACGGGGCGGATTTCTACCAGACGGAGGGTATAGTGCTTGGTGAGGATGTGAACCTCAGGAACCTGCTCGGACTTCTGAAGATGTTCGCGGAGGAGATTGCGGGAGCCGAGGAGGTGAAGTATGTTCCGGGGTATTTCCCGTTCACCGAGCCCAGCATAGAGGTCCATATAAAGCACCCGGTGCTCGGATGGTTCGAGCTCGGAGGATCGGGAATCTTCCGTCCTGAGGTGACAAAGGCCTTGGGAATAGATGTCCCTGTACTTGCCTGGGGGCTTGGGATAGACAGGATGGCCCTCATGCACCTTGGTCTCAACGACCTCAGGGAGCTTTTCACCCCCGACATCGAATCTGTTAGAATGAGGAGAGGTAACTGACATGCCGAAGATCGAAGCACCGGAAAATATTTTCTATTCCCTTTTGGGAAAAAGGATGAGCGATGACGAGCTTGTCGACATCTTCCCCGTGGCCAAGGCGGAGCTCGACGGGCATGATGCCGATGCCCATGTCATCAAGATAGAGCTCAACGACACCAACCGCCCGGACCTCTGGTCGGCAGCCGGTGTCGCACGTGCCCTGAAGACCTATGAAACGGGGAAGATCCCTGCCTATGATTTCTTCAGCAGTGCTGACAGGCAGCTTCCGAGCGACGGAAGGGCGGTCGTGGATGATGTATCGGCGATCGGCATCCGCGACTATTCCATCGGTTTTGCCGCACGCGGCAGGAAGGTCGACGACGAGCTTCTTGTCAACCTGATCCAGAGCCAGGAGAAGCTCTGCTTCAATTTCGGAAGGAAGAGGAAGACCATCGCCCTCGGCATATACCGCTCGGACCTCATCAAGTATCCTGTGCACTATGCCGCGGTCGATCCCGACAAGACAAGGTTCGTGCCGCTCGGGATGACCGAGGAGCTTTCCCTCAGGGAGATCTGCGAGAAGCATCCAAAGGGCAGGGAGTACGGGTACATCGTCTCGGACAAGCCCCGCTTCCCGTATCTTTATGACGACAACAACGAGACCCTCTCGTTCCCTCCTGTCATCAACAGCGCCCGCATCGGAGCGGTCGAGGTGGGGGACGAGAACCTCTTTGTCGAGCTTTCGGGCCCGATACTCGACGATCTTCTGCTGACTGCGAACATCCTCTGCTGCGACATGGCCGACATGGGCTACGAGATCCTTCCTGTGAAGGTCGAGTTCGCGACGGACACGAAATACGGCAGGTCGATAACCGTACCGTATTATTTCCAAGGCGATGCCAAGTGCAGCGTCGATGCGGTCGAAAAGAAGCTCGGGCTGAAGCTTTCTGAAAAGGAATGCGTCGCGGCCCTTGCCAGGATGGGTGTCCATGCAAAGGCGGAAAAGGGTGTCATCACCGCAACATGCCCGGCATACAGGAACGACTTTTTGCACGAGGTGGATATCATCGAGGATATAATGATCGGACACGGGCTTGCAAACTTTGCTCCGGTCATGCCGGCCGATTTCACCGTCGGCAGGCTCGGCAGGGCGGAGGAGTTCTCCCGCAAGGTCAAGGATGTCATGGTCGGCCTCGGGTTCCAGGAGATGATGTACAACTACCTTGGTTCCAGGAAGGAGTATATCGACAGGATGCATGTGGACGGGGCTGATTGCGTATTCATCGCCAACCCGATGAGTGAGAATTATGAGGTTGTGAGACCGTCCGTGATACCTTCTCTCCTCGAAAGCGAATCGGTGAGCGGGCATGCCGTCTATCCTCACAACATCTTCGAGATCGGAAAGATCTGCAAGAAGGATGATTGCGACGTGAGCGGCACGGTCACCGTGAACAGCCTCGGGTTCCTTTCCGCAAACAACCAGGTCGGTTATAATGAGGCCTCGTCTCTTGTGAATACGCTGATGTATTTCATCAGGAAGGAGTATTCCCTCAAGGCGGTGGATGACGATCCGAGATTCATCCCCGGCAGGTGCGCCTCCATCATGGTGGACGGCAAGGAGGTCGGCGTGTTCGGAGAGATCCACCCGCAGGTGCTCGAATCGTGGGGCTGCACGATGCCCGCGATCGCATGCGAGATCAATATCGACAGCCTTCTTTGATACATCCTATCGGCCCTCCCGGATCACCGGGAGGTTTTTCATGCGGAAAAAAAGCGGAGCCGGCCGTTTTGACCTCTCCGCTTTTCTGTGATCCTTCAATGTTGGTCATGGCATCAGGACTTCTGCGTAGATTGCTTTCGAATCCATTCCGGCGACATCGAACACGACGCTTTCCACGGGTATGAGATTCCTGGAGTAGATGAAGTCCATCCTCTCGTACACATCCCCGTTCTTCCTTGTGATGCCCGGGTCGGCCTCGGCCAAAAAGTGCGTCTGCCTGTATATGTCGTCGAAGCCGTACTTCCGCATGATCTCCGCATTCCTGAATACGTGGTCCTTCCTGTAGGGGTAATACGTGAAGATGTTCCAGTCGTTGCCGTCAGGCTCGGATGACGAGAATGCGAAAAGTATCTCGTCGTCGGCTATCTTCAGCCGTGAGAGGCTCTTCTCGTCCCCGGTGAGTCCGGATATCCATCCGTCAATCTCCGCACCGGAGGAGGGCAGCCCGCGGTAGGTGTCGAGAACGGAGACCTGTATGTCCTTGTCCCCGTTCAGGTTGAAGATCGCATAATCCTTCTCCATCCTTGCAAGCCTGGTGTTGTACAGCACCGCACCTCCCTCGAGGATCACCGTGTCCCTTCCCATGAGCTTGGAAAGTTCCACACGCTGCTCGAGCGTTCCTGTTATGAACGTGAAGTCGGTCTCGAGATGGCTGACGCTCGAGGCGACCCTTTCAAGGTCCGCATCCTCCTCCAGAGGCAGGAACAGAAGACGGAGCGGGTTGTTTTCCGTATCCAGTTCCAGATGCGTGCGCTCCGGACGGTAGTTGTGCGGGATGACGAGCTCATCCAGGTCCTCGGGATATTCGTACACGGCGTTCTCGAGGTACAGCCTGAGGGCCTCTGCTTCAGCCTCGGCCTTGAGCCGGGCCTCTTCCTCCCGTCTCTCTTCCTCGGCCAGGCGCTCCGCCTCGGCCATGGCCTTGCGCTCGTTTATGATCCTGATCCTCGTTTCCGGTTCGCTCACCTTTTCCGGAGGATTTATGTTCGCCTTGCCTTCCCCGATCGTGTAGATCGCGCAGGAGGTGAGCACCAGCAGGAGGCATAGGGCGGCCGTGATCCTTCTCATAGGCAGAGCTTTTTCCCGTACTCCGCCATCTCACCGTCACCGTAGTCCATGCTTGGCGGGAAGAACGAGAGTCCGTCCGATGAATATCTCGGAATGACGTGTATGTGCAGGTGAGGCACCTCCTGTCCGCTTGCGGGACTGTTGTTTATGAATACGTTTGTCCCTTCCGCCTTGAGCTCCTTCCTCATCTTTCCGTCGATTTTCCTGACGATGGAGAACATGTGTGCGATCACTTCGTCCGGGGCTTCGGAGATTGTGGGATAGACCTTCTTGCTTATCACAAGGGTATGTCCCTTCGCCTTCGGTGCGATGTCGAGGATGGCAATGCAGACGTCGTCCTCATAAAGCTTCGTGGAAGGGATTTTCCCTTCGATGATCATTTCAAAGACTGTGCTCATGGCCAGAGTATATCATTTTTGACTGTAAGAAAAAAGAATCAGAACACTTGAACAAATACCCTAAAATCTATATTATGCATTTTTGGTGACTTTTGAAGCCACTATTTCATTGTGTGGATTGATTTAGGAAAGCATTTCCTAATTTGCATACGAGATATTGTTTGAGAGGTTTTAGCATGATCAACGACCTGCTGGGCATGAGGAACATCGGTATCAGCGCCCATATCGACAGTGGAAAGACCACATTGTCCGAACGCATTTTGTACTATTGCAACAAGATTCATGCCATCCATGAAGTAAGGGGAAAGGATGGCGTCGGAGCCACCATGGACTCGATGGAGCTTGAGAGGGAGAGGGGAATCACCATCGCGAGCGCCGCAACCAACGTTAATTGGAAGGGCCATGAGATCAATATCATAGACACTCCGGGCCACGTCGATTTCACGATCGAGGTCGAGAGGTCGCTCAGGGTTCTCGACGGTGCCATTCTCGTCCTTTGTTCCGTCGGCGGCGTACAGTCCCAGTCCATCACCGTCGACCGCCAGATGAAGAGGTACCACGTACCCCGCATCGCGTTCGTCAACAAGTGTGACAGAACGGGAGCCAACCCGTACAGGGTCAAGCAGCAGCTTGTGGACAAGCTCGGCCTCAATGCCGTGCTGATGCAGATCCCCATCGGACTTGAGGACCGCCTGCAGGGAGTTGTCGACCTTGTAGAGATGAAGGCCATATATTTCGACGCTGGTCCGAACAAGGATCAGGCAAGGTACGAGGAGATCCCCGAGGAGCTCAGGGCCGAGGCGGAGGCCAAGAGGGAGGAGATGCTCGACACCGTATCCATGTGCTCCGACGAGCTCATGGAGGCCATGCTCGAGGATGCCGTCACGCCGGAGCTCATCAAGGCTGCGGTCAGGAAGGGCACGATCGGTCTCGAGCTCTGTCCCGTGTTCATGGGCTCCGCCTACAAGAACAAGGGTATCCAGCCGCTTCTCGACGGCGTCATCGACTATCTTCCCAATCCGACCGAAGTCGAGAACAAGGCACTCGACCTCGATGACCACGAGAAGGAGATCATTCTCGAGTCCAATCCGGACAAGCCGGCCGTGATCCTTGCGTTCAAGCTCGAGGACGGACAGTTCGGACAGCTCACATACATCCGTGTGTACCAGGGCAAGATCAAGAAGGGCGACACACTCTACAACACCAGGACCAGGAAGAAGTTCAATGTCGGCCGTCTGATCAAGATGCACGCCAGCGAGATGGAGGACATCAGCGAGTGCGGATGCGGCGAGATCGCCGCCCTCTTCGGCATCGACTGCGCCAGCGGCGACACGTTCTGCGATCCGTCGCTCAACTATTCGATGACCAGCATGTATGTGCCTAATCCCGTTATCTCCCTTGCCATCGAGCCTGTCGACAAGAAGGCCGCCGACAACATGGCGAAGGCCCTCAACAGGTTCACCAAGGAGGACCCGACCTTCCAGACCTATGTCGATCCCGAGTCCAACCAGACGATCATCAAGGGAATGGGAGAGCTCCATCTCGATGTCTACATCGAAAGGATGAAGAGGGAATACAAGGCAGAGGTAAGGGTCGGCAAGCCCGAGGTTGCATACAGGGAGGCCATCACGCAGAGGGCCGAGTTCAACTACACCCACAAGAAGCAGACAGGTGGAAGCGGACAGTACGCACGTGTGGCAGGCTACATCGAACCGATCGAGCAGGTCGTTGGCGACGAGAACCCGAAGGATTACGAGTTCATCGACGAGATCAAGGGAGGAGCAATCCCCAACGAATACATCCCGTCCTGCGACAAGGGATTCCAGGCGGCCATGAAGAAGGGTTCGCAGATCGGATTCCCCGTCATCGGGGTGAGGGTGTGCATCAACGATGGTGCATGGCACCCGGTCGACTCCTCGGACATGGCGTTCCAGACCGCGGCCATCGGTGCGTTCAGGGATGCATATGAGAAGGCCAGGCCCGCCATCCTCGAGCCGATCATGAAGGTCGAGGTCGAGGGACCGAGCGAATTCCAGGGCAACATCTTCGGTTCGATCAACCAGAGGAGGGGCATCATCGTGTCCAGCACCGAGGACAACAACCAGTGCCAGGTCATCGCGGAGGTCCCGCTTTCCGAGATGTTCGGATACTCCACGGTTCTCCGCTCCCTCACTCAGGGAAAGGCCGAGTTCACGATGGAGGTCGCCAAGTACGGCAAGGTCCCCACGGGTGTCTCCGAGGAGCTGAAGAAGGCCTATCAGGAAAAGAGGAAGAAGGAAGCAGGAAAGTGATTTCCTCCCGGATTCCGGTATGGTCCGCCGCATGTCGTGGCGGACTTTTTTTGTGCCCCTGCATCCAATTCCAATCATCGTAAGAGGTTGGGTGGCGCAGCAGAAATATTGAAATTTCCTTTGTTTTTTATACTGTGGCGATGTTATAATTTGTAAAAGCAAAACAGGAGGAAAATAAATTGGACATTAAGGAACTCAACAGCGTAAGCCCGCTCCGTGTTTTCGAGGATGCGATCAACGGTGGATTGGGCAGGGGCAATCTCGGTGTTATCGTATCCCGTCATGGCGTTGGAAAGACGGCATGTCTCGTCCACCTGGCAACAGACAAGCTCTTCAAGGGCGAGAACGTGATCCACGTGTCCTTCTCGGGGAATGTGGAGCATGTCATAAATTGGTACAAGGAAGTCTTCAAGGAAATCACGGAGCTGCAGAGCCTCGATGATGCGACAATGGTATACAATTCCATCCTGGCCAACCGCGTGGTCATGAATTTCAGCCAGGAGCAGATTCCAATAGAAAAAGTCATATCCTCTCTTGAGAGCCTCATCTCGCAGGGCTCCTTCAAGGCAGATGCGATCCTTTTCGACGGCTACAAGCTCACAACCGCCGACGAGGAGGACATCGTCAAGATCAAGGAGTTTGCAAAGAAGATGAACCTCGAGGTGTGGTTCAGCGTCTCTCCTGTACGCCCGGATGTAGTGTATGACGAATATGGTGTGCCAAACACGCTGTTGAAATACTATGATCTCATAGATGTCCTGGTGGCGCTCCGCTACGACGACAAGATCGACAAGGTCGTGCTGACCGTCGTCAGGGCCCATCATCAGAACGTTCCCAAGCCGATGGGAGTCAATCTCGATCCAAAGACGATGCTTATCTCGAAATAGGCGTCGGTCCTTTACCGGTTCACAGCCTGCCGTGCGGCAGGCTGTTGTTTTTCATATCCGCCCGATTCTTATTCATCCCTTTTTTTGTGTCGGGAAAACATGGTGTCAGGCTTGCCTGGGGGAAATGGGATCATGTCCACCGCGGTCCGTGGCGGAGATGGGGCGGAAGATGAGGTCCGCAAGCACCTTCCACCTTGTCTTCCATGGGCAGGCTGCCATATGTTAATCCGATTCATCACCGATTTTGTCATTGCAGAATTTCGATCTGTAAAGGGCGGGGGAGGAGCCAATTACCGCTTTGAAAGCGGATGCGAACTTGCTTTGGTTCCCATATCCGCACATGGCGGCCGCGTCCGATATCTGCATCAGCGGGTTTTCCTCGAGAAGTCGGGCTGCGTATTTCATCCTCAGATTCTTTTTGAACGCCCCGATGGGTTGTCCGTAGATGCTCCTGAAGCATTCCCTCAGGCTGGTTTCCGCAAGCTTGTATTTTTCTGCGAGCTCCTTCGACGTGGTTTTCAACGTCGGATTCTTGACAAGGAAGGAATGACATCTTCTTGTGCGTTCGACGACGGTACGGGAAAACTGCGGGATGGAATCCTCCTTTCCCAGCATCACGTTGTCAAGAAGGACAAGCAGCTCGACGATCTTGAGCGGCAGATAGCTGTTCCTCATCGATTCCTCTGCTTTATCAACCTCGTAGAAAATATGGTTTATTTCGCTTCTCGAGCGCAAAAAGAATATGTTCCTATCTGTAAAAAGCTTTTGTTTCAAGCTTTCCAGGTCGATATCGGCAAAAGAAAAATGCTTGTCCAGCTCTTTCTGGGCGACCTTTGTTTCTATGATTATGGTAAGTCCCTCATATCGTCCGGAGGGAATCCTGCTCGCGATCATCCTGTTCTTTTCAGGAATTGTCATGCACAGGTCGCCTTCCGAGAGGAAGCATATCTGGTTGTCGTTCATCACAACCTCGCAGCTTCCCTTCCTGCAGTAGCTTATCTGCATGTAGCCGGGAGGAGCAGAGGCCTTTTGGAAACAGGAGTCGCAGTCCAATGTGTCATAGCTCATGTCTATGCCCGGAATGATCCCGGCACATTTCATCACTGCATGTCCCGAGCCTCCGTACCCGGGCAGGACATAGGTTGTATAGGGGCCATCCGTGCTCGTTTTTTCAATCCTGTAGCCGGACATGTATGGCCATCCGGGTTTTCTCTGATCCAGCTTGGTATCCATCTTATGATCTTCCTACTAGTTAGCTAATTCTAACAAAAGTAGCTGTAAATGTCATTACAGACTCATCTCTTTTGCATGGCCGATCATTTTTCCGTTTTATGAGCTGGAACGTATTGGCGATGTTGGAATATGGTGGTGCCGTTATTCCTTTTTATGAACCTCCCCCCATTCGCTCATGGCATCGAGGATGGGGATGAAGGATTTCCCTTTCTCCGTGAGGCTGTACTCGACTTTCGGCGGGATCTGTGAGTATTCCTTGCGGCTCACAAGCCCGTCCGCCTCCATCTCCTTGAGCACGGTGCTGAGGGTGCGGTATGATATTTCCCCGATGAATTTCTTCATTTCGTTGAACCGCACCGTTCCGAACTCCGTGAGGGTGTAGAGTATCGGCATCTTGAATCTGCCGTTTATGAGCGAGAGGGTGTAGCCGAATCCGGTCTCCCTCATCTCGCAGTCCTTTATCTTGTCAATGCTCATTTCATGCTTCCTTTTTTGAAGTATAGCATTTTTTCAGGAATAATGTCCGCCTCCGATGAGAAAGGCGGTTCACTCCCTGTCCCATCCGAATCCGGAGAACACCGGACGGCCTGTGTAGATGCGGGCCTTCCTTTCTCCCCTGAGCACCTTCAGAACCTCATGGCACATCTCCTGCTGCTCCATCTCCCCGGGGTAGATGTGGACCGGGGCTATCCAGGAGCATCTCTCCTTTATCCCCGATACAATATCATCGAAGCGCACCAGCCCTCCGGTGAGGAGTATCGCATCGACCTTTCCTCCCAGGACCGCGGCCATCGCCCCGATCTCCTTGCAGATCTGGTATGTCATCGCCTTCCAGACCAAGGTGGCATGCTCATCCTTGGCCTCGACCATTTTATGGATCCTGTTTGAGTCGGATGTGCCGAAATGGCTGACAAAGCCGCCGGAGCGCGAGCACATGGCCTCAAGCTCCTTTGCCGAATGCTTCTCGACAAATTTCGCAGTCTCCATTATCGGAATGCTTCCAAGCCGGGTAGGGGTGAACGGCCCGTCGCCTCCCGCCCCCTCGGTTCCGTCGATCATCCTGCCGTTCCTGTGCGCCGCAATCGTTATGCCCCCGTCGATATGGCAGACGATGAACGAGCAGTCCTCGTATCTCCTGTTCATTCGCCCTGCATGGAACGCTGCGACCGCTTTCTGATTCAGAACGTGGGACTGCGCTCTTCTGTAGACCCCTTTGAGTCCTGTTATCCTCGCCTCGTCGCAAAGCTCGTCCACATTTGTGGGGTTCACGGTATACATGGGTTTATGATGTTCGCATCCGAATTCATAGGCCATCATCACCCCGAGCTTCGCAGGATGGTCGCTTCCTCCCTTGTCGTCTTTCGTATCCTCGAATAGCCTTTCATCGATGATCATGACACCGGACGGTTGCGAATATGCACAGCCTCCGCGACCGACAAAAACATCGATGTCCCCGATCTCCATGCCGTGCCCTGCCAAAAAATCAAGCACGACCTTTTTTCTCATTCCAATCTGATCGTTGGTGGTCCTGAACCGCAATAGCTCGGGCGCGTCATGGAAGGCATTTTCTGTAAATAGTTCATCATAATCTTCAAATACGCTCATTTTTGTCGATGTGGATCCGGGATTAATGATCAATAGTTTCATGACATAATGATAACTTGGTTTTATGAATTTGTAAAAAAACGGGATGAATGGAAGGAAAAACTTCTATTGACAATAAGTTAGATTAAGCTTACTTTTGTTGTAGTAATATTACTTGACTTGTGGGGGATATCAAGGAGGGTGTGATGAACAGATGGCGCATGCTTTTAAAGAAAAAGATCACAATCGCCGCTATTTTGGCAACCGTCCTTCTTTATTCTTTTACGAGGTGTTTTTAAAAAATATGTTTCTTTTGAAAGTAACTTTACATTGCCGTATGTTCTGTTGTATAGTAACGCATGTCGGAGGATACTATGAAAAGAATCATCATTCCTGTTTTTATTATTTTATCGGCTGTTTTGGCTTTTACTGTTTTTGTTCAAGGGGCAAAAGAGACTGCTCCCACCGCTTTTGATACCGATGAGAAGATTGTCAAAATTGGAATTTCCAAACTGATGCCACATCCGGCCCTCGATGCGATAGAGCAGGGGATAAAGGATTATCTCGCAACCACTGGAAGGAATATAAGCTATGATGTTCAGAATGCGAACGGGGAGATTGCGGCGGCAAGCCAGATAGCACAGCTTTTCAAAAATGAGAAAACCGATGTCAACATCGCGATCGCCACTCCGACGGCGCAGGCCATAGCCAATACCGATTTGTCCGTGCCTCTTGTTTTCTCCTCGGTCACAGATCCTGTTTCCGCAGGTCTTTTGGGTGAGGGGATGGAGAATGTTTGCGGTGTATCGGATATGGTTCCTGTCAGGGCTCACCTTGATCTGATATCTTCTATCAAGGACATAAAAACACTAGGGATGGTCTATACGATGGGGGAGGCTAACGGCGTGGTGCTGATGGAGGAGATGAAGAAGGCCTGCGAGGAAAAAGGGATAGGCTTCGTTTCTGCACCGGTGGTCAATTCAAGCGAGGTCAGAATGGCGGCAGAGTCCATAATAGACCGTGTGGATGCCGTATATGTGGCAACGGACAACACAGTCATTTCCGCCATTACTGCCCTTTCCGATGTGTGCATGGCCCACAAGATCCCGCTTTTCAGCGCCGATACCACGAGCAGCTACGATACGGAGGTCCTTCTTGCAGGAGGCTTTGATTATTATGCCTCCGGCGTGTTGACAGGAAGGATTGTGGAGAAAGTCCTTTCCGGAAAGAAGCCTGAGGAGATAGGCACCGAATATCTCGATGCCTCATCGTTGGAGATTTATGTGAACCTGGATGTCGCCAGAAAGCTCGGCCTCGATATCCCCGAGGATATCATCAATGATGCAAAAACCGTAATAAAGGATGGCCGTCAGGTATGATTGCTTATGAACGAGAGGACCTTTTTGCAGTATTCCTCTTGATATACGGTAAGCGAGAGCGCATGTGCGACATCTTTTGTAAGCCATAGCTCCTTTTCGCTTTTGCAGGCATCAAAAAGCTCATGTACCATTTTTGTCGGAACAAAATCGTCCGCATCCCCATGTATGAACAGGATCGGCAGCTTGGTCTTTCCCACCGCCCTTACGGCATCCACCTGCTTGAACGAAAGGCCGATGCGCAGATGCGACCAGAATGAAATCAGGTCGAGGATGGGGAAGGCCGGCAGATGGTACATCGCTTTCAGCTGTGTCGAGAATTCGCCGTACAGCGTCGAGTATCCGCAGTCGGAAACGACGGCCTTCACATTCTCCGGATTCTCCTCTGTTGCAAGCAGCACCGTTGTCGAGCCCATCGACACTCCGTGCCAGATTATCTTTGCCTCGGGATCAATGGCTCTGACATAGTCGGTCCAGCAAAGGAGATCCTTGCTTTCCATCTTTCCCATGGTTATCCATCTGCCTCCGCTTTCCCCGTGGGCCCTTTGGTCAACAACGAGCGTGTTGATTCCGTTCTCATGCAGAAAGCGCGCCAAGGGCGTGTTGTTTGTGGCAAAGCCATGGTAGCCGTGCATGGTTATCAGGTATATGTGACTCTTTGCCCTCTTAAGATATCCATGCAGCTGAAGAGCGTCGGTGCTCCTTATGAACACATCTTCGGAGCTTTCAAGGAACAACAGGCTCCGCTCCTTCTCCTCGGCCCTCTGCCTTATTGTGTCCTCGTCCAGATTCGAGGTGTCCACCTCGTCCTTCCCCGGGGAAAGTGCGAAACGCAGGAAATACTCGCAGCCTGCCATGAGCAGGACTATGAGGACGGCAAGAATTATCAGAATGATCTCGAGCATGATCAAATGATAATGCATATATCCCGTGTAGGCAAAGGATGATGGGAGGAAATCCAGCTTCTTCCTGAATGGACCTGCTGATGCTGCTCCGCAGATCAGGCTGTCCTTATGTAAAAACGGCCTGCCTCAAGAAAATGGAGACAGGCCATGTGGTGTTTCAGACTCACCGCTTGAAATCAGTTGGATAACTTTACGATGATAAGCGGTACTGTTTTATTTGCTTCAGTATCGGTATTTTTTTTGTATTCGTAGCCGTATCCGCTCAATGCTTCGTTCATTCTAGACAATGCGTCAGCCCATGTATTACCTTCTGATCCATCGACTTCGGTTGCATTATCATTACTAACATTGGAGCCGATACCAGAATCAGGGGTTCCTTCTGTTCCTTTTTCCCAGTAATTGCTTTGCAGTGTGCCGCTATTGATATAACCGGTAATTCCTCCATTGTAGACCCAATTCCCTCCTACAACCTTTCCTGTACCAGTATTGTAGCAGGCTGTTGTGGTTCCTGGACCAAAATATCCGACAATGCCTCCTACATAAATAGGCCGTTCAAAACTTTCACCACTAAATTCCCCGCTGTTGTAACATGCAACGAAAGAAGAATTGTACTCTGTAAAGCCAATAACACCTCCTGCACAAACCATGTAATCATCTCCTGAAAGCATACATTTTGCATATACTTCAGCTTCGTTATGGCTGGCTGCTATCGTCCCAACTGCACAATAGCCGACGATTCCTCCGGCGAAACCTCCTTTGTTGTATTCATGTGTATGTGCTTCTTTTACACATTCGGCAAATACAGACCCCTCATTGCATGTCTCGGTTATGTTTCCTCCATTTCCATCATAATTATCATAATTATATCCCGCTATTCCACCGGAACACGCCATATCGCCTCCAGATGCCGTAATAGTCCCTTCTTTTTCATTGCAGCTTGTCGAAATATTTCCTGAGTTATATCCGGTGATTCCACCTGCATATGTTAATCCATTTGATTCTGCACTGACCTGTGCCGAATTGGTACAACCGGATATCTCTACTTTATTAGAACCTGCAATGCCGCCGATACGGGTAGTTCCTGAAACTTTTCCCATAGTTTTACAATCTGAGATTGTTCCCTCGTTGTATCCTGCAATGCCGCCGACATGTTCATATCCTGAAACTTCTCCTATATTATAACAAGCTGTGATTGTCCCACCGTTGTATCCAACGATGCCGCCGACATAGTATGATGATCCTGAAACGCTTCCAGATACGCTGCAGTTTTCTATTGTCCCATAATTATTTCCTGCAATGCCGCCGATGTAGTTATTCCCAGATATTTCCACGTCGCTTAATGTAAGGTCTTTTACTACGGCTGTCTCTGCAACACCTCCGAACAAGCCCAAGTCATGAGTATTCGGCAAATTGATTTTCAGATTGCTTATTGTGTGTCCGCCACCGTCGAATGTGCCGGCATAATAATACTCTATATTTGTGTCATAGTCGTAATATCCCACCGGAGTCCAGTTGTCAAGGAGCGTGATATTGTCCAGCAATACCGCGTTTGTCGTCAGTCTTTCGGGATTTGAATAATCTCCATTTGTCGTCACATATGCATTCCAGGCAAGAAGACCGTCTGCTGTGTAGATTTCCCATGTACCGTCAGCCGTGGTTATGTAATCAGCCACGTTGTTGTCCGGCTGTTCACAGCTTATGACGACAAGCGCAATAACAAGAATGGCAAAGCCTAACAGTAGGGTCTTATTCCCCCCCCCATGAGAATCGAACGTCTGATTTTTTCCATAGTTTCCTCCTGTTGTGTTTTCTATCGATCGGAGGTGTGGACCATTGATCAATAAGGATAGGATAACACGTGATAACAGGTAAATGTTTATTTTTTGATTTCGTATATTGATATACGGTCAAGGTCATTCAATCGGCATCGTTTGATGGTAAAAAAACAGGCCTGGAATTAATCCAAGCCTGCGTTTTTGGGCACGATTGGGTTCGAACCAACGACTTCCACCGTGTGAAGGTGACACTCTCCCACTGAGTTACGTGCCCGATGTGACAAGATTACATCAATATCCGCCTTTTTGTAAAGTCTAAAAACCAAAACGCCACGTTTTAATGTTTTTGGAAAAAGAGCCCATGTATATATTGTTTATCTTTTCAGGATTTTTCATGAGCCCTCATGCTTTTTACAAAATATGACATTTTTGTCAGCTTTATCTGCTAAAATCAAGGCTATGGACAGCCAAAGACTTTTCCGAATCACTCACTATCTTTTAAATCATGGAAAAACAAGCGCCTCCGAGCTATCTCGCATCTTCGAGGTGTCCGTACGTACCATCTACAGGGATATCGACGCGCTTTCCGCTTCCGGGGTTCCCGTGTACTCTGCTGCGGGGCGGAACGGCGGGGTGGGGATTCTGGAGGACCATGTTGTCGAACGTACCTTGCTCGAGAGGCAGGAGAAGGAGGACCTGCTGGTTGTTCTGAAGAGTCTCGAGGCCTCCGGCAACCTCAAACTGGTCCCCGTGAGGGAAAAGCTCGAGGCCGTGTTCAGACAGTCTGCGGACGATTGGCTCGAGATAGACTGGACAAGGTGGGGTCCTGCGGACCAGGAGGAGCTGAAATTCGAAACAATCAAGAAGGCGGTGCGCGGATGTGAGGAGATCGAATTCGATTATTATGGTTCCTCCGGAACGACGGAACGCCGCAGGGTGCGTCCGATCAAACTTCTTTTCAAAGCCTACAGCTGGTATCTGGAGGCGTTTTCGATCGAGAGGAACGACTATCGTGTTTTCAAGCTGTCGCGGATGGAAACGCCAAGCCCTACCGGCGTACGCTTTTCACCGCTCTTCTATCCCAAAGAGCGTTTGCACACATGCCCGGATAATGAGTTTTTCCCGGTATCCCTCCGTTTTGAGCGGAAAGCGGCCTACCGTGTCATGGATGATTTTTCCAAAAACGACATCAGATGGGAGGATGGCGCTTTGCTTGTTGATGCGGACATTCCGACGGGGGATTGGATTCTTGGCTTCCTGCTCTCGTACGGTACGGCTGTGACGGTGCTCTCTCCATCTTGGCTCGGGGAAATGGTCAAGAATGCAGCCATCGGGATTCTTGGAAAATACTGACAGAAGATGTCAGTGAATCGGTGGTATGCTTTATTCATGGCATTTGATTTCAAAAAAGAATACAAGGAGTTCTATCTTCCTCCGAAAAAGCCTGTGATCGTAGATGTTCCGGCGATGAACTACGTGGCTGTGAGGGGGAAGGGGGATCCGAACAGGGAGGATGGTGCGTACAAGGCCTCCATATCCGCCCTGTACCGGATGGCCTTCGCCATCAAGATGTCGAAAAAGGGGGAGCATGGTATCGAGGGATATTTCGATTTCGTCGTCCCACCGTTGGAAGGGTTGTGGTACCAGGCGGAGGACCGCTCCTCATACCAGATGGATGACAAGGAGAACCTTTCCTTCATCTCCATGATACGGCTGCCTGATTTTGTCAAGAAAGAGGATCTTTCATGGGCGCAGGCTGAAATCGGAAGGAAGTCCGGCATCTTCCCGGATGTGGAGTTCTTCCGCTATGAGGAAGGGCTCTGTGTTCAGATGCTGCACATCGGAGGGTATGATGCGGAAATGGAGAGTGTCTCAAGGATGCAGGCTTATCTGGAGGAAAACGGCTACGAGGAGGATTTCTCCTTTCGTTTCCATCATGAGATCTATCTGTCCGATCCGCGCAGGTGCGAGGCTACGAAATTGCGGACGGTTTTAAGACACCCCGTGAGAAGAAAGAAGGAGGGCTTGTTATGAAGAGTCTCAGGGATATTCCGAATATCGGAAGGGCCACGGAGAAAACGCTGTTGGCGATGGGATATGCGGATGCGGAAGATTTGAGGAAAAAGAGCGCAGAGGAGCTCTATGAACAGGAATGCCGGATGAAGGGTGTTCCTGTCGACCGCTGCCAGCTTTATCTTTATAGGGCGGTGCTCTATTATCTGAATACGGAGAATCCGGACAAGGAGAAGTGCAGGTGGTGGTATTGGAAGGATGAGAACCTGGCTTCAGCCCCCTGTGGAATAATCTGCCTTGCCGAGTGCCCGTATTTCCCTTCATCCTGCAAGGGATGCCGGAGCATGAAGGGTAGGGTGTTCTGGACCAGGTATGTGAATTCCGATGTCTGTCCCATCTACGATTGCTGCGTGGACGAAAAAGGATATGGGGATTGCGGTTCCTGCCGATTCATCCCCTGCAGGCATTGGGAGCTCAAGGATCCCACGATGAGCGAGGAGGAGATTGAAAAGAGCCTTGAGCTCCGCTTGAAAAGGCTGAAGAAGGATTGCTCCGGAGCCTGAACGATCAATTGTTGTCCAGCAGGACGATGGCATGGGCCTCCACCGCATCGCCCGATCCCGTGGCGTCGCATTTTTCCTTGGTCTTGGCCTTGACGCTGATCCTCGATGGCTCGATATCGAGGATGCGTGAGAGGCTGTCGATGATTCCATCGACATGCTCCCTGAGCTTCGGACGCTCCATGATGATGGTCGTATCGAGATTGATTATTCGTGCTCCTGTCTCCTTCATCACCTGGTAAAGGAGCATTCTCGAATCGGCGTTCTTATATTTCTCGTCGCTTGGCGGGAAGTGCGATCCTATATCCCCCTTCGAAAGGGCTCCGAGTATGCTGTCGATTATCGCATGGATCAGAACATCCCCGTCGCTATGGGCCTCCTCCCCCTTCTCGTAAGGGATCTCCACCCCTCCGAGCACGAGGCGCCTTCCCTCGATGAGACGATGTATGTCGTATCCCTGTCCGATCCTCATTCTTCCTCCGTTTCCATCATCAGCTCCCTCATCCGCCGCACCGCCGCGGCGCTCTTTCTGCCTTCCTCGCGCTTTTTGACGTACTCCCCGATTTGGGCCTCCGCATCGGGAATGTCGGAAAGGTATGTTATTTTCCTGTTTTCCTCGCTCCCCTGCACGACGGTACACCTGAAGCCGGCGTTTATATATAGTTCGATATCGTCAAAGGCCCCGTCCTCGGCAGCCTCTTCATGGGCCTTCAGAATATCCTTGAAACGGAAGACCTGCGGGGTCTGGACCCTGATGAGCTCGCTTCTGTCAACGTTCTCATATATGAAGCCGTCCTTGCCAAGCTTCTTGACGCTGTCGGTTATCCTGATTGCGGGGGCCGCGCCTCCGCACACGGTGGCGGTTGCGAGCGTGGAGATCGCAAGATCCGGGGTGAGGTAGGGCCTCGCCCCATCCTGGATCGCAACATATTCTATATCCAAAGAAAGGCTGTCAAGCCTTTCAAGTGCGGTCCTTACGCTCTCCTGGCGTGTTTTGCCCCCGGGGATTATCAAAAACGGTATTGTGTTGACATCCGTCAGGTCCTCGAGCGCGACGAATGTCTCGTCCTCGCACCCATCGGGGCATGTGACGCACACCGCCGCAAGCCCCGGAATCTCGAAAAAGGGCTCACAGGCCCGGTAGAGAACCGTATGGCCGTCTATTTTCAGGTATTCCTTCTTGACCTGGTGGCCGCTGTTCTTGTTGAAGCGTTCTGACCTGCCCGCGGCGGTGATCACCGCGGCAAAGAGTGGGAATCTGTTCACTTACTGGATCCTTTCCAACCTGCTGAAGATTTTTCTGCGCGCCGTCTCGGCATCCATTCCGAGCACATAGCTCGTCTCGTCCACGAGGTGGGTCAGCGCATTTTCGAAAAGACGCCTCTCCTGCACCGGCAGATCCCTTGTCTTCTGTCTGTTGTACAGCAGGTTCACGACCTCCGCGACGTTTGAGATCAGTCCGGTCTTGAGCATCGACATCTGTATGCTCTGCCGGGCCTTCCAGTCCGAGGTCTTGAGCTCTTTCCTTTCCGAAAGGGAGGATAGTGCGGCTTCGGTGTCCTTTTTGGTGCTCAGCCTCCTCAGGCCGAGCTCCTCTGCATTTGATACGGGAAGAAGGATGTTCATGTCAAGACTTGGGATGGCTATCACATAATACCTGGTGACAGTCCCTGAGACATCCTTGTCCGTGATATCGCTTATGACACCGACTCCATGAGTTGGATAGACAACCCTTTCGCCTATCAGGAAACCGTTGCTTGGTTTATCTCCCATAGTGATTTCATTTTAACACAAAAGGTTTAAATGTAAATCAAAAATATGCCCGCCCGAGGTTTTGGTGTGCTCCCTGTCAATAGGACAGTGAAAAAAGAAAGGAGCAGACTATTTGGGTAGGCAGAGGGAAGGCTGGTGCTGAGACGCATCGGCTTTTTCT
>CASFDW010000011.1 GCA_949293595.1 uncultured Spirochaetales bacterium | reverse complement strand
GAAAAAGCCGATGCGTCTCAGCACCAGCCTTCCCTCTGCCTACCCAAATAGTCTGCTCCTTTCTTTTTTCACTGTCCTATTGACAGGGAGCACACCACTTGGGATGGCGGTTTCTTTTTTTTTGCATCCGCAGGCATGCGGACGTTAGCCCTCATGCCTCCGTTTTCTTTGGCAGGATCTTTCCGAAAAGATAGTAGAGGATAATTGCGAGGCTCGTGACAAGCCAGGAGGCGGGGTAGCAGAGGAACACGGCGCCGATGGTGGGTACGAAGGATGGTACGACCTCAAGCCACAGCGCCCTGAGCACGCATATTCCCACGACGGTGATGACCGTCGGCACGAAGGTCTTCCCGCATCCCCTCATCGCACCGCACAGTATCTCTATCGGCATGTACAGTATCCATGTCGGCACCAGGAGCGTAAGTATGTCCATGCCGATCTCCAGCACGGCCGTGTCCGTGGTGAACAGCTCCAGCCCCTTCTGTCCGATGAGCATGAAGAATGCAGTGACGAACACGGTCAGTGCAGTGGACATCAGGACCGATGTCCTTATGCCCGAGCGCACCCTGGCATACAGCCTTGCCCCGTAGTTCTGTCCGACGAATGTCGTGACTGCTATGCCGAATGCGTTTATGGCCATCCAGAAGACCGCGTCGAGCTTGCCGTATGCGGCCCAGGCTGCTGCGGTGTCGGTTCCGAATCCGTTCACATGCGCCTGTATTATGAGGTTCGAAACTGTGTACAGAATCGACTGGAAACCTGTGGGAAGCCCTATTTTCAGCGTGAATACCAGCATTTTTGAATGTATGTGCAGCTTGCGAAAAGAGAATCCGAGGCCATCCTTCCTTTTCCTGAGCCATATCACCACCAGGACCGCGGAAACCATCTGGCTGATGATCGTCGCATAGGCGGCCCCGTCCACACCCATCCTGAAAAGTCCTACGAACAAAAAGTCCAGCACTATGTTCACGATGCATCCGCAGATCAAGAAATAAAGCGGGCGTCTGGAGTCTCCTAGCGCCCTGAAGATGCCGGATCCCATGTTGTACACCGTGTTGAAGATGCTGCCGGCGAAGAATATCCTCATGTATGTGGTTGCCAGCGGCATCACGTCCTCAGGCGTTCCGATCAGATCGAGGATGAACCTTGTGAACACGATGCCGAGAACCATGATCACGGCCCCTGCTGCGATCGCAAGCGCTATCGCTGTGTGTATGGCCTTCGAGGCATCCTCCTCGGATTTCGCCCCGTAGTATTGGCTGATTATCACTGTCGCCCCGGAGGATACACCCGTGAAGAAACCTATGAGCAGGTTGATTGCGGTGCCTGTCCCTCCGCCGACGGCCGCAAGCGCCTGCTTTCCAAGATACTGGCCGACTATGATGGCGTCGACGGTGTTGTACAGCTGCTGGAAGAAAGTTCCGAACAGGATGGGGAAGAAGAAGATGAGAAGCTGCTTCCAGATCACACCTTCCGTGATGCTGTTTTCTACAACCTTTTTTTCGTGCCTCATTTCAGAATGGAATATAGCATTTAGATTTCTTTTTGGATAGCGGGGTCGCACCAAAAGGAATCGGCTTTTCCCGCTTTGGATTCTCCTGATGATAATATCGTATTGATGATAAATAATGCTAACAATCCTATATGGATACTCTACAATAATAAAACGTTAGATTAAGTGAATAATAATGCATAAACAATGTTCTAAGTTAAATTATATAAACTGGATTTTAATGGATATGTTTCATATTGGTTGCCAGACTATGTTTAATCTTTTTGTTTTAAATGAAGAAATTAAATTTGAATATTCTTTTTATTGAATGTTTTATGAGTTGATATTGACGTGTTCTTGTAGTTTGAGTAAACTAACAAACGTAATAAGAATTAGAATTAGCTAACAAAATAACGGAGGAATCGATGATGCCGCTGGCTATGGTTGGAATCGGAGGGACAGGAACGATCAGGAAGGTTGGTGGAAGCGACGAGACGAGGAGGTTCCTCGGGAACCTGGGGTTCGTCGCGGGGACCAAGGTCACCATATTGGGCGAGGTTGGCGGAGGCGTGATAGTCGGCATCAGAGATTCGCGTGTTGCCCTGAACGCGGATATGGCCAGGCATATCATGGTCTGAATTCAGCATGTCATTTCATAGGAGAGAAAACATATGACGCTTGGAGAAGCAAAGGTTGGCTCCACGGTCGTCGTCGAGAGGATCGACGGGGACGGGGCCTACAAGAGGAGAATCATGGACATGGGCATCACGAAGGGCACCCCGCTGTACATACGCAAGGTCGCGCCGCTCGGTGATCCCGTGGAGATCACGGTCAGGGGCTATGAGCTTTCTGTGAGAAAGAACGACGCGCAGTGCGTGCTCGTACGCTAGGAGGTGCAGGCATGGGTATCAGGATAGCGCTTGCGGGAAATCCGAACTGTGGAAAGACCACCATGTTCAACGCCCTCACCGGGGCAAACCAGTATGTAGGAAACTGGCCGGGAGTCACGGTCGAGAAGAAGGAGGGCCGGCTGAAGGCCGGGAAGAATGGTGAGGACGTGGTCGTCACGGACCTTCCCGGCATATACTCCCTGAGTCCGTACACGCTCGAGGAGGTTGTGAGCCGTGATTATCTTCTGAACGATGATCCGGATGTGATAATCGATCTCGTGGATGCCACGAACATCGAGAGGAACCTTTATCTGACCACGCAGCTGATAGAGACAGGCATTCCTGTCGTCGTCGCCCTCAACATGGCCGACCTGGTCGGCAAGCGCGGGCTGAAGATAGATGTGAAGCGCCTTTCGATGGTTCTCGGATGCCCGGTCGTTGAGACCAGCGCATTGAAGAAGACGGGACTCGACGAGGTGGTGGCGGAGGCCGTGAAGCTCGCACGCAAAAATGAGATGCGGATTCCGGGGGCGATCTTCTCCGAGAAGGTGGAGGAGGCCGTCAATGGGATATCGTCGTTCCTCGGCGGCGTTGAGGCGGGCAGAAGGAGATGGTATGCGATCAAGCTTCTCGAGAACGACGGGAAGGTCATGGCGCGCCTCGGCCTCCAGGAAGGCGTGAAGAAGGATATCCTTTCGATCCGCACCTCCCTTGAGAAGGACAGGAACGACGATGCCGAGAGCATCATCACCGACGAGAGGTACAGGTGGATACAGAAGCTCGTCTCATCGACCGTTAGGAAGAGCGGTGCCGATGTCAGCATATCCGACCGGATCGACAGGATCGTCACCAACAGGTTGCTCGGGATACCTATCTTCATAGCCGTCATGTTCGTCGTGTATTACATAAGCGTCACGACGATCGGCACCATCGTGACCGATTGGACGAACGACACGTTCGTCGTTGCTGTGCAGGACCTGGTTTCCGGAGGGCTTGAGGCCATAGGTGCCGGCGATCTGGTCTCAAGCCTCGTGGTCGACGGCATAATAGGCGGTGTGGGCGCTGTCCTGGGATTCGTTCCACAGATGGCCATACTCTTTCTGTTCCTCTCGATCCTCGAGGACTGCGGATACATGGTGAGGATCGCATTCGTCATGGACCGCGTGTTCAGGCATTTCGGACTTTCGGGCAAGAGCTTCATACCGCTTCTGATCAGCAGCGGATGCGGAATCCCCGGAATCATGGCCAGCCGCACGATAGAGCAGGACAACGACCGCAGGCTTACGATAATGACTGCCACATTCATCCCCTGCGGGGCGAAGCTTCCGGTGATCGCGCTCATGGGCGGGGTGATGGCCAGCTATGTCACGGGAGACTACGTTGCCGGTGGATTCGTGGCACCTCTGATGTATTTCATCGGAATCGCCGCGGTCCTTGTCTCGGCCATCATGCTCAAGAAGACGAAACCGTTCTCGGGCAAGCCCGCGCCGTTCGTCATGGAGCTGCCGGCATACCACGTGCCTGGCGCAAGAACCGTGCTGCTGCATGTGTGGGACCGTCTCAAGGGGTTCATCATCAAAGCGGGCACGATCCTCTTTTTGGCCTGTGTCGTGATGTGGTTCCTTGCCGGATTCGGATTCGGTCCCGACGGTTTCGGAATGGTTGCGGACAGCTCGGACAGCCTGCTTGCTGCCGTAGGTGGCGCGATCGCACCGCTGTTCGCCCCTCTCGGGTTCGGGGACTGGCAGCCTGTCGCGGCATCCCTTTCCGGGTTCACCGCCAAGGAGGCGATAGTTTCCACGATGGGCGTGCTTGCAAACGTCCAGGGCGATGTGGAGGATGCTGTGACCGTTGCCGAGGGTGTCGCGGTCTGGTTCCCGTCGTCGCTGGCGGCGTTCAGCTTCCTGCTGTTCAACCTGCTCGATTCCCCGTGCCTTGCGGCGATAGCCACCATGGCACAGCAGCTGCAGTCCAGGAAATGGTTCTGGTTCGCAATACTGTTCCAGAACATCTTCGCCTACGTCGTTTGTTTCGTGACATACCAGATCGGAATGCTGGTTTCCTCCGGTGTCTTCGGATTCGGAACGGCAGTCGGACTGGTTCTGCTCGCTGCAATCCTGTTCCTGCTTTTCCGCCCGGATCCGTACAAGGATCTGAAGGTGTACTCGAGAAGAAGTGTTCAGAACGCATGATGTGTGGTAAAAAGGGAAGGGGGGATTCTTCCTTCCCTTTTTTTCAAGGAGTCGTGAATGATTGATTTCATTGTTGTGTTTCTCATAGCCGCGTATTCGCTCTTCGTGCTTTACAGGCTTCGGAGGCGGAAAAGGAACGGCGGATGCGCCGGTTGCTCCGGTTGCGGTGCCTCGTCCTGCGGTTCATGCTCGAAATTCAACGACGGGTATGTCGACGAATTGATCAGGAAGGGGAGGAAGGACAGGAATGGGTGATTCCACCGGCTCCATGTTCTATGCCTTCCTGGCGTTCATCCTCATCTACGTTGCGGGCATGGGAATCTATCAGCTTGTCCTTTTCGTGGGAAAATGGCGGGCTGGACGTAGAAAAGGAAATGGTCGTGATCATGGTTGATGTCATAATACTTGTTTTGGTTTTCATCCTGATTGTTTTCGCAATCAGGGGGTCGGTCGCGCATTTCAAGGGTGAAGGTGCGTGCTGCGGAGGTTCCAAGCGGCCCTCCGGACGTGGAAAGAGGCTCGACGGCCCCGTTATCGGCATGAAGGTTGCCAGGGTTTCCGGAATGCGGTGCCAGGCTTGTGCCCGGCGTGTAGAGGATGCTTTGGACGCCTTGGACGGCGTATCCTGCCATGTCGACCTTGAGAAGGGGGTGGCGGAGATTAGGTACGACCGCGATGTCGACGATGCGCTCATCCGCAGGGCTGTGACCGATGCCGGCTACGAGGTGCTGTCCCTGCAGTGATGAGCCGGAGATGTGCCCGCGCCGCTTCATGAAAAACCGCCTGTTTCCCTTCTATGGAACAGGCGGTTTCCCATGTTCTAAAGTATCCGCGCAACAGGAAGCTTTCTTATGCTTATGCGCGTGCAGCATCCCTTTCCGAACAGGGCTTCCATCCTCGAGATGTATTTCTCGAGCATGTATTGTGGCACATACGCCTGTATCGTCCCGGCGAATCCGCCGCCGTGCACCCTGTGGGCACCTTCGCCCTGGAGCACGTCCTCGCTCATTGCCAGTGCGAGCGACAGTCCCTGGAACCGGGGATTGGACGAGGGGTAGACGTTCTGCAGATACTTGAACGAGGAATTGCCTGATTCTTCGACGAGCATCAGGAAAGTGTCGATCGAGCCCTCCATGAGCTCCTTGAGCATCATCTCGACCCTTTCGTTCTCCTTGAAGAAGTGGTAGGCCCTGAGGAGGGCCCTGTCGTTCCCGCATTTCTCGCGTATCTTCCCGAGGTTTGCGATGAAATCCTTGTATTCCACCTGCCGCAGGTTTTCCTTGCCGAAGTATGAGGCCACAAGCCTCATTTCCGGTGGCACCGCCGCGTATTCGCCGGTCAGGTCCGCATGGCTTCCCTTGGTGTCCGTGACGATCATCTGGTATCCATGCTCCTCGAAATCGACCTCCAGCGGGGTTACGGCGGGATTCAGCGGATCTTTGAAATCAATTCCGACTATCCCACCGTTGGCGCAGCATATCTGGTCGAGGAGCCCGCTGGGTTTTCCGAAATATGTGTTTTCGGCGTACTGCCCGATTTTTGCAAGCTCCACAGGAGAGAGTGAATCGTTGTTGTAGAGATTGTCGAATATCTCCGCGCAGAGCACCTCTATGGCCGCGGAGCTGGAGAGCCCGGAACCCTTGAGAACCCTCGTGGTGGTGTTTGCCTGGAAACCTCCGACCACGACACCTCTTTTCCTGAAAGCCTCGGCAATGCCTCGGATCAGTGCGTGCGTGGTGTTCCTCTCCTCCTCGCGGATGCCGGAATCGGATATGTCCACGTCCACCACCGGAAATCCCTCGGAAGCGACTATGACACGGCTGTCGTCACGCCTGGAGACGCATGCGATGGTGTCCAGGTTTATGGTTGCGCCGATCACGCAGCCCAGGTTGTGGTCCGTATGGTTTCCTGCGATCTCGGTCCTGCCGGCGGCTGAAAAAATAGAAACGTCATCCGTTCCGAACTGTTTCACATGTCCGTCGACCAGGGAGAGGAATCTCTCATCCATGTCCTTCTCGTCATAATTTGCGCCATACAGGTCCGGGTATATGGCATGAAGCTTCTCAATCATCCGATCCTCCTGAATCACAAGAAAAATCATAGCAACAGAATCCGGAAAAATAAAGAATCATTTTCCACGAGGGATGTATAGATGATTAAAAAAACTCTTCATCGTGCCTTCCTCCAGGAGGATTTTCACCGCTTCAAGCACCTCGGGGCCGGACCATCCGCATAGCGGTGCCCCTCTCCCGTGCCTGAGAAAGAATGCGAGGCTTCCGGGGGTGTGGAGGAGGAAACGTCTTCTTACGGCATCGACCAGCTCGCGTTCCCCGGATGGGGGCTCGAAGCCGCAGCATGCACCGCAGGCCGTGCAGCCGCCAAAGTGGCCGTCCTCTCCCATCTCTTCCAGAAGTCCCCGCCTTATGCATCCGCCGTCCGAGAATATTTTTTTGAGACGTCCTTCGTCCCCATGCCTGTACAGCAGCACCGCGAGAGCGTTCTTTCCGTCCCTGCCACCGCGTCCCGTCTCCTGCAGGTAGTCCCTGGCATCCGTGGGTATGTGCAGGTGTATCACCGTCCTTATGTGCCGTGCATCCACCCCCATCCCGTAGGCGCAGGTTGCGCACATCACCGCATCCCCACCGGCCGCGAATTCCTTCTCCCTGGCTTTTCTCTCTTCTTTTTCCAGACCTGCATGGTAGTACATGGTCTTGAAATGCGCTGCGAGCAGGGCCGCGATCCTTTCGGTCTCCGCCCTGTATGCGCAGAAGACAAGTGCGGGCAGTCTTCCCGGCCTGCCAAGGATCCTTATCAGGTCCTTTCCGGTATTCAGGGTCCTTGATGCGGCATAGAAGATGTTCTCCCTGTCCGCGGAGGCCCTCAGCACCTGGACGCGGGAGGAGGGGAAAAGCATGCGCCTGATGCATGCTTCGTCCCTCTTGTCGAGCGTTGCCGTGAATGCTAGGCACTGGTGTGGTGCCAGATTGCCTATTATCCGTCCCAGCTCCATGTAGCAGGGACGGAAGGAAAGGCCCCAGGACGGTACCGTATGCGCCTCGTCCACGACAAAAAGCTCCAGCTTCCCCCTCATGAACGACAGCTCGTTCCTGCCGTCCATGACGGCAAGGCTTTCCATGTTTGTAAGCAGGATCGTGCATTTGAGCCTTTCCAGATTCCTCAGGTTCTCAAGCCTCTTTTGCCTGTCCATTCCGCCGCGGATGACCGCGTATGGCACGCCAAGGGCGTCGAATCTTCCGGCCTGGTCGTTCATGAGGGACAGGAGAGGGTAGAGGAGTATCGTGTACCTCTTCTCGAACATGAGCGCCGGAAGCATGAAGCACAGGCTCTTGCCGCTTCCGGTGGGCATGATGGTTATGGCGCATGAAGGCTCCTTCCGCATGCTGTTCTCGAGTATCCTCGAGACGACCATCTCCTGATACGGCATCAGGTATCTGATCCGGAAGACGTTGTTGAGTGTTTCATGCATGTCTTTCATGCCTTTACAATCGCACGGGACAGGGATTATGACAAAAAAAAAGCATGGCCGCAGCCATGCTTGTCGACTTGACCTGCATCTCAGCCTTTTTTGGGCGGAGTTGCGATGATCCTTGAGAGCTCTGGGGTTTTCCTGAGGTTGGCCTCGAGACCCCTCGCCCTCGCCTTGTTCACGTAGGACGGATCCTCGAACGTGTAATGGAAATTTGTGTGCACGTCGTAGGTCCCGTTCATGAGCGCATATGCGTCCTCCGTCATGACCAGCTCCTCGTCAGTCGGGATCACGAAGATCTTGACAGGCGATGTGTCCTTGCTGATGACCGTTTCCGCATTCCTGCAGTGTGAAAGCTTGTTCTTTTCAAGGTCGAGTTCGATTCCAAGCCCCTCCAGTCCCTCGCAGGAGGCCTTCCTGATGTGGTCGCCCATTTCACCGACACCGGCGGTGAACACTATGGCATCGACCTTCCCGAGCAGCGCGGCATAGGCGCCGATATACTTCTTGATGCGGTGCCCCTCCATCTTTATGCAGAGCTTGGCCATCTCGTTGCCCTTGTCCGCCGCATCATGGACATCGCGGCGGTCGGACATGCCGCACAGTCCGACAAGACCGGATTTCTTGTTGAGGTATGTGTCCATCTCCTGCACGCTCAGACCGGTGTTGGCACATATGTACGGGATGATGGCCGGGTCGATGTCTCCGCTCCTGGTACCCATGACAAGCCCTTCAAGGGGAGTGAGTCCCATCGACGTGTCGATGCAGACACCGTTCTTGACCGCACAGGCGGAAGCACCGTTGCCGATATGCAGTATTATTATGTTCGTATCCTTGTTTTCCTTGCCAAGGAGGACCGCGGCCCTTTTTGCGCAATACAGGTGGCTGGTCCCGTGGAAGCCGTAGCGGCGCACATTGTACTTTGTGTACCACTCATAGGGTACCGCATACATGTAGCTTTCCTCGGGCATCGTCTGGTGCCAGGCGGTATCCATGACGATGGCCTGCGGAACGTCCGGCATCAGCTTTCTTGCCGCCTCGATGCCCATGATGTTGGCCGGCATGTGGAGCGGTCCGAGCGGGATGATCTTCTTGAGATCCTCGACGACCTTGTCCGTGACGAGGGTGGATTTCTTGAACATCTCGCCTCCGTGCAGCACGCGGTGTCCGACGGCACCGATTTCCGAAAGGCTTCCGATGCAGCCGTATTTCTCATCGACGAGCATCTTGAGCACGAGCTCGATCGCCTCCTTGTGGGTCGGGCTGGAGAATTTCGCCTCATAGGTCTCCTTGCCCGCCGATTTCTGCTCGATGGTGGAATACTCGAGACCGATTCTTTCAACGATTCCGACGCAAAGGACATCCTTGTTGGTCCAGTCGTAGACCTGGTACTTGGCGGAAGAACTGCCGCAATTCAAGGTAAGAATAACCATTAACAACACTCCTAGTAAAAAAAGCTGAAACCAATAACGGGATAGAATTCTAACACAGAATGGTCCAAAAGTGTAGCCATGATGTTCACCTAAATGACTTAAAAGGCATGAGGCTGGCGGTTTTGTCCTTGATACTCCTTTCTGTTGTTCCATTTCACGCAGGCGCGATGCGCATCCCGGCTGCAGAAAGCATCGTGCTGTCGTTTCCCGGGTTTTCCCTGAGCCTGCCGGACGCCGGCTTCTCTTATTCCGGTCCTGGCATCTCATATGCAGGTATTGAGGACGGCACGTTCCTAGGCACGGTCGAAAACCCGTACGGGGAGGATGCCGACTACGGCTTTTTCCCAGGATCCCCCTCCTTTGGAGGAAGGAAGGGCGCGATGTTCTCCCTGGGAGGCTTCGAGGGGATGGTCTCCTCCGACGGGATGCAGGTGCTGGGCCTGTCATATTCCACTAGTCTCCTCGATGTCGCGCTGCTTTATCGAAACAGGGAAGGGGGAGGTGACGAGGTCATTGTCGATTACCGGGCCGAAAGGCTTGTCCATGTCCTTTCTTTCGGACTCATGGTCAGGCCGTGCCCGTATGCCGGCATAGGGATGATTGCAAGCTTCTCTCCGCTTCTCGGTCCGGATTTGTTCGTACGTGGCGACTTCTCATTCCGGGGAATCGGTGCGGGAATCTATTACGGGAACTCCTTCGGCAGGGTTTCCGGCAACGAGTTTGCCGTAAGGTTGTCCGTGGAAACGGATCATGCCGGCTTATCCTTCTTCCTGCTTTATGGCGGCAAACCCCGCTACAGCGGCAGGTTCAGGCCTTTTGAGGGCAGGTACGACGTTGAACTGGAGATAGGCGGGGTCAGGCTGCGTCACGAGGGCTCCGTCCGTTTTCCCTCCGATGCAAAAAAAAAGGTCGTCCATGAGTTCTCCATTTCGTTCAGCGGCATCGGGATAGGCATCGGGACCGGCTTCAGGCCGATAGTGCGTGTTGTCAGGGAGAATCTGGAGATCGGATGCGGGAAAAACGGAGTCTACGTAGAATACTCCTTCTCAGACCGCATATCGGTCCGTCTGGACCAAAACGGTCCGGACATCACGTTCTCACTTGAATTCCCCTAGCAGGCTGACGCTGAGCTTGAGCTCAATGCCGAGCTTGTCCTCGGCCTGGCGCTGCACGAGCCGTATGAGCCTGTACACGTCCTTGGCCCTCGCGTCCTGGTAGCCGAAGATCGAATTGCTCTGGAACGGGGGGAACTCCACCTTCATCCCGAGGTCCCTGTCGAGTCCGAGGTCCTTTATTATCCTGCTGGCCTTCATGCCCTCCGGATCCTTGAACACCTGTCCGACGAAGTTGTTGATCGGCGGGATGAACATCAGCTCGACGAACCTTTCCTTCCTCATCCTGGCCTCCGCGGTCCTCTTTGACGGCTCAAGCTTGAGCGTCACGGAAAGGACTATCTCGCCATCGTCTATACCGCTCATCTGGTTGCCGAAGAAATCCTTGTAGTCCGGACGTCTGTGGATCTTTCCGTCCAGTGTGAGGTAGTCCGAGCAGAAATGGTAGTCTGATATGCTCTTGCCCTGGCTGGTGGCGTTCACCTTCAGAGCCGCCGCGATCGTTCCGGGTATCCCCCCAAGCTCCTCCAGTCCCATCAGGTTGTGCTCGATCCCGACGTTTATGACGTCGTTGAGGCTTTCTCCGCAGTAGGCTGTTATGAGGTTTCCCTTGATCGTCATGCCCTTTATGCGTCTCGTGCTTATCAGAAGGCCCTTTATCCCGTCGTCGCTGATGATCACGTGGGTCCCGCTTCCGATCACGCTGACCGGCATGCCTGCCCTGTATGCGTATCCGAGCGCCTCGATAAGATCCTCCGGTTCCTTCGGTTCGTAGAAATACTCGGCCCTTCCCATCGTCCTGAAAAAAGTCAGGCCCGACAGGTCCTTGTCGCGCGTGAACTTGATTTTTTCCTTCTGAAACCTTAAATTGACGTCCATAGATAGACTTATGATAAGACAAAGTGCTAATTTAATATAGTGGAGGATTTCTTATGAAGCTGTACAACACGATGAGCCGGAAGGTCGAGGATTTCAAACCAATCGAGGATCACAAGGTCGGCATGTACTGTTGCGGCCCCACCGTTTACAACTTCGCCCATATCGGCAATCTCCGTACATATGTGTTTGAAGACATTCTCAGGCGCACGCTCGAGAAGAACGGATACAAGGTGAAGCATGTCATGAACATCACCGATGTCGGCCACCTGACCGGCGATGGCGACGACGGCGAGGACAAGCTTGAGAAGAGGAGCAGGGAGACCGGCAGGAGCGTCTGGGACATCGCCGCGTTCTATACGGAGGCGTTCATGAAGGATACTGCCAGCCTGAACATAAAGAGGCCAGGCGTGATCTGCAAGGCCACCGACCATATCAACGAGATGATCGGGATCGTGAAGATGCTGGAGGATGGCGGACACACGTACATCTCCGGAGGCAACGTCTATTTCTCGATCGATACGATCGACGACTACGGCAAGCTGGCGAAGCTCAATCTCGACGAATTGAAATCGGGGGCAAGGATCAGCGTCGACGACAACAAGAGGAACCCAAAGGATTTCGTCCTCTGGTTCACAAACGGCAAGTTCAAGGACCAGGTGATGGTATGGCCGTCACCATGGGGTGTGGGCTATCCCGGCTGGCATCTTGAGTGCTCCGCGATGAGCATGAAATATCTCGGCAGGCATTTTGACATCCACTGCGGGGGTATAGACGCCATTCCTGTCCATCATACTAACGAGATCGCCCAGAGCGAGGCTGCGACAGGGGAGAAGCCCTGGGTCAATTATTGGTGCCATGGCGAGTTCTTGATCAACGACAAGGGCAAGATGAGCAAATCGTCCGGTGAGTTCCTTACGCTTTCCGTGCTTGTCGAACATGGATACGATCCGCTTGACTACAGGTATTTCTGTCTCACCGGTCATTACAGGAGCCAGCTGAAGTTCAGCTATGAGGCGCTTGATCATGCCCGCAGCGCGAGACAGGGGCTTAATGAAAAGGTCGCGTCGTTGAAAAAGGATGTCCAGCCGGATCCGGTGCTTTCGGAAAAGGCCGCTTCCTACAGGGATGCCTTCTACGATGCCATGTCCAACGACCTTCATGCCCCGCAGGCCCTTGCCGCATTGTGGTCCATGCTGAAGGACCAGGATGTGTCCGATGGCAACAAGCTCGCGCTGCTCCTCGACATGGATTCCATACTCGGGCTCGGCCTTGATGCAGTCGAGGCGGAGAAGGCGGAGAGCGTGCCGGAGGAGGTGCTTTCGCTCGTGAAAGAGAGGGCGGAGGCTAAAAAGAACAAGGATTTTGCGAAGTCCGACGAAATCCGCGACCGTCTGGCGGCCATGGGTTGGAGCGTCAAGGATACCCCGAAGGGGCCCGTGGTGGCGAAAATCGTGTAACCTTTTTCGAGGGTTGGTTGTTAGAGAGATGAATATCAAGAGTACCGATCGCGAGGATTTCAAGCTCATATACGATCAGAACTACCAGCTGATAATGCAGGTCGTGATGCACATCGTGTATTCCCTGGATGTCGCAGAGGATCTCACACAGGAGACCTTTGAGCGGTTCTACGTGAAGAATATGAGCTTCCCAAGTGAAGAGGATGCCAAATACTGGCTCTTGCGTGTGGCCAAGAATCTTGCGCTCAATCATGTCAGGCGCAATAAACGGGAGCTGCAGATGGTGGAGAAGGTGAAGAAGGTGCCTGATTCCACGTCCAATGGTCTCGATGGGGCTAAGGAGGTCATGCGCGAGGAAAGCCGGAACGAGGTCCGACGTGCAATCGAGATGTTGCCGGAGAATCTCAGGGTTGTCATCCAGCTCAAGGAATTTTCCGGCCTCGACTACAAGGCCATCGGGCGTGTCCTTGGAATAAGCGAGACCAACGTGAAGGTCCGTGTCCACAGGGCCAGAAAGAAACTTGAGGAAGTCCTGGTCAAGGAGGATGGAGATGTGTATTGACGATCAGATGCTTTCCGCATACCTCGACGGCGAGCTTTCCGAGCCGTTTTGTTCGCAGGTGGAGGAGCATGTCGGCTATTGTCAGGCCTGCAAGGAAAGGCTGGGGCAACTCAAGGCCCTTTCCCTGAGGATCAAGGATGCGGCGGTTCCCGCAGAGCAGCTGCTGGGGAACAAGGACAAGGTGTTCGGCCTTCTTGAGCAGAAGTGCTTCTCTTCCAAACGCAGGAATTTCTTCAGGCGCAAGATCGAGATGGGGCTGCCAAGCATGATCACGGCCGCGGCCGCGGTGATTTTCATATTCGTCGGCAGCTTTGTGTTCTTCGGTACAAACCAGAGCCAGACTGAGGAGATACTTCCTTCCTTCGCCGTAAGGGCGGATGCCCAGAACGTCCAGTTCGTCTCGCAGAAGAAGGAAGGGTTGGACAACTATACATTGGAGGAGATACTCCAGTATCTCGACCAGAAGGGGTATTCCGTCGACCTCACGCTCAAGGGCATAACACCGATGGAGGAGCCACGGCAGTGAAATCCGGACCCGGAACGCGTTCCGGGTTTTTTCGTGCCTTCCTGCATTGGTTTTCCTTGTTGCCGATTTACCCTCTTTTTAGTATTCTGACAAGGTATGAGCACAAATGAATTCGAAAGGAGAACCGAGAACCTGCTTCTGAGGGTGCAGAGCCTTCTGGAGGCCAAGGTCGGCACATATTTCAACAACGAGGCCCTGATGATGGTCAATTCCTCGAGAAAGGCCAACTGCAGCATCAGGCTCTATCAGAAAAGGGGGTACGACAGCGGGGTCGCCTCGATAATGCACGAGGATTCCACAGGCTCTTTCGCACCGCTGGAGTTCTCGCTGACCGTGCGTTACAGGATGCTGGACTTCGATGTGTTCAACGGTTCCCGCCCGACATTCTTCAAGGATTTCCTGAACGAGGATTGTCCGTTGGACAAGGAGAGGATCAAGGCCATGAGCAGATCCTATTCCGAATTGAACAGGAAGTCGAAGACCCTCTACAGGACAAGTCCGGTCAAGGAATACCTGCGTCTGGCATACAGGTATCTGGAAATCATGAGGAATCCGGATTTCGACTTCTGCTTCAAGGATATGCTTGCACGTCTGGATCTCTATCACGGACTGATAAGGATCGACGGAAGGTTCGCAGGCCTGAACCTCGAGCAGTCGATGCTCATCAGGCGCGAGGACCACAACAGGCTTGTGACGGACGGAAGCGTGTTGGAGATGGCTTGTTTCATTGTGTCGTCCCTTCTCGATGCGCTCTACCACGGCTGCGACCAGCTTGATCATTTCCGGCTTCAGAGCGAATATGCCGCCGCATATCTCGCGACAAGGATGGAGAAGGGGGTGCCGTATACCATCGAGGAGCTCGGGAGGCTCTTTTCCATGACGACCGAGATGGTGAGGATGCTCTTCATCCTTCCCGCTCTCGGCTCCGATTCCGTTGTTGTCGATTCCTCCGATGGTAACGAGGACCGGTTCACCCTCATAGGGTAGGACCGTATGTTCATTTTTGCCATACTCTGCTAATATTGTTTTGAATTTGTTTTGGAGGCGAGATGAAAGCTGTTGAATTGGCGAAATCCTACAACCCGAAGGATTTTGAGGACCGTATTTACCAGGGGTGGAAGGACAAGGGCGAGTTCGGCCCGAAGAAGGATGCATCCGGAGAGCATTTCTCCGTTGTCATGCCACCACCGAACGTAACCGGCATACTCCACATGGGCCATGCCCTCAACAACAGCCTGCAGGACATAATCGTCCGCTATTACAGGATGACAGGACGCCCGACGCTGTGGGTCCCTGGAACGGACCATGCCGGAATCGCCACGCAGAACGTTGTCGAGAGACAGCTGAAGAAGGAGGGACTCCGGAGACAGGATCTGGGAAGGGAGAAGTTCCTGGAGCGCACCTGGCTTGTCAAGGAGAAGCACCATGACATCATAAAGAGCCAGCTCGAGAAGATGGGATGCTCCTGCGACTGGGAGCATGAACGCTTCACCATGGACGAGGGGCTCAGCCGGGCCGTCAGGGAGGCTTTCGTCACCCTTTACGAGAGGGGGCTTATCTACAAGGGCAAATACCTCGTGAACTACTGTCCGAAATGTGGTACCGCGCTTTCCGACGACGAGGTCGAGTATGAGAACATGCCTGGAAAGCTTTACCATGTCAGATATCCGTATGCCGACGGATCCGGATACATAACGGTCGCCACCACACGTCCGGAGACGATGTTCGGCGATGTCGCGGTCGCGGTCCATCCTGAGGATGAAAGGTACAAGGAAATTGTCGGAAAGCTGCTTTGCCTTCCTCTTACGGACAAGAAGATACCGATCATCGCGGACAGCTTTGTCGACAGGGAGTTCGGTACCGGAATGGTGAAGATCACCCCGGCGCACGACCCGAACGACTGGGAGTGCGGCAGGAGGAACAACCTCGAGGCGGTCAACATCCTCAATCCCGACGGCACGCTCAACGACAATTGTCCACAAAAGTACAGGAACATCCAGGCCGTGGAGGCCAGGGAGCTTGTGGTGAAGGACCTCGAAGATGGCGGGTACATCGTGAAGATCGAGGATCATGCCCACGATGTCGGCCATTGCTACCGCTGCCACACCGTAATAGAGCCGTATCTTTCGGACCAGTGGTTCGTGAAGATGAAGAGCCTGGCCGAAAAGGCCCTGGCCGCGCTCGAAAATAGCGACATCGTGTTCTACCCCAGAAGGTGGGAGAACACATATTCGCATTGGATGGAGACGATCCGCGACTGGTGCATATCCCGCCAGCTCTGGTGGGGACACCGCATCCCTGTCTGGTATTGCAAGGACTGCGGCGAGGTCATCGTCAGCAGGGAGGATCCCTCATGCTGCCCGAAGTGCCACGGCACATCCCTCGAGCAGGACAGCGACGTGCTCGACACATGGTTCTCCTCATGGCTCTGGCCGTTCAGCACGCTCGGATGGCCGGAGAAGACGGATGACCTGGCCAGGTTCTTCCCGACGAGCACCCTCGTTTCCGCATACGACATCATCTTCTTCTGGATAAGCCGGATGATCATGAGCAGCGAGGAATTCCTCGGGCAGGCCCCGTTCAGGGACATCGTCATAACCGGCCTGGTCAGGGACATACAGGGCAGGAAGATGAGCAAGAGCCTTGGAAACGGCATCGATCCGCTCGAGGTGATCGACCAGTTCGGTGCGGATGCCATGAAGTTCACCCTCTGCTATATGGCCGCACAGGGACAGGACGTGCTCATCGACATGAATTCCTTCAAGATGGGCAGCCGGTTCGCGAACAAGATATGGAACGCCACAAGGTTCCTTCTGATGAATCTCGAAGGCAGGAACCTCGTGAAGGTCGGAGAGGATGAGTATTCCGTCATGGACAAATGGATCTACGGACAGCTGAACAGCACATGCCTTGCGATCCGCAAGGCCATGGAGGGATACAGGTTCAACGATGCGGCACAGAGCATATACTCGTTCTTCTGGAACGATTTCTGCGACTGGTACATCGAGGAGAGCAAGCAGAGGCTCCTGCACGGCACCGATGATGAAAAGGACAGGGCGATATCCATCCTCATGGACATCCTTGAATCCTCCATGCGCCTGATGCATCCGTTCCTTTCCTTCATAACGGAGGAGATCTACCAGAAGCTGCCCAACCACGATGGTGACGTCATCGTTGCAAGCTATCCGGAATATGACGGTAGAAGATGCTTCGAGGATGCTGCCCGGCTCGTATCCTCCCTCCAGGATGTCGTAAGGACCGTGCGCAGCGTGAGGAGCAATCTCCAGATAGCGCCGGAAAAGAAGCTCAAGGTGGTGTTCAGGCCGTCGGCGGGCTTTGCGGCAACCGATCTGATCCGTGACGAGCTCGTGTTCGTATCCTCGCTTGTCGGTGCTTCTTCGTTCATCGTCGACAGTGGTTCGGCACAGCCTGTGGACGGTGCGTTCCCTGCCAACGGTCTTGGCTATGAATGTTTCGTGTTCGTCAGGGATGCGATCGACGTGGATGCCGAGATCGCAAGGCTCGAGGCCGACACGGCCAAGGCCGGAAAGAGCCTGGCGGCAGTGGAGGCCAAGCTTTCCAACGAGGCGTTCATAAGGAACGCAAGGCCCGAGGCGGTGGAGAAGGAAAGGGCGAAGAAGGCCGAGTTCGAGGAGAAGATAAGGAAGAACACCGAGCACATAGCGCTTCTTTCCTCGTTCTGAGACGTCCTCATGATGATGCGGCACCATCAGGTGCCGTTTTTTTTGGTCAAAAAAAACCTGTTCCCGCTGACGGAAACAGGTTTCTGAATTTATAGGTCACGCACCGATGCTGCGACCCGCATCCGGCCGGAAGCTCATTCGGCCTTCTGTTCCTGGATTTCTTTCCTTCTCTCCTTGCAGAGCTTGCTGATTTCGGCCAAAGCCTTCCTGGCCCTGGCTGCGGAAGCCTTCACTCCCTTCTCCTCAAACTTTGCATTGTCTGCGAGATAAGCTTCCCACTGAGCAACAAGTTGTTCATGAACTGTCATAGTAACCTTCCTAAAAGTTTTTTTTTAGTTTATCACGAAGATGCCTAAATGCAAGAAAAAATAATAATATTGTATGAATTCAAAATAATAAAGGTTTAAACGTTATGTTTTCACCTATATGGGACACCATCAGATCTGACGTCCCTTCCAGATGAAATTCTTTCCCCTGAGCTTGATGTTGAGTCCGTATATGTACATCATCGCGGTCTGGAAGATTGCGATGGGGCAGGACAGGGCCACCTTTGCATCCAGCCTGCATTCCGTGCACGCGATGTACCATGCTGCATAGAAGGCCACCCAGCCGAACGTGATGAGCTCCATCTGCAGGAAGTAAGCACCCCACAGGGGATAGCATATCGAGAACAGGGGAGCGGCGACTATGTGGAAGAACAGGATGAGTATGAGCGCCACTATCGGGATTGCGGCGAAAGACATCGGTACCGCGCCGTTCACGCTCCGGGCGATGCCGTTGAACGCCTGTTTTCGCTCGGCATACATGTTGCAGCTGATATGATCCGCAACCGGGATGAAATGGTATTTCTTTCCCAGCTTCACGAACCTGTTGGATATCGACATGTCGTCGCATGTCCTGTCCTTGATCGAATCGTAGCCGCCGACCTCGTCATAGCTGGACTTCTTCATCATTATGAATTGTCCGATCGCGACGGAGAAAGCCGGTATGCTGAAGAAGCGTGCGAGGAAATGCGGGATGCATGTAAGCGTGAGTATCATCGCCGACATGTTCACGGATCCGAGGTACGACTCGCATTTTTCCTTTGGAAAGCCGCTGACGATGTCCAGGTTCCTGTCCTTCATTACGGAGTAGGCGATAGAAACCGCATCCCTGCCATGCTCCGTGTCCGCGTCCGTGGCATACAGGTATTCACCTTTCGCATGCACTATCAGCTGGAGCAGGGCGTTGATCTTGCCGTTGCGCGCCTTTTTGACAGCGGGGTCGCTCTGGAATATCCTCACGCGAGGATCTTTTGCCGCATAGCCTTGCAGGATCTCCCATGTGCGGTCCGTCGATGCGTCGTCGATCACCAGTATCTCCATGTTCCTGTAGCTCTGCTTGAGAAGGCTGTCCATGAGTCTCGGAAGGTTGTTCTCCTCGTTCCTTGCGGGAATGACGACAGAAACGAGTTCCCCGTCCTCATGCAGCTCCGCCTTCTTCTCGATGTTCCGGAAATGGATTATGTTCGCTATCGACATGAACAGCGTGTAGAAACCGAACGCCGCAAGGAATATGGCATACGCCGTGAGATATATTTGCATCATTTCCCCTTTTTCGCCAGGTTGCCGAGATACTCGTCCATGGCCGTGTCGCTTCCGTATATTCCTGTCGCAATATCGAAATACCGTCTGGAGTCGTCGTATTTCTTCCTCTCGTAGCTGGACATCCCGAGGCCCGAATAAAGCGAATATCTGTCCAGGTCGTTCATGCCTTCCTCTTCCGTCCTGATCCTTTCGAACAGCTCGAGGGCCCTCTTGGGCGATCCTCCTGCGATGTGCGGGGTGTTCAGCAACCTGAACGCCTCGGTGAGCGCCACATAGTATTCGTCAGGATGTTCCTTGTATAGCTGCTTCGTGAGGTTTGACGATCCGAGTCCCTTGCTCAGCTTCTTGTCGACATAGTATTCGGCGGAGAGCATGTCGAGCTCCGCGATGTCCCTTTTCATCGGATCCTCGTTTCCGGGAATCGCGTTGAAAAAAGACTTTTCCCTCTCCAGGTGCTTTTCCGCCTCCTCCTTGTTGCCGTTGTCCATGTAGTATCTTACCATGTGGTATTCCAGCCTCGACTTGTCGGCTTCGCTGAAATCCTCATCCATGAACCGCCGATAGGCTGCAAGGACCGTCTGTTCGTCCTCGTTGTTTTTTATGCTTCTTATTAGCGAGGGGTAGACATCGCCCTCCCAAAGGTAGGAATAGCTGTCCTGATAGGCCCAGGATGCGGATGCTGCGGTGAAAACAAGCATGAGTGTCATCAGTATTTTTTTCATCGTATTATCTTTTCCTCGCTCTCTCTTCTCATAATATAACCGTTTTCGAGTTCGAGCGAGGTTTTTATGTATGAGACTTTGCCGTGGTCTATCTGATCCACTTCGTTGAAATCCTTGTCCAAAAGGACAAGACCGTCGTCGTGAAGGTGATGCACATCGGGAGCGATGAACTCGACCCTCTGTCCCTTACGTATCTGGTTCCTCAAATCCAGGGAATATATGCCGTCTCCGACCTTGTCCTTGACCGTACCGAGGAAGATGTACTGCCTCTCGTAGCCGTAGCTTGTGGGCTCCGACACGTCGGCCCTGTCCTCCACTGCCGATGACGAGAAATAGAACCCCGTCGTGTACTGCCTGTGCGACACGTCCCACAGGTCCTTCCTGTATTCATCCTTGTCGGGTGCGTCGTCGATCGCTTTCCTGTAGGCCCTGGTGACCATGGCGACGTAGTAGGTGGACTTCATCCTTCCCTCTATCTTCAGGGATGAGATGCCGGCATCCACGAGTTCCTTGACATGGTCTATCATGCAGAGATCCTTGGAGGAGAGTATCGTGGTGTATCCGTCCTCCTCCTCGATGGGGAAATACTTTCCCGGACGCTCCTCCTCCTCGATGGCGTAGTGCATCCTGTATTTCCAGCGGCAGGTATGGGAGCAGTCACCCTGGTTCCCGCTCCTGCCTGCAAGATGGGCCGAGAGCAGGCATCGTCCGGAATATGCCATGCACATTGCGCCGTGAACGAAAGCCTCCAGCTCGATTTCAGGGACGGCGTCCTTGATCCTTCTTATGTCGTCCAAGCCCGCCTCCCGTCCGAGCACGATGCGCGAAAAGCCCATGTCCCTGTACATCCTGGCGCCTGCGCTGTTGATGCAGGAGGCCTGTGTGGAGAGATACAGCTGCCTGCCAGGGCAGTATTTCTGAAGGAAAGGGACAAGTCCGATGTCGGATATGAGGAACGCATCGAACGGCCATGATGCGATCTCGTCCCTCATGTCGTAAAGCTGGGCCAGCTGGTCCTCCCTGAAGAGTATGTTCATCGTACAGTAGACCTTCCCGCCTTTTTTCCTCTTGAGGGCTGCGACCTTCTCCATCTCTCCGGCACTGAAGTTGTCTGCGTTTGCACGCAGCGAGAACCTCGTCAATCCCATGTAGACCGCGTCCGCACCGAAGTTGAACGCGGTCTCCATCTTTACGAGGTTTCCCGCCGGGCTCAGAAGTTCAATGGCCATGGGTCATTTCTCCTCCCTTTTCCTGCCTTCGTCCTCCCACTGCCTGTGCTTCTCGTCAAGCTCGCTCTCGCTGAGGCGCACCGTCCGGTCGTCGGGAAAGGCTATGGCAAGGACCTCGGAGAGGGTTTTCACCGGATGGAATACCACATCCCCCTTGACCTCCGCATCCAGAAGTTCCAGATCACGCCGGTTCTTGTCCGGGATGATTATCTCCTTCACATGGTTCCTGCGCGCGGCGAGGATCTTCTCCTTCAGCCCTCCGATCGGCATCACCCGTCCGGTGAGCGTGAGCTCCCCGGTCATCGCAAGATCCGGCTTTATCGTCTGCTCCGTGAGCATCGACCACAGCGCGGTGGCCATCGTTATTCCAGCACTGGGCCCGTCCTTGGGGGTCGCACCCTCTGGAACATGCAGGTGTATCACATGCTTCTTGAACCATGCAGGATCGATTCCGCGCAGCGCGCTCTCGATCTTGACGTTCGACAGGGCTATGTTGCACGATTCCTTCATCACATCCCCGAGCTGTCCCGTGATCTTGAAATCCTCATGCCCGAATATTGCCTCGGCCTCGATCAGAAGCACGCTTCCCCCGAGACTCGTCCAGGCAAGTCCGATGGCTGTGCCGGCCTCGTCGGCGCTGATCTTCTCATCCATGTCGAAGGCCGGCATGCCAAGGTATTTCTCTACCTGCTTCTTGCCGATTTCGAAAATATCCCCGTCCTCGTCCTTCTTCTCTATCACGGAGAGGGCGAGCTTGCGGAATATCTTGTCCAGATTCTTCTCATAGTTCCTGACCCCGGCCTCGCGCGAGTATTCCTCGGCTATCGAAAGCAGGGCCTCGTCCGAGATCCTGACGTTCCTGTCGTCAAGACCGTTCTTCCTGACAAGTCTGGGAACAAGATAGTTCTTTGCTATGTTGAGCTTCTCCGTAGGCGTATAGCCGGAAACCTCGATGATCTCCATCCTGTCCAAAAGCGCGTCTGGAATCGTTTCCGTTGTGTTGGCCGTGACGATGAATAGGATCCTCGAGAGGTCGTAGGGCAGGTCGAGGTACAGGTCCGTGAACCTGCTGTTCTGCTCCGGATCCAGCACTTCGAGCAGTGCCGAGGCCGGGTCTCCCTTGTATGACGATCCGATCTTGTCGATCTCGTCTATGAGGAACAGGGGATCGTCCTCCTTGCAGTCCAGAAGCCCGTGGATGATCTTTCCGGGCAACGCCCCGACATACGTCCTCCTGTGGCCCTTTATCTCGGCCTCGTCCCTCATCCCGCCGACGCTGAAGCGGTAGTATTTTCTTCCTAGCGCCTCCGCTATCGATTTGCCTATGCTTGTCTTTCCGACCCCCGGGGGACCCACAAGACAGATTATCGCACCCTTGTTGGACTGTGAGAGCGAGCGTGAGGCTAGGAATTCTAGAATCCTGTCCTTCACGTCCTTCATGCCCCAATGGTCGCGGTCGAGGACGCTCCTGACGTTGTCCATCCTGTATTTCGGCTTGCCCGACTTCTTGGGAAGGGGCAGGGAGAGTATGGTGTCCAGATATGTTCTTGTGAGAAGATATTCGGGACTCGAGGTATCGGTCATCGAAAGTCTGGAAAGCTCCTTCTCGATTGTTTCCCTGTATACCTGCGGCAGCTTCTGCTTTATCTTCTCGTAGCGGTCCGCTATGTCCTGGACGTCGCTGTCCTTTATGGCGCTCCTCATCATCCTGGGATCCTGCATGGCGCCGCTGGAGCCAGTGATCTTGTCCAGCTCCTCCTGCAGCATGCCGATCTGCTGACGCAGCACTGCCTCCTGGTTCCGCTTCTTGGCGGATTCGAAAAGCTCGTTCCTGATCTGGTTCTGCATTATGATGATGGATTTCTCGTTCTCCAGGAAAACGAGCAGCCGCTCGTACTTCTCCTTTGTGCTGGTGAGCTCGAGAATTCCCTGCAGATAGTCCTTCGGAGCCTGGATGGAGGACGCCACATAGTTTGCAAGCGCCTCGGGATCCGTGATGTTGGCGATGTTGACATCCGCGGCGAACGCGAATATCGGGCTCTGTGGCACAAGCTCTGAAAGGGTCTTCCTAAGAAGCCTGACATAAGGCACGAGCATCCTGAGGGACTCCTCGTCCCTGACGAGGTTCTCCACCTCCGCCTCGATGATCTCGTTGTCGGTGTTTATGCTTGTTATCATGAAGGCCGCAAGCGTCGATACGAAGACATGCAGGCTGCCATTCGGCAGGCGCACGAACTTGTTTATCCGGCAGAGCGTCCCGACCCTGTAGATCTCGGGTGCCTTCTCGTTCTGCTGGGCGATGATCTGACCCGCATCCGCCGCGGCGGCGGCATCCTTCATCAGCACGATTCCGAACACGGAATCGGTCTTGCTGATCGCCTCGATGAGGTGTATCTCCTCCTCTCTGGAAATCACGAGCGTCGTGACCCCTCCTGGAAAGAGGGGGCGCTCCTGCACCAGAAGGAGTTTCACCGTATATGTTTTAGCTGTATTGTTCTCGTTCATCTTAATAAAATTTAATAATCCTGCAGGTTGTTGGCAAGTAGCGGCGTCCTCCTCCGGCCGTCACAGACTTTCCAGGACATCGGCACCGTGGGTGGATACGGAGACTTTCCTGAATATCCTTGCGATCTTTCCGTCCTCATCGATCACATAGGTCCTTCGCAAAACCCCGACGCTCTTTTTCCCATACATGTTCTTCTCGCCCCATGCATCATAAAGCTCTAATACCCTGTGCTCGGGATCGCTCAGGAGCGTGAAGGGGAGGTTGAATTTGCTTATGAAGCCCGCATGCCTCTCCACTACGTCCGGACTGACACCCACGACGACCGCGTTGGCTTCGGAAATCTGCCCATGGTTGTCCCTGAGCGAGCAGGCCTCCTTCGTGCAACCGGGAGTGTTGTCCTTCGGATAAAAATAGAGGACCACCTTCCTGCCTCTGAACTGCGACAGTCTCACTTCCTCGTCCTTTTCGTTCCTGAGTGTGAAATCAGGGGCCTCTTGTCCTACTTCAAGCATCCGGTCCTCCTAAAACTTCCGTATGACAATTCTAGTGTTTTGTCCGCTTTATTTCAAATGGAAACGCTCCTGTGTGCCAATGTTTTTTCATCCAGGTGCATCGGTATTACGTTTTTCCGCCGCTTTCCCGGATATTGTGAATTAATTGTTTAGGAAAACTTGAAATTGAAACATCTTTGGTATAGATTGTTTTCATTCCATGATTAATTTGCATTGTAAGAAATTAGATTGCCAGTATTAATCAAGCTCAGGGGGAAGGGATTGAATTCATCATCGTTGCAAATGCTTGTCTCCATGATTCTCTACATCATGGTTGTCATCGGAATCGGCGTGTATTTCGCCAAGAGGGCGAACGAGAACTCGGAAAACTATTATCTCGGCGGACGTTCTCTCGGACCCTGGGTCACCGCGTTCAGCGCGGAGGCCTCCGACATGAGCGGCTGGCTCCTGATGGGCCTGCCGGGGCTGGCCTATTGGTGCGGAATAGCCGATGCGTTCTGGACCGCCCTCGGATTGGCCGCAGGAACCTATGTGAACTGGCTCGTCACAGCAAAAAGACTGAGGCAGTATTCGATAAAGGTCGACAATGCGATCACTATTCCCGATTTCCTGTCGAACAGGTTCCATGAGAAAAGGAAGGTCATCCTGACGCTTTCCTCGCTGTTCATACTGGTGTTCTTCTGCGTTTATGCCGCCAGCTGCTTCGTAACCTGCGGAAAGCTATTTTCGTCCATCTTCTCCGCCCCGTACGTGCCGATGATGCTCTGCGGCGTACTGCTCGTGGTGTTCTATACGTTCCTCGGAGGGTTCCTTGCCGAGAGCACCTCCGATTTCATGCAGGCTGTCATAATGATCTTCGCCCTGGTATGCGTGCTTGTCTCCGGAACAGTCGCCGCCGGCGGGTTGGGGGAGGTGCTTGCTAATTTGAGGAGCATCCCCGGATTCCTTGATTTCTTCACTCTTGCGAACCCTGTCACGGATGCAAACGGGGTCCAGCAGGTAGTACAGGGCGTGCCTGTCTTCGGTGAAAGCCAGAACTACGGGATCATAAGGATACTGTCCATGCTGGCATGGGGGCTGGGGTATTTCGGCGTTCCCCAGGTGCTTTTGCGCTTCATGGCAATAAGGGATGTCGACGAGCTGACCAAGAGCAGGAGGGTCGCAACCGTATGGGTTGTGGTTTCGCTTGCTTCCGCGCTCTTCATCGGTCTCGTGGGAAGGGCCTTCCAGCCCTCGGCCCTGCTCACATCCTCCGATGCCGAGAACATCTTCTCGCTTCTGGCCTCGATACTCATGCATCCGCTCTTTGCCGGCATCGTGATGGCCGGGATACTTGCCGCGACCATAAGCTCGTCCGACTCATATCTGCTGATAGCATCCTCCGCTTTTGCGAAGAACCTGTACCAGGGTGTTGTGAAGAAGGACGCCTCAGACAGGCAGGTCATGAGGATGAGCAGGATAACACTTCTGGCCATCGCGGTCCTTGGTGCCGTAATCGCTCTTGACGAGGACAGCATAATATTCAATATCGTGAGCTTTGCCTGGGCTGGGTTCGGCGCCACGTTCGGGCCGGTGGTCATCCTCTCCCTGTTCTGGAGAGGCACCAGCCGCAGGGGCGCCATCGCCGGAATGCTTTCCGGTGCGGCCATGGTCTTCATCTGGAAGTTCCTCATCAGCCCGCTCGGAGGGGTGTTCGGAATCTACGAGCTTCTTCCTGCGTTCCTGGTCTCGCTGTTGTTCATAATAGTATTCTCCCGCCTCGAAGGTGGTCCCGGAGAGGATATTGGAAAGGAATTCGACGAGGTTGCCGCAGAGGTTCTCGGTTAGGCCCGTGGTTGCCGCCATCTCCGGATGGCGGTTTTTTCATCCGTTTTGTCCTTCCTCTGTTGCCATTGAGCCCTTTTTACCCTTGATCAGATAGACGGAGCCGTACATTGCGGACCATAGGATGAGGGCGATCAGCAGGAAGCCGAGCCTGTACCACGGTCCCACCAGAGTCTCCAGTATGCTCAGCGGATTTCCCTCGTCCGCACCGTTCATGAAGAAGAAATTGGTTCCCAGCACGCTGTTTACGGCAAAAGCCGCAACCGAGCCTGAAATCAGATAAAGCACGAGGCGCGGGAGGTGCCTGATGTCGGGGGTGAATCCTTCCGTGAGCAGCAGGCACGGGTATATGACGATGAGAAGATGTATTGAGAAGCTGTGCATGCACATTATGTTCAAAAACGGCAGACTGCTCCAGTTCGGAAAAAGCAGGGCCATTGCCGCCCCCGGGAGGCTGACTGCGAATAAGAATTCCTTTGACATCGGGGATTCCGTCTTATAGTGCAGAAGCGCAACGAACATCGACATCGAGCACAGGTGAAGTGGCAGGTATGCCCAGTTCCATTGTCCCGTGGGGATTGTGACGAACCATTTCAAAGCTTCGTCGGCGAACATCGCGATCACGATGTTCCTCCTCATCCTCCTGCGTTTCCCGCAGTCGGCCTTCCTGTAATACCTTGTGGCGCAGTAAATCGCAAGAGCCGATAAAATTATCCAGAATATGTGTCCTGCGGAATAGGATCCCATTCCGATTCCCGGAGGAACCGACTTTTCCGCGTAAAGAAAGTCCGGCATGATGCCTTATCTTAAGACCACACCGGCATCATGGTCAATCGAGCCTGCCGACGATTGCTCCGATTTGCTTGACAAGCGGGATGCATTGCATGAAGATGTTGACAACCGGGGTATGTTTTTCCATGCAATCTGAATAGGGCGCCAATGCATGCCCGTGCTTTGGAAGGAGGTGTGTTCATGTTCAGCGAACAGGAAATCGCGAGGCTCGTGTTCCTTCATGACAAGATTGAGGCTGGAAAGGAACATCGGTATGCCGCTCCCACCTACAGGGACAGGCCGGCCCTTGTCGAGATGGAGCGCATCCTGCTTTCAAACGGCGATGAGACTGCGGATGTGCTTTATGAGAAGATCGCAGTGCTGAGGTATCTGGCCAGGAGCTATGATGAAATGTGCCGTACCGGAGTGTCACTCAGGTTCCATTACAAGTTGATTGAAACCCATGCCAGGCTTTCCTCTCTTGCAGCCTATGAGGAAGAGGATATGGAGCTTTTAAAGGAGGATTTCTACAACGCCGTAAAGGCCAGGAACCTTTATCACAGGGATGACTGCCACGATCTTGTGTCGATGATGGAAGGGGTTTTGCCGAAGGAGACGATCGAGGAGCTGTCCGGCTCCGCGATAGAAAGGTGCAGCTTTCTTCCCAAGAACGATCCAGTGGAGCTTACCGAGCGATATCTGTCGGTGATAGATGAGGTCGAGGAGAAGATAGACAAGACGATGAGCACCGGAATATGTCATGAATACTGGGCATTGAAGGCCGGGTATCTTGAGGAGCTTGGAATAAATTGGAGTTCTCCGGCTTTGCTCAATCCCCATGTCATGTTCGATTGACCACGCACGATTTCTCCTTGCTTCCATTTCAGGGGGCCTCATGCCTCCTGCTCCATGATGAACTCTTCCGTTTTCTCCCTGAGCGTCCTGAATCCTTTTTCCACATATGGGTCCAAGGCCGTACTGTTTTCCTTCTGCACGGACAATGGGATTGTCCTGCATCCGTTTTTTTCCGGCAGGCTTGACTACGTTGTCAAGCAGTGCCGTCCCTATCCACAGTCCCCTGCATCCAGGAATCTCCGGTGTCTCGTCGGCGATGTGCCCGTATTCCTTGATGGCTTTGTCCATGGATCCTGCCCCGGAATCCCTTACATGGTAAAGCAAGGTATTTGGGCATGTGATATCCTTTCTTGGAGGCTCGCATCCTGGATGTACGGATATCGCATGAAAAAGGATGCATGAAGCATCTCCTCATCGTTCCTGTCAGCTTCTCCGTATTTCCGTCTTGTTTTTTGGCGCATCCGCATCGCAAATGCAGGATACTGCCTGGAAAATTTGACGATGATGTGGAATAGCCGGGAGATTTTACTGATGTCCGATATGCCGAGCAGCCTGCGATGCTGCCCCAATCATGGGCGCAGGCGATGCTGGATATTCAATTTTCCTTGACTAAACACTTGTCTCACCCGAACAATTTAGATGTGGGGGTCCGAAATGGATCACCATCCTACATCATATGTCAGGAGGGGTTAATGGTGAAGAAGATTTCTTTGATGCTGATTTTATTGCTTGTTGCATTTCCTGCCGCTTTTGCCGCAACGGAGGTGGATCTGGTCGGAGGTATCGGAGGCTCCGTCATCAGCATGGGCTTTGGGACGCAGGGAGGAAACACTGGCGGCGATTTCCAGATGGCCTTCGATGTATCGGCGGAAACGGATGTCATGTTCAACGCAAATCATGGACTGTATGCCGTTCTCGGAGTGAGTGCCACAGCTGCGCGCAACGGCTCCGCATCACTTGTGATTTCCGCCGGATACATGTTCAGGACGCCTGTCAAGGATTTCGATCTGGTTGTCGGGGTAGGACCTCATGTCAGCGGGATAGGATCGGACGAAGGACGTTTCGGGGTATCCTCCAGCGTGAATCTGGACTACTACATGACCGAGCGGGTGTTCCTGCGTGGTGGAGCGGGGGTGAGGATGGATTTCCTCCGGTTCGGCGGCAGGACGAGCAACGGTATGTTCTGGGTGACGCTTACCGGCCCGTTCTTCTCTCTCGGTTATTCCTTCTGAGTAGAGGTTGAAGCCTGCGTGTCCTGAGGCCATGCAGGCTTTTGTTTTAGCCGATGTGTCTTTGAATAAATATTCTTGGTTTTGGATCATCATATTCCTGTAGGGTATATTGTATATGGACTGCATATGGGCCAACGGAAAAGCAATCTCGAACATGCCTTCCTCTATCAATTCTCTTGCCTTATACTGGAAAAATGGCTAAACCGTACAAACCTTCGGACAAAGACGAATTGATGGAACTCATTGGAAAGGATGTCCCACTGGGATGGATCGACACCTCATTGATTACCGACATTTCGAATCTTTTCGAGTTTTCAAAACGCAAGGATTTTTCAGGCATCGAGGAATGGGACACATCCCATGTGACCAACATGGCATGGGATGTTCCGCATGGCCCCGTATTTCAATCATGACATTTCCTGCTGGAACACATCGCAGGTGACGGACATGGGCTCCATGTTCGAGGAAGCCTTTTCATTCAAAGCCCCTCACAGGATGGAGACTGCGTGACCAAAGTACCATCCATATGTTTTCCAACTCTTGTTACAACCATCTGGAGACACTGATAATGGCTGCAGCATCCTGTGGCCCTGGTCTTACGGCCGCAAGACGGAGAGCGTATATGGAGAGTGATTTGAAAGCCATGGTACGACGTTTCGGGATGCAGGCCGCCCGTGACGCATTGCTCCGGTACGGGGACAAATATGCCACAGGATCTCTTTTGAAGGTGCTGAAGGAAATGTAGAGATGGCATGGATCGTCCTACGGCTTATCATGTTTCATCGTTGTTCATTTGTCCGAAGCCGGGTTTCATCGGAATCGGTACATGGGCATATGGTTTTTTTTGAAGTCTTTCCGGATCCTCGCCAATGGAATAATGATCTGACCATAAGTAATCACAGGTCATGGCATGGTCAAACGGTCCGCAGATACGGTATTTCCACCAATTCCTTTTCTCAATGGGTTTGTTTATGGAGGGATACTGTATCCAGTGCCGTTTTGATTAACCGATTTGTCGTTTTTGTCATGAACAGCGGTATGCTCGGTATATCGGCGTCTTGCTCAAGATTATCCAGCGAGAACCGTACGCGAAGCTAGATCTATCATTAGAATAGTTCTTTGATTTTCTTAAGGCTCTTGCTTGTTGTGTTGGCTCCTGCCTTGACCTCGATATGGGGAATATCGTTTCATTGTAGCCGGTATGGCCGGAATATGATGCTTCCTTGGAGCCAGTAATCCTTCCGGGTGCAATTGGTTTGAAGCTTTCCTTTGCCGTCGGATGGATGTGCCAGCCAAGGGGTGTTGCCGTACTTGATATCCCGTGAAAGAAGAGGGGCCGGCAGGAAGCTGGTATTAACTTATGGAGGTTTTGCATGGAGCGGAAAATCGTGTTGAAAAAAGATATTCTCGAGGCTTTATCCGAAGTGGGGGTCAGCAAAGGGCAGGATGTAATGGTGCATACATCCTTGAGCAGTCTCGGCTTTGTCTGCGGCGGTGCCCAGGTGGTGATCGAAGCTCTTTTGGAAACAGTCGGAAGCGAAGGCACGATCATGATGCCTGCTCAGTCGTGGAAAAACCTCGATCCATCCAGCGGTGTCCATTGGGAAGAGCCGGAAGACTGGTGGCCGTTGATTAGGGAAAACTGGCCTGCATATGACAAGGACATCACCCCGACAAACACGATGGGGGCGGTGGCGGAGATGTTTCGCAGATGGCCCGGAGCGCTACGGAGCAATCATCCGGCCCGTTCTGTTTCCGCATGGGGCCTTAATGCGGAATATCTGACAGCAAACCATGATCTGTCTGATATTTTCGGAGATAGCTCACCCATAGGAAAACTGTATGATCTGGACGGTATGGTTTTGCTGATCGGCGTGGGCTATGACAAGAACACGTCCCTGCATCTTGCGGATGCGAGGGCGGAGTATCCGGGAAAGCACAACAGCATCGAACATAGTGCGGTCATGGAGAACGGATGCCGTGTGTGGAAGAGATACGAGACGCTTTATGTGGACGGAAATGATTTCAATGAGATCGGAGAAGCTTTTGAAAATACCTGCACCGTCCATAAGACAATGCTCGGCAATGGGACGGTCCGGCTGATGAAACAACGGGAGCTCGTGGATTTCGCTGTCAGGTGGATGGAGGAAAACCGTACATGAGTCAGCAGTTCCAATGCGTTCCGCCACATTCTTAAAAAAAAACTTCAAACCCTTTTTCCATGTTAAAATATCCTTATTGATCAATGGTCCACACCTCCGATCGATATAAAACACAACAGGAGGAAACTATGGAAAAAATCAGACGTTCGATTCTCATGGGGGGGGGAATAAGACCCTACTGTTAGGCTTTGCCCTTCTTGTTATTGCGCTTGTCGTCATAAGCTGTGAACAGCCGAACAACAACGTGGCTGATTAC
>CASFDW010000010.1 GCA_949293595.1 uncultured Spirochaetales bacterium | reverse complement strand
ACGCAGGAAGAGGAAGATCACGGCCGCAGCAAGCAGCACACCTTCGATCGCGGAGGAATACACCTCGTTCATCGTGCTGGAGATCATCTCCGTCGAATCCCTCTGGATTTCAAGCGTTATTCCAGAAGGCAGAGTGGAGATAATCTCAGGAAGGGCCTCCTTGACTGCTGCGGCGACAGTGGTTTCATTGCTATCAGAATCGCTCGAAACGCTTATTGTTACAATCTTGTTGCCGTTATAATAAGATTCACGGGCCCTTGTGGTTGTCGAGATCTGGATATCCGCAATATCCTTGACCAACACAGGATATCCGTTGATATCGGCCACGACGGTATTCTCAATATCCTCGATGGACCTGTATCTGCCATCCAAGGTGATCTGGTAGTCCACTCCGTCCTGTGTTATCTCTCCCGCTGTCGATTGGACATTGTGCGCCGCAATCGCGGAAGAAACCTGGTTGAGCGTTATTCCATATGCTTCAAGCCTGTTCTGGGAAACCAGGACTTCGTATTCGATTTCAGAGCCTCCGAACGCTTCCGCTTCCCCGACTCCTTCTATCCTCTCAAACAGGGGGATTATGTCGTCTTCCGCCAAAGTCTGCAATTCATCGACAGTCATGTCTCCGGAAAGTGTGAAGCGCATGATTGTGGAACTTGAATTGGCGTTGAAGGACATCACCTGCGGGCTGTCGGCCCAATTCGGAAGCATGCGGGACACCATGTTGAGACTGCTCTGCACATCATCCTTCGCCTCATCCAGGTCGGTTCCATAATCGAATTCCATGATAAGCATGCATATGCCCTCACGGCTTATGCTTGTCATGGTATCGAGGTTTTCAATCGAGCTGAGGTTGTTCTCGAGCACCTTGGCAACCTGCTGCTCTATCTCCTCCGGTCCGGCATCCTCGCAATCGACCATCACGGAAAGAACAGGCATGTCGACGGTGGGATAAAGGGCTATATCCAATTTGGGCAGGAATACAACCGCAATCACCATGATCAGGACATAGACCATGGTCATGAGGACCGGCCGCCTGACTGATAATTCGCTTATCGTCATCTTCTATCCCCCCCCTATACGATGTTAACGGCCGTACCGTCGCTTACGTTGCCTGCCGTTATGACGGGTTCACCTTCGGTGAGTCCGGAAGAGACTATGCTGTAGGTGCTGTTGCTTCCTTCTATGGATACGGTGCGCCGTCTGGCGATACCGTCCTCGACAACATAGACGATGCTTTGCCCCGCGTATGTGTCCACTGCGTCCGACGGCACGAGAAGCACGTTTCCGACCTGCTCCGTTATGATGGATGCGGAGGCATACATGCCCTCCATCAGGCCGTCGGTATCGCCGGTGAACGACAGTTCGACCTCCACAGTCCTGCTCGCCTGGTCGACGGATGGGGAGATATAGCTTATTTCTACCGGGTACTCCCTTTCAGGATAAGCGACGACCGATACTGTTCCTGCAAGACCGGGTCTCATCGTGCCGAGATTCCTTTCCGACACCTTCGTGCTCACAACCAGTGTCTTGTCTCCGGTGATGCTTGCAACCGGTGTGGTGGTGCCGACCGTCTCTCCGACGGTCACCGACACCTCCCGTATGGTCCCATCGGCGGGAGAGACCACCGGACTTTTCTGGTACTGGCTGCCGGGCTTCGACGGATCTATGTATGCGATGACATCCCCCCGGGCCACTTTATCGCCCTTCGACACGAGTATCTCGACGACCTTGCCGGATGCATCCGGGTAAACACTGACATCAGAATCCTCCGATGTGATCTCGCCGTTGGTCTTGGTGACATTGGTGAATGTGCCGATGAATGCATTGACGGCGGACACGTTCACATTTGTCTGTTCCTGCATCCGGGATGTCATGCGGGGCAGTTCTTCCTGTTCGCCTGATCTGATATATATTCCCACTGCAAGGGCGATGCACACCAAAAGCAGCATTATCGTAATTATCCTGTCGAATACGTTTTTCTTTTCCTTCATTTCCTCATCCCCTTGTATCAGGCCTCGCCATAGAGGTCCGTGAGTGTTTCGTAATCAATGCCCAGCAGAAAGCAGAGGCTGTTGCATGCGTTGAAATATGAATATTCCGCATCAACAAGCGAGATGCGGGTACTGAACAGGCTGTCCTCGAGATCCGAGAAATCGGAGAAGGACAGCAGACCAGCCTCATATGCGTCTTTTCCCAGGTCGTATGTGCGCTCCGCTATCTCAACTTTCTTCCCGGCCAGGACAAGGTTCTCCTTCTCCTGGTTTATTGTCTTGAGACAGGAGGAGATGTTGTTCAAAAGCGTTTTTTCCGCATCCTGGAGATTAAGCTTGGCTATCGCAACGGAGTCCTTTGCATTCTCCACCGCGTTATAGCCGGAGCTGCTTGGTATGTAATTGCTTATGGGGATGGAGAATGCGACAGTGACGGATGCTCTGTCCGTCATTCCGCCGTTCCATGAGCTGATATATGTGCTTTCAGGTCCCATCTCCCATCCTGCTGACAGTGTGACCGATGGGAGCTGGTTGTTCAGCTTCGTGGTTGTCAGTGATGTCTCGCTTTGGCTTATCTGGGCAGAACGCGTTCTTATCATGTTCGTACCATCGGCGTATGTGTTGTAAAGCTCATCGGCCGAAGGAAGATTGAGCCAGACTGTTTCTGGAAGATCCTCCAGGACGATATCCTCGTTTTCCAGTCCTGTAAGGATTCTGAATTCATCCTCTGCAAGTACGTATGCATCCTTGAGCGCCTTGAGATTGTACTCGGCCTGTGCAACGGCCAATTGGGCATTGGCAAGTTCCAGTTCGCTCTTGAGGCCGCTATCATATGACTCCAGGATGGCATCATAGTTGTCTTGTGCGTTCTCAAGTGAGTTCTCGGCAACCGCTATCTGGTTTTTTGAAGAGGAAAGATTCCAATAGCTGGTTATCACACTTTCCTCCAAGCTGTCGACGGTTGTGGCATAGGAAAGATTTGCAAGCGTACGTTCTATGCTCTTCGCCGTCGCATCGGTTATCAGATTTGTTCCCAGAGCCATGCTGATGCCTATTCCGCCTCCTGCCGTAAGACTTCCGGTGGAATCCATGACACTGCCCGATGCCGTAAATAATCCGTCGATGGAAATATCTGGGATATATGAGGATGCAACGTTTGCATTCCTCAGGCTCTGTCTGAGTTCTATCTGTGCGATCTCAAGGCTGATGTTGTTCTCCATGGCGCTTGCGATAGCCTCATCAAGGGTTAGCACGTCACCAGAGGAGGCGTATAATCCGGCCATGAAAAGACAAAGAACTGGAAAAAGAATAGTTCTTTTCATTTATGTACTCCCGGTTTGGTTTTATGTTGACGGTTTATTCTGAGTACAGTATTCCAAGAAAAAAAATTATTTCTGTTAAATGTTTCTGTCGTTTTAATGATGATAGATGTACTTTTTGTGTGAAAGACGGTTAATGCGTGAAACAAGGGGCTCAAACACAAAACCACCATGACATGCCACATTTTGTATGGTTTTGAATTTTATTTCTTAAAAAAAACAAAAAAACACAAAGTTAACACCGAGTAACACAAACAAAACAAACAAGCCTTTCTATGTTTCCATATTTTTTTGCTTTTATTAGTATACGGGACAGCGGGATCATACACTTCCGAATCAATTGCTTTTCACTGGTTTTTGTATACTCAACCCGCTGTCCCTGTTTTTATATGATAACCTATTATCCAAAACTATTCCTCAAGTATTTCAATGATACACTAAAACAATGATCAATGTCCGTTCCTTACAATATTCATACAATCAAACAGTGATTCCTTACACTACAACACATTGACGATACATAAGCATCATAAAGACATCATGGTTCGTACTTCGAGGAAGTATGAAAAAAGTTTTAGCAATCGCATTGGTTGCAATTCTCGTCGCTTCATCAGCATTTGCTACATTCAGCGGAAGTGCCACGATTGGTGCAGGTGCAAACTTCGATAATGGTAACTATGGATTCATTACCAAGGATACGAACGTAAAGTTCAACGTGGATCTTGCTACCGCTTCCGCAGAGGCGATTGCCGAAGGCGATGTATATGCATCCATCAAGGGATCTCTCAGCGTATTTGTGTTGAATGATGCAGACGGAACAGGAACTGGAGATCCACTTTCATTCGTAGTTGTCACAGACGATACAAAAAAGTCTGTAGGACTTGTTCTTAAAGCAACAATTGATGAAGCTAAGGTTGCGGGAAACAATTGGTATGTTAGTCTTCTCGGCGTACCCGGTGTAAACGATTTTGCAAAGTCGGCAATCGATTCTTGGACTGTAGAGAATGAACTTGATGACTATGGTATCCCGAAAGCTGATTATGATAAGTATGCCACATACAAGATTGGTTATGAGAAGGCTCCTGGTGTTGAAGTGGGTGTATATGATTATGTAGCAGGATTCGGTTTCATCGCCGATGCAAATAAGGCTGACGGATTTGAGCCGTTTGCAAAGTATGCGGCTTCTTTCTATGCAAAGACTCCAGAGTATACCCTTGTTGACGGCCTCAAGCTTCAGGCAGGTGCATCATATGCCGTTGCAAATGGTAACGTCGGATCATATACAAAGGGTGAAATCAATGCTCTTGGCGGATCTGTAAAGGTTTCCTATGTTGCCGATGCTCTCAGCACAAGTGTTGCATCCGATATCGGATATGATTTCAAAGCAGAAAAGTTCGGTATTGACGTTGCAGCGAATGTCGCATATGACTTCCTTACCTTCGATGCATACTATGCAAAGGATGTCACTGTTGATGGCGCAGCCGTGGAAAACCTCCTTTCTGCTCAGGTTGTCACAGACCTCAACAGTTTCGAAGTTCCTGTTAAGTTGACTGTAACCGCCAAGGATCTCGTAAACGCACAGGATACAAAACTCAAGGCTGAAGTCAAGGTTTCCGATGTCAAGCTTACTCCGTCCGTTGGCTATGTGTTCAGTGGTGCAAACGAAGGCAAGTTCTCCGCTGGTCTCGATGCTGAATACAAAGTCGATGCATTCACAGCAAAGGCAAGTGTCGGAACAGAAACCAAGTTCAAGGAAAACGATCTCATCCTCAAGGCTTCCGCTTCCATCGAGACAAAGGCTCTTGTTCCTGGAGCAACCCTCAAGCTCGCATGGTCCGATGCAAAGGATCTTCTTAAGAATGGCACAGCTTCCACAAAGTATGGTAAGGTTGTTGCTTCCTGCAAGATCGAGTTCTAAGCTAATTGATTCGGAAATGTATTCCCTCCCTTTCCGGGAGGGATTTTTATTGACATTATTTCCTTGCTGATGTAGGAAATACATCATGAAAGAAAAGCACAAAGGCATTGTCTGCATAATAATATCCGCTTTCTGTTTTGCTTTGATGAATGTGTTCGTGAAGTTGTCCGGAGATATTCCATCGATACAGAAAAGCCTGTTCAGAAATCTTGTTGCCGCCATATTTGCATTGGCTATTTTAATCAGATCCGGTGATTCATTCAAATGGGAAAAAGGTAATCTTAAGTTGTTGTTGATCCGTTCATTCATGGGAACCGTGGGGATAATCTGCAATTTCTACGCAGTCGACCATCTTGTGCTGTCCGATGCGTCCATGTTGAATAAGATGAGCCCGTTTTTTGTCATATTGTTCAGTTACCTGTTCTTGAAGGAAAAAATTTCTTTGTTTCAAGCCTTATGTGTGTCCGGAGCATTCATCGGAAGCTTGTTTGTCATAAAACCAAGCTTCGAAAATGTAAATTTGGTTGCTGCCGGAATAGGTTTTCTGGGCGGACTTGGAGCTGGAGCCGCATATACATGCGTGAGAAAATTGGGACAGAAAGGAGAGAAGGGACCGAGGATAGTGTTTTTCTTCTCGGCTTTCTCCTGTCTCGTATGTCTTCCGTGGATCATATTTGACTATCATCCGATGAGTACTAGGCAGCTGCTGATACTGATGCTTGCAGGCCTGAGTGCGGCCGGGGGACAGTTTGCGATAACCGCTGCCTATGCCCATGCACCAGGCAGGGAGATATCGGTCTACGATTATTCCCAGATAATATTCTCCGCCATGTTAGGATTGTTCATTTTCGGACAAATACCGGACTCCTTGAGTTTTGCAGGCTACGCTATTATATGTACAATGGCCATATTGATGTTCTTATACGACAATTCAAGCAACAAAGTTGCGATTAAGAAGTAAAATCAGCCATTGGATTTAGAAATGATTTAAAAATAATCCCTCCCGGAAAGGGAGGGAATACATTTCCGAATCAATTGCAGATCAGAATGTGATTTTGCAAGAGGCTGTGACCTTGCCAAGATTTCCATTGTCATGATCGCCGTCAACCTTGTCTGTGAGGTCGTCTCCAGCCCAAGCAAGCTTAAGGGTTGCTCCAGGAACCAGCGTGGTTGTCTCGACAGAGGCGGATGCACCAATCTGTACGGGCGAATTATTATAAAGCTTCTGGGAGAGGCTGAAACCGCCCTTGACGGTGAGGAGATCGAATGCATATTCGACATCAGCTCCTGTGCTCCACTTTCCTTTGACATCATGCTTGTCGGTATTGACAGCTTCACCAACTCTTCCAAACTGATCGTCAATGACATATCCACCTTTTACAGTAACCTTTAGTCCTTCAATCGGCTTGACTTCAGCCTTGAGGCTGATGTTCTGCTTCGCGATGATATCCTTCACGGCAACGGTGAGAGCTACAGGAACATTGAAGCTGTTGAGATCTGTCTTGACCTGAGCGGAAAGGAGATGCTCCGTATAGGAAGCGGTTGTAGCTTCCGGATCATTATAATCGTGCTTCGGAGTTTCTCCTGTCTTTGCCTTTGTCGCATAGTATGCATCAAAGGTTACGAAATCATAGGTCACATTGGCTGCGATATCGGCGCCGATAATATCCTTTGCCTTTTCCTTGGTAAGATCAAATCCAATATCGGTTGCAACGCTTGTGCTGAAAGCTCCGGAAACATAGCCAACCTTTGCAGATGCACCAAGACTGTTAACCTTGTTTTCAACATAAGTAGGAACGCCACCACTAAGTTTGTCGATTGTCTTATATGTGTATACCGTACCAGCCTTTACAGTGACTCCATCGAAATCATATTCGGGAGTTTCCGCATAAAGTGTGAAGTTGAGGTTGTCCTTCAGCTTCCATGTATCAGCCTTGCTGTAGTCTCCAAGAAGCCCGAAACCCAACTTGTAGTCATAAACACCGACCTCAACACCGTTTGTCTTGCTGTAGGATGCGGAATAGGTGGCATTCTTGTCATAGTCTTCCCTTGGAAGTCCCCACTTGTCCCAGTTATCCTCAACAGTGTAGGTATCTATGGCTGATTTTGCATAATCGGGGCCTCCAGGCATGCCGAGAATGCTTACATACCAATCGGCTCCGGCAACCTTGGCTTCCGTGATGTCTGCAATAATACCAAATTCCATCTTATCGTCATACGGATCTCCGGCGCCATATTTCTTCTCTCCTGTGAGAACCTTTACACCAAGAGTCGCCTTGATGGATGCATAAACATCACCGTTGGCAATTGCTTCCGCATCGGCAGTTGCAAGGTCGACATCAAATTTAACCTTTGCCGCCTTGTCAATGAAGCCAAAATTACCATTGTCAAGATTTCCGCCAAATCCGATGCTGGCTTCACCGCTGAACGTTGCAAATGCTGTACTAGCAGCAAGGATAGCCACCAAAAGGACTGAAAGAATTTTTCTCATACTTCCTCCAAATAATTCGGGGACGCACCACAGGGTACGCATAACCCCTTTTTCCGTAATACTAGAGCTTATTTTAGTAGCCACTTCACCCAACTGTCAAGTTAAAAACACATAAGCTACACATATGAAATTATTTAAAAGTGATATAAATTTAAATATTCTGGATTCATCAAATATAGCTAATAGTTTATAATCTGTACTAAAAGTATAAAAACTTCATATTAGCGAACAAAATAACAGTTAAACTGTTCGATAATTACAGATTTAAAAAATTTGTAAAATTTATTTTAAAATGGCAAAAAAAATGGTCATCCCATACAAAGGATGACCAAAAATTGCTCAAAAATACGGTCAGAGCACCCTGAAAGCGTCCCTTCCCGCATATTTGGCCGTATCGCCGAGATAGTCCTCGATCCTCATGAGCTGGTTGTATTTTGCAAGCCTGTCGCTCCTGCTCATGCTGCCGGTCTTGATCTGTCCGGTCTCGAGCGCGACGACGAGATCGGCGATGAAGCTGTCCTCGGTTTCCCCGGAGCGGTGGGAGACTATCGCGGTGTAACCGTTCCTCCTTGCAAGGTCGATCGCCTCGAATGTCTCGGTAAGCGTCCCGATCTGGTTGACCTTGATGAGGATTGAGTTGGCAACCTTCTTCTCCAACCCCATCCTGAGGCGCTCGGTGTTCGTAACAAAGAGATCGTCACCGACGAGCTGCACGCGGCTTCCGATCCTCTCCGTGAGGAGCTTCCAGCCCTCCCAGTCGTCCTCGGCCATTCCGTCCTCGATGCTTATGATCGGGTACTTGTCGACCCATTCCTCCCAGAGCGCGACCATCTGCTCGGAGGTCTTCTGCTCCCCTGTGGACCAGCGCAGGGTGTACAATCCTGTCTTCTCGTCATAAAGCTCGCTGGAAGCCGGGTCGAGGGCGATCATGAAGTCCCCTTCCCTTCCCGCGGTATAGCCTGCGTTGACGATGGCCTCCATTATAACCTCGAGTGCCTCCTCGTTGGACTGGAGGTCTGGAGCAAAGCCGCCCTCGTCGCCCACTGCGGTGTTGTATCCCCTCTTCTTGAGAACGCTCTTGAGTGCATGGAACACCTCTGCGGTCATCCTCACGGCCTCGCGTATGCTCGAAGCGCCTATCGGCATGACCATGAATTCCTGGAAGTCCACCTTGTTGTCCGAATGCGCGCCTCCGTTGAGGATGTTCGCCATCGGGACGGGAAGCACGCAGGAATGGTAGGCCCCGAGATATTTATAAAGGGGAAGACCAAGGAAATCGGAAGCAGCACGGGCCGTTGCCATGGAAACGCCAAGTATGGCGTTGGCCCCAAGCCTGGCCTTGTTCGGCGTGCCGTCGAGTGCGATCATCGCCCTGTCGATCGCAACCTGGTCGAGCGCATCCATGCCGATGAGGGCCGGAGCTATTATGTTGTTGACGTTATCCACCGCCTTGAGCGTGCCTTTCCCCCCGAAACGCGACTTGTCGCCGTCACGGAGCTCGACAGCCTCGTGCACGCCCGTGGACGCACCGGACGGGACCGCCGCACGGCCCATGGAACCGTCCTCGAGGATGACATCGACTTCAACGGTGGGATTTCCTCTCGAATCAAGGATTTCCCTGGCTTCGATAAACTCAATTGTGCTCATAGAAAACTTCTCCTATATGATTAAGGATAATATCGAATGTTTTTTTAGTCAAACATTTCACCTGCCGACGGGAACCGGGACTCAGAACGACAATCCTGGGAAATAAGCTCTGGAAAGTTGCATGTAATGTCTGTAAAGCACGCCGAACCGGTAGTTGTACCTCTTCTTCCAGGGCTTTGCCTTGCCGCAGAAATGGAAGATTGCCGTATTCTCCATGACCCAGGCGGTATCGGCCTTTCCGAAACTGCGCAGGAGGTAGTTGCTGTAATTGCGGGCATCGTAATTCCATATCGAATCGTCAAGCTTCCTTATCCTGTCCCAATAAAGCGCGTTCAATATGTCCTGGTCGGGAAGAAGGAGGGATGAGGAATGCTCTTCGACATATTTGAATATGTCCTCCGCCCTGACCTCCTTCCTGCATCTTTCGAGATTTATCAGAAGGACACCGGAATTGAAATAGTCGTTCTCGGTCTTCAGGCGCAACCTGTTTATGTTGTTGGCCAGCTCCGTTTTGCCCGTATGGGCGGCAGCCGCGAAAAGGAAGCCGCCGATGTCGGTCTTCCAGAGCTTCTCCAGGCTGTTGACCACGAGGGTGTCCGGATCCAGATATAGTATCCTGTCCAGATTTCCGGGAAGCATGGACGAGGCAAGAAGCCGGTAATACATCTCCTGCGGATATTGCTTTGTAGACGGGGCGTTCATGAACATCCTTTCGTCGACGGCAACCGGAAACAGTCTGAACCCGACGGCTTCGAGACAAGATGAAAGCCGGAGGAGCTTCTTTTCAGAAATCCCCCTGTGCATCAGATAAATGCCGGCTCCGACACCCGGATTGGATACATGGATGGAAGTGAGCAGCACGCATAGCTGCCTGACGTAGTTTTCATCCAAAGAGACCAGGATATCCATATTTTCCTCCTCACGATAAAAATAATACCTGCAGCCCGTCCGGTCCAATGAAAATGCCCGGAACATGTCCGGGCACCAAGATGATCTTCAAATGTCCCATCAGCCGATGATGAGCTTGATGAGGAACACGACCGCGACGATGATCGTCGGAATCGGAAGCGATTTGATCTCTTTCTTGAAAATCTTGAGAAGGACATATGAAAGCATTCCGAACATGATGCCTTCGCTGATCGAGTATGCACAGATCATGAAGAGCACGGTGAGGAATGCCGGTATGCCTTCGGACGGTTCTTCGAAATCTATCTCCCTGACAGGTGTCATCATGAAGAATCCCACGAGGATGAGGGCCGGGGCCGTGGCAGCGCTCGGGATTGCGAGGAACAGCGGGGAGAGGAAGAGGGCGACTATGAAGAGGACTGCGACAACGAGTGCCGTAAGACCTGTCCTTCCGCCTTCCATGACGCCTGCGGAGGATTCCACGAACGTCGTGACCGTGCTTGTTCCAAGGATCGCGCCCACCGTTGTTCCGACAGCATCGGCGAAAAGGGCTTCCTTACAGTTGGGAACGGATCCGTCCTCCTGGATCATGTTCGCCTTCGTGGCGCAGCCGATGAGCGTTCCGACGGTATCGAACATGTCGACGAACAGGAAGGTGAACATGACGATGAGGAAATCGATGCTGAACACCTGCGAGAAATCGAACTGTGCGAAGGTCGGGGCGAGCGATGGCGGAAGATATGAACCGGACGGAGCCGCTGTCACTCCCATCGGAATGCCGATGATGGCTGTCACCGCGATACCGATGAGCAGGGCACCCTTGACCTTGTAGACAAGGAGTATACCCGTGATCAGAAGGCCGATTATTGCCAGGAGGGCCGATACGGAATTCGGATCGGAGAAGTTCATGAAATCGTTGATGACGACGAGAGTGGAGGCATCGGCGACTATGATCTTCGCGTTCTGAAGCCCGATGAAGGCGATGAACAACCCGATACCTACGCTGATCGCGTTCTTGATGTTCTTCGGGATGCAGTTGACGATCGCCTCACGGACATTGAAGATGGTCAGGATGATGAAGATCAACCCCTCCACAAGGACAGCGGTGAGAGCAAACTGCCAGGAATAGCCCATCGAACCACAGACGGTGAACGCAAGGAATGCGTTCAAGCCCATTCCGGGGGCGAGAGCAAACGGCAGGTTGGCCAAAAAAGCCATCACGAGGGTGGCCACCGCGCTGGAAAGCGCCGTTGCGGTGAACACGGCGCCGGCATCCATTCCGGAGGCGGAAAGTATGCTCGGATTGACTGCCAGGATGTAGGCCATGGCCAGGAACGTCGTCACGCCTGCAACGATTTCCGTGCGGACGGTCGTTCCATGATCCTTTAGTTTGAATAACTTTTCCATCTATCGACTCCTTTTGTTTGTTTTATGGTTTAATTCTAACCCGATAGTCCCAAAATACGCAAATAATTTCAATTTTCAGACCAAATAAATATTGAAAACTGTATTAAAACCATTTTTGACACATCGCTTTTAAATAAAAAACTATATTTTGAGAATGGAACAAATCGGCTTTATACTATTGAAGGAGGCGGATATGACAAAAGAAAAAGCCGTCAGGCTCCTGGACGCGGCCACGGGAAGGAAACCGTGCGACCTCGTCATCAGAAACACAAAGATTGTCAACGTATACACCCAGGAAATCCAGCAGGGGGATCTGTTCATCGACAACGGCCTCGTCGTCGGCATCGGCGGTGGAAGGAAGGCGGAAAAGGAATTCGACGCGCATGGCGCGTATCTCGTCCCGGGATTCATAGACGGGCACTGCCACATCGAATCATCGCATCTGACACCCACTGCGTTCTCGGACCTCGTGGTCCCGTACGGCACCACAAGCGTAATCGCCGACCCGCATGAGATCTGTAACGTATGCGGGAACGCTGCAATGGAATACATGCTGAAAAGCGGCAGGAATGCTACGCTGTCAATATTCTACATGTACCCGTCCTGCGTCCCGGCCACGCCCTTCGAGCATGCGGGCTGCATACTCGATGCAAAGGAAATCGAGAAATTCATCGGGGATGATTCGGTGCTTGGGCTCGGGGAGATGATGAACTACCCCGGTGTGGTCAATGCCGACAGCATGGTGATGGACAAGCTTGAGACCGCATACAAGAGGAAAAAGAACATCGACGGGCATGCACCCGGCGTCACGGCAAGCGATCTCGACGGATACATCGGCGTGGGGATATCGACGGACCACGAATGCGCTGATGCCGACGAGCTCAGGGAACGCACGAGAAGAGGAATGTACGTCATGCTCCGGCAGGGCACCGCATGCAAGAACGTGCTCGACCTTGTGAAAGGCGTGGACGACGGCAATTACAAGCGCGTCCTCTTCTGCACGGACGACCGCCAGCCCGAGACGATAGTCAAGCACGGACATCTCAACCACGGCGTCAATCTCGCCATCGGTGCCGGGCTGGATCCCGTGAGGGCAATCACGATGGCAAGTCTGAACGCGGCCGAGTGCTACGGCCTTGCGGACAGGGGCGCCATAGCACCAGGCAAGAGGGCCGATTTCTTCCTTACCGGCGGACTCACGCACATAAAGGCGGAAAAGGTATTTATAGGAGGCAGGCTCGTGGCGGAGGGCGGGAACATACTCTCACCGTCAGTTCCTGTGGCTGCAGAAGGTGTCGAGGGAAGGATGTGCGTCAAGGATTTCTCAAAGGAGAGGCTGAAGCTCAGGCTCAAAAGCGACCACGTCAGGATAATCGACATCATACCGGGACAGGTCGTCACCAAGGCCGGTGAGGCACATGTCAAAAGGGATGCGGAAGGAGCATGGGTCCACGACAAGGATCAGGACATCCTGAAGCTTGCGGTGGTGGAAAGACACAACGGACTCGGGAACGTCGCAGTGGCACTGATACGCGGATACGGGATGGAGCACGGCGCGGTGGCCACCTCGATAGCACACGACTCGCACAACATCATCGTCATAGGCGACAACGACGACGACATGGCTGCGGCAGTCGAAAACCTCATCGGCCTTGGCGGCGGCATCACCATGGTGATGGACGGCAAGGTTTTGGACAACCACAGGCTCGAGGTAGCAGGGCTGATGACAGGTGACGGAGCCATGGAGGTGTGCCGGACGCTTGAGAGGATGCATGAAACAGCCTACGAAAAGCTCAAGGTGTCAAACAACGTCGATCCGTTCATGACACTGTGCTTCATGGCACTGCCGGTGATACCGGAATACAAGCTCACGGACATCGGCCTGTTCGATGTGACGAAATTCGATTTCGTCGACATCAATCTTGATTGACCGTACCATCAAGGATGTTTTCAACCAACGATGCCTTGAAACCCTTTTGGACGAATGCCGAAAGGGTTTTTTCACGTCCTTTGATCCTCAGGCTCTTCTCAAGCGCCGCCTCCAGGTACGGCAGATACTCCCCGCTTTCGAAAACCATGTCCAGAACCCCCTGGTATGCGCTTTTGCGGCAGCCCCGCATGTCGAGTCTCCTGGCCAGAAGGAACATTCCCTCCGGGTTCTTCCTCAGCCGTGAACGGATGAAGACCTCGGCGAAGCGCTTCTCGTCGAGACTGCCCTCCCTCTCAAGCCTGTCGAGTGCGGACCGGACATCATCGTCCTCGAAGCCCTTGCGCCTCAGTTTCATTTCAAGCTCGCTTCTGGTATGCTCCCTGGCAACCAGAAGGGCCAAAGCTTTCTCATAGGCATCATCGGATGAATTTCTCATACGCCAATGATAAGGCCATGAAGGAAGATGGACAAGGACAAAAAAAAGGTTCCGCCCAAAAGGCAGAACCCCTGTTTCCATATGAAAACGGTCATCTCTTCGAGAACTGGAAGCGCCTTCTCGCTCCGCGCTGTCCATACTTCTTCCTTTCGACCATCCTCGGGTCCCTGGTCATGAGACCTGCCGTGTGGAGGGCCGGCTTGTAATCGGCGTTCTCGTCGACGAGGGCCCTTGCGACACCATGTCTGCAGGCCTCCGCCTGTCCCTTGATGCCACCGCCGCAAACGTTGATCACGAGATCATACTTGCCTTCCGTGCCGGTCACGACAAAAGGCTCGGAGACGAGCTTCGCGTTGAGAGCATCGACAAAATACTCGTCGACGGGCTTGCCGTTGATGGTGATCTTCCCGTTACCCTCCCTGAGGTAAACCCTAGCGACCGCAGTCTTACGGCGTCCGACTCCGCTTCCGAGGTTGACAACCTTGTTATCTGTTTTCTTAGCCATATCCATCTACCTCCTCAAAGTTCCACGACTTCCGGCTTCTGAGCCATGTGCGGATGCTCCGCACCTGCATACACCTTCAGGTTCGTGAAGAGCTTTCTTCCGAGCTTTCCATGGGGAAGCATGCCCTTGATGGCATGTTCCATCGGATAGGTCGGCTTTCTCTTGAGAAGATCGCCATAGCTCTCCTCCCTGAGTCCGCCTGGATACATGGAATAGCGGTAATACTTCTTGTCTTCCATCTTGTTTCCGGTGACGGTTGCCTTCTCGGCGTTGATGATGATGACGTAATCGCCGAAATCCTGGTGGGGAACATATTCGGCCTTGTTCTTGCCTCTTAAAATCCTGGCAGCGGCCACAGCGACCCTACCGAGGTTCTTTCCCTCCGCGTCGATGAGATACCATTTCTTCTCAACTGTTGCGGGCTTGATAAAAATAGTCTTCATAATTAACCCTTTAGCATTTTTTTCCGCACCTGCAAGGTTCACCGGCTCAAAGGACTCCGCCGTGGTTTCCATCTTCCGGGGAAAGGGGGAAGAAAGGAAAGCCTTTGCCCGCGGCAAACATCCTCAAGACATCCTGCAAGAGGTGGACCGAAAAACGGGGAACAGGATTGTGGAGGTCCTTTTCCGGGGTCTTCCGAACCGCCCTTTTTGCGTACGGCCGGCACAAAACCAGCCAAGTTGGCATTATAGCCTAAAAAACAAATCCATGTAAAGTACCATACCGGCAGTAAAAGAAGGATTCAACCCTCCAGCTTCTCCAGCTTCGCATAGTCCGCAACCAGCTTGACCACGGAGCCTGAGAAATCCACGGTAAGCACCCTGTTCCCGTTGATCTCGGCGATATCGGAGACAATCCCGTCGCCATAGGAAGGGCTCCTCACCCGGTCACCGACGGCATATGATGCGCCATCCCGCTTGGAAACAGGCTCCAGAGATGCGTAGGCCTCGTTCAGGCGCACCCTTCCCTTCCTGTCGAAATCGACATTGATCATACGACGGCCTGGATCGCCTTCGACCGAGACTACCGTGCCCTGTCCGTACATGGGACTCCTCACCCTGCCCCCGACCTCGAAATCCTTCGGCCGATCCTTTTCATGCTTGCGTATCACCTCGACCTTGGCCGCCCATTTTGGACGGTTCTCGATGCTTCCGGATTGTGCGGAGGCATATGGACGGGCCAATCTCGAACCGACGGATCCGTACAGGCTGAATCCTCCACGGTCGACAAGACTGCCGTTGTAAAGCTCCTTCGGGATATCCTTCAAGAACCTGCTCGGGGTCTCGATCTGCGACCGCCCCCACTGAAACCTGGACAATGCGTAGGAAAGATAAAGGTATTTCCGCGCACGTGTGATGGCGACATAGAATATCCTGCGCTCCTCCTCCAGATTGCCATCCTCGACGCCCTGTCCGGGAATCAGCTCGTCCTCGAGGCCGACCACGAACACGCGGTCGAACTCGAGTCCCTTCGTATTGTGCATCGTGATGAGCGTGACCCCCTCGCCCTCCTCCTCTCCGGTCCCTCCGAGCGTGGTGGAGTCCAGAGTGATCGACTCAAGATAATCGTAAAGCTTGTGCTCAAGATCCCCCGTTCCCTTTTCGGCCAAAGACCCGCGCAGGGTATCGAGGTTCTCCAGCCTCGTGCGTCTGATTGCCGGATCCTTCTCCTCCTTGTACATGTCGAGCAACCCCAGCGACGCCATGGCCTTGAACAGTATCCCTCCCAGATCCATATCGTCGGATTTGATATCCTCTTTAAGGGTTTTATATATCGAAAGGAAGTTTGAGGCCCCTTGAGCCGCCTTCGTTTTTGAATTTCTGGAATACTCTTCCAAGCAAAGCACGACATCGTCGGAAAAGGACAGCATGTCATCCAGCGCCTTTGGACCGATGCCTCGCGCAGGCTTGTTTATTATCCTTCTGAAATTGACGATGTCGCGGGGGTTTGCGAGCAAAAAAAGGAATGCGAGCGCATCCTTGATCTCCTCGCGGTCATAGAACCGCAGGGCACCGACGAGATGGTGCGGGATCCTTTCCTTCGTGAACGCCTGCTCGAAGGCCAGCGACTGGGCGTTTGTCCTGTAGATGACGGCGGTCCCGCTGTAGTTGCGGCCGAGCTTGATCATGGCGGCGATCCTCTCCGCCTCGTCCCGGTCCCCGGAGGAATAAAGCAGCTCCGGCTTGCTGCCATGGATTCCGGTCGCACTCACTATCTCCTTCTTATGCCGTGACACGTTCTTGTCTATGACGGAGGATGCGACAGCAAGGATCTCCGAGGTGCTCCTGTAGTTCTTCTCCAGCTTGATCTCCCTCACGTTGCCGAACGATGAGGTGAACGTCAGTATGTTCGATATGTCAGCTCCACGGAACGAGTAGATCGACTGGTCGTCATCCCCCACAACACAAAGCTGGGTATCCGGACCTACAATCCTCTTCAGGAACTCGAACTGCATGCTGTTGGAATCCTGATACTCGTCCACCAGGACAAGGCGGAAGCGCCTCCGGTATTTTTCGGCGACCTCCGCATGCTCGTCGAAAAGCCGTACCGCGAGGGAGACGAGATCGGCAAAATCGCAGTTTCCCGTCCTTCTGAGCGCCGCCTCGTACCCCTTGTAGGCCATCCGGAACCCGGGATCGGCGCTCACATGGTTGAGCCTGCCGTCATCGGGATCGATCCCCATGTCCTTGGCCTTCGAGATGCATTTCTGATACCCCTTCAGAATCTTCTTGTCCACTGTCGGGAAGGTGTTCGCAAGCAGTGACAGGGAATCATCATCGTCATATATCGAGAAATTGTCCCCGAGACCAACCAGAGCGCCATCGGCGCGGAGTACATAGGCACCGAACGAATGGAAGGTCCTCATCTGGAGTGCCGACAGGTCTGCATCGGGAAGCATCGCCCCGATGCGCTCCCTCATCTCGTGCGCCGCCTTGTTCGTGAACGTGACCGCCAGCACCTGGTACGGTCTCAGGATGCCGCTCTCGAGATAATATGCGATCTTGCTGGTGATGGTTCTGGTCTTGCCGCTTCCGGCGCACGCGAGCAAAAGCAGGTTGTGTTCCCTGTCGAGCACCGCCTCCCTCTGTTCTGCGTTCAGGCTGGAGAGGTCAATCATGGATCTTCACCGTATCGAGGTCGAAGCCCATGGATTTGACGACACGGACGGTGCACACGTCACCGGGCTTCAGATCGTTTCCCGAGATCACGCATACCCCGTCGACCTCCGGGGCCTGGGCATAGATGCGTCCGAACGCCATTTTCTCGCCCTCTATCGGCTCCTCCACGATGGCCCTGAACGTCCTGCCGGCAAAACGCTTCATCCTTTCGGACGAGATTCCATCCTGAATGGCCTGTATCTCCTGCTGCCATCCGGCGGCGGTCCTGTGAGCCTTGTCATGCTCCTTCTTGTTGCGCATCCTGAACGCCGGAGTACCCTCCTCCCTGGAATAAAGGAACGAACCCATCCAATCAAGGGAAGCCTGTCTGACGAACAGCTTCAGATCCTCGAAGGCCTCCTCGTCCTCTCCCGGAAAGCCGAGCATCAGCGTCGAGCGCACCACGGCATCAGGAAGGGCCGCCCTTATCCTTTCCACCAGGCCCACATAGCTGCCGCGGTCACCCGTGCGGCCCATCGGACGGAGGACCTTGGGAGAGGAATGCTGGAACGGGATATCGAAATACTGAAGGATCTTGCCGCGCGAGGCCACAAGCGGTATCAGATCCTCGGGAAACGTGTCCGGATGGATATAGAGCATCCTCAGCACGAAATCGCCCTCGAGAGAAGAGAGGCGGTCCATCAGTTCCACAAAATGGCTTTTTCCGTCGAAATCGATGCCGTATGCCCCCAGGTCCTGGGCTATCACACTGATTTCATAAATCCCCTCGCCGATGAGCCTTTCAGCCTCCTTTATTATCTTATCCATCGGCCTGCTTCTGAGCGGACCGCGGATCAGAGGTATCGCACAATACGCGCAACAATGGTTGCATCCCTCGCTTATCTTCAGGTATGCGGTGCGCGGGAATGACAGCAGGACCTTCCTGTCGTCCCTCTCCGCATCCGGATCCGGATACGGATGGCGCTCCACGGGGCGGAGGTTCTTCCCGACCTTTTCCAGAATCTCAGGAAAGCGTGAAAGATCGTGGTTCCCGAAAATCGCATCGGCCTCCTCCAGATCCATCTCGTCCGCATATCTTTCGGCAAGGCAGCCGGCAAGGACGATCTTGGCATGTGGATACATCTTCCTGAAGGAAAGAAGGGTCTCTATAGACTCCTTCTTGGCGTCCTCGATGAAGCCGCAGGAATTCACGACGATGACGGAGGCCTGGAGGGGATCCAGGGTGCGCTCGTATCCGTTCTCAATTGCGTATGTAAGCAGGATTTCGCTGTCGACCTGGTTTTTGGCGCATCCCAGGCTCTCCAAATATATCTTTTTCACGAAAAAACATTATCCTAGGAAGAAGGATTCTTTTCAAGTGCCGGGGACGTGAAGGAAGAAGATGCACACCGGTTATGACCTTATGATACGAGCAAAAAAAACAGACAACCTTTTCCAATGCGGAACGCGTAAAGATTGACAGCACAATATAATTCCTGTATATAATTGACAGTTAGTTCGAAAGAATTGGTCCGGTCCGGGAAACCTAGGGACGCCCGGGGCGGCAGCCAAAAAGTACAAGGAGTTGCCGATGACAAAATACATCATCAAGCGGCTTCTGGGCATGATCCCAACGTTGCTGATTATTATCACACTCAGCTTCTTCATCGTCAGAATCGCCCCGGGCGGTCCCTTCGACGGTGAAAGGGCGCTTCCCGAAGTCGTAAAAAAGAATATCGAGGCAAAGTACCACTTTGACGAACCGTTGCCGAAACAGTACGCACGATACATGCTTGACATCCTCAGGGGCGATCTCGGACCGTCCTACAAATACAAGGACCACGATGTGAACTACCTCATCGGCAATTCACTGCCGAACTCGATCGTCCTCGGATGCATGGCGATGGCGGTCGCTTTGATTTTCGGGATATCCCTGGGAATAATAGCCGCGGTGAAGCAGAACACGGTGCTGGATTACATACCAATGGCCCTGGCGGCCCTCGGACTCTCGGTCCCGCTGTTCGTCATAGGACCTCTTTTGCAGAACATATTCACGATGCAGCTCAAATGGTTCCCGACCACCGGATGGTTCATGGACGGACAGGCGCCGTGGACGACCGCAGTACTGCCGGTCATAGCCCTTTCATTCGCCTACTACGCGGATATCGCGAGGCTTACCAGGAGCAGCATGCTGGAGACGCTCAGGAGCGACTACATCCGCACGGCAAAGGCGAAGGGGATGAAAAACAGCACGATAATCTTCAAGCATGCGATGAAGGGAGCGATGCTTCCCGTGGTCTCATATCTCGGGCCGGCGTTCGCAGGCATCCTGACCGGAAGCATCGTCGTGGAGCAGGTGTTCATCGTGCCAGGACTTGGAAAATTCTTCGTGCAGAGCTCCTTCAACCGCGACTACACACTCATCGTGGGGGTGGTCATCGTCTATTCGGCGATCCTTGTCGTGATGAACTTCATCGTCGACATCATATATGCGCAGCTTGATCCCAGGATCACATACAAATAAGGCCGGAGGGAGAAAGTGAAACTATTCAAGAAAAAGAAACTGGTGGCTACAAACGAGTTCAATCAGACAATAGAGGGCACGAGTCTTACCAAGGAAGCATGGAAGAGGCTCAAGAAGAACAGGCTCGCGGTCGTGGGCATGGTGGTCGTGATCATATACTCGATCCTTGCCCTGACGGCGTCGATCCTTCCCATATACCCATATGACGAGGCCATCACGGACCACAAGAACCTCGCCCCGTCACTCACCAAGACAAGCGGTGAGCTGATGATGGAGCAGAACAAGAAGAACATGTACTTCAAGGCGTGGAGGGCCGGAACGCTCGTCGTCTCCCCCGAAGAGGACGCCCAGATAAGGCAGTGGGTCCAGGAGGCAAAGACCAACAAGGTCTGGAACCTGCTTTACGAGGAAGGCGAGAAACAGCTTGCAGAAGGAACCTTCCAGTTCAGCGCCTCCGAGATCAAGCAGCTCGAGAGGATACAGGACAAGATCGACAACGACATCCAGATCACGCTCGACAAGATCTATTACATCGACAAGGACGGCAGGAAGATAAACCTCGACAAGGCCGGCTATGACACACTGCTTCCAATCTATGCGGCACTCACCGGTGCGGAAATCACGGCCATCGAGCAGAGCCTTTACAACGAGGTCAGGACCGCGATATCGAACGAGCTGAAGGCAAACGACAGCACATTGAGCGGAACCGACCTCGAGACGGCGGTGGATTTCGAGATGGACAGCATCGGCGAGGACGGCTTCAAGCAGAAGGCCGCCATCAACGTGCTTGGATATATCGAGCAGCTTGAGAAGAGGAACGCCCAGAAGCTCATCGAGCAGATGAACAAGAACGGCGAGATCGAGTTCCCGTACAAGGGACACCTTGACCTTGACGGAGGGATCAGCGTGGACATCGAGGCCACGAAGATGCACGAGAGGAGATACTATCTCGGAACAGACTATCTCGGCAGGGACCTGCTTTCCAGAATCATCTACGGGGGACAGGTGTCGATCGCGATCGGACTTGTCGGAACAATCGCATCGGTGTTCATCGGAATCCTTGTCGGTGCCATCGCAGGATACAAGGGCGGGAAGGTCGACTACTACCTCATGAGGCTCGTCGACGTCATGTACGGCCTGCCCTACATGCTCCTTGTCATAATCTGCATGGCCATATTCGGACGTAACCTTCTGAACCTGTTCCTGGCTCTCGCCCTGGTATCGTGGCTCACCATATCGAGAATGGTGAGAGGCCAGATAATGAGCCTCAAGAACCAGGAGTACGTCGAAGCGGCCAAAAGCATGGGCGCCAGCTCCATGCACATCATATTCCGCCACATGATCCCGAACTCCCTTTCGGTCATAATCGTCTATTCGACCATCAGGATCCCGGGCTTCATAATGCAGGAATCGTTCCTTTCGTTCCTCGGACTCGGAGTCCAGGCTCCGTATGCCTCATGGGGTTCGCTCATCGGAGATGCCGTGGATGCCATGACGCTCTATCCGTGGAAGCTCATCTTCCCGTCACTGGTCATGATCACATTCCTTTTCGCCATGAACTTCCTTGGAGACGGTCTGAGGGATGCGTTCGACCCGCAGAGCAAGAACCAGCTTTAAGGAGACGAGATGAAAGATTTTGAAAAAGAAAAAGTAATTTTGGAAGTCAGGAACCTCCAGACACATTTCAAAACCGATGCAGGCATAGTCAAGGCCGTCGACGGGGTCTCCTTCACGGTACACGAGGGCGAGACCGTCGGGCTGGTCGGTGAATCGGGTTGCGGAAAGAGCGTCACGAACCTTTCCATCATGCGCCTCGTCCCCTCCCCTCCGGGAAAGATCGTCGGAGGAGAGGTCGTCTACGAGGGAACCGACATACTCAAGCTAAGCGAAAAGGACCTCAGGCAGATCAGGGGCAACAAGATCTCGATGATCTTCCAGGACCCGATGACCAGCCTCAACCCGTTTTTGAAGATTTCGACACAGATGATAGAGACGATCAGGCTGCACCAGGACATGACGAAGCAGCAGGCAAGGGAAAGGGCCGTGCACATGCTCTCGCTTGTTGGAATCCCCTCGCCGGAAAAAAGGATCGACTGCTATCCCCACCAGTTCTCCGGAGGAATGCGCCAGAGGGTAATGATCGCCATGGCGCTCAGCTGCAACGCGGAACTTCTTATTGCCGACGAGCCCACTACGGCGCTCGACGTCACAATCCAGGCCCAGATCCTCGAGCTGATCAAGAAGCTCAGCCAGCAGCTCAAGACGGCCGTCATCCTCATCACCCATGACCTGGGCGTCGTCGCGGGAATGTGCGACAAGGTCTGCGTCATGTATGCCGGACGCATTGTCGAGCATGCGCCGACGGACGAGCTTTTCGAGCATCACCTGCATCCGTACACCGAGGGTCTGATCGCTTCCGTGCCGAAGCTCGACAGCCCAAGGGGCGAGAGGCTGTTCTCCATCGAGGGGCAGCCGCCAAACGTCATAGACCTCCCCCCATGCTGCCCGTTCCACCCCAGGTGCCACAAGACCATGGATATCTGCAAGTGCGCATATCCGCCTGAAAAGTCGATGGGAGAGAACCACAAGGTGTCCTGTTGGTTGTACGCCGACGAAAAGGAAATCGCGGCCAGGCTCAAGGAGGTGAAGAATGGCAGAACATGAGATCATCCTTGAAGTAAAGGATCTGAAGCAGCATTTCCCGATCGACAACGGCGGGATATTCAAGAAGCAGATAGGCGCCATAAGGGCAGTCGACGGGATATCTTTCAAGGTACGCAAGGGCGAGACACTGGGAATAGTCGGTGAATCGGGTTGCGGGAAGAGCACCACCGTGCGCTCGATCGCACAGCTTTACAAGCCGACATCCGGCGAGGTCCTGTTCCATGGAGTCGACCTCTGCAAGGCCGACAAGAACACGCTTCTGAAGGAAAGGCGCAACATACAGATGATTTTCCAGGATCCGTATGCATCCCTTGATCCGAGGATGACGGTCCGCACGATCATCGCCGAGCCTCTGAACATCTATAACCGGAGGGGCCTGCTGGACCACAAATGGACTGACGACGAGATCGAGGACAGGGTCGAGGAGCTCATGGAGAAGGTCGGGCTCAACAAGCTGTTCAAGAACAGATACCCCCACGAGTTCTCGGGCGGGCAGAGACAGAGGATCGGGATCGCCAGGGCACTGGCGCTCAATCCGGAGATCATCCTCGCCGATGAACCTGTCAGCGCGCTCGACGTGTCGATACAGGCCCAGATCCTCAACCTCATATCCGACCTGCAGAAGGAGATGGACATCACGTTCATCTTCATCGCGCACGACCTCGGCGTCATCCAGCACATCTCGCACAGGGTCGTCGTGATGTATCTGGGAAAGATCATGGAGATCAGCCAGAGCGAGGAGCTGTACGCGAACCCGAAGCATCCCTACACAGAGGCCCTGCTATCCGCTGCTCCGATCCCCGACCCGAAGGTAGAGAGGAACAGGCAGAGGATCGTGCTCGAGGGAGATGTACCGAGTCCGGACAAGGAAAGACACGGATGTTATTTCTACGACAGATGCCCGCACAAGATGGACTACTGCTCCTGCCACATACCGCCGATGTTCAAGGTGGGCGACGACCACGAGGTCGCATGCTGGCTTTACGACAGCACGGACAGATCAAAGGAAAAGGCGGAAAACAGCTGAAACAAAAACCCTTCCCACGGCGGGAAGGGTTTTTCAATGCACCGGTTCAATCCCCGAACCTGTCCGACTTCATGGGCAGGCCGGTGAAGCCGGCAAGAAGAGAGGCGTTCCGCTCCGCCTTGACACCGCCCTTTCTTTCGGCGGCTATCTCAAGATCCATCCTTCTGTCCTCCCCCTTCAGCCTCAGATAGAACACGACCTGCCTGGGGTGCCTCCAGCTGGGCTTTGAGGCAAGGGCCGAGCCGTCCGGTATGCCCTTCAGGAAATGGTCTATCCTTATCTCCGAGACTTCCCCGTATGCCACGCTCCTGGTCCGGAAGAAGGGTCCCCAGCCCGACTTGTACGTGATCGTGGAGGTATTGTTGTCGAACACGCATTCATCGCGGAGGAACGCGGAGAAATACAGTACGAGGGCGAGTGCGGCCGGAACCAGCAGAAACGGGTCGGCAGGCTCCTCGGAAAGCACCATGACGATGCCGGAGGAAAGGACGACGGCGAAGAAAAGGCACAGAATCCTGAACGCCGGGGTCGGGCCATAAACGGCCCTTCCGCTTTTCAATACACGCAGATCGTATGTGAACATATGCTGATTATGTCCGCTTTCAACCCTTTTTTCAACATTGCAAATGGGCTATCATCAGCTTGTGGAAATAAGGTTGATATCATCGGAGACCATCAAAGCCATTTCATGCCTACAGGCGCTGATGAGGGAGAAAAAGATGTTTCTGGGACAAGGGGAGAACCCGAGGATCATCTTCGCGGACCTCTCCTCCTCGTCAAAGCTCGGCTATTACGACAGCATGCAGAACCTGATCGTCCTCGAGGCCGGACTAGCCTCAAAAGGACGGGAAGACGACATGGGGTCGGTGTTCCTCCACGAGCTCGCACATTTCAAGAACTGGAACGAGAACGGACTGCTCGACCATGGCAGTGCGTTCCATGAATGTTGCAGGATCCTCGGGGTTCCGGAAGGCTTCGAGAAAGCCAAGGTGGTGCGGAACGGTGAAAAAAGACGGTCGGCGCTGCGGAGGATCGAAAAACTGATGGCACTTTCCTCGAGTCCGTTCGAGGCCGAATCCGCTGCGGCATTGAAAAAGGCCCAGGCAATGATGCTCGAGTACAACATCACATCGGAAGACGGACAGGACAGGCTTTATGCCGTTGCGGTGTTGCGCAAGAACCGTTTCTTCTACCATGAAAAGATCCTTATGCAGGTCGTTCAGATGCTCTCGGGAGCGATGAACGTGATCGAAAAGAAACGGAACGATGTCAACGAGGCTGTTTTTTACGGGAACATCGACCAGATTGAATTTGCCATGTACCTCTGGGAGCATCTTGCCGCGGAGATGGAGGAGCGCGCCGCCGTGGAAGGCGGAAGGACACGGGGCTTCGACAAAAGGTCGTTCTACGACGGACTTGCGGAAGGACTGCTTTCAAGAGTGCGCGGCAACACCGCCGACGGTCTGGACAAGGCGCTGGTCCTGTCAATAAACGGCAACAGGAACGCATACAGACGCCTCATGGACACGAGGCTGCACACAAGGAGCTTCCACACCACAGTCAGGGATGCATCCAGCTACAACGATGGAAAAAACGCATCCGCGGGCATACGGATACCTGCCAAGGAAAAGCATGCGGCGATGTCAAAGCGGATAGCAGCCGGCAAAACCACGTGAGAGGCTTTTTCGGAACATTGTACCATTGGTGTATTTTTATGCACCTTGTATACCATTTTATTGCATTTACAAAAGTAAAACTATTGCTAATCGTTAAAAACTAAGGTATCCTTACACGTATATCTTAAGTCAAAAGGAGAGAAATCAATGAAGAAAACTTTGATTGCTTTACTTGCTATTCTTTGTGCATTGACTGTATTCGTTGGTTGCTCCAAGTCAAGTTCCACTTCGGCACCTGCAGCAACAACCACAACCACTACTACAACCACTACAACAAGCACAACCGCGACGGCTACCAAGACAGAAACGGCAGCGGCCCCGGCAGCGGCGACAACAAGCACCGACAGCGGAAAGGTAGTATTCCGCATCGCCAACTCGGCTGAGCCCGAATCTCTCGATCCGAGCCAGATCCAGGGCGTTCCCGAGCACAGGATCTTCGAAGCCCTCTTTGAAGGCCTCGTAGTCGTCGACCCCGTCACTGCAGGCGGAATCCCCGGAGTCGCGGAGTCCTGGGACATCTCGGAAGACGGCCTCACATACACATTCCACCTCAGGGAGGATGCGATGTGGTCCGACGGAGTTCCCGTTACGGCACAGGATGTCGTGTACTCATGGCTCAGGGAGCTTGCTCCTGAGACAGCCAGCCCGTACGCATGGTTCCCCGTCATGTTCATCGCAGGCGCTGCGGAATACAATGCCGGAACGGCAGGTCCCGAGGCTGTGCAGATCGCGGCCCTCGACGACCATACCTTCCAGATGACGCTCATCGGACCGCTCCCGTACGTCATCGGAGCCCTTAACCACTACTCCTTCGCAATCGTTCCACAGCATGCCATCGAAAAGTATGGCAAGGACTGGATCCTTCCCGAGAACTTCGTAGGAAACGGACCGTTCGTGCTCAAGGAATGGACACCGCAGGACAAGATCGTATGCGTGAAGAGCGATACATACTGGGACAAGGACAACGTCCAGCTTGACGAAGTCGTATACTACGCTTCCGACGACATGACCACGAACTACAACATGTACCTCTCCGGTCAGGTCGACTGGGTGACAGGCGTTCCCAACGACGTCATCGATTCCGTCATGATGAGGGAGGACTATCAGTCGGCTCCTCAGCTCTCGACATACTACTACACCATCAACACGACAAAGGCACCGCTTGACGACGCCAGAGTCAGGAAGGCCATCAGCTACGCCATCGACAGGCAGACGCTCGTCGACACGATCACCAAGGCCGGACAGATCGCATGCTGGGGCATCGTTCCCTTCATGGACGGCTACGACGGACTCGGAGACGCCAAGTACGATCCCGAATATGCCCAGCAGCTTCTTGCAGAGGCCGGATATCCGAACGGTGTCGGTTTCCCGACCCTCAACCTGCTCTACAACACGGACGACGCGCACAAGGCCATTGCGGAATACGTGCAGCAGCAGCTCAAGCAGAACCTCAACATCAACATCGTGCTTGAGAACCAGGAATGGGCGACATACCTTGCAAACAGGAACGCAGGCAACTTCGACATCGCACGTGCAGGCTGGGTAGGCGACTACCAGGATCCGAACACATTCCTCGACATGTTCGTCACAGGTGCGGGAATGAACGGAGGCAAGTACAGCAACGACGTGTATGACACGCTCATCAACGAGGCTGCGAGAATGGAGGCCGGTCCCGAAAGGTTCGAGGTTCTTCTCACGGCAGAGGACATCCTCATCAACGAGGACCAGGCGATCATCCCGTTCTACTACTATGTCAGCCAGAACCTCATCGACCTCAACAAGTGGGGCGGCTGGCACACGAACACGATGGACTACCATCCGCCGAAGAACATCTACCTCAAGTAGTCGTTCAGATGGATTCATCGAAGGGGCATCCTGCGGGGTGCTCCTTTTTTTTGCATCACGCATCCGGGCATGCTATCATCGTTTTATGGAAATACGCAATCTATCGGGCATTAGGACAGAAAGCTTGGCAGAACTGATGAACAGGGCGTTTGCCGATTATCCGATCCCCATACATGTCACGGACAAGTATCTTGAAAACCGGTTCCGGCGCGCGGGTGTGGATCCGGAACTCTCCTACGGGCTTTTCGAGGAAGACAGGCTTTACGGGATGCTCGTCAGCTCGTTCGACAACGGAATTTGCAACTTCCTTATTGCCGGGATAGACCCTGTGAAAAGGGGCAACGGCATGCTCAGGGAGATGTTCCACCGTGCGTTCGAGGAGATTCCGGAGGACTACTCGTTACAGGTCGAGGTGCTGAAGCAGAACGAAAGGGCCATACACATATACTCATCGCTGGGATTCGGGATAGAAAGAAGCTACGTGCTGCTCAAGGGCCCGACCCATGGAAACGGCACCTGCACCACGGCCCCGCTCTCAAAAGAGAACGCAAAGAACCTCGAGCCCAGGTTCAGGCCTTCGTTCGAGAACACGCTATCCGCCCTTCTCAGGGACGGGGGTTTCAATCTGCTGAGGTCCAATAACGGATACCTTGTGATGACCCCGTCGGGCTCCGTCGCGCAGATAGGAGGGAATCCCGAAGATATCCTCGCAGCAGCCCCGGACATGGACATCGCGTTCGGGAACCTGGACGAGAAGGATACGGAATTGATATCATACCTCGAGAGGTCCGGCTTCAAGCAATACGCGTCGCAGTTCGAGATGCATATGGAGCGCCGTCCTCACACGGTCTTCAAAAGCACCGCCCTCTCGTAGCCACCGTATTTCTCCTTCATTGCGACGACCTCGTAACCGAGGGAAAGCGCGCTCCTCATGGAGGCGGTGTTCTCCGGATGGACCGTGCACATGAGATACCTGTATCCGAGAGCCGCGGCATCAATCCCTGCCAGGGTCATAAGAAGCTTCTGTATCCCGTTGCCACGGAATTCCGGATGGACCACGGCGATGTCCATATGGGCGGTGAGAAGAAGCTTCTGTCCGTCAAAACCGATGTCACGGCCAAGATTGTCGCATCCCGGGCCCGGAAAAGCCAGGGTGAAGGTTCCGGCCAGCCGCCGGTCCGCGGCGTTCCTGCAAAGATACAGCAACCCGTCGCACTCGGGAACGTACTCCGGATCAAGGGCCAGGAACTCCTTCCTCTCAAGCGAGGAAAGCACCAGACGGTACAGTCCGGCAACCTCCTCATCGAAACACAGCCTCTTCCTCTCGACAACGAACCCCATCGGCCCCCCCTTCTCCGGAAAATGATACACCAATCGGTCAAAAAAAACGCATGTTCATGATGAAAATTTTCAATTTAATACTATACAAGGAATTATTTTCATAATGATAGAAATTCACTAGTATATTTTTTCCAATTTTATTTGACAATCGGGACAATAAACAGGAGAATAACGTTGTGTAAAGAAACTGCACCTCCAAATAAAGAAAGGGGTATGACCTTTTTCCGAACTATTTCTTTAAGCATCAGGGTATGGTATTTCCCATCCGTCTCAGGAAATCCATACCCGGTTTTTTTCGCCCAATGGTTTGCAAAATGATGCGGAGGGGACGCTCCGCCCCACCCCGCCGCTGCTTTCTTTCCTGAAAACTAAATGCCGCAGCCCGGCAATCCGTCCAAAAACATGTCGTATCAACAGACGATGAAAGGAAAGCGTTATTGCGGATTATTTGATAAAATCCTACAATCAAGCCATGGACACAACACCTGTAATCTGGATACCCGGCTCAAAGAGCCACAGCATACGGGCCCTTCTGATCGCAGCCTTCTCCAGGGGGGTGAGCGTGGTCAGGAACCTCCTGGTCTCCTCGGACACCGTTTCCACGATGGAGGCGCTTGAAAGGCTCAATGTCTCTATAGCCTACGATGAAAAAAGACACGCCCATGTGATCGACGCCACCGGACTTGGGAATGGGATCGGCGACGTCACGCTGGATTTGGGCAACAGCGGGACAGGCACATACCTCCTCATGGGGCTTGCCGCAAGCCTCGGGACAAGGGTCACCATCACCGGCGACGATTCCCTGAGATCCCGCCCGGTCGGACCGCTTGCCGATGCCTACCGGAGAATCGGGGCGGAGGTGGAGGACAGCAACGGATATCTGCCGCTCACGATCAAGGGGCCGCTCAAGGGAGGCAATGTCGTCATAGACTGCCCAACCAGCCAATACCTCTCGTCCCTGCTTCTCGCATCCGTGCTGGCGGATGGCGACACCATGATAAAATGCCCGATCCTTTTCGAAAAGCCATATGTCGGGATGACCCTCGGATGGCTCGACGGACAGGACATCCGCTACAGCATCTCGGACGACTACCGGGAAGCGGTCGTGCGGGGAGGCCAAAGCTTCAAGCCCGTCGACACAACCATCTCCGGCGATTTTTCCTCCGCTTCGTTCTTCTTCGGGCTCGCCGCCATATCCGGCAGGAGGATAGACATCATGGGGCTGGACAGGAACGACAGCCAGGGAGACAAGAGGGTGCTCGAGGTGTTGGGGAAGATGGGCTGCACGGTCGACTGGATCGAGGGAGGTGTCTCTGTCGAAGGACCTGGGAGGCTCAAGGGAGGCTCGTTCGACATAAACGACATCCCGGACGCGCTTCCGATACTCTCCGCAGTTGCAACCCAGGCATCGGAGGAGGTTGTCCTGAGCAACGTCGCACAGGCGAGGATCAAGGAAACGGACAGGATCAGATGCATGAGGGAGGACCTGGAGCTTCTGGGGGCGGATGTGGTGGAACTGGAGGACGGGCTCGTGATAAGGCCCTCAAGACTGCACCATGCTGAGGTGAAGGGTTACGACGACCACAGGATCATCATGGCCATGGCGATCCTCTCCTACCGCGTCGACGGCGGGATATCGATAGACGACGTGTCCAAGGCTGATGTCACATTCCCGACATTCTTCAGCCTGTACGACGGATTGAAAAAGGAGCTTGAGAATGTCTAAGACGGTCATAGCATGCTTCAGCGCAACAGGAAACAGCCTGTTCGTGGCAAAGCAATTGAAGGCGGACAGGATGCTCACGATAGGAAAGGACAAGGAGATCGACGAGGATACAGAGGTTCTGGGGCTGGTTTTCCCCGTGTACTGCGGCACCCTTCCCCTTCCGGTCAGGTCGTTCATAGACGACGTGCTGGCGGAAAGGGACAATTCGAATCTGAAATACATCTTCGCAGTCCTGACATACGGCAAATCGATGCTGTGGGCGCGCTCGCACCTCTCTAGGGCGCTCCAGGACGCAGGTTGCGTGCTCTCGTATGTTTGCGGCGTGCAGATGCCTGACTGCTATCTCCCGCTTTCAAGGAAGGCGGTTTCTCAGGACGTGCGCGACCAGATGCTCCTAAGAGCCAAGGAGAAGCTCGGGAAGATAAGGGAGGATATCGGAGAGGAGAGATTCGAGATCGCCGGCATGGGGCTATCGTACCGCCTCGTCGGGCGGCTGATGTACAATGCTTCGAAAACGGGCGCCAACAGGCTTGCGGTCGATGACAAATGCATAGGATGCGGCATCTGCGCATCATCCTGCCCCGCCGGGAACATAAGAATAGCTGACAACAGGGCCTCGATAGGATCCGAATGCCTCTGCTGCTACGCCTGCTACCACATCTGCCCTGAGAACGCGGTCACTTTTCCAGGTGCGGTCGGACAGTACGCGATGCCGGAGAACATGAAAGGAAGGTACAGATAGATGAAATATGATTTCGACAATCCCGTCGACAGACGGGGTACCAACAGCGTGAAATGGAACAGGAAGGCAATAGCCAACATATGCGGCAATCCGGACGCCGAGCCGTTCTGGGTCGCGGACATGGATTTCAAGAGCGACGGGAACATCACCAGGGTTGCAGGACGGATCGCAGGCGAAGGTGTGTTCGGATACCCGGTATTCGACGATCTGGAGAAAACCGCCGCCTCCTGGCTTGAAAAAAAGCACTCGTGGGACGTTGATCCGGAGGACATCGTATTTGTCAACGGACTTTTGCACGGGATAGCCCTTGCGATAAACCTCTTTACCAAAGAGGGTGACACCATCCTTGTCCCGAGCCCGACCTACAGGCCTTTCAGACAGCTGTGCATCGACAACAAGAGGATCATGCTGGACTATCCTCTCTCATACAAGGACGGCAGCTACGGCCTTGACGGGAAAAGATTCGCAAAAGAGGCGGAAAAAGCACGGATGATACTCTTCTGCTCTCCGCACAACCCATCCGGCCTGGTTTTCAGCCAGGAGGAGCTCGGCCTCGTGCTCAAGACAGCGAAGAGCCTGGGGATTCCGGTGCTGAGCGACGAGATACATGCGGACCTGGTCCATCCGGGGACACTGCACATCCCGATGGGAAAGGCCAACAGGGACATAGGGGCCGACGTCATCACATTCATGGCCCCGAGCAAGACCTTCAACGTCGCAGGCGAGCACAGCGGCATCGCCATTTTCTCGGACAAGGGCATGGAGGATGCTTTCAAGGCCTTCCAGAAAGGGCTCTACGTGACAGAGCCGGGCTATCTGATTGGAAGCCTCACGGAAACCGTATACAGCACCGGTCCGGACTACAACCTCGAGCTGTGCGCCTACCTCAAGGGCAACGCCGATGCCATCAGAGCCCACATCGAAAAGAACATGCCGGGAATCAGGATGGTCGACGCAAAGGCCTCGTTCGTGACCTTCCTCGACTGCAGCGGAATATATGAAAAGGTCGTGGCCGAGGTCGACGGACACCCGGAAAGATATCCGGCGGCCCCCGGAGGCGGATACCTTTCAAGGTTCTTCGGCTCCGCGGCATCGGTGTGCATGAACGACGGCACCTGGTTCGGAGACCAGTACAAGGAGTTCGTACGCTTCAACTACGGGACATCGAGGAAGAAGGTGCTGGAGGCGCTTGACAGGATGGAAAAGGCTGTCGGAAGGCTCAGATGAGATTTCCGTCCGAGTCCCACAGGGGCCCGGCCTCCATGCTTCTCAGATAGAACACGCGGCACAGGCAGGGCTTTGAATAGATGGCCTCCATGGCCTTCGCATACCCCGTCAGCTGCCCCTTGTGGTAATCAGGATCATAATACTTGTCGCTCTTGTAGTCGACGACGAGGTTATGGTCCTTTTTGAACACCACAAGGTCGGCCGATCCGACCGCGATGTCCTGCCCCGAGACGGTGTAGAACCTGAGCTCGTTATCAACGTCGAAGCCCTTGACCTCTTTCTCATAGAACCCTGATGCGAAGAATTTGCGGGCCACCTCCAGCGCCGCATCGGAAAGCTCCGCCATCTCATCGTCGTCCACACGCCCGTCGGCCTGCAAAGAAAACGGAATCTTCCTGAACATGCACTCCAGCGCCTGATGGCACAGCGTCCCGAAAAGATCCCAGGCGGATGTCGAGGAGAGTATCCCGTCCACCCGTCTTGAGAATTCCGGCAGCGCCCTCCTGCCCTCCTGGTCCTTGTATAGTTCGTCGCCAAGGTGTCCGAGCTCCTTTATCCCCCGGCTTGCAATCCTGCAGGGAGAAAGGGGCTTGATCGCAGAACGGTGGAACGCCTCGTCCGTCCTGAGCACGATGCGGGAGGATGGGACCTCGTCCTCCGACAGGACGTCGAACACCTCCCTGCTGACATCGGCCCCGCATTCCATCAGGGCCTTCTCATAAAGGCAGGCCATGCTTTTCTTGCCGCTCCGCTTCTTCTCCGACATGATGACGACAAGGTGGGACGATGCCCTGGTCAGCGCGACATAGAGGATCCTCTTCATCTCCGCATCCTCACGGAGCCTTCTGTAGCGGGAGAAGACAAGCTTCTTCACCCCGCAGTCCAAGGAGGTGTCCAGAGCGAAGAACGGTACCGAAGGATCGTCTATCACGATGCCCTTTCCTGCAACCGGAGAGGTTGTGATCCCGCATGCGAACACGATCGGGAACTCAAGCCCTTTGGACTTGTGGATCGTCATCATCCTCACTCCGTCCGCCTTCAGATGGAGCAGGTTGATATCCATGCGGTCCCTCTCCTGCACCACGTTCCTCACATATGAAAGGAATCCCACCAGATCGGCCTTGTCCCTCGCCATCTCCCATATGTATTCGTAATGGTCCTCGAAGGACGAAAGCTCCAGATTGGCGCTCAGATACGAGAAATACCCCCCGCGGTAATAAAGATGGCTCACAACCTTCTCAAGCGGGACACGCGGGCATATCCGGCATATCTCGCCGTAAAGGGCCCGCACCTCCCCGAACCGCCTCGCGTCCTCCTCGCAGAACGTGTCCGGAACAGTCGAGAAGCAATCGTACGGAAGCTCGTAGCAGTCCTTGAACGAGGAGAAGAACAAAAGTCCCTTGTCGGAAATCCTGGCAAACGGACTTCTGAGGACGTTGAAGTAACTGACCTTGTCCCTGGGCTGCACGACGAGGTTCAGGAAGCTGTAGAAATCGCTTATCATGGCCTCCACGGTTATCGAGGTGCTCTCCACTATCGTATAAGGTATCCTGTTGCGTCTGAAGGCCTTCTCCAAAGGTATCTGGCTCGAGGAATTGCGGTACAGTATCGCGATATCCCCGTATCCCGGCCGGCGCGGCCCGGACTGCGACGGGATGAGATAATCGTCCGAGGAGACCATCCGCATGATCTTGCCGACTATGTATTCGGCCTCGTTCTCCGTCCAGGAAAGGCTTTCATCATCCCCGTCTTCCCCGTCCCTCATTCGCGAACGCGCGAAAAGGATCTTCGGGAGCACGCCGCCGGAGGCCGGCCTTCCGCCCATGCTCTCGGCGCAGGCATGATAGCGTCCGGTCCCGCCGTATGCCTTGAGAACATGCTCGAGAACACCGTCCAGCTCCTCATCGCAAGGCTCGCTTTCCTCCTCATGGGGGAAGACGAAACCGAAGAGGCTGTTGAAATGGTCTATCAAAGCCGGTTCCGAGCGGTAGTTCGTGCTCATGGAGAGGATGTTGCCGCCTATGGAGGCGATCTCGTCCTTGAGCCCGTTGAAGACGGAGACATCGGCTCCGCGGAAAAGGTAGATGGACTGCTTCGCGTCGCCGACGAAAAACAGTTTCGAGGAATCAAGGTCGCAGAGAGGCGGAACCCCCCTTCCGTCCACGTCCTCCTTTTCAGAGAGTATGTACAAAAGCTCCTTCTGCCTGACCGAATTGTCCTGGAACTCGTCGATCATGATGTATCTGAACTTGTGCTTGTAATAGGAACGCACCCTGCCGTTCGTCTTGAGTATCTCGAGCGCCATGGCCTCCACATCCTTGAAGGTGAGGACACCAAGCCTCCTCTTCTCGTCTCCAATGCGGGAGAGGAAGGCTGCGAAGAGCCTGTAGAGCCCGCTCCTGGATCCATCGTTCCTCAATGTCCCGACGGACACCAGCAAAGGATAGAGCGCATTGTATGTGCGCGCATCGGCCTTGATCCGGTCGGAAAGCTCCTTCCTGGGACCTGAATTCACAAACCCCTTTCTCAGGCTTATCGGGACAAGGAGAGAGTAGTCCCCCGACCGTACGGCTCCGGCCAGCCGTTCGTGGTATGCAGGATCGGATTCATCCAAAAACGACGGCAGGCTCGAGGCGGAGGGTGCAGGTGAGACGGCAAGCCTTCCGAGAACATCGAGAATACGCCGGCGGACATCGGCCCCGAGGGATGAAAGGAAATCGTCGAACAGGCCCTCCTGCCCGGCATCATCGAACCCGGAGACGATGTCGAAACGCCTGTCGAGGAGGGAGAACACGTCCAGCGCGATGTCGACGGGGTTCACGATCCTCGAAAGAAGGGTCATCAGGTCCTTCTCGTCGGCAAAGAGCGATGCAGTGACGTTTTTTACCAATTCCGCCCTGCGATCATTGTCCAGTATAGAGAAATCCCGGGTGATCCCGTATCTCATGCAGTCGGTGCGCGCGATCTCCGATGCGAACGAATCCATCGTTGAGATATGTGCCTTGCGGAAATTCCTGACCTCGTTTTCAAGGCAGGGGAAATGCGGGCACAGCATGCTGACGAGCCTGAATATCCTCTCGTACATCTCGGCTGCGGCCTTTCTGGTGAACGTGAGGGTCAGTATGCCGTCCACTCCGGCCCTCCTCTGCTCATCCTCAAGGAGGAGAAGACGGAGGAAGCGGTATGAAAGCACGGTGGTCTTGCCGCTTCCGGCCCCCGCGGAGACCACGGTGGCCTTGTCGGAATACACCACTTCGAGCTGCTCGCGGCTCAGCTGCCGGGGATTGAGCGGGGAAGAAAGGAAATCCTCGAAAGTCCTCATCTTACGAAATACCTCCTTCTGCAGCTTGCCTTGAACCGGCATGACATGCAGTTCTTGTATCTGTTGACCGCCCGGAATACCCCTTGCTCCACACCTTCCACGTCATCTTTTATCCTCCGGTCCCGCTCACCACCGTCAAGAAAGCCCTTGCGCTTCACATCCCCGAGACTGAACACCGCGTAAACGGGATCGGAGAAAACCGGATCGGGAATGGAGGATTCCAGCAGCAGGCGGTAGATGTCGAACTGCAGCGTATCGCCGGAGGGGATGGAGCTCTTGTAGTCCACGATCGTGAGACGGCCGTCCCCGTCCTGGACTATGAGGTCTATGAACCCCTCGAGAAGTATCCCGTCCAGGGATGCGGAGCCCTTCCATTCAGAATCGAACGCAAGGCCCGGCTTCTTTATGGAGGAAAGGAGCGAGACGAGGTTGTCACGGTAGCGGGAGACCACATGGGCCCTCATCTGGGCCGTGAGCACGGGGACATCCGGGGCCAGGTCGGCAACCTCGCCGGTGCGGGACACGCTTTTGCCGCTCTGCCACAGATCCATCTCGGCCTCAAGAAGCTCCGGCACCTTTGATGCGGCATCGAACGACGGGGAATCGACATAGAGCTCGCATACCCTGTGCAGGCGCCGGCCTATCTCGGCGGCGGGGTAATCCTCCACGTCGTACCTCCTTGTCCTGTCGAGGCCGTATATGTAACGGAGCGCATAGACATACGGGCATTTCTCATAATTGTCGATCTGGGAATAGGAGAACGTCCACGAGCCACGCTTGAAAAGCGGAAGAGGAAGCCTCATGTCCTCGGCGAGGTCCACGGACCTCTCCGGCAGGTTGAGGCTGGTTATCACGGCCCTGTCATAACCTTTCTTCTGCAACGGATAGAGCTCACGGCCCGCAAGGGAATCCATGTTTATCCTGGCCATGTCGGCATACGAATCAGGCAGAGGCTCTCCGGGATCTGCCGCATCAAGATCAAGAAGCGGAATCGCGGTGCCCGTGTACAGCTCAAACGAGGCCGAGAGATGCAGGCAGCCGCAGGTGCACAAAAAGGAGGATATCAAGGGCATGGTGAAATCCCCGCATTCCCTCTCCCCCTCGGTCTCATGGTCCGAAAGGAAGGGGGCCCTTTTCAAAACCATGCGGGCCTCATCCTCGTTGAGCCCGATTATGAAATGGTGCTCGCATGCGACCCCGAGAGCCTGTCCTAAGGGATACACACGTACGCCCTCCCCCTTGTCCTGCGGGACATACACGGTCTTCTCAAGCACCTTGAGGAACAGAGGAAAGAGAGGACCGCCGTATCTGAAGCCCGCCTTCTCCATCTTCTCCAGAAACGACGAGAAGGCCATGAGGTTCCGTATTATGAACGAGAACACGTCTCCGTTGATCCTTCCCAGCCTGAGCTCGAGCCCGACATCCCCGCTGTCGCAGCCGGGATCGGACAACATGGCTTCCAGACGTTCCTCCTCCCTTGCTGGAAAAGAGAACTGTTCGGGAGCAAGAAGCTTCTCGAGCAGGGACTTGATCTGGTTCATGAGCCGTTTTCCGCTGTCTGCGGCATATATCCCCTCCAGATAATGCACCAGGTCCCTGTAGACGGATGAGCCCCTTGCCTCCGGGAACCTGTCGGGCTCCTCACGGCGGCTTATGTTGCGCTCGGTCGCAGAGAGTATGAACGACCGGCATTTTTCACGGTCTGCGAACGGAAACCCCGGATTGAGGAAGAACCTGGAAAGATACTCGAGGGAATAACCGTTGTCATGTATATCGGAAAGGTCCTTGAAAAACATGCCGGCAGGATACTCCAACGGGCTTTTCCCGCGCATCCCGACAAGCGGGATGGAGAAAAGGTCCGCCTCCCTTTCGAGGTACGCGATGATGCGTCGGTACGCGGGTGTCGAGATGATGATATCGGAGGGACTCACTCCACCGTCCGAATCCGCCAGGCTGCGGATCTTCAGAAAAATCTGGCGTATCTCCTGCTTTTCGTTACCGTACACCACCAGCGGCCCGGCATCCGGAAGCGGAAAGGAAAGGATCCGGATGTTGGACCTGTCGTCGATCTTGGAAAGGAAATCCGCCATATGCACATCCGCATCGGAGAAGACGACGTTGTACACCTTGTCCAATCCGTTCGAGAAGCCTTCCTTGACGAAGGAGGGCTCGTAAAGCCCGCATCTGTCCAGAAACGCCACGTATTCGCCGTATATGAACGACACATCCTTCCTCAGCATCCGGTGGGAATAGGAGAGCCCGTCCTCCAGATCCCTCAATACGGAGGAGACGAACACCGCCATCCTCTCATCCGGAACCGGGGACGACGATTGCGGGAACAGATATGAAAGCTTCTCCCTGTGCCTTCCCACGAGGTACGCCGAGAAAAGAAGCCTGCCGGCCTCGTCTATCGGCTGCCTGCCCGCCCGCCCGGGATAAAAAAGCTCCTTGAAGCGGTCGAATGCAAGTATGCTGTCCGCAAGGACCGCGGAACGGGATGGTTTCTCGGACGAGGAGAGCACATAACGCCCGAGCATGCTTCGGGCGGCATCCTCCGTAGGAAGCACCACGGCCTCACCCTCGTCCAGAATGGAAAAAATCCTGCGGTAGAAGTCATTCATATTTTTCTTATAGCATATCGGGCGCTAAAATGATAACTTTCTCTCATGGAAAAAAAGAAATACGCCATCCTGATCATTGTGCTTTTCCTCCTGGGCTACCTCGTCTTCCCCACCATCGTCCTGCTGGTGGCGGAAATCCTGAAACAGGAAGGAAGGCCGGTCGACGGTTACACGACACTCCTTGTACCGTACATCCCGACGATGCTCACCTTCTCTCTGATCCTGAGGTTCTTCAGATCGGGATTCAAAGCGGAGACGGCCTCGGGAAAGGGGTTCTTCAGGACCGGACTGTTTGCCATCGCATTCGTCCTGATGATGGTATTCCAGCTTGCGACGCTGCTGGCCCCATCAAGTCTGAAAGGCAAAAACAGCCTGGACACCATGACCCTTCTTTATTCTGCAGCCATCGCCATAACAGCCATTCCGGCCCAAACCCTGTTCGAGGAGATGCTTTTCCGCGTTCTTCCGCTCCGTCTTGCATCCGGAGGCGGGCTCGGACGTGGAAAAAGCAGCATCATCGCGCTCCTGTGCTCGTCGGTGCTCTTCACGCTCATGCACATGAACAACCCCGAGGTGTCCGAATATGGAACCATACTGGCGCTTTATTACTTCGCATCCGCAATGATGCTCGGGATTTTCATGATGCTTTCCGATGGCATCGAGATCTCATGGGCGTACCATCTGGCGATAAACCTGTATGGTGCGGTCATCGCATCGGCAGAAGGCGGGGTGCTCCAGAACAGGACTTTTTTCATTCTGGAAAGTAACCATGCCGTGGCCCAAAGCTTTATATCTTTGATTCTTTCTTCCCTCCTCATGCTGTATCTCATATGCAAGGGGAAGAAAAACAACCTTTTCTCTTTATGATGGAGATCTCATGGCTAAAAAGAAGAATATGACGAAAAAAACCAAGAAATTCCTCAAGAGCATCGTGGTGACGCTTCTTGTCATCGTGGTCCTCTTCATCGCGATGTGCTTTGTATCCGGCACGGAGGAGGACAACAGCGGCATCCTTGCCGATGGTACGATCACGAATCTCGAGCTGCCCGCCCCCGTGGATGGAGAACAGATAATCAGGCACACCGGATACACCCTCTCATACAACGAGAAGTACGAGCTTCCAAGCTATGTGGCATACGAGCTGACACGAAACGAGGTGCTCGGAGGAGAGGAAAGGGAGGACAATTTCCGCGAGGATCCGGCGGTCAGGACCGGCTCCGCGACCCTCGCCGACTACCGCGGAAGCGGATATGACAGGGGCCACCTTGCACCGGCTGCGGATTTCAAATGGTCTGCGGAGGCGATGAGCGACACGTTCTTCATGTCCAACATGGCACCGCAGGATCCGAGCTTCAACCGCGGCATCTGGGCCGACCTGGAGGCGGCCGTACGCGTCATGGCGTACGAGAACGGGAAAATATACGTCGTGACAGGTCCTGTGCTGACAGACGGACCGTACGAGACGATAGGAAAGAACGAAGTCGCCGTCCCCAAGAGATTCTACAAGGTCATCCTCGATTATACGGAGCCGGAGATAAAGGCCATAGGCTTCCTGCTTGACAACGAAGGCTCCCAGAAGAGCCTCGAAAGCTTCGCCGTCAGCGTCGACGAGGTTGAGAGGGTCACGGGACTTGACTTCTACCCCGCCCTGCCGGATGACCAGGAGGAGATCATAGAATCGAAATTCAACACCTCGCAGTGGTCATTCAAAACGACGCTTCCAAAGGATGCAAGCCCTGATGACAGCATCGCCGAAGGCTATGTCACAGGAGGAAGCGAAAAAGACAGATATCTTGATATGATCCTTTCATACATGTACAAGCTCAAGGAGCTGGTGTTCGAATACACAGGAACAGAAGATATTGCGAGGAAGCTCGGACTGCTTTAAACCTTATTTTCTTTTCATGCAATGTATGCAAAAGGTTTTATGCACCGTCTTCAAATTCCCGCAAACAGGGCACCGATGCTTTTCCTCCTGCACCCTTATCAGAGCATCGGGGCCCTGCTCTTTTATTATGGAAAGATTCTCGAGCATGCTCATCCCGTAACGATTCTTATAGCGCGCATCGAGACGCCTGAGACGGGGGCAAGGATACTTTTCACATTCAAAGCAATAGGAATCCTTTTTCAAACAGGCTTTGATCGGGCAGCCAAGACATGCCTTGCGGCTGCTTCCGATACGGCAGCCACTGCATGGAAGCCCCATACCCTGATATGCCTGGCATAGGGCGCAGTCCATTCCACATGGGGCGAAAAGGGAAATACGTTCCGAATTGAGTGAATGATCTTCTGTATCCATTTCGCCCAGTATAGCACCGCAGGGAGAAAAGGTTTCAAGATATTTCCAAAGAGCTTCCGGGCCAGGGCCGAAGAAACGGAAGTCCGCAATAGCCCGCACCGCAATCCCCATGTGCAGGAATGCATCATGCAATTACGGAAACCACATGCCTGCAGGGCCTCATCGTTTCCAGGACGGAACGCAATGCGAAAAAAAACAGCCCCGTCTCCTTGAGGAAACGGGACCGGATCATCAGGTTCTGCCCAAGACAAGACTCGAACTTGCACAGCCTTGCAGCCATTAATACCTGAAACTAACGCGTCTACCATTCCGCCACTTGGGCAATTCTAAAGAGAATATAGCATCATAAGAAAGTTTTGTCTATTTGTGAAAATCACTTTCTATTGTCAACATCAAAAAGAAAAGTTAAGTTTAGACTATGTTGAACATACTTTTTCTTGGTGAGCTCGTGGGAAGACCCGGCATTCAGGCGCTTAAGAACGGCATCGGGGAACTGAAGAAGAAGCACCAGGTGGATTATACGATAATAAACGCCGAGGGGATGACCAACGGCTTCGGAATAGGAAAGCTTCACAGCCAGCAGCTCGGCAAGCTCGGCATCGATCTTGCAACAGGCGGTGAGAAGCTGTTTTACAAGATCGACATGGTGGAGTTCCTTCCAAAGGCTGGCTTCATGCTGCGCGGCTACAATTTTCCCCCGCAGTGTCCGGGACGCGGCATGAAATTCGTCGAGCTCAAGGGAAGGAAATATCTTATAGCAAACCTCTTAGGAAATGCGGATTTCCCCAAAATAGCGGTTCAGAACGCATTTCTGAGCGCCGAAAGCCTTCTGAAGAAGGCCGACGAGGAGAATGCGGCGCTGATCCTCATTTTCCATGCATCGACCAGCGCCGAGAAGAACACGATGTTCCATTTCCTCGACGGCAAGGCCGCCGCAGTGGTTGGAACCCATACGAAGGTCATAACCGCCGACGGGCGTGTAAGCGAAAACGGAACGGCCTACATAACCGACAACGGAAGGGTCGGCTCGTTCACCTCCGTAGGAGGCTTCGACCCGGAGAACGAGATCAAGAAGATAAAGGGAGGCATCCCGCTCAGGAGCCGCGAATGCTGGGACGGAGGGATGATCCAGGGCTTTCTTGTGAACATCGACGAGGAGACAGGAAAGGCCGTCGGCTGCACGACCATACTTGAAAAGGTTGCCATAGAGCGCCCGGAGGAGAAGAAATGAAGAAGGAGGTCACGGTCCTTGATGTGGACGGCAGGAAAATAAGGCTCGGTTGCGACAGCTCCTCTTGCGAAGGCTGCAAGGGATCCTTCTTCTGCACTGCGAAGAACACGTCGTTCTCGGTGGACAACACCAAGAATCTGGAGCTTAAGAGCGGTGACAGGGTCGTTCTGGAGATGGACTCCGGAAAGACCGTGTTTTCGGTGTTCCTGTCGTTCGGACTTCCGATGCTGCTGTTCGTGCCAGGATATTACCTCGGAAGGCACTTCTTCAAATCGGAGGCGGCCTCGTTCTTCTGCGCCCTGGCGGGGGTCGCGGCGGGATTTCTGCTGGCCGGACTCTATTTCAAGATAAGGAAGAACCTCTACAAGCCCGAGATATTGGAGAAGAAAGAGTGAAGAAAGCCCTGGGCCTGCTGCTTTTTGCGATCCTGTTGTCCGCCTGCCATTTTCCCGAAAGGGAGGCTGCGGGCCACAGGGACCTCGCCTTGGCCGACATGATACTCGAGGATGCGGAGCTGGTTTTGGGCCGGAACGGGGAGAACCCGATAAGGCTGCAGGCCTCGAGGATATCCTTCTACCAGGCCGAGGACCTGGCATTGATGGAGGAGATCGCCTTCACCCAGGCAGACGGGCTTGAAGGAAGCGCCGAAAGCGCGGAGCTGGATACGAGGAACGAGATACTCACATTAAGCGGGGATGCGGTGATAAGCAAGCCTTCGGAGGGCCTCGAGATCCGAAGCGGCGACGGCATCGTCTTCGATTCGAAGAGGCAGGAGGTCGCAACGAAGGGCGAAGTCATGGTAAGATCGGAAGACGGGGAATTCCTGGGGGAAGGCTTCTTCGGGGACCTGAAGACGGAAAGCTACAGTTTTGAGAGGATCAGGAGGGGATCGTTCGGGATATGAGGAAGACATGCATGCTCGTTTTGATCATGGCCCTGCCCTTTCTGGCCTTCTCATCAAGAATCAGCTTCTCCGGCGCCGAAAGCAGGATAGTGCTCCGTCAGGGCAGGGAGAGCGTGGAGCTCACGGGGGGTGCCTCGGTCGATGACGGCGACATCCATCTTGAAGCGGATTCCATGAGGCTCTCGGGAGAGGATTGGACGGACATCTCATGCACGGGCAACGTAAGGCTCGAGGACAAGGGAAGGGACATGGGCATAAGGACCAGCACCGTCCATTTCGACCGGAAGGAGCAGCGTCTGCTCCTATCCTCTTATTTCGAGCTTGAGGACAGGGGAAACGGCCTGTTCGCATCCGGAGCCCAGATGGAGTTCGACATGGAGGCCGAGACCCTCAGGATCAAGGGCCAGGCAAGGCTGAGCAAGATTCAGGACGACGAGGTCATAAGGGCCAGGGCCGAATCGGTCGAATACGACCGCGGCAAAGGACTTCTGACACTGCGCTCGAATGCAGAGGTGGAATGGAAGGGCAACTCCTATTCGGCCCAGATGATAACCCTGGATCTGGAAAACGACACCATCGCCCTTGAAAGCAGGATCGGAGGAGTCATAAATGGCTGATACCCTTCAAATAGAACACATTTCAAAATTCTACGGCAGGAAGCATGTGGTAAAGGATGTCAGCTTCTCGATGAAGAGCGGGGACATAACCGGTCTGCTGGGACCAAACGGGGCCGGGAAGACCACATCGTTCTATATGATAGTCGGCTTCATAAAGGCCAACGGCGGCAGGATACTCCTGAACGGACAGGATGTCACATACCGTCCGATGCACGAGAGGTCGCGTCTTGGCCTGGCATACCTTCCGCAGGAGGCGTCCATCTTCAGAAAGCTTTCGGTCGAGGACAACATAAGGGTCATACTCGAGGCACAGAAAGGACTTGGCAGGGACGAGAAGAAGGAGAAGCTCGAGATGCTGATCCAACGCTTCGGTATCGACAAGGTCCGCAGGCAGTACGGATACACCTTGAGCGGAGGTGAAAGAAGAAGGACGGAGATCGCAAGAGCCCTTGCGACAAGCCCGAGGTTCCTCCTTCTCGACGAGCCGTTCGCCGGCATAGACCCCAAGGCCGTATATGAGATCAAGCAGATAATCAGGCAGCTGTCGGACGACGGGATCGGCATCCTCCTGACCGACCACAACGTACGCGACACGCTGGAGATCACGACCGATGCGCACATAATCTCCGACGGGCTGATAATCGTCTCCGGCACGAGGGAGGAACTTCTGAAGAACGAGACCGCCAGGAAGATATATTTCGGCGAGGCGTTCGGGGGCTAGGATGGACACGAACCTTCAGATGGGGCTCCGGCAGCAGCTGAAGCTGACGCAGTCCCAGATACAGAAACTCGAGATGCTGGCACTAAGCTCACAGGATCTGGACATGGAGATCCGCAGGGAGGAGGAGAAGAACCCGTTCCTCGACGTGAGCTACTCATCCTACAGCTTCGACAGCACGCATACAAGCCTCGACAGCACGATAGAATACGTGGGCGACGACGATGCGGGAAAGGCCAACTGGCTTGAAAGGGCCATCGGGGAGAAGGAGAGCCTGACGGAGCATGTCGACAAGCAGATAGAGATGCTCGACGTATCCGACGGGCTCAAGAACGCCCTGCTGCGCCTCTCGTCCAGCCTGGACGACAACGGATTCCTTCCACGCGATGTCGGACCGCTCTTCAAGCCGGAGGAGATGGAATACGTCCCCGAGGCCCTGAGGGTGATAAAGACGCTTGATCCGGTCGGCATAGGGGCCTCAAGCGTGGAGGAGAGCCTGAAGCTGCAGCTTGCCGACCTCCACCTTGCAAAGGAGGACGAGGAGAACATCTCGTTCATGATAGACAACCTCGGCATGCTCAAAAACGGCCGCACAGCCCTGGTGGCCAAGGCCCTGGACATCGACCAGGAGGAGGCGGACATGCTCTATTCGATCCTCAAGAGCCTCACCCCCTACCCCGGCGAGAAATTCAACACGAACTGGGACAGCTATGTGAATCCCGAGCTTACGATAAAAAGGAACGCCGACGGCGAGCTGGAGATAAGCGATGCATCGGAGAACCTTCCTTCGGTATCCCTTGATCCGGAGTATCTGAAGTTCGAGGACGATGTCAGGGCACAGAAGGACCCGAAGAACAAGGAGGCACTCTCGTACCTCAGGGAATACAGGCAGAAGGCGGAGGACATCATCGATGCGGTCAACCTCAGGAAGGTCACGCTGCACCGGCTCGGACTCTATCTGGCCGACAAGCAGAGGGCGTTCTTCGACGAAGGGCCGTCGAAGCTGGTTCCTGACACGCAGTCCGCCGTGGCGCAGCAGCTCGATCTGAGCATCTCGACCATCAGCAGGATATGCTCCAACAAATACGTGTCCACTGACTGGGGTGTATTCCCCTTCAGTTTCTTCTTCTCATCCTCGTCCGGCTTTGCAAAGGACGACGAGAACGCGCTCAGCAAGAACGCGGTCAAGGAGAAGATAAAGGAGATCATAAGCTCCAATGACAGCGGCAAGGCCTTGAGCGACCAGAAGATTTCGGACAGGCTCGGGGAAATGGGCATCAAATGCGCCCGCAGGACGGTCACGAAATACAGGAAGGAACTTGAAATCGACACATCATATACACGTGAAAGCTGACAATTTTTCTTTCTTTGTTTCCTGTCACATGATACAATCAAGTTAAACAAATACAACCTAGAAAAGGAGGAGAAAGTATGAATCTGACCGTTAAGGGTGTAAACTACTTGCCAAGCGATGAAACAAAGGATTTCATTGACAAGAAGCTAAAGAAGCTCTCCTTTGCCGAAGACTATCTGCACGATCTTGACATCAACATCAAGAGGGAATCAAAAGGGATCGGATATCATATCGATGCCATCATGCATTTCACATGGAAGAAAGAGAAGATCGTCAGCCAGGACTGCTACGAATTATATGAAGGTATAGAACTCATAGCCGACAAGATACAGAGTACGGCGAAGAAAGAAAAAGAAAAGACCATGGGTCTTTGAGAAACCCGCCCCGCTTCACTGCGGGGCTTTTTTTTGCCCTTTGGCATCATAGTCTCTCGAACAATCCCTTCTCCCTGTTCTTTTTGACCTCGTTCCAGTTGTATACGCGGCCGCCCATGGCAATATACACACCTTCAGGAAGAAGCTGGACCGCGGCTATGGCGAAACCGAGGTTGAACTCCGCATCGCTGTTCTCAAGCGAATAAGGTACCATGGCACCGGTGAAGACGACAATCTTGCCACCCAGCCTGCCGCCAGAGGCGGCGAGGGTGGCGGTCTCCACCATCGTGTCGGTACCGTGGATCACGACAATGCGTTCCTCCTCGCTGTTCTCCATGTATTTGACTATGTCATTCCTCTCCTCTTCCGACATGTAGAGGCTGTCCACCGCAAGGGGTCCCTCGAGACAGACGGATAATGTCAGCCTCGCCTGCTGCAATATGCGCGGTAACTGGCTTTCACGGAACGTCAGCTCCCCCTTTATCGCATCGTAAAGCTTGTCGAACGTGCCTCCGGTCGTGATTATTCTCAAATCGTTCATCATAACCTCCGTTTATGTTATACTCCAGATATGAGCGAATTCACAGTTCTGGATCTGCTTGATCTGGATCTCAAGCAGCACAACCATCTCCAGCTTACATGCATCGCGGGAAGAAGCGGGCTGTCCAAGGTGATACCGAACGACAAGATAAGCCGTCCAGGTCTGGCGCTTGCCGGCTATTTCACGGATTTCTCATGGGACAGCATACAGCTTTTCGGACGCGGGGAGCAGTCATATCTCAGCCTTCTGGAAAAGGACAACGACTGGAAGAACATAGAAAAGCTTTTCAGCTACAATTTGCCGTGCGTGATCTTCATCGGCGGGGCCGCTCCGAGCGAGCATTTCATGGACATCGCGGAGAAGAACGCGACAGCCATCCTCTCCACCCCGCTGGACTCGGCGGTATTCTCAAGAAGGGTCTACGCGCTTTTGGACGAGGTGTTCGCAAAGACAGAGACGATACACGGCGTGCTCGTGGAGGTGTACGGGATCGGAATCCTGATCACGGGTGACAGCGGGATCGGAAAGAGCGAGACCGCACTCGAGCTCATAGAACGCGGACACCGCCTGATAAGCGACGACACGGTGAAGCTGAAGAAGCTGTCGGACAACTACCTGGTCGGCTCGGGAGAGAACCCGATGCTGGCGCACCACATGGAGATACGCGGCATAGGGATCATAAACCTGCAGACGCTCTTCGGCGTCGGTGCCATCAGGGAGAAGAAACAGGTCCAGCTTTCCGTGAAGCTCGAGAAATGGGACGAAAAGAAGGACTACGACCGGCTCGGTGACCAGACGACCACAACGATAATGGGGATCACAATCCCCGAGGTCGTGTTCCCCGTATCCCCCGGAAGGAACATCCCGTCCCTCATCGAGACCGCGGCAAGGAACGAAAGACTCAAGAAGCTTGGATACTACTCGGCGAAGGAATTCGACCAGTCGGTCCTCAAGTGGCTGGAGAGCCAGGCGGCACGGAGGCTGTACTACAACACGGACAGCCTCGAGGAGGAATGATGATCGAGAAGGAACTTGAAGTACCCACAAGGGCGGGAATCCATGCCCGTCCTGCGTCGATGATTTCCCAGACCGCATCGAAATACAAATCGGACATATCGCTTAAGAAGGACAGCATGTGCATCAACGCAAAGTCCATCATGGGCGTCATAACCCTTGGCGCCACATTCAGGACGAAGCTGGTGCTCTCCGTCTCGGGAGAGGACGAGGACGAGGCGGCGGCCGAGATAGAAAAGCTTTTCAAGAACAGGTTCGAGGAATGAGGCGGCTAACGGAAAGGCAGCAGGAATGTCTCTCCTTCATAATGGAGGAGCGGCAGGAATCGGGGCTCTACCCCACCCAGGCGGAGATTGCAAGCCGTTTCTCATTCTCGCGCAAGGCATCGTTCGACCTGGTGAGGGCTCTCGAGGCAAAAGGAATGATCGAGAACGTGAACGGACGGATCACGTTGTCCAAGGATCTCAGGAGGCAATACGATCCGAGGATGCTGAGCCTGTTCGACCCATATCCGGAAAACGAGATCGGAAGGATTGCGGAAACAGGGCTCGGCGACGGCGAGTTCTTTGCGATGGTCATCCATGCGGAGGACATGAAGGAGGCGGGACTGATCCCGTCTGACACGGCCGTGTTCAGGAAGACCCCGGAGGCCGCCAACGGCAGCATAGTGCTTGCACGCTGCGGCGAGGGAATGCTCGTGCGCAGATACTACAGGAGGTCCGACGGGATAACGGAGCTCATACCGGAGAACGACACGATGGGCAAGATAGTCACGGCCCAGGCAGAAGTGCTCGCAGTCCTTGTCAAAAGCTTAAGGAGTTACAAGTGAAGGAAAGGAACCTGCTGCTTCTAGGCAGCGAAGAGGGAGACAAGAACGACAGGCTCGAGGAAGAGAAGAACACCCTCGTGCAGCGATATCCCGATATCGAGATACAGAATTTCTATGCGACCGAGGAGATAACAGACAACGTGGCGACCGCACTGAGACAGCCGTCGCTCTTCTCCCCGGTTCGTCTGGTCGTGATAAAGTACCTCGAGAACGCGAAGAAGAACGGAAGCCTGCTGAACCTTCTTTCATCGTACATCTCCGCACCGGAGGACGACTGCTACCTGATAATGCTCTCGAGCGACAACTCGAGTCCGTTTCCCAAGAGCCAGAAGAATCTGGAAAGCGTCGTGTTCTGGGAGGAGTTCGAATCCAACAAGATAGCCTGGATAAGGAAGGAATTCTCGAAAAACGGGTTCACAGCCTCCGACGGAGCGGTTTCGGAGATACTATCGTCTGTCGAGAACAACAAGGCCGAGATGAGGGGTCTGATAACCGCGGTCTCCTCCTATTACAGGCAGAAGGATCCGCAAAAGAAAAGGATCGACGACGAGGACGTGGCCTCGGTCACAACCAGACAGAAGGGAGAGACAGGCTCGTCGCTTTTCCTGTATGTCGCAAAAAGGGACCTCGAGGGGGCCCTGATGGTCCTGGACTCGATCGCATTGCAGGATCCGGGACGGCTTGTCGGTGCACTGATGATGCTCACAGTCGATTTCCGGCTGCTCGAGGACTGTATTGCAAAAAAGGAAAGGAACATCGGGATGAAGGAGATATTCGAGAGCGCGTCGTGCCTTGGATCCGGCTTTGCCCCGCAGAAGGGGATCCCGTTCCGCAAGAGGCCCGCATTCGAGAACGCGATGAGGAACTACGGCAAGAAAGACACCGGGAACATAATCAGGTATCTTCTGAGCAACGACACGCCGCTCAAAAGCGCAGGATCCGACATGCAGGGGCTTTTCGAGGACATCTTATACAACATCATAGTGAACAACGGAAATGTGGCGGACGGCAGGCTGTACACCCCGCTCGAGACAAGAATCAGAAGTTAAGCTTGCGCAGGATCCTTTCGGCGACGTTGAGCGGGATCCCCGCCCCCTTGGCCAGCTCCGCCGGGCTCAATGAAAGGATAGCCTCGACAGAACCGTATTTCATCATCAGCTTTTCACTCCTCTTCCTGCCCATGCCCTCTATCGACTCCAGCAGCGAGAAAGAAGCCTCCTTGCTCCTCATCCTCTGGTTGAACGACGTGGCAAAGCGATGGCATTCGTCCCTGACCGCGATGAGCACCCTGAGCCCCTCGTCGGACCTGTCCAGCCTTATCGTCTCCCCGTCCAAAGGAGGCACGAGCTCCTCGTTCTCCTTGGCCAGGCCGATGACGCGGACCCTGTCCTCTATGCCAAGTGTCTGCAAAATGCCATAAACAGCGTTCACCTGCCCTTTTCCACCGTCTATCATCAGCAGATCCGGCAGTTCCGCCCCTTCGGCAAGAAGACGGGAATAACGCCTTGCCACGGCTTCCCGCATCGACTCGAAATCATCGATCCTTCCCTCGAGGCTTTTTATGGAGAAATGCCTGTATTCCTTCACGGACGGATTCCCGTCACGGAAGACGATGAGGGAGGCGACGGTGTATTTTCCATCAAGCTGGGCGATATCGAATCCTTCGATATGCCTGGGCAGGCGTCCGAGCGAAAGCTCGTCCATCAAGGTCTCCAGCGCAGGCGTGTTGTCGGTCTCCTTCAACCTCTTGTCCACGTCGCGGCTTGCATTCTCCCGGGCCATGCGGAGTATCCTGTAGTGCCTGCCTTCCCTCGGCAGGCCGATGTCCACATCGCAGCCCAGCTCGGATTTGAAATACTGTCTGAACATGTCATAGTCGATCTCATGGGAGACATATATCTCCCTTGGAAGCGCCTTCTTGTCGCCGTAGTACTGCACGAGGAACGAAAATAGCGTCTCGTCCTCGTCCCCCAGGCTTTCCGAGCGGTAAAGGGCCTTGCCGATGAGGCAGCCAGAGCGGAACTGCATTATCGAGACGGTGGTGAGGTAGCTCCTCATCTCGATCGCGACGTAATCCCGGCTCTCCTCGTCCCCGTGGTCCTCGACCATCTGGTTGACCTGCATGCTTTTCAGCAACGCCAGGACATCCCTCTTTTTAGCCGCGCTCTCGAAATCCAGACGGGAGGCGGCCTCCTTCATCTCCTTCTCGACCTGATGCACCATCGACGAGTCGTCACCGGACAGGAAGCTCTCGACGGCCTTCACGTACACCGCATACTCACCCGATGTCACCTTGCCGATGCACGGCGCGCTGCAACGTCCCATGTGGTAGTAGAGGCAGGCCTTCTTCTTTTCGGACAGAGGTCCGGAGCATAGGCGGAGCGGGAAGGACTTGGCGACAAGGTCGAGATATCCGTTGAGGTCCTTTGCGTTGGCGTACGGTCCGAAGTATTTCGCCCCGTCGTCCAGGATCCTCCTCGTCTTGTAGATCCTTGGGAACCGCTCGTTCGTGATCTTGATCATCGGATAGCTCTTGCCGTCCTTGAGAAGGATGTTGTAATGGGGGTTGTATTTTTTTATCAGGTTGTTCTCGAGGATCAGCGCCTCGTAGTCGTTTCCGGTGATTATGTAGTCTATGTGGTCTATCTTCCCGACCAGGCACGTCGTCTTCATGTCGCGGTTCGGAAGGAAATACGATGTCACGCGCCGGCGCAGGTTCTTCGCCTTGCCCACATAGATGACCTTGTCCGACACGTCCTTCATCAGATAGCATCCGGGATTCTCCGGAAGCTCCTTAGCCTGTTCCCTAGCACTCGCCATAGAAATAAAATATCTTTCATCAGGATGTTTGGCAAGAAGCCCGCTGTGTACAAAAACGTGCGCCGGGGCTAGAATCGTGGATATGGACGCAGTTGGAACCCTGTTGGAAAGCTTTGACGAGGACACAAGAAAGGCCCTGTCCTCGATGATGGACTACTGCCGCCTCACGCAAAGCCAGAGGCTTGAGACGGTCAAGAACGAGGCCGACCTGAGGCAGTGGAAGGAAAAGAGCCTCACCGCATGCATCGACGCAAGGAAGCTGGAGCTCGCCGATCCGGGAACCAGGCGCGGGCTTTTCATGAGCATGATGAGGGACCACATGCACACCCTGCGCTCCGAGGAGACCGACTACGAAGGCTTCGAGGCCCTCGTGAGGCCGGGAAAGAAGGAGGTATGCGAGGTCCCGGACAAAAGCCTCGGATTCGGACGCTGTCCGTGCCCCATCGACGGGGAAAAGACGAGATGCTGCAGGCTCACCACGCTGGATGTGGTTACGCAGTGCGCCTTCTCCTGCGCATACTGCTCGGTGCAGTCGTTCTACAACGACGGGAGGATAGAGATAACGGGCAATCTGGAGGAGAAGCTTGAAAGCCTGGAGGTGGACGGGGGCATATGGCACATAGGGACCGGGCAGGCCTCGGACTCGCTTCTGTTTGACGACAGGTACGGGACGATCTCCGCCCTTGCACGTTTTGCCGAGAAGCATCCCGGCATCATAATCGAGCTCAAGAGCAAGGCAAAAAGCGACATAGGTCTCAAAAAGTGGCCGGGCAACATGGTGTTCACATGGAGCCTGAACGCACCGACTGTCATAGAGAAGGAGGAGGGACTGACCGCAGGCCTCGACGAAAGGCTCTCGAGCGCGCGGAAATGCGCCGACAGCGGGAACCTTGTGGGCTTCCACATCCATCCCATGGTCCATTTCAAAGGCTGGCAGGAGGAATACCGGCTTGTGATGGAGAAGATAACCCATGCCTTCGCGGCCGAGGAAATCTGCATGATAAGCTCCGGCACGCTTGTTTTCACGAAGCATGTCCTGAAAACGCTGCGGGAAAAAGGCGCGCCCTCGAGGGTGCTCGAGATGGAGCTCACGCCTGCCGCAGGGAAATTCTCCTATCCCCTGGATGTCAGGAAGAAGATGTACACCACCCTTTTTTCATATCTGCCTGAGGAATACAGGAAAAACGTGTTCACCTACCTGTGCCTCGAGGATCCGTCGCTATGGCTTCCCGCACTCGGACGCGAATACGGCTCGGACAGGGAATTCGAGGAGGATATGAAAAGGGCGTACCTTTCAAAGGCCGCCCTCCGCATGTGAACGTCAAACGAGCTTTTCGAGAAGGATCTCGAGATCCCTTCCCGAAAGCGGGTTCTCCCTGCCCTCAAGGACGGCCTTCACTGCCTCCTTCTCCTTTCCGGAGAGGGACACGCCGTCCATCCTGTGGTTTTCGAAGGCCTCCGTGGCAATCGGGCAGACGGCCCTGACGAGCTCCAGTATGACCTTCGCATATTCCCTGATCTCATACTGCGCATGTCCGTCCAGACGGAGCTTCAGGAAATGGAACAGGTTGTGCAGGTCCATCTGCCAGTAGAACTCCGTGTAGAGGCCGAGGGGAAGGTCTATCCTGGAGATTTCGCGGGCGATGCCCATGTCCAGGAGCTCATGGTATGTCCCGAACACCCTCTCGTGGTCCTTCCTCATGAGCTCCTGCACCTTGAGTGCGGTCCCTGCGTCCACGGCCTCGTTCTTCCTACCCTGCTTGTTGTCCTCGCTTTGGAGTGCGATCTTCGAGGCGTCGGGGATGTAGCATTCGTCCTTCATCACCGAATACCTTCCGCTGATCTCGTTCATCCTTCCCGTCCTGTGCCTCACCCACTGGCGTGCGACGAAGATGGGCATCTTCAGATGGAACGTGAACACGACCTGCTCGAACGGCGAGGTGTGGTCGTTCCTGAGAAGATAGTTGATGAGCCCCTTGTCCTGGCGGTAGGTCTTCGTCCCCCCGCCGTAGCTCACACGTGCGCTCTGAACTATCCTCTGGTCCGAGCCAAGGTAATCGACCAGACGCACGAACCCGTGGTCCAGCACCGGGTATTCCTTATCGAGTATCTTTTCCGCTTCCTCTACAACACAATGCATGACAATCTCCTAAATCAACCTCATTTTCCCAAGCACGGCGGATGCGGCGGCCACGGCGGCCGTCTCGGTCCGTAGTATCCTTTTCCCGAGAAGCACGGGCAAAAAGCCCGCGTCGAGGAACACCTTCCGCTCCCTGTCGCTCCAACCGCGCTCGGGTCCTATCGCAACAACCGCCCCTTCACTTCCGGTCTCAACGTCGAACACGCCAGAGGCGCCCGCGACATTGTCGAAGAGAAGACGCACACCGTCCCCGCACGAGGAGACGGCATCCTCCACACCTCCGGCGAACGAGACATCCATCACACCGGTGAAGCCGGACTGCATGACCCCGTCGTCCACGATGTCCCTCCAGAGCCCTTCGGTATAAAGCCCCGCCTGCGCATAGCTCTTCTCACCCAGATCGGACCGTGTGAGAACGAGATGGGAAAGCCCCATGCTGGCAAGCTCCCTCAGCATCCTGCGCATGCATATCGGCCTCACCTGGGCCAGTATCATGGTCAAGGGAAACAGATGGGATCCGTCCTGTCCCTTTTCAGAAGAGAAGGTTATACCCTTTCCGTCGATCTTTTCAACCTTGCAGTCCAGAAAACAGGAATTCCTGATCCCGCCCCTGAAGGAATCCCCCTCCCCGAGGCGCAGGACCTTGATGATATGCTCCGCCCTCCTGTCGCCTATGGGCAGGAAGGTCTGCCCGTCTTCCAAAAGGATTATGTTCACCTAGGCCCTTCCGTAAAGCTTTATCATGTAGTGAAGACGGTGCCAGTTGTCGCTGTCCAACCCGCTCCTGTCCATCCTCCATGACCAGTTGCTTCCGCCGCAGGTCGCAGGGACGTTCATCCTGGCGTCGGCGCCGAGCATCAGAAGATCCTGCATCGGGATTATGGCATACGAGGCGTTGCTCATCAGAAGATGGCGGATCATCTGCCATGCGACCTGGTCGTCCGGACACTCCAGATACCTTCTGACAAGATCCTTGGAGGCATCGTCGAGACCATCGTACCAGCCGACCGTGGTGTTGTTGTCATGTGTTCCCGTATATGCCACGGAGTTCTTTCCGATATTATGCGGGAGATAGGCGTTGTCGGCGTCGAATTCCCCTTTGCTGTCGAAACCGAAGGCGAACTGCAGGATCTTCATCCCCGGTAGGTTGTTCTCGTCCCTGAGAGCCTCGACCTCGGGCGTTATCACACCCAGGTCCTCGGCTATAAGCGGCAGGTCGTCCCCCAGGGCATCCTTCAGGGCCCTGAGCAGCTGTCTGCCTGGACTCTTCACCCATTTCCCGTTGATGGCCGTCTCCTCCCCGCGCGGAACCTCCCAGCAGGCCTCGAAGCCTCTGAAATGGTCGATGCGGACGATGTCGCAGAGCCTGAGCGCCTCCTTCATGCGGGAAATCCACCAGGCAAAGCCCGTCCTCTCGTGCTCGCTCCAGCGGTAAAGGGGGTTGCCCCAGAGCTGGCCGGTGGTGCTAAAGGCATCGGGCGGCACTCCGGAGGAAGCCTCCTGCTCCCCCTCCTCGTCTATCTTCAGAAGCTTCGTGTTCGTCCATGCATCGACACTGTCGGGGGCAACGAAGATCGGCACGTCGCCAACGATCCTTATTCCGAGCCCGTTGGCATAGGCCTTCAGGGCAAACCACTGCTTGCGGAAGAAATACTGCATGACGCGCCATATCTCAATCTCGTCGCGATAATCCCTTGCGGCCTTTTCCAGGGCTTCGGGCTTGCGGACCCTCAGGTCACGGTCCCAGACGCAAAACCACCTGGAATCGTTGTATTTTCCGCATAGCACCTGGTAAAGCGCATAATCGTCGAGCCACCAGGATGCGTCCGCCACGAACTCCTCGTATTCCTTTTTTTCGGCGCCGCTTCCCAGAAACGCCTTTGCGGCCTTCCTGACGAGGGGCATCTTGATCTGCCTTGCAAGCCCGTAATCCACCCGTCCGGGCACATCCCCTCCTGCAAGCACATCCTCTATCTCGAGATAGCCATCGAGATAAAGCTGGCGCACGTCTATCAGGAGCTCGTTGCCGGCGAACGTGGAACGGGATGCGTACGGGCTGTCCCCGTATCCCGTCGGTCCGAGGGGAAGGATCTGCCAGATCCTCACCTTGTTCTCTGCGGCCTTGTCGAGAAAATCCCTCGCCGTCTGTCCTATGTCCCCCACGGGATATGGCGACGGGAAGCTCGTAGGATGTATCAATATTCCTGTAAACCTGTCTTTGCTCATGCAGTCAGTATAAAAGCAAAAAGGACGAATGGCAAATGATATGCTCCCCTTAAGTAGGACATTGAAATAATCAATGAACTATCTAAGGGGAATAATCATAATGGGAAAGAAGCCTAAGTTTTCACCAGAAATCAA
>CASFDW010000009.1 GCA_949293595.1 uncultured Spirochaetales bacterium | reverse complement strand
GTATCGATAAGGATGCGATACCATTCACGGACACTGACACCGCTGATTCCTACATCCCGTGCAACATTCTCGTAGTTCGTGATCTCTCCGCTCTCTGTGGCAGCAATTCTCAAAAACTCCCAGAAAGGAGGGAGATTCCTCACTTCACGTTCAGCTTCAATCTCCTCCTTCACATAGAGTCCGACATAATCGGAGAGGAGGCTTTCATAATCATCACCGCTGAAAGCTGCTGGAAGAAGGCCAGATTGGAATATCCTATCAAGGGATGTTTTTTCTATCCATCTGATTTCAGGCCATACGAGGGAGTGGAAATTGAGTCTTCCTGCTCTTCCTCCAAGGAGATTCACACCTTTCTTCTTCAGCTTTCTCGCACTTGATCCCGTTAGAAGGAAATGAATGTCAGTCTCCTCAATGAGCATATGCACTTCATTAAGAAGATCCGGCAGCCTCTGGATCTCATCAAGGACGACAACACCGTCATTGATTCCCTTTGCCCGGAGAGTGTTCCTCAGAAGGGAAGGACGCATTGAGAGATCACGGTATAGCTCATTATCCAGCAGTGTCCACGATAGCCTTGGCTCTGCAAGCTGGTTCTTGATATATGAGGACTTTCCGGTCTGCCTTGGGCCGAAAAGAAAGAGCGATTTCTTCTCAAGTATCTTGTCTATTTCTGCGATTCTCTCAATGTAGTTTTCCATTCATGACTCCTCATCAATGAGTCTAACAGAGAAATCACGAAAATCAAAGTCTTACTTTAGAATTTGTTGAAAATATCAAAGTAGCACCTTGAGATTATCAGTTTTTTTCACAAGCCTTTGAAGCAGCCGCTGCTTGAAAAGAGGCGATGAACGATAAGCTCCCATCACTATCCTGAATTATGGTGTTACAGTCCCGAATTGGTGTAGAACAAAATCGAAAAGACTCAAAACATGCAAAATTACGAAAATTGAAATTATTGCTATTCAAGAAAATACATCTCACAGACGGAGACGGGGCCGGAAGCGGCGATCTGCTTCGGTTTTCAAAGAAATGCCAATGCATTATTTGAAATACTCAGTGAGGAATTGCTCAAAATGCAACTTCGATGCGCAGAAAAAACATTGAATCAACCACTCATTCAACATACCTCATGGCATGATTTCGAAGAGGTCATGTTTCAACACAGAAAATCACGCTTTGAGCCACTGACAGATGACGGGTAAACGTCCTTGCATGCAAATGAAACACAATTGCAAGAATTGCAATAAATTAACCAAATGATACCGATGTGAAGACGGGTAGGAATGCGGCGGCACAGGGCTGACCAATTGAAAATGCAACTGTCTTGCACAAGGCTGAAAACCCATTTCACAGGCTTGCAATTTATTTTTCGGAGTGTTATATAAATACTTGTAATGGAGTGAATTAGACTTATTCGAGGCCCTTTGGTTCGAGCCCCGTCTCTCACGAACTTAATAGGTCCTTGTTAATCAAGGACTTATTTTATTATCAAAGGTCCAAGTCATTGGAATTCCGACCAATTGATCAAATTCCCCATATTGCCACATCTTTTCCGAAAATACTGCAGCTTGCTTCGTTCCCACTGCAATGATACTTACACAGGAGACGGACATGAAGCTCAAAAGGAGGCACACTCCCCACCCTGGGAAGAACACAAATGGCAAGATGTTTTTCAGAAGACTCAAGATTCTGGATTTTCCAGATACCGTATCCGCCGGTCTTGTTTCAGGTGTGGAGACTCATGTGTATCATCTTGACCATATTAAACCTATCCGAAACCGCCATGCTTATTCTCGATGAAAGTTTCAGGCCTCTCTTTGGAATCCTGCTGTAATAGGGCTTCTCCGACAGGACGCATGCGGATCCTCCCACCTGCATGGCCAGTTCATCTGCATCATCCAGATAAAAGAACATTACAGTATCTCCGTGCCCCACCTGCTTCATGTACCTTCTCATCATCATGGCCATACCTTTCCTGCTCACCGCATCAAAGACCATCTCAATATCGCCGAAGCGCTGCAGCATCCTCATGAGTCCTATGATCCTGTCCTTTTCAAAGTAATGGAAAAGCCCTCCCGCAATTATGAGAAGAGGCGCCTTTGGCAGGTCCTTGCGTATGCTCCGGATCCATTCGTCGCAGAAGGCGTCGGATGCCAGATAAATATCCCTCTGCTGTTCAGGAAGAAGGCTCTGCCTATAGGAGATCACATCAGGCAGATCCACTTCGTACCAGATGGTACGTCCGTCATCATTTCTATGGAAAGCGGTTTCCAGCCCACATCCGAGCTGAACGACCGCGCCGCCGGGCTTGCGCATCATGAAGTCCTTTACATATCTGTCCATATTGGCCGAGCGGGATGCGGATGCAACCAGGGGATACTGTCCAGACCGGTCGTTTCCAAAGATTCCTTCCGGAAGCTTTTCCTTCAGTAAAAGGGCTTTCCTGTCGTAGAGGATTGCGGGAAAATGCTCGCTGGCATAAATCCGTCCATTGAGCGGGACGAACAGCGTGCTTTCAATTTCACCTAATTCCATCTTTCTTGCCTCCACCAATGACGATATTTTGTTAAAATAAACTAACATAATCACTCTATATCATATCTCCTGTTAAATCAATACGCCCCCAATATCATTGCATGAATATGGAAACCTCCGTCCGATTCCATACCTGTTTGATTTTGCATGCCTGCAAACGGCATGATCATGCATCTCATCCTCTTGGATGATTCGGAAGGATGCATCGGCGCTGCCCGTATGACATCCACGTACGAATAATATCATTTATTTGTATCATATATTGTTATTAAAGAAACAACCACCTCTGTGCCCTTCCGCTTGGGATATCGCTTCATGCCCGTATGAGGCTTGATTACGATTTACGTCATATCAAGGGAAGCTGCATGACAGCCCGGATCCTTCGGATTATCTTCACCTGTCCCGATATACGTCGTGAATTGAAAGACATGCATCTGCAAGCAATGATATCAACATTTCTTGTTGCCATTGAAACGGTCAAAGGATACTATTATATTAGAATAGACTAACATTCGTTCGGTTGTTTGCTTGAAATATCGAGGTACAAAGGAATATGCATGAATATTATAGAAAAAACATCGGGAAAATCAGAAAAAGGATGGACAGATATCTGAAGGCGGCGAAAAGTGAGATCGAAGGGATATTCGGGAAACCGTATGATGATGCTTTCTCAGAAATATGGGAATACTATGAAGCCAAGATGCTCGATGTCCTTCCTTACATAGGAGGCGGCAAGGTCAGTGGAACAAAAAACCTGACGGGATGCATGTTTTTCGTATCAATCGGTGTTGTTGGAAGGAAGCATGGATTATCCCTGGAGGATTGGGGAAGGCTTTCCACCACGATATATGAGCGTTATTTCGCCAGGTGCCCGCGCCTTATGCGGATTGCCATACCGTATCTGATCAAGCGCCATCCACGAACCGTTTATAAGATGCTGAGGCTCAAGGACAGGCGGAACGGTAAGAATGCCGCCCAAAACCCCGGAAGCTTCGTGACACGGGCCATGGAACCCACCGAGGAGCATCCGTTGATATATCATAATCTCCATTGCCCCGTTCATGATTTTTGCAAAAGTGCCGGATATATGGACTATCTTCCATATCTTTGCAACCTGGATTATGTCATGTTCAAAGCCTTCAATCTCTCCCTTCAGAGGGAAAAGACATGCGGTACACAGGATGGTCTTTGTGATTTCAAGATCAGCAGGAATGCACCGATTCCTCCCGTATGGCCTCCTCACATCCTTGATGATACGGATCCGTTGAAATAGGTCGATGCCTGCTTCATATATGTTTGAACATGATGCATTTAATGCCTGCCGACATCTGTTCGTGTCCATGCAGCCCGGCACACCGAGGCTCCGATTCCATGAAGCGTCACGCCCCAGATGTATCGCCATATGCGTTGGGACCTGCAGGCTATCGCATGATTCCGCTTCTCCTTTGACGTACGGCGTCACGTGGACATCCGCGCATGACCGGATATTTGCTATCACGCTCCCGGAAAAATCGGACCGGATGCGGGCATACAGGCAAGCTTTGCGTTTGGATCTGGAGATTTTGTAAGGCTTTGCACGATTCAGATTGTTTTTACGGCGGTCCTGCTTGTTTTGCCATTCATAAGTTTTGCCGATACGATCCTATATCCTGTCAGCATCATCGTGGCAGTCATCACCCAGGATATCGGATAGACCATCACCAGTACATCGAACGATCTGAAATACGGGAACACCGCAAACACCCATAAAAGCCTCACGCAGCAGGTTCCGATTATGCAGATCATGGCAGGCATCAAAGACTTGCCCATTGCTCTTAAAATGGAAGCCGTTATCTCATACAGGACTATCAGGGAATGTGGAAGCAGCCCGTAATAGAACTTGATGATTGCAAACTCCTTCACCGCCATGTCATCCGTGAACAGCGAAAGCAGAGGATAACGGAATATGAATATCAGCGCATCGACGAGAAGCATGCCGGACATGCCTATTACCAATGCATCGTGATACACCCTTCTGGTTCTGGAATAGTCGCCGACCGCATAGTTCTGGCTTGCAAATGTAAGTGCGCTTATCGAGAATGCGTTGCAGATATTGTAGGAAATGGACTCGAAATTGCCGGATGTCGCATTTCCTGCCATCACGATCGATCCGAGGCTGTTTATACCGGACTGTATGCAGGTGTTCGACAGTGAGAACACCATGCCCTGGAGCCCGGCCGGAATTCCTATGCATACTATCCTCCAGAGATGCTCCCGTCTGAATGCAAGATGGTGGAGGTCAAGCCGGACACTGCTTTTTTCCTTCACAAGAAATCTCACGACCAAGAAAGCGCTGATCGCCTCAGCGCAGACCGTGGCGATCGCCACTCCGGAGACCCCCATCTTGAAGCATGCGACAAAGACAATATTGAGAACGACATTTATCACTCCGGATGAAGCGAGGGCGACCAGGGGCCTCCTGGTATCCCCTATTGACCGCAGGATGGCAGATCCGAAGTTGTATACCATCAGGAAAGGCATTCCTGCAAAATAGATCTTCATATAGATTGTGGAATGATCGATGACATCCTCGGGAGAGCCCATGAGGACCAGCATGGGACGGGCCAGAAGTCCTCCTATGAAGATTAGAACCACTCCGGAAACAAGTCCAAAAAGGATTGACGTGGATACAGCCTCGGCCATAGCATTGTCATCCCTTCTTGCGGCAAGCCTGGCAATGAGCACGTTGGCGCCAGTCGCGCACCCGACGAATAGATTTATGATGAGGTTTATCAAAGCCGATGTCGAGCCTACCGCAGCAAGGGCCACGGGACCTGCAAACCTTCCTGCGATCGCCGTGTCGGAAGCGTTGAAGAGCTGCTGCAGTATGCTGCTCAATGCAATCGGGATGGCAAAGGCTATCAGCTTGTTCCATATGGAGCCGTTGAGCATATCGATGCCATTGCCTTTTGTGCGGATACCTGTCATGGAATGACCTCACTTGATAATATCTTCTATAGCAGGAAAGATGGATTTAATCATCATGTAAAACAAAATTCACATGGATTTATGGCAAGAAAGCATAGCGGACCATTGCATATCCATCGGCCTGCAGGGCAGGAGGTCCATTCCTGCCTCCTGCATAAAAAACAATACGATCCGAATCATTCCCCGCAATATCTAGAATTCATATCCGTCATAGCCCCAGGCCTCGATCGCAGGCTTTATATGCCTGTCATCAAGCTCGTCATAATTTATTTTTGCGCAGTACGGACAGAATCTCCTGATTCCTTTGTCGAGGGCGCCATACGCCACAAGTCGCCTCTCGTCTTCAGTCATGTCGATCTTGAAACTCTTGTCCATATAGAACTTGTATATGTATTTGTATACGGCTGGAGTCTCGTCGTTGCGGTACATCCTGTCCATTATCTCCCATTGTTTCTGTATCTCAGCCCAACAGGTCGACGGATCCGACAGGATGCGGTTTGCCAATTCCAGCTCGCACTCCTTGGAGCCTTCCGACGCGCCTTCCCTCCAAAGCTGATATGCCTTGCTGGTTTCACCACGCATGTAGCAATACCTGCCCATGAAGTATTCCCCCCAGCCTTTTGATTTCCCCAGTGCATCATTCCAATACTTGGCGGCTGTCTGGGCATATCCTCGGAAATACTGGACCTGCCCGCACCAGGCGCGGTTGATGCCATTGCTCCAGCCCAGGTCGGCAATATCCATCGCTTTGTACAATTCCGCCATTGACGCCAATGCTATTGCCCCATTGGTGTTGTAGTCATAGCTGTAACTGTAATCGGTTTTCGCCGCAATCTCGTAATACTTGGCCGCCTTCTCAACATTAGGGAAGTCCAGGTCAGGATCATAGGAATAAGAATAATATACGTTGCCCAGCTCCCCGTAGGCCATCGGCTTGAAATTGGAATCATCAATCTTGCCGCTTTCCAGTCCTTTTTCCACCAAGATGACCGCCTTGTGCGCCCAGTATGCCGCATATCGGATATCTTCACCGGGCTGGAACCTGTAGTATTTCGAAAGTGCGACCAGCATCTCCACAGCCTCGTCATCGCTTTTGATCACATCCAGCAGAAGATCCCTGATGGTCTCACCGTAGAAACGTTCGTAGAATTCAAATTCGCTGTCATCCAGATCGTCCGCTATTGGTTCATCCAATGTGGCAAGAATATCATCCAACGAAAGCGACAATTCGGTTTCCGCCTCCTCGGGAACATCCCTTGAAAGCCAACGGCGGATCATTCCGTCTTCAGATTCATCCTCATCATCCTCATCCTCATCATCCTCATCCGCTTCATCATCTTCATCCTCTTCATCGTCGAGGCCGAACTCATTCGACGGATTGATGTCCTCAGGAGAATAATCGCCGCCCTGTATGAGGTCGTACAGATACTGGGACTCCTCGTCTTCGTCCTTCATCTCTTCAAGTTTATCCAGAATCTCATCACCATCCCGTCCGGGATAATCATTCCTCATTATCATCTTGCACAAGCCTTTGTAGCCTGCGATCATATCCAGCTCGGCCGCTTCCTTATAAAATTCGTATGCCTTGTTGACATATTGGTCATCGGAGTCGAATCCTTTGATTTCCACCTGTCTGAAATATATCATCTCCCCCAAAAACGCCGATGCCTTAGCCTCCCCTTTGGTATAAGCCTTGCTCAACCAATCCCAGGCGTTATCGACATCAATACGATCATATATGCCGTAATACAAATTTATCCCCAGCGCAAGCATCGCCTGCGTGTCACCTTTTTCCGCCAGTTCCTCCAGCGTTGATTTTGAGAGCTCGAAATAATCGATATCAGCCATAAAAACCCCCGACCTGTCATATACAGTTTGGCCGTCAAACCCGTTTTTTGGTAAAAACACGACCTATTTTCATGATAAACTCTATTCGCCGTTCATCAAAACATATTTTTCCAAGAGCTTTCCGACGGCAATCGATAGCAACCGGATAATGGCTGACACGGAGGCCCCCCTTCCCCACCATGGCAATCCATGATAAAAACATCCTACCGTATTTCATAGAATGCAAGAAACAGACAAAAATAAAAAAGGAGGTCGCAGGAATGGACAAGAAGCCTGTTTTCAGATATGCAAAACGCAAGGACGTGCATACTATCCTACAATTCATAAAGGACCTGGCCGGATACGAGGGGTTGTCAAACGAGGTCGTGGCTGACGAGGCGGTGCTTGAGGAATGGATTTTCGACAAAAAGAAGGCGGAGGTCATTTTCATGGTCGTGAACGATGAAGAAATTGGATTCGCCCTCTTCTTCCACAATTTCTCGACTTTTCTCGGACGTGTTGGAATCTATCTCGAGGATCTGTTCGTCAAACCGGAATACCGAGGGAAGGGATATGGAAAAGCACTTCTGAAAGAGCTTGCAGGAATCGCGGTGGAAAGAAAATGCGGACGGCTGGAATGGTGGTGCCTGGATCGGAACAGGCCAAGCATCGATTTCTATCTTTCCCTTGGTGCCGAACCAATGTCGGATTGGACTGTATACCGCATTGCAGGAGACACACTTGCCACCCTTGCCAGGCGGGATCCACAGCAGTGACACCCCGGTGAAAAAAACCGGCTCCGCAGGAAGGCGGAACCGGGACATTACGGAATAACCTCAAAAAGAGACGCTGGCCATCATCGTGACACCGAGATTGCCGCTGACCGGATTCACGACAGGCGCTGCGGCGAGATTGAGCTTCTTATCCAGTCCAAGCCCGGACCGGAGCTTCGAATTATATCGTGCGCTGTAGACGAGCGGAGGTATGATGCCGACAAGCCTGTTCACGCCGATCACTACGCCGCCGCCGATGGCAAGGGCCTTGGTCACAGCCATGAGAGGTGAATCTGAAAGCGTTCCCACCTCCTGACTGCCGGAAGCGGCCCCGAGGGTCTGGAAAGTGAGCAGATCGATAAGAAAACATGTGCCGCTGGCCACGAGCAGACCGAAACCAAGACCGTCGCCTATGGCGCCGATGAGGCTGCCCCACGTATCGCCCTGACGCTTGGAACCATTTCCAAAGCCGATCACGACATTTCTGAAAATAGCATTTCCACTTGTGACATGATAGGTCTCATAAACCTCCCTGCGCTGCTCGAGCGTCATGCTGTCCACATTCAACGACACCAGATGTTTATCCAGCTCACCGATTGGCGGACGTCCGCCGTTTCCATATGCCTCTATGACATTGCCCACCACATCCAATGTGAAATCCATGATATCGGACGAAGCGGCAAAACCGGAAACAGCAAGAACGACAATCAAACACAAAAGAACAATACGCTTCATAATCATCCCCTATGATCCCAATAAAAAATCCATATCTGCCAGAACGACATTACCGGACATTATTGTAACACGGAAGTGGTCGGAGCATGCAAAAAAGTGGAAGATGCCCGTTCACCATGCCCGGCATGTCTTCCAGCACACGAGACTTTTCGTTTACAATTCCATACATCGGAGGAAAGAATATGTCTGAAAAACGCCCTGATGACATGGTCAGGATAACAACCAGGGAACTGGCTGACGCATTCATTGCAAAAGAAATAAAGGCTGTCAAGGAACAGGTGGGAGACAAGAAGGTTCTTCTCGCCCTTTCTGGCGGAGTGGATTCATCGGTCGTTGCCGCGTTGCTTATCAAGGCCGTCGGCAAGAACCTTGTATGCGTACATGTGAACCATGGACTGCTGAGAAAAGGAGAACCGGAACAGGTGGTGGAGGTTTTCAGAAACCAGATGGATGCCAACCTGGTGTATGTCGATGCCGTAGACCGCTTCCTGGACAAGCTCGCTGGTGTCGGAGAACCGGAAAGGAAAAGGAAGATCATCGGGGCGGAATTCATACGTGTCTTCGAGGAGGAGGCCCGCAAGCTTGAAGGAATCGAATTTCTTGCCCAGGGCACAATCTATCCCGACATACTTGAAAGTGGTCCTGTAAAGGCCCACCATAATGTGGGAGGGCTGCCTGAAGACTTGAAATTCAAACTTGTGGAACCGTTGAAATTCCTGTTCAAGGACGAGGTCAGGGTCGTGGGAAAGGCTCTGGGACTCCCCGACAACATGGTCTATCGCCAGCCCTTCCCGGGCCCGGGACTCGGCGTCAGATGTCTTGGAGCCATCACGAGGGACAGACTTGAAGCAGTAAGGGAATCGGATGCGATCCTGAGGGAGGAATTCGCAAAAAACGGTCTGGAAGGAAAGGTTTGGCAATACTTCACGGCGGTCCCTGATTTCAAATCGGTCGGGATAAAGGATGGAAAGCGCACATATGAATACCCCGTGATAATAAGGGCTGTCAACACAATCGACGCAATGACCGCCACTGTCGAAGATGTCCCCTTCTCTCTTTTGGAGCACATAACCGACAGGATAACAAAGGAAGTCAAAGGCGTGAACAGGGTTCTGTTCGACCTTACTCCGAAGCCCTGCGGCACCATCGAGTGGGAATAATAGAGTACTATCAGCCCTTGCAACGCAAGGGCTTGTTTGTTTTCATTGACTTTGAAAACAAATTGCCATGACGCAACCTTTTATTCCGGAAAACAACAATTCATTTGTCCGGCATAACAGAAAATCAACAGGATATCTTTTCAAACAGGTCCTTGATGAGCGCATCCCTGTTTATCCAATACACATACCTGATGAAATGTCTGGTCTGGTCGAACGAATACCTGTTGTCGTACTGGCAGACCGGGCTGTGTACGAGACAGTCCTTCTGAAATTCATCAGAAACAAGCCAGCCCACGGCTGTCACATCCCATATCGCTCTGCTCCAATATCTGCCCTGAGCATACCGTCCGGCCTCCGCTTCGGTGAAATCGACCATGTAATCGCAGAACCGGTTTTTGCCTTTCAGCCAATACCGCAGTTCAGGACCGGTCGTGGTGAAAGCGGAAACGACGCCCATGCATGGAAGCTGGACAACCGGGACACATGAATCGAAGAGTATTCGTGCGGCAGCGACGTCCTGCTTCATGTTGAACTCGTCGTTCACCGGCCAATGATGCGCATGCCCGCCAAGCCACACCACGACGATCCTGTCGATGATCGATGGCTCCATGAGTATGGCCGAAGCGACATCGGTTGCGGCGCCTATCGCAACGACATAAAGAGGAGGATCCGTGACAGACCTTTTCAAAGCCAGCTCCACAATCCGCTCGGCAGCAGCGGAACGGACAGGCTTTTTTTCGGAAGGCAGATACGACCGCGAGCCATGGAAGACCCTGTCACCATATCCATTTTCCCCGAGAAGATCCAGCACGTTCAATATCTCGTCATAGCTAAGCTCCATGCCGAGCCCGGGATCTCCGGCTTTGAAATTTGAGAACGGGGCGGCGCATATGGCCTTCAGGTCAAGCTTGTCCTTGTTCCCTATGAGGTACGCCAATGCGTACTGGTCGTCGATCTCGTTGTAGGCATCCGTGTCAAGAACCACATCCAATGGATACACGTCAGGTCGTGCAAGCCTTTCCAGCAACAGTTTTTCGGTCATAACCTTCCTCCTCCCGATTGCTTGTCCCAATCATATTATCCGGAGAAAATACATAAAACAACAGGCAGACCAATGCCACGAGGTGACAAAATGGAGAATGAAATGCAGATTTAACGTTCATTGGGGACAAAACTGGTTTATCATTCTCTTATGATCGGAGTAAAGGAAATAGCGAGCATAGCAGGAGTGAGCCCGGCGACCGTGTCGAACGCCCTCAACGGCAAGGCGAACATTTCGGAGGAAACCAAGGAGAGGATACTGGCGATATGCAACGAGAAGGGATACAACCCAAACCTGTATGCAAAAAACCTGAAAACAAGAAATCCTAAGACAATCCTGTTCACCTTCAGTGATTTCGACAGGACATTCTATCTCGACATCATCCATGGCATACACGACTATGTGGAGTCGCATGACTACGACCTTCTGATATGCACCGGACGCTCCTGTGAGAAATACATGGATCCGTTCATCACAAGCGGCTGCATAGCCCTGGACGGCAAGCTGGACAGCACGATTCTCGACAGGCATGCCAACAGGAACTATCCCATCGTGATACTGGACAGGATCATAGACAATTCACATATAAAAAGCATACTCGTGAACAATTACGCACCGATGCATTCGATGATTTCCAGACTCATTGGTGCAGGCTACCGTAGATTCTCCTTCCTCGGAGGCATGGAGAACACCTCGGACAACAAGGAACGCTACCAGGCTTTTTTGGATGCGCTCAACGAGAACGGAATCAGGTTTACCCGGGACAGGTACATATCCGGGAACTGGCATGAGGAAAGCGGACGGAGGGCCGCACAGATCCTTCTGCTCACAATGCCCCGCCCGGAAGTACTGGTATGCGCCAACGACAATATGGCGCTCGGGGCGATCGAGGTTTTCAAGGACAATGGATTGGTTGTCGGAAAGGATATTCTTGTCACGGGGTTCGACAACAACAGCATAGCCTGCTACAACGGCATCACCACGATCGACATTCCCGACTACGAACGTGGATATCTGGCGGCACAGGCCCTTGTCGGCAACATCGAAAGCGGTGAAATGAATTCCGAAGTCTTCCGTATCAATGCCAAGATCATAGAGCGCGATAGTGCAAGATTCAGTAAGTAAATCAATTTTATGTAAATTATTTTATTTTTTTACATAAATTTATATTAAATAACAAATTAAAATCCGTTAAATTGCTTAATATCACAAATTTTTCTTGACAATTCTATTGGTAGGAATAGAAAGTTTAATTAAACGTTTTATACACAAAAGGAGAAATGTAATGAAAAGGATTGCCACCGTTCTGCTGGTACTGCTTCTAGCCCTCTCCCTTTTTGCCCAAGGGACAAAAGAGGAAGCCTCTGAGCAGGGAAAAGTCATAATCTACCAATCAAAAGTTGAAATAACCGACTCTCTTGCGGATGCAGCCGAAGATTTCACCGCCGAGACCGGCATACCGGTCGAGATCTGGGAGACCAGCGATGACTACAGGGCCCAGCTGAGTCTCAAGCTTGCAGGCGAGGAGATGCCGACCATCTTCTCCATCGCGGCCGGAAACGAGGCGGAGATGTTCGCACCATACATCGCAGGCATCACAGACATGGAGGTAAACCAGTATATCGCTCCGTCGATGGCACTTGAGGTCAACGGTACAAGCTCTGGCGTGCCATACAATGTCGAGGGATACGGAATCGTGATCAACACCGAGCTTGTGAAGCCGGAGGATCTTGCAAGCCAGGAAGCCTTCCTTGCCTGTCTTGACAGGCTCGCAGGCCAGGGATACAACCCGTTCGGGCTCAGCGACGGATCATACTTCCTCATCGGACATCCGCTCAACTTCCCGTTCGCCCTCATGGACGATCCGGTTGCCTTCATAGAGGAGTTCGAGAACGGCGACATACATCTGATGGACTATCCGCAGTTCCAGGCGTTCGCAGAACTCTACGACAAGATAAAGGAGGTTGCGGTCAATCCGCTCGAGATCAATTACGACAAGTCCTGCGGTGACTTCGCCACAGGAAAGACGGCCCTCATCCACCAGGGCAACTGGGTGTATCCGATGTTCACATCATACGACATCGGCTTCGACATGGCCCTTGTCGCACTTCCGCTGATGGGCAACGACAAGCTTGCTGTCTCCGTCCCCTATTACTGGGTCGTCAACTCGCAGGTATCGGAAGCGGATCAGAAAGCCAGCAAGCAGTTCCTGGACTGGCTCTACACGTCAGATGCAGGAATAGACTACGTGCTCAACAAGTTCATGTTCGTACCGGCGGTCTCCAACATCAGCACTGAATCGCTCGACCCGCTCAGCGCCGACGTCGCGGAAGCAGCGGCAAGCGGCGAGACGCTCATCTGGGTCACCTCCATGTGGCCGGTGAACATCGTCGACACCGATTTCGAAGGCATCGCCGAGGAATTCTTCACCACGGACATGACAGGAGCGGAGATGGTCGGAAAGATTGAAGAAGCCTACAGAGCCAGGCTCTGACAGACAAACAGACCACAAGGGAGGCCGTCATCTGGGGGATGGCCTCCTGATCGATATCATAACCACCACAGGAGGACATCATGGTTACAAGCAGGAAGAGGGACCGTCTATGCTACTTTCTTTTCGTCGCACCCGCCCTGCTCGCATTCACGGTCGTTGTCATAGTGCCTTTCATAATAGGCATAGGATATTCGTTTGTTGAATGGAACGGCGTAGCTTTGAATCCTCCCGTGTTTGTCGGAGCCGATAACTACGTAAGGATCCTTTCCGATTCCAGGTTTTCGGCCTCCGCCCTCCACACGATCGAATTCACCATCCTTTCGGTCGTACTGATAAACGTGCTGGGGCTGTCCCTGGCGATGCTTGTCACCAGCCCGTTGAAAGGAAGGAACATCACAAGAACGATGTTTTTCATGCCAAACCTCATAGGAGGGCTCATCCTGGGGTACATATGGCAGTTCATTCTTTCCGACACGCTCAAGGCCGTCGGGGAGAAAACCGGGTTGGAGTCGATTTTCTTCAACTGGCTGCTTGATCCGCAGTTCGCACTTGTCTCCCTTGTCGTCGTCATGACATGGCAGATGGCGGGATATGTCATGATAATCTACATCACCGGGATCCAGTCGGTCCCCGACGAGCTGCTGGAGGCGGCATATATGGACGGGGCCGGGGCATGGACGAGATTTTCGAAGATAACCTTCCCGCTGATAATGCCTGCGATCACGGTCTGCGTATTCTATTCGCTCTCCAACTGTTTCAAAGTGTACGACATAAACCTGGCCCTCACCGGGGGAGGCCCCGGAAACGCCACGGAGATGTTCGCAATGAACATATACAACGAGATATTCCGCTATTACGAATATGGATACGGGCAGGCGAAAGCGATCATATTCTTCCTGCTCATCACGGCGGTGACGCTCACGCAGGTCTTCATCACAAAAAGAAGGGAGGTACAGCTATGAGACTCAGGAAAAGGATCACATCCGCCATATGCTCCGCACTCATGGTCCTGCTCGGACTCCTGTTCCTCTACCCCCTCTACATAATGCTTGTCAACAGCTTCAAGAACAGGGCCGAACTGTACATGAGCCCTACGGCCCTGCCAAGCACATTCAGATTTGAAAACTATCTGACCGCTATGGACCGGATGGATTTCATGACCGGATTCTCGAATTCCCTCATCATAACGGTGACTTCGGTTTCCCTGATAATCCTGTTGTCCTCCATGTGCGCATGGATGCTGGCCAGAACCAATGATAAAAAGAGCACCCTGATATACTTTGCATTCGTCGCGACGATGCTGATTCCGTTCCACACGCTCATGATGCCGCTCGTACAGCTCATGAAATGGTCCAAGATGTACCTCGGCATACAGATACTCAACACAAGGCGGGGGCTTGTTTTCATGTACATAGGCTTCGGGATGTCGCTTGCGGTGTTCCTCTTCCACGGTTTTGTGAAAAGCATCCCAATCTCGCTAGAGGAGGCGGCGACCCTCGACGGATGCAGCAGGATCCAGACATTCTTCAGGGTGGTCTTCCCGATTCTGAAACCGACGATAATGACCGTGATCATCCTGGACATAATCTGGATATGGAACGACTATCTGCTTCCATCGCTTGTACTGAACAGCAAGAGCCTCAGGACCGTACCTCTTTCCACAAGCTCGTTCTTCGGGGTTTTCACGATACAGTGGAACGAGGCGATGGCCGGACTGACGCTCACGATAATCCCGGTTGTCGTCTTCTACTTCTGCGCCCAGAAATACATCATCAAAGGCGTTGTGGCGGGGGCGATGAAATGAAACACCGGTATGAAAGGACATTCAAGACCTCGGACAGGCGCAGTCTGGAGCTGAACGAAAGCCTGTTCCACTCCGCAAACGGATATATAGGAATCCGCGGTGCCTTCGAGGAAGGCTATGCATCCGATGTGCGGTCCGTCCGCGGATCGTACATGAACGGTGTCTATGAAATAGTCCCGATGCCACAGGCAGAACCGCTTTTCGGGCTTGTGAACAGGAAACAGACGATAATCAACGTCGCGGAGGTGCAGGATATAAAAGCCTATCTGGACGGAGAACTCGCCACCCCTGCCGAAGAATACACAAGATGTCTCGATTTCACCAGGGGGACATCCGCAAGAACATTCTCCTTCGTGTCTGCAAAGGGTGTGAAGGCCGATGTCAGGATAACCAGGCTCGCATCGTTCAAGAGGCCCAACATCTTCATGCTTGTATATGAGATCGCCACATCCGGGCCCTGCAATATAACCTTCGACACTGGACACAACTCGCTAGTCAGGAATCATTGTGACCCGAACGATCCGCGTCTGGCTTCCGAAGCAACCGCATTCCTGAGGCAGGAGGGCTGCCGCATGCTGGGCGACGGAATGTCTGCGGTATCCGTATCGACACAGAACAGCGGACTCGGCATATCAACGGTGGTATGGGAGAAGGTCCCGGGAGCGGAGACCAGGGAGGTTCTGGAAAACAACGATGCCAGACGCACGCACACCCTGCACAACGCGACCGGTGCGGTGCTCACCAGGATGGTCTCGTTTGCGGACTCCAGACATTGCGCGGACACCGAAGCCACCGCCATCCAGAAGCTCAGGGAAGCCAAGGATGCGGGTATGGAACGTATTTTCCGCGAACAGGAGGAATACCTTTCATCATTCTGGGACGATGTCGGATTCTCCCTTTCCGGCGACGACCGCCTGGAGGAGGCGGTCAGCTTCAACCTCTTCTGCCTGCTTCAATCGGCAGGAAGGGACGGCTTGTCACATATCGCGGCAAAGGGACTGTCTGGAGAAGGTTACGAGGGACATTATTTCTGGGACACGGAGATGTACGTGCAAACCATCTTCACCCTCACACGCCCGGAAATATCGAAAAGGCTGCTCGCATACCGCTACAGCATACTGGACAAGGCCAGAAGGAACGCCGCCAGGCTCGGACATGGTAAAGGAGCCCTGTACGCCTGGCGTACGATCAACGGGGACGAGTGCAGCGGATTTTTTCCCGCGGGAAGCGCACAGTACCATATCAACGGCGCGATCGCCCATGCGGTCATACAGTATTATGAAGCTACAGATGATCATGAGTTCATGACCAATATGGGACTTGAGATGCTGATGGAGATATCGCGGCTCTGGATCGACACGGGGGTGTTCACTAAGCGGGGCTTCGAGATAAACGATGTGACCGGCCCCGACGAATACACCTGCATCGTCAACAACAATTACTACACAAACGCATGTGCAAAGTTCGATCTGCGGCAGACAGCCCGGCTCATCCGTGAATTCAGAGCGGAAGGCACCGTCCTCACCTTCGAGTTCGATGATGCGGAAATTCTGGAATTCGAGAAAGCCGCGGAACTGATGTTCCTGCCTTTCGACGAAGAACTTGGAATCAACCCCCAGGACGATTCGTTTTTGAACAAGAAACCCATCGATCTGGCGGCAATACCCGAGGACAAGCATCCGATGCTCCTGCACTACCATCCCCTGTTTTTGTACAGACACCAGGTGTGCAAACAGGCAGACACGATACTGGCCCACCTGCTGCATCCCGAATACAGCGACAGATCCACGATGGAAAGGTCTTTCAGATATTACGAGAAGATAACGACCCATGATTCAACGCTCTCGAAATGTATATTCTCAATGATGGCTTCCTATCTCGGATTGAAAGATGAAGCATTGAAGTATTTCGGGTCGTGCAGTGAAACCGATCTGCGGGATACCCATAAAAACACACGCGACGGGATCCATACGGCGAACATGGGAGGAAGCTATCTTGCAATAACCATGGGCTTTGCAGGATTGAGGATAAAAAAAGAAGGTATCTCTCTCGCTCCGGCGCTTCCGGACAAATGGAACAGCTATGGGTTCTCCATACGGTATCGCGGCTCGAAGATACATGTGGAGGTGGACAAGGATCGTGTCATCGTAACCACATCCCAACCGGTATGCATCAGCATATACGGCACCACATACGAGGCAGGGCGGAACGGTATGCTCGTCCAAAGGCTCGGGGGGTGATCGTCATGGAAGCAAAGATTTACAAAGCTGTCATCTTCGATCTGGACGGGGTGATATGCCATACGGACATGTTCCATTACAGGGCCTGGAAGGAAATCGCGGACAGTCTCGGGATACCGTTCGACGAGGAGAAGAACAACCGCCTGCGAGGTGTCAGCAGGATGGAAAGTCTGGAGATGATACTTGCAGGGTCATCCGTTTCCTACAGCCGGCGTGAGAAGGAGGCCATATGCGCCAGGAAGAACTCCCTGTACCGCAGCATGCTGAAATCAATGACTCCGGCGGATGTGGATCCTGCCGTGCGCAGGATGCTGGAGGAGCTTGGAGCCGATTACAGGATTGCAATAGGTTCATCCAGCAGGAACGCCACTTTCATCCTTGAGAAAATCGGGTTGCTCGACATGTTCGATGCGATAAGCGACGGGAACAATATAAAAAGGAGCAAGCCTGACCCCGAGGTGTTCCGCAATGCGGCGGACATGCTCGGACTTTCCCCCTACGAATGCCTGGTCGTCGAAGATGCGGAAAGCGGTATTGAAGCAGCAGGAAACGGAGGATTCGACTCAGCGGCAATAGGAGATGCAAAAGGATGCGCGCGTGCCACATACCGGCTTGATTCGCTTTTGGAGCTTCCGGCCGTCCTGGGCAGGCGATAGGCTCCAGGTGGTCAAACCACGCGGTATCTCAAGACATTCCACGATGCCTTCGACAACACGACGCTTCCTTCACGCAACTGCTTCTCAACGGGCTTGACCCTGTCCGGATTTCTGGAATCGTTGACATCCTTCAACCCGCAGCCTTCCAGCGCGACATGCACGATCGGACGGAGGGAAAGTCCCTTGATGTCAAATTCCGCCTCCACATCTTCCTCAAGATTCCGGTTCAGCACGAACACTGTAAGCTCCACGCCCGATTCGGAAAGGACCGCCACCGAATCAAGATAAGGTACGTGCATATGCTTCTTCGAATCATATGATGCGCAATCGACATCTACCCGCAGGGCCGAACCGCGGCCGTACCGGGACGTAAGCTGATAAGGATGATAGATGGTCTGAGGCCATGCACCGTCATCATCTGTCATTATCGGGGCGATGACATTGACAAGCTGTGCAAGGCATGCCATCCTCACCCTGTCCGAATTCTTGATAAGCGTAATCAGCAGACCTCCGACGAGCAGGGCATCCTCGAAATTGTAGACATCCTCGAGCCGGTGCGGGGCACGGCCCCACCGTTCGAGCTTGGCATCGTGATCCAGAGAATGATACCAGACATTCCATTCGTCGAAGGAAAGGTACATGGTCTTGTCGGAATGCTTCTCCTCCTTGATCCTGTCGCATATTGAGACAACTGATTTGATGAACTTGTCCATGGTCTCGGTTTCAGAAAGGAACGTCGGAGTGTCGTCGTCCGGGTTGCCATAGTACTCATGCATCGAGATGTAATCCACATGGTCGTACACGTGGGAAAGCACGGTCGATTCCCAGCTTCCATATGTCGGCATATGCGAATTGGAACTTCCGCACGCGACCAATTCTATATTAGGATCCGTCCATTTCATGAGCTTGGCAGCTTCGGCAGCGATGCGGCCATACTCATCCGCCGTCTTCGCACCCATCTGCCAAGGTCCGTCCATCTCGTTTCCAAGGCACCAGGTTTTTATCCCATAAGGCTCCTTACGTCCATGGGAGATCCTCAAATCGCTCAGAAAGGTACCGGAAGGAAAATTTGCATACTCGACAAGATTCCTTGCACTGTCAGGCCCCCGGGTACCGAGATTTACGGCCATCATCATGTTGGAACCGACCTTCTCCAACCATTTCTGAAACTCCTGCATGCCGAACTCATTTGTCTCGGTAGTGAACCAGGCGAGATCCAACCGGACGGGACGATTCTCCTTCGGCCCGACTCCGTCCTCCCAATTGTAACCCGAGACGAAATTACCCCCGGGATAACGTATGACAGGCACGTTGAGTTCCCGCACGAGCGCCATCACATCCTTTCTGAAGCCATCCACGTCGGAATTTGGATTCCCGGGCTGATATATGCCGCCATAAACCGCACGCCCCAAATGTTCTATGAACGATCCGTATATCCTTTCGTCTATCTCGGAAATGATGTTACAGGCATCAATGGCAAGTACTGCTTTCTGCATTCAGGACAACCTCCATGAATCCATCCAGGTCATTTGCCCCATATGAAAACAACACAACATGCCGTGCAGCCATGAAGCTTGACAACCCATGGATGAAATCTAAAAAAGCCCCGGCCAGGGGCTTTTACTGACGATCTGTTATTTGGAATACCCGTCAGGGTTCATGCTCTGCCATCTCCAGGAGTCGGCACACATCTCATCGATTCCGTATTCGGCTTTCCATCCAAGCTCCCTGAGGGCTTTGCCCGGATCGCAGTAGCAGGCGGCGATATCACCGGGGCGTCTGGGCTTGATCTGATACTTGAGCTCATGCCCGCATGCCTTGCTGAAGGCTTTGACGACCTGCAACACGCTGTACCCGTTCCCTGTTCCAAGATTGTATATGGAGACACCGGCATTGTCGTCAAGCTTCTTGATGGCCTTCACGTGCCCCTTTGCGAGATCGACGACATGGATGTAATCCCTGACACCGGTCCCGTCGGGTGTGTTGTAGTCGTTGCCGAAAACACCTATGCAATCAAGCTTGCCGATGGCGACCTGGGCCACATACGGAAGCAGATTGTTCGGAATACCTTTGGGATCCTCTCCGATCAGTCCGCTCTTATGTGCACCAATCGGATTGAAATATCTGAGCAATATAACATTCCACTGCTTGTCGGCGGTGTGCAGATCGCTGAGAATCTGCTCGAGCATCCATTTGGTCCACCCATACGGATTCGTGCATGTGCCCTTCGGACAGTCCTCGGTGATGGGGACGAAAGCAGGATCCCCGTAGACAGTAGCAGAGGAGCTGAAGATGATGTTCTTGCAGCCATGAGCCTTCATGACCTTTACAAGGGTAAGCGTTCCGACAATATTGTTGTCATAATACTCAAGAGGCTTTGACACAGACTCGCCTACGGCCTTCAGCCCGGCGAAATGGATCACCGCATCCACCTTGCAGGAGTTGAAGATCCCGTCAAGGGCAGCCTCATCCCTTATGTCGGCCTCGTGGAATTTCAGGCTCTTGCCGGTGATTTTCTCAACCCGTCTGAGGGACTCTCTGCTGGAATTGCTGAGGTTGTCCACAACAACCACGTCGTAGCCGGCCTCCAAAAGCTCAACACATGTATGGGAACCGATGTACCCGGCTCCTCCCGTCACCAAAATAGTCGACATCCTTCTCTCCTCCTGTCGCCACCGTTTTATTCATTAGCTTCATTCATTTTAGCCCTGTACAGGATAAATCACAAGCGCGAGGTGCCGGGACGGGCATGTTTTGCCTGCAAAAATCCTTCCAGGGAATAAAAATCATATCTTCATAGCCACTTTCCAGGCCTTCCAGATCACAGTCCTGAGGTTGCCTACCTTGTCGGCGTCCCCGACGAGATGCACACGTCCTCCTTTCGGAGCCAGAGGTGCCGGATGATATCCGAGAGAAACTATGACATCGTCGCAGGAAAGCTCGAAAAGCTTTCCAGTCTTGTCCTTCAGGACGACACCGCCGTCCTTTATCTCGACAAGCGTCGTATTAAGATGGACCGGTACCTGCTTGAAGGCCAGCATCTCCCTGAGGAACGATGAATTGGCAAGACACACGCCCTTGACAGGAACAAGATCGTCCTTCATCTCGACAATCGTGGGTTTCTTGCCCTGCAGCACAAGCTCGTAGGCTATCTCGCATCCGGTCAGGCCTCCACCGATTATCACGACGTTGTTCCCGACCTTTCTTCCCCTGAGGAACTCGGTAGCCTCCACGGCCTTCCCGAGCCCCTTTATTCCCGGGCGGTTGGGTACGGCACCGGTAGCGACGATAACCTCGTCCGCATCCAATGCACCGACATCGCTTATCTCGGTGTTCAAATGCACCTCGATCCCAAGCCTCTCAATCTCATGCCTGTACCACTGTATGAGCTTTTTGTCATGTTCCTTGAAAGAGAACGACGCAGCCTCGACGAAAACTCCTCCAAGCCTGCCGCTCTTCTCATAGATCACAGGCTCATGCCCCCTGTTCTTCAGTACGATCGCAGCCTCCATTCCTCCGATTCCGCCTCCAACTATGGCGACCCTCCTGGCCTTGGCCGTCCTGACGATCTTGAACCTGTTCCTCTGCATGGTCTGCGGATTCAACGCACAACGTGACATGAAGAGCGCATCGAAAAGGTCCTGGTCATTCGCAGAGTTTCCATGCTTCGCCATTGTGAAGCAAGCGTTGTGGCAATTGATGCACGGCTTGATATCCTCCTCGCGCCCCTCCATAAGCTTGGTGATCCATTCGGGATCCACCAGGAACTGGCGGGCAACCCCCATGGCGTCCAGTCTTCCGGCGGCTATGGATGCTGCTGCCGCCTCCGGGGTCATCTTGCCGGCACATACGACGGGTATGTCCACGAACTTCTTTATGTGCTCGACCTCCGGAAGGTTGCAGTTGTCGGGCATATATACCGGAGGATGCGCCCAGTACCAGGCATCATAGGTTCCGTTGTCGCAGTTGAGCATGTCGTATCCCGCGTCCTGCAGCATCTTTGCGGCAATCTCGGATTCAGCCATGTCCCGTCCGACCTCGGTGTACTGCTCGCCGGGAACGGCCCCCTGCCGGAACCCCTTTGTCTTGGAAACGACGGAATACCTCAGCGTCACGGGATAATCCGACCCGCATTCCTTCTTGATCGCCTTGACGATGTCGATTGCAAAGCGCAGCCGGTTCTCAAGGCTTCCTCCGTATTCGTCCTCCCTCTGGTTCGTATACTTCATCGCGAACTGGTCCAGTGTGTACCCTTCATGGACGGCATGTATCTCGACTCCGTCGACACCAGCATCCTTGCAAAGCTTCGCGGTCTTTGCGAAAGCCCGCACCATCTCCTCGATCTCGGCCTTTGTGAACGGCCTTGACATGCATCCGTCGGCCCACCTGTTGGGCGTTGCCGATGCACTTGCTGTAAGATAGTCCATGTTGAAGACGGGCTTTCCGAGAAATCCCAGCACCTTGTTGCGCATCATCTTGACCATGATGTCGTTCACGGCCAGCGACCGTCCGAATCCGGCGGTGAGCTGGACGAACATCTTCGCCCCCGTCTTGTGGAACTCCTCCATGTATTTCTTGAGCTTCTTGTATTTTCCCTTACCCTGATAAAGCCATTTGCCACCCATTGAGTCACGGATCGGCGCAATTCCCGGAAGGATCAGCCCGCAGTTGTTCTTTGCCCTGTCCAGAAGGAAGGCCGCGGCCTCCTTGTCGAAATGGTTCGGCTCCATCCAGCCGAATATCGAGGTTCCCCCCATGGATGTCTGTACGAAACGGTTCTTGATCTCCACATTTCCGATCTTCCACGGGGTGAACAGGACTTCATATTCCTTTTTCATATCTGCTCCCTTAAGTTGGTATACACGGACATTCTACCATATTATCCGCCTCCGGGTGAAACCCCAAATAAACGGTTCTTCGTTGATTGACAGCGATGCATGTGGTAAATTCTGCTCCGGAGGGCCGGAATGCTTGAAACAATCGCCACTGCAGGCGCTGTCTTCGCAAGCACCAACATCGATGACATATTCATACTGATGCTGCTATTCTGCCAGGCGGAAGGAACATCCGGAAAGATAAGAAGCATATGCGGACAATACCTCGGATCGGCACTGCTCACCGCGGCAGGAATTTCAGGCTCGGCCGGTCTTGTCCTGCTCCTGGACGGCCGCACCTGGATCCTGGGCTTCATTCCGATCCTGCTGGCGGCAAGGATGGTTCTTGCAAGGAAAAAGGAAGACAGGACCGGATGCATAGGAGGATCCGGGACGACGGTGCTTTCCGTCGCCGGGCTCACAATCGCGAACGGAGGGGACAACATGGGGGTGTACATCCCGGTATTCTCACAGCTGGATTCCGGCGGGACAATTCTTTTTGCCGTGGTTTTTGCAATCATGACGGGACTTTGGTGCCTTATCGGATACATTGCCGCGGCATGGGACAGGTCCGGCAAGCTCATACGGAGCAACAAGGACACCGTGGTTCCGCTGGTGCTTGTGCTGATAGGAACCGCAATACTGGTAAAATCATAGAAAATCTTTTTCATCCGCCAGGTTTTAAGGTATCATTCAGAAGAAAGAGGGAAAAAATGGTATTGTTCGACGAGGTGAAAAACAAGCTCGGCTTCGGATGCATGCGCTTTCCGTTGCTTGCAGACGGGGAAATCGATCTGGAGCAGGTGATCAGAATGACAGACCTGTTCCTTGCATCCGGTTTCAATTATTTCGACACGGCCCACGGCTATCTCGACCAGAGAAGCGAGAAGACGCTCAAAAAGGCTCTGACCGGACGGTATCCACGTTCCGCCTACATACTCGCGGACAAGCTCTCCGGATCATTCTTCACCAAGGTCGACGAGATAGAACCCCTGTTCATGTCCCAGCTGGAGGCCTGCGGGGTCACGTATTTCGACTATTACCTGATGCATGCCCAGTCCTCGAACAACTACGGCCATTTCCAGGAATGCGGGGCATACGGGAAAGCTTGCGATTTCAAGCGCAGGGGCCTCATACACCATCTGGGCATCTCCTTCCACGACAGCCCCGAATTCCTCGAAAAAATCCTTTCGGAACATCCCGAGGTGGAGTTCGTGCAGCTGCAGATCAACTATCTGGACTGGGAGGATGAGAAGATACAGTCCAGAAAATGCTACGAGGTCTGCACCAGGCACGACAAGCCGGTGATAGTGATGGAGCCGGTAAAGGGAGGAATGCTCTCGTCCCTTCTTCCGGAGGCGGAAAAGGAATTCAAGGCTCTGGACGACGGGTCGGCGGCCAGTCATGCGGTCAGATTCGCAGCCTCGCTGGAAAACGTGGCTCTGGTACTGTCGGGCATGTCCGACATGGCGCAGATGGAGGACAATATCAAGACCATGTCAGCCTTCAGGCCTGTGGACGAAAAGGAGCTCGAGGCCATAAGCAGGGTCGTTTCCGTCATAAAGCGGGAAGGCGGAATCGCATGCACCGCGTGCCGCTACTGCACCGAAGTCTGTCCGAAGAACATACCGATTCCGGAAATCTTCGCACTTATGAACGCAGAATCCACCGGAAGGACGCCACATGGGAACTACGGAGAAATCACAAAAGGGAAAGGGAAGGCCTCGGAATGCATCAGATGCGGACGGTGCGAGAAGGCATGCCCGCAGATGCTTCCTGTCCGCAGCCATCTAGCACGTGCGGCCGAAAGATACAAGGTTTCAGAATAGGCTTCTTATCAGCGGGACATCATCGGTGATCAGGGCCCACGCACCTCGCACAATCAGGTCTCCGGCCACTTTTGCATCGTTGACATCCCATGGAGCGAAACGGTAGGACGGATGCCTATCCATCTGCCGGGATGCGATATCGGCCCTGGGCTTGAGGCAATCACAGTGGAAGAAAAGGCGTCCCTGCCCTCTTCTGAGATAGAACGGGGTCGTCCCCCTGCTGTCGTAGATGGCGGCAGTCGCATAATGCGGGGCAAGATGGTGGAACCTCCTCATCACAAGCGGATTGAAGGATGAGACCAACAACCTTGACGGGTCGATGCGGTATCTATCCAGCAGCTCCGCCAGAAGGGGGCACGCCCCCGTGTCCGTGACCGGATCCGCCTTGACCTCGATATCATAGAATACCCCGCCGAAGGCCTGGAACACCTCGTCCAGGGTCGGAACATCCGGAGCCGCATCCCTTATTTGTGCAAATGTCATCCCTCGGATCAGGCCATCAACGCCATGCACGCGCCGGAGGTCCGGATCATGGCTCACCACCAGCCGTCCGTCGCAGGTGGCCCTCACATCCAGCTCCATCCCGGACGCCCCGCAATCCAAGGCCGCGGAGAATGCCTCAAGAGTGTTCTCCAGCACTCCCGATCCATGCCTGCCCCTATGGGCCAAAACAAGAACTTCATCCATGTTTCGAATCTATCCCAAAGAAAACCCCCTTTGCAACCGGGAGGAAGCAAAGGGGGAAAGGATGAAAAAACCTGTCAAACCAGATAGTTTATATCTTGGCTCTTCGGAATCTCGTAGTAACCTATCGGCGCACCATCGAGGGCCGCAAGGGCTTCTGAAACCCTTAGTGCCGTTATCCTTCTGTCCGTATACGGCGAGAAGTAGTAGGTTGCGCTTTCGGAGCACATGACCGAGGTGCAGAGCGTCTGTTCGTAGGCCTCATGATAAGGATCCTCCTTCAAAAGACCCTCAGGGATATCGACAACGGCAAAGCTGTGGAACATCCTGGTCACGGCATCGATCTCGTCCTCACCTTTTGGAGCATAGTTCTTCATGAACGCAAGGCGTACGAACCTGCTGGGTGAAGAATAGTCTCCCGGAAGACCGAACACACCTCCGGTTCCCTCGCCGAACGCGGAGAATTTCTCACCCGCGATCATCCTGGGTTCCGTATGGATGTTCGTTATGGCGACATAGTTTTTCAGATTGGTCTTCTGCCAACCGTAATCGGGGCTGTTCGCCATCACCCCTATGGTATTGCGATGCACGCTCACCCCACCCTCGTCAGGTTCGATTATTATCGTCTCGCCTGTGCTGTCGGAGAAGATGTAGTGCACCGACATCACCTTGCCATACACGAGCTCGTCGGTAAGGTTGATGTTTTCCATGGCTTTGGCGACCTCATCGACACTGGAGCATGTCCCGAGCAGATAACCGAGCAGGCTGCCGGGATATATGTCAAGCTTACCTTCACCCTGGTTGGTGTTGAAATATCCGTAACCGGGGAAGTTCAGAAGGCATCCCATCAAACCTTTCTCATTGACTCCGTCGACGAACACAGGCGAGGCTGTCGTGCCTACGACCGTCATTCCGAGGAACCCGTATTCGAGCTCGGCCGTCCTTGTCCCGTCGGGAGAAAGGCTTAGTTCATATCCCTCTCCTATCACGGATATCTTGTTGGCATCGAGATTGCCGAACATGTCGTATGTCCTTCCAAGAAGATGGTCGCCATCTTTTGTCGTCCAGGAAAAACTGCTGCAGTTCGCATCGAGCGGACTGGAATCTGCTGCAAATGCAAAGCCTGTGCAGCAGGCGGCCATAAGAATTGGAATAATCATTTTTTTCATCGTATCCTCCGAAGGCTCCGCGCCTTCTATCCAAAAGATAAGGGGTGCGGGGCGGAAAGAAAGGACCAGGATGCAAAACATACACACTCTACACAAAGGCGCCGGACTTGTGTGTCAATAACGCCGTATTGACTTTTTTTCCTTCCGGACAAATGATTCTTCCCAGAAAGGCATAAGGAGAAACAAATGAGGATAGCCATATACGGGGCGGGAAGCCTCGGCACAATCCTTGGCGCCTACCTGACGAAGGCGTCCATCGACACGGAACTGATAAACAGGAACAAGGCGCATGTGGAGGCAATGAGGAAGAACGGCGCCAAAGTGGTCGGGAAAAAGAACTTCACAATCCCGGTCAAGGCACTGACACCCGATCAGATGGAAGGGACCTACGACATCATATTCCTCATGACAAAACAATTGGACAATCACAACGTCGTGGAAGGGCTGAGGCCGTTCCTTGGAACCGACGGAATAATCTGCACCTGTCAGAACGGGCTGCCCGAACCCGGAATCGCCGAAATAATAGGCAGGGACAGGACATACGGCTGCGCTATAGCATGGGGAGCGACGCTCCTCTCGCCCGGCGTGTCGGAGCTTACAAGCGACGAGATCAGCTTCAGCATCGGAGGGTTCAACGGCAGGGACGACAAGAATCTCGTGAAGATATCTTCCGTGCTCTCGAAAATGGGGACCTGCGTGACGGAGGACAACTTCCTAGGAGCAAGGTGGTCGAAGCTGCTCATCAATGCGGCATTCTCCGGACTGTCCACCGTCACGGGATGTACGTTCGGAGAGGTTGCCGTCAATAAAAAAAGCCGCAGGGTATGCCAGGCGGTGATCAAAGAGTGCATCGACGTGTCCAAGAAGGCCGGATACACACTGGAGCCCGTACAGGGCAAGGACATCGCAAAGCTGTTCGATTACTCCAATCCGGTCAAGAAGATGATTTCCTTCGCACTGATCCCGCTTGCGATGAAGAAACACGCGGCTCTCAAGGCCTCCATGCTCCAGGACATCGAGAAAGGCAAGCCAACGGAGATCGACTTCATCAACGGGATTGTCTGCGGCTACGGCAGGAAAACGGGTGTGCCTACCCCTGCAAACGACATGGTTGTGGAAATCGTCAAGGAAATCAGTGCCGGCAGGAGGAAGCCCTCAATGGACAACATCGCGTTGTTCGATCTCTGATCAGAGGCCGGGCGGAAGCTTGGCCTCCATGAGCCGGCGATAATCGAAGCGCTCCCCGTCGGCAAAGAAAGTCCCGTCCGATACGGCATGGCATATGCGACGGTCCTCCAGGTCGGGATTAACCCAGAGCCGGCGGGCCTTCAGGACCAGGAAGCCATATCTTGCGATATGCTCCGTAAGGGTGCACTCTATCGAGGCCAGGCATTCCCCGACCAATGGTGCGGACACGACCTCGCCCTTGACCGGCGTGAGGGAAAAACGTTCGAACTTGTCGACATCCGCCCCGCTCACCATGCCTATTCCGACAGCTGTTTCCAATAGTGATGCCGGAGGTATCGCGACCACGCATTCCCTGGTTTCCAGTATCGTTTCGAAGGAGAGGTTCCAAGGACCGGAGGTGATGACCAGGTCCTGCGAGAAGCTCGATGCCATGGTCCATGTCACCGTCATCAGGTTGTTCCTTTTCCCGTCTGACGTGGAGACGAGCGTCACGGGACCGGGCTCGATATAGGTAAGTACTTCTTCTATTTTTCTCTTTTCAAGCATATTATGAATTATAAAACCAGGAACAACGATGTGGCACCGTAATTTTTGACGAAGTGCCCGGGAGGAATCCATGCAGCTGGAGATATTGCTTTTTTTCCAATCGGTCCAAAATGGTTTTTTGACCGCACTGGCAAACTTCTTCTCATTCTTCGGGGAGGAGGTCGCGATGATATTGATACTCCTGTCAATCTACTGGTGTGTGGACAAGAAGAAGGGGTTCATACTGTTCGGCAACCTTATGACGGCCCTCATGTGCATGCAGATACTCAAGGCGATCTTCCGTGTCCCCCGTCCGTTCGTGAAGCATCCGGAGCTGATCGAGGCAGGGAGGGTCGGCACCGCAACCGGATACTCATTCCCGTCGGGTCATTCCACCGGGGCGTCGGCCTTCTTCGGCTCACTGTGCAAGCTGTTCGGCAACCGTCTTATGAAGGCGTTCTGCATCATTTTCATCATCTGCGTGCCGGTCTCAAGGCTTTATCTCGGCGTGCATTGGCCGATGGATGTGATTACAGGCACGGCAATAGGTCTTTTCTCCGTCTTCGTCCTCTCAGATGCGTTTGCACGTCTTTTTGAAAACAAAAACGAGCTCGTGAAGGTCTCCATCACCACGGGTTCCGCGATATCCGCGATATCATTCATCGCGGCCATGGGGCTGCATTTCCTTCCGATGGACGAGACCGCGTTCTCGGACCTCATGAAGAACATGGCGGTGCTCGGAACAGCTCTCATCGGAATGGGGCTGGAGGAAAAGCACATAAGATTCAAAACCGACGGCACAAGGAGCAGGAAGATTATCCGGCTGGTCGCGGGACTGGCCGTAATACTGGTTTTCCAAAGCCTTAAACTGGTGTTCCCGGAGAGCCTCTACTACCCCGCGGCCTTTCTGCGCTACGGACTGATCGGCATCTGGGCGACCTATTTGTTCCCGCTTGTCGCCGTGAAAACAGGCCTGATGGAGTCCGAAAATGCATGACAAGGGATACCGGATACTGGTTGCCGCGGTCCTTCTATGCACCGCGGCATCGGCACTTGCAGTGATATTCCTCCTGCCGGAAAGGATAACGTTATCCGGAACAGGAACGGAGAAAAGCAGCTTCCGCCTTCTGCTGGTGACGCTGCTGCCGGTTCTTCCTATCTTCATCTTTTCCCAAAAAGGCTCCGGGAAAAGGTTGTGCATCCTGATCACGGTGCTGATCGAGCTGTATGCGCTGCTGATAGTACTGGACAACCTCGGCCTGTTCCATCCCGATCCTTTCAAGGCCTTCCACATCGTTTTGAGCATACTGCTCGCCGCCGAGGCTGTGCATCTGGGAACAAACCACGACAGAAGCAGCAGGACGGCAATAAATTTCAAATGGATAGACAGCGATGCTGCCTGGCTGGCTGTCCAGAGGAAAGGAGCCCGTGCCGTGTCCGTACTGGCCGTGGCGGAGGTGCTGAACACCATATTCTTCTTTTCAGGGCTGTACGGTTTCAAGGCCAGCGCGATAGCAACAGCCGCCGCATCGTATGCAGTGATACTGGTGCTCTTCCGGCTGGCGAAACCGGATCAGAACAAGGAAAGCTGAACGGATGCGGGGCGCTCGATGAGAAGACGGCGCGGATATGCGCCCGGAGCCGTCCCGTAGACCTTTTTGATGAAGGAGCTCATCGAGGATTCCGAAAAAAGGGCCTCACCGCAAAGGCGTGCGAAAAGCTTTCCGCATACGAGTGCGTCCTCCAATGCCATATGCGCGTCGTAAACCCAACCGAAATCCCCGGCAAGGCTTGTCAGGCGGTAGCTCGACCTATGTGAAAGCACCCTGCGGGACAAGGAAAGCGTGCAATAGTATTCCGTTTCAATCCCGCCCACCCCGGCCGATTCGGCGCTGGCCTTGAGCACTGGAATGTCGAAAGGCGCGTTATGGGCCACAAGAGGCAGTCCGTACACGAAAGATGTGATATCGGGCCACAGTTCGTCAAGCGTCGGAGCTTTCGCGATGTCAAACGGATCCAGATGATGCACGGCCGTGCACATGGGATCGAATTCGAGACGGCGGGGCCTGATGAGCGAATAGTATGAATCGAGGAGGCATCCCTCCTCGTCGAACTCACAAAGTCCTATGGCACATGCGCTGTCCGGATACCGGTTGGCGGTTTCGAAATCAATGCTGCAATATCTCATCGGCTGCCGCCGCCCTTCTCCATCATGATGTTCAGTATGGTGCGGTCGGTCTCCTCCATGCCCTCATGGGACAGGCGGGAAAGATGAAGTATGGATTCCAATCCCGAGGCTCCCACGATTCCTGACTCCTCCCTCGCACTGATGCCTTTCATGGCAAGAGAAACGGAAACCGAGGCCGCGACGAGGGACGAATAGATCTTGAGCGCACATGTCCTTTTGGCGCCGTCGCAGATTATGCCGGTGAGGTTGCCCACCATGTTGTTGGTGGCCGCATCCATCTCCTGCTCCCCGCCCCCAAGCAGATAGACCCAGGCGGCGGCCGTTCCGATCGATGCGGTGAACGCCCCGCACAGGGCGGAAAGCCTGGCCTTCCTGTTTGTCAGCACAAGCCCGACGAGTTCGCTTATCGCAAGGGCGGAGACAAGCCTGTCCTCGTCTGTTCCGAGATAGTCGGCGAGAACCGCGACGGGAACGGTAACGGTTATGCCCTGGTTCCCGCTCCCGCTGTTTATCATGACGGGCCGGCAGGAGCCGGACATCCTGGCGTCGGAGCCGGCGGCGGCATAGCACGCGCCCTTTCTCATGGCATCGTCGACGGTTGCGACCTTCCCCATGCCCGCATACATCGTTGCTCCGACGCGAAGCCCCCATTCCTCCTCAAGACCGGCCCTGCTGATCTCCATGTTCGTCCTGCAGGCGGAAAGCAACAGAGAACGTATTTCAATGTCCAAACGCTCGGCATAGCCTATGATGTCGGAGAACGTGAGGTCGTTCAGGAAATCATGATCGAGCGAGGATGCGCATTCCGTTATGAACGAGATGCCAACGCTTATCTCCACGCCATCCTTCTCGAGCCTGGAGAAACGGTCGTGCTCGTTTTCGATCGAGGCATATGCCTCCGATCCTCCGCCAAAGGCCCGCACGGCAATGTACAGTGCGGGAACGTCCTCAGCGAGATTGACCTCAAGATCCAGCTTCTCCGCGGCCCGCCGCTCCTCTTCGCCCACGAGCGAGAGGACGGAGAGTCCGTTGCGGCTTCCGCCCGTCGCCAGCCCCAGGCTGACCGCGGCCTTGATGCCGGAAAGCCTGCTGTTCGGTATGGAGACGCCCATGGCGTTCTTCATCATGTCCCTGGAAACATATACGACCGCCTTCTCAACAGGACGGTCGAGAAGATCCCTGACCTTGGCGCCGGCAAGGGCCGCGCATGCAGGCTCCGTACACCCCAGGGCCTCGGTGATCTCGTTCTTCAAAAGCCTGTCAATCTCTCTGCTGTCGTACATCCGCATTCTCCACAATCAAAACAATCCGTCACACCTTTCCCAGTATCCTCTTATAGAATTCCACACCCCGGGAAAGGGTGTCAACATTTATGTTCTCGTCAAGTCCGTGTATGGACTGGTACTGCTGTTCGTTGATCTCGAGAGGGGCAAAGCGTATCGCATCCGCCGTCAGGTTGCTGTAATGGCGTGCGTCGGTGCCGCCTGTCATGCAGTACGGGACCGGAACGACACCGGGGAACACCTCGCCGATCACCTGCTCCACGAGCTTGAAAGCCCTGCTGTCATGGTCGACAACCGGATAGGCGTCATGACCCTCGATGACCTCCACCTCCACACCGTGCCGCCTGGCAATCCTTTCAAGAGCTTCCAAGGATGCGGCGACACCCTGCTGGTGTGAAAACCTGATGTTGCCAGTCACATACGCCTCCTGGGGAAGCACGTTGAGTCCGTCGCTGCCCTTGGCGGTGGTGAACGCGATCGTGGTGGTTATCATGGCGGAGGCAAGACGGTTGACACGCGGAAGGAGGAATTCAAGAAGTGGCGAGAACACCTTCGCATGACGGAAGACGAATCCGAGCGGACCTCTGACGCCACCTCCCAGCCGGCGGAACATCTCACAGGTTGTGGCGTTCATCCGCGACTTGAACGGGGAATGCCTCTCGACATCCAGAATGAATGCGGCAAGCCTCACTAGCGGGGTGTTCCTGCCTGGGGCGGAGGCATGTCCGCCGGATCCTCTCGCGACGAACCTGAAATTGCCGGTCCCCTTTTCCACGCATCCTATCATGGCATACCTTCCCTCGGCCCCCTTGAGCGGCTCGGACTTGATCATCCCGCCCTCGTCGAGAAGGAACTGGAGATGCACCCCCTCCTTTTCCAGATACTCAGCGGTCCTCTCCGCTCCGGGACCGTTCGTCTCCTCGTTGCAGGAAGAGGCTATGTAGACATCAACGGAAGGCCTGAATCCCTCCTCCATAAGTTCCTCAACCGCCTGGAAGATGCAGTAGAGGGAGCCCTTGGTGTCGACGGTTCCGCGCCCCCAGAGCGCCCCGTCCGCGATATCCCCACCGAACGGAGGGTGCTTCCACGTGCCGGAAGCCTCGACAACATCCTGGTGGCTCATCAGAAGCACGGGATCATCCTTCGGCTCCTCGGCGCGCCACCTCAAAAGCAAGGATCCGTCGAACCAATGCGTCTCCATCGTTGAGAAACACCGAGGGAAAAGATCTTCCAGAACCTTGTGGAACCTATCGAACCTGACGCTGTCATAGACATCCTTGACGCTCACCGTATCGACCATTACCATCTTGCGGAGCCTTTCGGCATGATACATGTCCCTGTCCGTCATTTCAACCATCCTTTTCTGAACATCAGATAAGACAACCCGATGCTGAGGCCGCCGATCACTATGAGCATCGTGCTGGTCTGGTTTATCAGGGACGGCACGAACACGCACAGCAGTGACATCAGGAACAGCGGGAAGACCGAGAGCTTCAGGCTCTTTGAGAAATATTGCATGCCAAGCGCACCGAACAATGCGGGAAGCACGTTGTCGAAGGCAGGCTTGACGACCGGATTCTCCAGAACCGGGGTAAGCGGTATGAGCAGCAGCACACCCAGGAAAATCACCAGCATGGTCACCAGCGACGATACGGCGACGCTGAGCGTGGATATTATCTCGCTTTCCGCACTGCCGACCTTGGCTCCGGCCATCTCCCGGCTGTTGAATGCGCAAGGAAGCTTGAGGTTGGTGATGTTCCCTGTGATGAACGCCAGATAGCAGGCGCCGGCCCCCAGAAGCGGGACATAGATCAGGAACTCCACCACGCATGACGGGATATATACGATGAGCACCTTCACCAAAGCAGGCCAAAATCCCTGCCAGTCTATCGAGGCACCGGTCAGCCGGGCCACCACGAACGGTGCGGCGATGAGCATCACCAAGGCGATGGAAAGGCAGATTCGCCCAGTGAGGTGCAGGCTGTCCACATAGTCGTCATATTTGAACTCCTTGTTGTCCATCTTCTTTCCTCCCTTCTTCACAGCAGTATGTCCAGAACCACAGCACAGGCCATGGCGAAAAGCATGCTGAGCGCGAGCGAGAAGCTTTCCAGCCCCGTCATGCCTTTCTTTCGAACCAGATAATCGAATACGGCCGACGCAGATGCCGCACAGACCGCGGTAAGCACCGGCACGGCCTCGCCGAAAACGAAAAGCCGTCCGACATATGATCCGAGAAATGTCGCGCACAGTCCTATGAACATGGCGACCATGGCCCAGGAAGCAAACGACGGACCGCTTTTTTTCTCCGCATCCGGGGATTTCGAGGAAATCCTGCCGGAATACGCCTTCAATGTGAAAATTGACAGCACGCAACCCCAGATTATCCCCATCGTCATGACAAGCATGATCGTGACAAGGGCATCCATGTCCAGCACGGAGGAATCCAGTGCGAGCCCCATGCTCTCTGCGGCTATGGAAGCCACAGTCGCCTCATACTGCAGGTTCCCGATCACGGACAGCCTCAACCAGGAAATCGGCACCCCCAGCGAGCCTGACAAGGCTATCACCCCGAGCAGGATGGATATGCTGGGAAGGATCGTGAACATGGCAGAGGATGTCATGGCCTTGTCGAGCACCTTCCGGTCCATGCCGAGTCTCAGCCCGGCCCTGTAGCTTTTAACAATGAACACCACGCAGACCCCGGCTATGAAAAGCAGGATTGCGGCGACAATGAGATAAAGGGGAAGCGAATTGGCCGCCTCCAGATATCCGTTCATGGATGATCCTCCCGAATACGGTATTGAAAATGTTTCTAACAAAATCGCCGGATTTTGTCAAAATAAACCCATCCTGCAATATACCCCAAGGCAATGGTCCTTTTCAAGAAGGGCTGCCTGGCACCATACTGCAAAAGAATCGATTCCTGTGGAAATACCCCTTTCAAAAAAAAGCGATTTGTAATATACTCCTGTTACACGCGGCAGTTGTATAGTGGTTATTACCCGAGCTTCCCAAGCTCGTGATGGGGGTTCGATTCCCCTCTGCCGCTTTTTTCATGCCCCCGCATCCCCCCCCCGTCCTTGTTCTATTGACTGACAGGATTTCTTAAAGTATCCTTTCTACATATTGTTACCGCACAGAGAACAGTGCAAGGATTTGACATAAATTGGACGAAGGCCCTGGCAGTAGACCGTACAGCTCAGACAATGACAGTCCGTACCACATACGGCGCACGGTGTTTCAGAAACTCCTCCTGTGAAGACAATCCGGTCTTTTACAGAATTCTTATAGGATACGAGGAGAAAAAATGGATACAGCAGTATCGATACCGAAACAGATAATAATACAAGCCATATTGATATTATTGAACGCTTTTTTTGCGGCGACGGAGATTGCCGTGATATCGCTCAACGCAAACAAGCTTAAGAAGCAGATGGAGGAAGGCGACAGGAAGGCCGAAAAACTTCTGAGGATGGTGGAAAATCCATCCAACTTCCTGTCGACGATCCAGATAGGCATAACCCTGGCGGGATTTTTGGGATCCGCGTTGGCTGCCGACACCCTCTCGGACTCACTCGTCGAGGTTTTCAGAGGCTGGGGGGTCAAGCTGTCCTACACGGTCCTCAACACCATATCCGTGTTCATCATAACGATAATAATATCGTTCTTCACCCTTATTTTCGGCGAGCTTGTCCCGAAGCGTATCGCCCAGCAGAAGGCTGATGGCGTGGCACGTTTTTCCTGCGGCGTAATCTCCGTCCTTGCAAAGGTGATGCGTCCGGTAATATGGCTGCTCTCGTTCTGCACCAACACCATCCTGAAGCTTTTCCGCTTCAAGACCGACGGGGAGAGCGAGCAGGTGACGGAGGACGACATAAGGCTCCTTGTCGATGCGGGTGGTGAGTCCGGCTCGATCGAGGAGGATGAGAAGGAATGGATACAGAACGTGTTCGAATTCAACGACACGGCCGTATCCGAGGTCATGATAAGGACCAACGACATAATCGCGATCGACGAGACGATGCACAATGCGGAGATACTTTCCCTCATCAAGGAAAGCGGAAGGTCCCGTTTTCCCGTATACGGGGAGGATATAAACGACATAAAGGGGATATTGAACGCAAGGGACTTCCTGCTCAACCTCAACGAGGACAACATGAAGAAGCTTCCGGAGCTCCTCAGACCCGCATACCTCGTCCCGGAGACGATCCATGCAGACAAGCTTTTCTCGGACATGCAGATGAAGAAGCAGCACATGGCCATATGCGTGGATGAATACGGGCAGACCAGCGGACTCATCACGCTCGAGGACCTGCTCGAGGAGATCGTCGGCAACATCTATGACGAATTCGACGAGCAGGAGGAGGAAGAGCTGCAGAAACTCGGCGACAATCTTTGGAAGGTGTCGGGCTCGCTTCCGGTCGAGGACCTGGAGGAGGCGCTCGACATAGCACTGCCTGACGAGGAATTGGATTTCGACACGGTCGGCGGGATGGTGTTCTCCTGTCTGAACGAGATACCGCAGGACGGAACGGAGCTGGATGTTGAGATCTTCGGCCTGAAGATCCATGTTACCAAGATCGAGGACCGGAGGATCGTGGAGGCCCTTGTCTCGAAGGCCACCAGGGAGGAGGCCGGAGCAGGGGAAAGGGAAATTCTGCCGGAGACCATGGAGGAATGATCAGGACATAAGATATGGCATGGGGCGCAGGTCCCATGCTTTTTAATCCCCTGCCCTTACTCGACAAGTTCCAGGACCAAGCCGCGCACAAGCGTTTTCACAGCCTTGCCGACATCCTTCACCATGTCGGCATGCAACAGGATGAAGTAAATTGATGAGAAGGCCCCCTGGAAGGCCTCGACATCATCCTCGTCGTCTATCGCGAAATACGACAATATGTTCTCTATGTACTCCCTGCGGGCCTTTTCCATGTCCAGCCGTTCCCCGTACGGGATCTTCCTCATGACAAGCTCGACCTGGCCGTCGTCCAGGAACCTGTACATCCCCCTCTCGTACACGCTCATCACCATCTGGTGGAATATTGTGGTGAGACTGGTCACGATATGGTTCTCATCAAGCTCCTGCAGCATGTCCAGATACCTTTTGTTCTCGCTTTCCAGAAAAGACCTTATCACATCCAGAAACAGATGCTCCTTGCTCTCGTAGAAAAGATAGAAGGTCCCCTTCGGTATACTGGCCAAACGCACCAGTTCATCCACGGTGGTCCTCTTCACACCGTACCTCGCCAGACATTTCTCAGCCGCGACGCGCAGTGCGATCCTGATGTTCTCCCGTTCTTCCGGTGTATATGTCTTAGGCATTTTCCCTCTTTTTGACTAAAATAGTTTCTATAGTCATCAAAACACGTTTTTCACCGGTTTTCAAGCAAAAAAAAGACTTTTCACCGGTTTTTTTTGTTTGACCGCAGTCAAAAACAGGCATTATGCTGGATTCATAGGAAAAAAACTAAGGAGAAACGCAATGAGTGCAGTTGTATTGAAGAATATCTGCAAGATCTACGATGGCGGCGTCAAGGCTGTTGACAACGTGAACATCAACATCGAAGATCAGGAATTCGTTGTTCTCGTCGGACCTTCTGGTTGTGGTAAGTCCACGACGCTCAGAATGGTCGCCGGCCTTGAAGACATCTCCTCCGGAGAGCTCTACATCGACGGCAAGCTCATGAACGACGTTCCGCCGAAGGACAGGGACATTGCAATGGTTTTCCAGAACTATGCCCTTTATCCGCACATGACCGTTTATGATAACATGGCATTCGGTCTCAAGATCAGGAAATTCCCGAAGGAAGAGATCGACCAGAGAGTAAGGGAAGCTGCAAAGATCCTCGACATCGAAATGCTCCTCGAGAGAAAGCCGAAGGCACTCTCCGGCGGACAGAGGCAGAGGGTTGCCGTAGGACGCGCCATCGTCCGCAAGCCGAAGGTATTCCTTTTTGACGAACCGCTTTCAAACCTCGACGCAAAGCTCCGCGTCCAGATGAGGGCGGAGATTTCCGGACTCCACCACAGGCTCAAGGCCACAATGATCTACGTCACCCACGACCAGGTCGAAGCTCTCACGATGGCTGACAAGATCGTCGTCATGAAGCTCGGTGTCATCCAGCAGATCGGCGGACCGCTCGAACTCTACAACGAGCCGGACAACAAGTTCGTCGCAGGATTCATCGGAAGCCCACCCATGAACTTCATGGTCCTCACCGTCAAGGAAGAGGGCGGCAAGATGTACGTTGACGAAGGCAAGTTCCGCCTCGAGGTCACTGACGCTCAGGCCAAGTTCCTCAAGCCGTATGTCGGAAAGGAAATCACATTCGGCATCAGGCCAGAGGACGTCGAGTTCTCGCATACTCCTGTCGACGGAAAGACAATCAACGGCAAGGTCAACGTTGTCGAACCGCTCGGATCCGAGACACAGGTCCACATCGCCACAGACAGGGCGAACGTCGTCGGAAAGATCGACCCGTCCGTGACTCCTGTGGTCGGCGAAGAGGTCAGCCTCGTAGTCAACATGGAGAAGGCAAGGTTCTTCGACCTTGAGACAGAAGCCAGGATCAGATAAGGATCCGACATTCAAAAGAGCCACTGCGGTGGCTCTTTTTTTTGCGTGACGGTACTGCAACTCCCGCTTCAGAAGGCAGCCATGTCCGCAATCCGGTCATGTTCGCTGGTTGCCACAGCCCCCCACTCCATTTCACAAGAATCGGGCGATAACGGCGGCCCAACAGGCACTTCCATGACAGGCATTCCTCATGATTGCGGACGAAATGCATGACAAAAAAAAGCACCGCCGCGCGGTGCTTCACTCATCTGAAGAGTTTGTCATAGACGACACTCACGGCCCGTTGCCGGTCCTCCTCGTTTATTCCGAACGTGAACGAGACGTCGCTTGCGCCGTAATTAAGGAATGAAATCTTGATGCCGCTGTCATACAGGGCCTGGGAGGCACGAAGATAATCGCTGGTCTCCAGCAGGTTCGTACCGACGACTCCGAGTATGGCATAGCCGCTGTCGACAAAGATGGAATCGAGCTCGAACTCGGACTTCAACCTCTCGCACATTGCGGCCACGACACTGTCGGTGGCGCTCTTCGTCTCATAGAACCAGACCATGCTGTCTATCCCCTGAAGCGAATACACGGGCCTGATCCCGAATATGTGGAGCATGGTCAGCAGAGCATGCCTCATCCCCTGTTTCTTGAAAAGCATGAGCTTGCGGATGCTGATCCTGGAGAGTCCGCCACGTGCAGAGACTCCGGCAAGCTTCATCTCCCCGGATTCCGGGACAATGAGCGTTCCGGGATCCTCCGGGCTGTTTGTGTTCTTGATGTTGATCGGGATCTCCACGGGAAGGATCGGGGCTATGGCCTCCTCATGGAATACGGACGCGCCGAGATCTGACAGTTCCCTGACCTCCCTGTAATTGATGGCATCGATTACCTTCGCATCCGGTATCAGGCGAGGATCGGCACTGAAGATTCCGGAAACATCCGTCCAGTTCTCATACAGATTTGCGTTCACGGCCCTGGCCACTATGCTTCCTGTTATGTCGGAGCCTCCCCTTGTGAACGTCTTTATCACGTTGTCCTCGGTGGAGCCGTAGAACCCGGGCAGGACGAAGCCCTTTGCCTTCTTATTGTCGAGCATCATGGACACACGGTCGTAGCTGAACGGATTCACCGTGCCGTCGCTGTTGATTATGATGCAGTCGGCGGAATCCACGAACTCCCATTTGAGATACTGGCTGATGAGGAACGCACTGAGGTATTCCCCGCGGCTGGCCGCATAATCGGCCCCCTTGCCTGCATCGATCATGCAACGGATGTCGTCCAGCTGGGCGGAAAGGGCCTTGGTATCGAGGCCGAGGTCGCTGGCAATTCCAAGGAACCGGTCGGAAACGAGCTGGAAAACGCTTCTGCAACTCTGTCCCTTCTGGACCATCCTGTTGCACTGGTAGAGCAGATCCGTAATCTTGTCATCGTCCTTGTTCCGCTTGCCAGGCGCGGAAACAACCGCAACCTTTCTGTTCTTATCTCCGTCAAGGATGGCCTTGACCTTCTTGATCTGGGAGGCGTCGGCAACGCTCGAACCACCAAATTTGCAAACTGTCATATCTCAACCCTCATCAAAAAAGGAGATCCCCGCACAGGCACAGGCAAATGGATCCCGTTGGTTAAGGATTATACTTTAGATTCATCCATATGACAATTCTCACGGGCCGGTCAGAGTATTTTTTTGCATTCTGCAAGGCTGGACAAAAACAGGGCAAACAATATAATTGGAACCTGTATGAGCGAATCTAACACCAGAAACAAGAACATCATGGGCTACGAGCCGATAGGCAAGCTGATATTCAAAATCAGCTTTCCTATAATGCTGAGCATGCTCATCCAGGCAATGTACAACATAGTCGACAGCATTTTCGTTTCCTGGCTTTCCGAGGAAGCGCTTGCCGCCGTAACACTTGCCTTTCCATTGCAAAACCTTATGATCGCCTTTGCAATAGGAACGGCGGTGGGAGTGAACAGCCTGCTTGCAAGGCGTCTCGGCGAAGGCAATTACAAGGATGCGGAGGCATCAGGGAACAACGGGATCTTCCTGTCCTTCTGCACATGGCTCCTTTTTGCCGTGATAGGCATTGCGTTCGCAAAGCCCTTCCTCGGCCTTTTCACCAATGATCCGGAGCTGCTGGGCATGGCGACATCGTACTCGAGGATCGTGCTCATCATCTCCTGCGGCATCTTCTTCGAGGTCACCTGCGAGAGGATAATGCAGGCCACAGGGGACAGCATACATCCGATGATAACGCAGACGGTCGGCGCCATCGCCAACATAATCCTGGACCCGATCTTCATCTTCACACTCGGCATGGGTGTCGCAGGAGCGGCGATAGCCACCGTGATCGGGCAGATCATGGCCATGGCCCTCGCCTTCATCTTCGTGTTCAGAAACAAGCATATACACCTGTCACTGAAGAAATTCCGTCCCGACAGGAAGATCATCGGCGACATTTATGCCGTCGGTGTGCCTACCATAATCACAAACAGCATCAGCACCGTGATGGTGAGCGGGATAAACGGCATCCTGATAGCCTTCAGCACCACGGCCGTCTCGATTTTCGGAATATACTTCAAGCTACAGAGTTTTGTTTTCATGCCGATCTTCGGATTGTCCGCGGGCCTTGTCCCCATCATAGGCTTCAACTACGGGGCAAGGAACAGGCACAGGATCACGGAGACCGTAAGGAAAGGCTGCATAATCGGATTCATAATCATGGCGGCCGGATTTTTAGTCTTCCAGCTTTTCCCGGAAGCGCTCCTCGGAATGTTCAAGTCCAGCGCGGAGATGGATGCAATGGGCATACCTGCCTTGAGGATAATATCCATCAACTTCATGATGGCCGCCATATCGATCGCAATGGGCTCCACGTTCCAGGCCGTCGGTGTCGGCATATACACGATGATAGTCTCCATCGGAAGGCAGCTGGTCATACTCCTGCCGGGCGCGTTCGTACTGAGCAGGATCGCCGGGATATCCGGTGTCTGGTGGTCGTTCCCGTTTGCGGAGGTCGTCGGCTTGATGATCACCATTTTCCTATATGTAAGGATATACAGGAACAAGATAAGACCTCTTCAGGAGGAATGAACATGGAACGCCGCACGATGCGGCGTTTTTTAAATACCCACGGAATATTTATGCAGGATATTGACAGCATTATGCATATTTCTTATATTGTTTTCCGTAATCAGGAGAGAGAAAAATGAAAAAATATTCACTCATTGCATTCTTGCTCGTAATTCTGATGCTGATTCCGGCCGCCGTCTTTGCAAACGGCAGCAAGGAAAGCGCGGAAAAGGACACATATATCTTCGCCGCGGACGCGACATGGCCTCCGCTCGAGTTCATCGACGAGAACGGCAACCTCACAGGCTTCGAGGTCGAGCTCATGCCACTCATCGGAGAAAAGGTCGGAAAGACATTCGAGGTGAAGAACATCCCGTGGGACACCATTTTTGCTGGCCTCAAGAACGGAAGCTATGACGGCGTCGCATCCGGTGTCACGGTCACGGAGGAAAGGAAGCTGACCATGGCGTTCAGCCAGACCATCCTCGAGGCAGGACAGGTCATCATCGTCGAACAGGGCTCCGCCATCAAGGGAGTAGACGATCTGGCCGGCAAGAAGGTCGGTGTCCAGATTGGAACGACAGGCGACCTCACCCTCACCGACAACTACAAGGATGTCGTGGTATCCAGGTACGACGACATCGGGCTTGCGATCGAGGACATGCTCAACGGGAACCTCGATGCGGCGGTCTGCGACTCACTGATCGCATCCGACTTCGTCCTGGCGAACGACAACTACAAGGACAAGCTCTCGATTGCCGGAGAACCGTTCACGGAAGAAGACATCGCGATTGCGGTGCAGAAGGACAACACCTATCTGCTCGACCTCATCAACGAGGGATTGGACAAGGCTAAGGCGGACGGCTCGTTCGATGCGCTGAAGGCCAAGTGGAATCTTCTTTAAAATATCTCTTATCGGCCGGCCTCCCGGATGGGAGGCCATTTGTTTTGCATAAAAAAACGGTATGCCCTCCCTCATGCCAGGGCCTACTGTATTTTTATGCAAGATAGCTTGACCAAAGCGAATATAATCAACATGATAGACATATCTCACAACCAATAGGGAAACAGATGCAGGATATCGACGAAAAACTCAAACAGGATGCAATAAGAAAGAAATTTGTGAGCATCGACCGGACAAAGGGAAACAACCCGTCCGTGATAAAGATGACAGACGGGCCGCTTATCCCGAAGAAGGGGGAGAAGCATGTAATGAGCTCATGGAGACTCACCTTCATACTCTCGATAGCTCTTCTGGCCTACCTCCTGATCTTCCACAGGGATCCTTACTGGAGCATTTTCAAGGTCACCATACAGGGAACACCGGTCACCTTTGAGGTCACAATATTCGCAATCGTGGGAGCCGTGGTCATAGGTACGTTCACAGGACTGGGCAGTGTTTCTAAGCTCAGGGTGATCAACATGATAAGCGGCCTCTATGTAGAGCTGATAAGGGGAATCCCGCTGCTCGTACAGCTTATCTTCCTTTACTACGCCCTCGGCAGCATAGTCCATGTCGAAGGAATGGTCGCGGCAATAATCGCCCTGAGCATCTGCTTCGGCGCATACATCGGCGAAATCGTCAGGGCCGGTATCCAGGCCATCCCAAAGGGGCAGATGGAGGCGGCAACGGCGCTCGGGATGAGCAGGAGCCAGGCGTTTGTGCATGTGATCCTGCCACAGACCGTGAAGGTGATCCTTCCGGCGATAGGCAACGAGTTCATAAGCATGCTGAAGGATTCGTCGCTCGTGTCCACCCTTGCTCTCTCGGACATTCTGAGAAAAGGAAGGGAATACATATCCAGAACGTTTCTTTCGCTTGAGACGATGCTCATCGTCGCTCTCATCTACCTTATCATAACCCTCGTGCTGTCAAGGCTCGTAGGACTTCTTGAGGAGAGGCTGCACAAAAATGGCTAAAATCGAAATCATAGACCTTTGCAAGGATTACGAGGCAAACGGCACGACCACCGTACATGCCGTCAAGAATGCCAATCTCACCGTGAACGACGGGGAGGTGGTCGTCATCATCGGCCCCTCCGGAAGCGGTAAAAGCACGCTTCTGAGAACTGTCAACAAGCTGGAGACGGCTACAAGCGGGCACATACTGATCGACGGGGTGGATGTCACAGATCCGGGCACGGACATAAGGAAGATCCGCGAGGAGGTCGGAATGGTATTCCAATCGTTCAACCTCTTTCCGCACCTCACTGTCCTGGACAACGTGATAATCGGACCTGTGAAGGTTTTGAAGATGGACAAGAGGAAGGCGCGCGAGCTCGGTCTATCACTCCTCAGGAGGGTCGGACTCGAGGAAAAGGCGGATGTCCATCCCTCGCAACTGTCGGGAGGACAGCAGCAGCGTGTTGCCATTGCCCGGGCCCTCGCCATGAAGCCGAGGGCGATGCTGTTCGACGAACCGACCAGCGCACTTGATCCAGAGATGATCAAGGAGGTCCTCGACGTGATGCTCGAGCTGGCCAAGAGCGGCATGACCATGCTCCTTGTGACACACGAAATGGGATTCGCACGTGCTGCTGCCGACAAGGTCATATTCATGGATGCCGGGGAGATCATCGAGAGCGGCACCCCCGAGCAGATGTTCACAAACCCGAAAAGCGGAAGAACCAAGAGCTTTTTGGACCATATCCTCTGATTCAAAACCTGGAAACCGGGATTTGCGGTGTATCATTGTGGTATGAAGATAACTGTTTTGGATGGATACGCGCTGAATCCCGGCGACCTGGGCTGGGACAGTCTCTCCCGTCTGGGGGAGGTCGAGGTTTTCGACAGGACGGAGAGCCCCGAGGAGCTTTTTTCAAGAGCCGCGGAAAGCGACGCCGTGCTCATAAACAAGATCGAGATCGGGAAAGCCGAGCTTGACAGGCTTCCTAAGCTAAGGTACATCGGAATCACCGCGACAGGCTACAACAACGTTGATACCGCCGAAGCCAGGAAACACGGCGTTGCGGTTACAAACGTGCCTTCGTACAGCACATTCTCCGTGGCCCAGCACGTGTTCGCACTCCTCCTCGAGATAACCGACAGGACCGCGATGCATTCGGCCCTCGTGAAGGACGGAGGATGGCATGGCTCCAAGGACTACTGCTTTTACGAAGGACGGCTCACGGAGCTGTGCGGCAAGACGATGGGGATCGTCGGCATGGGGAACATAGGAATGAGGACCGCCATGATAGCCTCCGCCCTCGGCATGGACGTCGTCTACCATTCCCGGTCCCGCAAGGCGGCCGCGGATGAACTTGGCTTTTCCTTCTCGACGCTGGACGGACTGCTGGAAAAGTCTGACGTGGTAAGCCTGCACTGTCCCCTTTCGGATGACACGAGGCACATGATCGACAAACGTGCGCTGGCCTTGATGAAAAGGGATGCGATACTCATAAACACAGCAAGGGGTGCCCTCGTGGACGAGGATGCGCTCTTCGCAGCCCTCAGGGACAACAGGATCCGAGCCGCGGGACTGGATGTCATCAGCGAGGAACCGCCAAGGAAGGATGTCCCGCTTTTCAGCCTTTCCAACTGCATAGCAACACCCCACACCGCATGGGCCACATTCGAAGCGAGAAGCCGGTTGATGAGGACGGCATGCTCGAATCTGGAGGCATTTCTGGAGGGAAGGACCGTAAACCGCGTGGACTGATGGGAAAAGCAGCAAGGATGGTAAAAAAAAATTGTGGTACGAGTGTGCAATGGCTTACAAAGGAGTCCTCGTACCACAATTCAGCTTAACGAACAAGGAACTAAAAGAGGGAGATATATGTTTGTTTAAGCTAACTTAATATTACACATAAGACGTCTTTATTGCAAGTGTTTTTTTTAAAAAATTTGTTTTTGGGGAAAAAAGCTTGAAATCCAGGCGAAAAGTTAGCTTTGAAAAGCAGGGCCCCTTTTGTCCGGGGGCCCATTCACATCTCAATAGCTCATGCTCAGGATGCTCAATATGTCGGAGACATCCGCATCCCTCGGGTTCACTATCAGCGCCCCGTCGTTCACTGCACGGCGCGCCACCTGTTCGAAGGAGGCTTTCCCGACACCGGCTTCCCTGAGCGTGGTGCATATGGGAGCGAGCTTCTTGATCCTTCCTATGAATCCGGTCACAGCCTCTATGGTCCTCTCCGCCCTCGCCTCCTTCTTGGTGGCGGCATAAACCTCGTCACCTGCCACATGCAAAAGCAGCTCGGAATAATCCGCCCTCGCATATTCCAGATTATAGCGCATGCACGAAGGAAGCAGTATCGTCATGGCTTCCCCGTGGGGGACGGAGCAGGCCGCACCGAGGCTGTGTCCTATGGCATGGACGATTCCGACCATGCTGTTCGAGAATGCGGAACCGGCTATGTACGCGGCATCCGCCATCGCAAGCCGCGCCTTCTTGTCCTTCGGATTCTCTATGGCGGTGGGAAGATATTCCACAATCAGGCGGATCGCGGCCGTCGCATAGCTCTGGCTGACAGGATTCTTCTGGAGGCATGAATAAGCCTCGATCGCATGGGTCAGGGCATCGAGCCCGGTAAGTGCCGTGATGCGCCCAGGCATCGAGCAAAGCAGCCGGGGATCGAGCACCGCCACATCCGGGAGCAGGAACGGGGAGATGAACTCCAGCTTGACCTTCTTCTCCTCGTCCTTGATGACCGCCACACCTGTAGCCTCGCTGCCCGTACCGCTGGTGGTGGGAATCGCGATGAACGGAACATGGATGCCGCGAGGAAGGGTTTCGCAACCGGCGTACCCCATGATGTCGCGCCCACCCTGGCTTATCAGCATGCGCAGTCCCTTGGCCGTGTCGAGAACGGAACCGCCGCCCAGCGCGATTATGGAATCTGATCCAAAGCTGCGGTATATGTCCGCTATCCTGTTGACGACGGTTATCGACGAATCGAGAGGAATGTCCGTGAAAAGCGACGAAAAGCCTACCCCGCCCTTCGCAAGCGCCTGACGGAGGATGTCCACGGACCCTATCTTCTCAAGCGTCCTGTCGGACAGTACCATCGGATGTGAGGCTCCAAGGAGCCTGAGTTCAGAAACGATGTTTTCAAGCGCGAATTCACCGCTGAGGAGCTTTGCTGGATTGACAAACTCGAAATAGGAAGGTATGTGCATCCGTCAGACCCCCAGCAAAGTCATCCTGTAGACACGCAGGGTGCTCATCTGTTTTTTGGGAACATTTCTCAGTATCCGTTTTGTCATGATGTATGGGAAAAGATACGATTCGGCCACATCGATCATCCTCACAAGCGTCATCGTCCGGCCGATATCCCCGGTCAGGACGAACCGGTGTTCCGCATATGCCTTGGTTATGCCCATGAACCCGGTGAAGACAAGGAATGCGGCATCGATGCTCTTGAAGGTTATCACCACGTCCGCCTGAGCCTGTCCGGCCGTACGGACAAGCCTGCCGTCCTTTCTGGAAAACGTGATGGACCGTCCCCCCTCGGAGAGAGCCAGTCTGACGGTGAAACCCTCGGGAAACGATTCGAAATCCTCCCTCACCCTGCTGTCGGTCCTCACAAGGACCCTGAGGGCGCGATAGAGCACGACAAGGACCAACGAGCATATCTGTGTCTTTATAAAAGTCTTCATGACAACTTTTATTACACATATTCAGGTTAATGTCAATAATGACATATATTTAAATTATGTCATTCTGTAAAAGATAAAAAAGGCATCCATGGTGGATGCCTGGGGAATCAAAGTATCGTGACGGTTCCGTCCTCGCAGACCTCTATCCTGTCCCCGGTCCTGACCGTATCCAGGAATTCCCGGCCAAGCTGGTCGACCGCGATAACGGGATTGTTCTCCCATACGCGGGCGAGGACGATTCCGGATGCCGCCAGCGAGTCTATATGCTCGGAAAACAGGAAGCATGCCGGGTTTATGCCCATGGAGCATATGGTCTGTATTACAAGCCCGCCGGTCGTGCTGCCTATCGTTATCGGCAGGCACAGGGCCTTGCCTGTCAGTTCCTTCCCGTAGAGGTCCGGATTGTTCTGATCGGAGGCCACGACCTTCCTCGCGTTTTTCAGAGCGCTTGCCTGGAACGTGGCAAGCGTGTTCACACCCTGGTGGGACACGACAGCCTCTCCTGTGAACGAACCACCTGCCAAAACCCTTCCTTTGAACTGTTTCATATCACACCTCCCTGCCGCAGATGATATCAAGAATATCGGAATCGACATAATATCTGGCTGCCGAATATGTCCTCAACTTGTTCGAGTTGGTGGCTATGGCATGCTTCTTCGTAAGCGGATTGTTCGTATACATCAGGGGACATATCGAAGCAAGTCTCGCCCCTGTGGCCACAAGGCGGGCATGATCCGGATCCTTTTCAAACCGGGCCACGACATCGGGTGCGCTCGTGAGCACGACGTCGAGTGCGACCTTCGACCTCCCCGCAGCCTGCAGAGCCGACACGATGTTCCCCGTCCATGCCTTCAGCTGGCTGAAGGAAAGATGCGGACAGCCGATGAACACCATCTCAGGCCGGGTCTTTCCCTTCTTCCACATCACCGGATAGCTCTCGTACACCCTCTCAAGCTCGGCATCGTCTATCACATACACCTTGGCATCCTTGCGGATGAGCCCCTCGCCCTGCTCCACGGCCTCCGGCGTGAGCCCGTCTATGTGGTAGAGTCCGACCGCTCCGTTTGATGCGGTAGCGGCACCGAAGTCCTTCAGATATGCCTTGACCCCGTCGTCGAGCGTCGTACCGAGGAAAGCGTCCAGACCGTAGACATACGGCACATCCTCCATGACCTTCATTCCGATTGCGGAGCCGAGCACCTGCGCCTCGGGTTTTTTCGTGGTTTTCACATAGACCTTCCACGACGCCATGCGGCCCTCGTCGGTGACAAGACCGAAATCGGGAACAAGCCCGAGGATCGATCCGAAAAGGTCCAGCATGCCGCTGTTGCGGTTGCACCGTGCGCCAAGCACGCTGTTCGCATACACCACCGCGCTGGATTCCGCCCAGGAAAGCACATCGCCCTTGGACGGAATGTTTCCGACCTCGTCGAGATAGCAGGCGCAAGAGAATGCGTTGGAATCCTTGAGCCCGACCTTGGCCAGCTGCTTCTCATACATGTCCTGCCGGGAATACAGGATCTTGTTGAAAACCAGCTTTTCCAGAAATGAACACCTGACATTTCCGTAATCAAGCGGTCTCGGGTCGACCGTGAAACCGCCTTCGGCCACGACGCCGGCCTCGATGAGCTTGTCCATTGTGGAGAAAAGCGGCTTGAGCAACCCTATCCCGAAAGAGGTGACGAGGTGTCCCTGCCGATGGGTTACCGGGATGAGACGGCGGGCACCGAAAATATCGCCGAAACGTACGACGGTCTCCATCATCTTCGCCATCACATCCCCCTTCCCTCCTGCGAGGATCGACAGCTGTTCATCGGTCAATTGCATTTTTGCTTCGTACATCAGATACTCCTTGTTCCAACGCGTGGAACATGTCTTACCGGCACCGGGGAGCAATCCCGACGCCTCTTCTTTCCATATTTAACCTTCATCAAACGGGATAAGTCCATAGTTTTTTCCTTTTTTTGTTGGAAAAACAGGAAAACCCGGCCGGATGACACGAATGGGACATGGCAGACAGGCGGACATGTTACAAATTGTCACACCGCCGAAGGAATATTTGTTATACTGTCCTCAAGCATGTGAATGAAAGGGGTGAGGAAAACATGACTGCAAAAGACTCTCTTTTAGAGGCCCTGCTGGAGCTTATGAGTACAAAAAGCCTGAGCGTCATCTCCATATCCGAGCTCTGCCAGAAGGCGGGGGTTTCAAGAATGACGTTCTACCGCAACTACTCTTCGATGGAGCAGATAATAATCGACTACCATGATTCACTTATAAGGAACTACAGGAATCTGATCCGGACAAAGGCGCATAAGGACAAAAGCATCAGCTACGAGAACGTCGTATTTTTCTTCAGGTATTTCAAGCCGTACATGGATGTGACCAGATACAGATACGAAAACATCCCCGGCAAGATGCTTCTGGAGTCGATCACCGAGTTCGTGCTCGAATACTTCGACCCTGAGGAAGGCAGCCGGAGATACTACGAGACTTTGAGCTACGCCGGGGCCATCTGCGCCGTCTATCTCGCATGGGCGGAAAACGGCACAAAGGAAAGCCCCGAGGAGCTCGCAGGCATAATCTACGACCGTTTCAGGTCCTGGTCCGTCTGAGGCAGCACCACCTCCGGCGGGACTATGATCTCCATGTCCGAAAGCGGATAGCTGCAGCATGGATGGAAATAATGGAAATCCTTGTCCGCAAGCCTCAGCTTCTCATACTTGGTAGCCACATAATCCCCGCTTATCATCTTGGCCCTGCAGAACCCGCAGCCTCCGACGCGGCACATGTTGCGCCCAGCGAAACCCGACTTCTCCAGCGAGGCGAGGACCGTCTCGCAGGCGGGGGCCTCTATCTCGAACACGCGGTCGCGGCTATGGACCTTGATCGTGTACGTCCCGTCATCATCCCTGGCGATGGAATCCGGCGTACGCTCGATCCTGACGTATTTCCTCTCCAAGCCCAGTGCGGGAAGCTGTTTCTCCAAAAAACCGCACATCACGTCAGGACCTGAGGCGAACAGCGAATACGGGCCGTCCGACGGAGCATACTTTCTTATCAGCTCCGAAGTGATGAAGCCATGCTCCGCCCCCTCGACCTCCTCCTCGCTGTAGACATGCACGACACGGATCTTTCCTGGATTGTCCTTTTCAAGCCTTTCGAGAACATCCTTGAAGACGACGTCCCCACGGGTCCTCGTGCCATACAGCAGGATCAAGGAGAAATCCTCGCTCTTCTCATCTATGGCCTTGGCCATAGAAATGAAAGGAGTGATCCCAACACCGCCAGCGACGGCGACGACCGTCTTCGCATCCCTTATCCTGTTGTACGTCATCCTGCCGAACGGCTCGCTGGCCGAAAGCCTTGAGCCCGGGCCGACCTGGTCGAAGAGATAAGTGCTGAAAAACCCTCCATCCTTCTTCTTCACAGTCACCATGTACTTTTCCTCAAGCACATCCCTCGGGGATGAGGAAAGGGAATAGACACGGCTTGCGACCGATCCGCCGATACGTACGCGGAGATTGACATAGCTGCCTGCCTTGAACGGCGCGAGCCCGGATGTGCCGCGCTGCCTGTCTGGGACGAGCACGAAGGACCTGACTCCCTCGGCTTCCTCCAGGACCTCCTTTACCACGACGTTCTGCACGTCAGGATGGTAATGCCTGGCAAGAGCATTTATATCGTATTCGTTTTCAAGCGGGGCCTGGGAGGAAGACTCGATCATCCTCATCCTGTCCCTCTTCAGATTCTTGAACTTCAGCATGTCGAAAACACCGATCATGCCCACCTTGACATTTTTCATCTGGAAGCCTCCTTCATATCGGAAAGTGTCAGGTTCGCGGCGAGATTGCCGGAAAGGTATGAGGAATTGTATCCCGACACCCTCATGGCATGACCTCCGGCGAACCTCAGTCCGGGAAGTCTCTTCTCATCATACATGGTCATGAGACGGGGCATAAGATTATCGAGTCCCGATGCCAGATATCCATATATGGTACCCTGCGGGCTGTCCGTATAGTGGGCGTATGTAAGCGGGGTTCCGACCTCTATCTCCTCGATGTACGGCCTTATCGAAACGCCGGTCGCCTTCTCGAACGCATCGATGAACACGTCCGCCAGCCTGTCCTTCACATCGAAATAGTCAGTACCGTCGATCTCCTTGGAATAACAGTCGGAGAATGCAAGCGACGTGAAATAAAGGATTGTGGTCCCTTCCGGGCTGCAACCGGGAAGCCCGTTGTTGAGGCAGACCGTCACCTGCGATCCGCAGTATGGCTTCTTCATGTTCTCGAACTCCTTGTCGGAATCCAGACTCTGGTATATGAAATAGCTGTAGCTGTCCAGCCCCAGCTCTTTTGCGGATCTGTTGAGTCCCAGGAACATGGACAATCCACGCCCTGCGAGCTTGCGGGCATTGGCCAGCTTGATCTCCTCGGCCGGGACATCCTCGGACCTGACCATCTTTCCATACACGGTGTGCGGCGAGGCGTTGCTCACGACATGGGAGGTCTTCACCTCCAGGCCGTCGGCGAGCCTGACTCCGGCAACCTTTCCATCCTTGACAAGTATCTCCCTTACCTCGCTGTCGTACCAGATCTCGCCACCGTTCCTGGTTATCTCCTCTGCAAGCGCAAGGCTTATCCCATGGCTTCTCTTCGTCGGGATCTGCGCTCCGAGATTCACATACAGGTTAACCATCAGCGCATAGTGCGTGAAGCTGAGCTGGCTCTCCGGAGCTCCGAGGTAGGACCAGTAGACATTCAGAATGCGCTGGGCCTTCTGAGGCATTTTTATTGCGTTGAGCACCTTCTTGACAGGATATGGGGCGACCCGCATGAAATTGGGGTATTTGCTTCTAAGCACCTTGCTGTCCGGACGACCCTTCATCTTGGTCAGATAAGCCATGGCCTCCGACGTCTCGTCCGCAAGATCGAAGAAGACGGTCATGGACGGACGGCTGCCTGGCACATAGGATTCCATCTTGCTTATGAAGGCCTCCCTGCCGAACGGCATGGCGTACTGTTCACCAGTCTCGAGGCTTATGACCTTGAACGCTTCGGGAACAGTGACGAAATCAAGCTTGTCCGCAACCCCGAACTGTTTGAAAAGCTTGTAAAGGTTCCCATTCTTCTCCCTGGTGCCATAATCGCAAAGCTCATGAAGCGAAGCTTCGAATTCGAATCTTCCGCGGATGAAGCTTGTGGCGAATCCTCCGGAGACGCTCCCCTTCTCAAGCACCAGCACCTTCTTTTTCTGCATCGCGAGGGTAAGCGCGGCGGAAAGACCGCCGTTACCGGCACCGATGACTACGGCATCATATTCCAACATATGCCCTCCATATGGTTTTGACGAATATCATTTTATTCCATCGGATACGTTCCGTGGGGAAAAAAAACGACTTGTTCAAAAAATAATAACAAATCGGGAAAACGGACATGGTATCATCGTATCATGATAAAAATAATCACTGCAGACATAACCACGCTCGATGTCGATGCGATAGTCAACGCGGCGAACGAGACACTGCTTGGCGGAGGCGGGGTCGACGGTGCGATCCACCGTGCGGCCGGAAACGGGCTTCTGGAGGAATGCCGTGCCCTTGGAGGGTGCAGGACCGGGGATGCGAAGCTGACAGGAGGATACAACCTGAAGGCGCGTCATGTGATACATACGGTCGGACCGGTATGGCATGGAGGCGGCCACGGTGAGGAGGAGAAGCTCAGATCCTGTTACAGGCGATGCCTTGAAGTGGCCGGGGAGAACGGCATAAGGAGCATAGCCTTCCCCCTGATAAGCTGCGGGGTATACGGATATCCGAAAAGAAAGGCGGCCGAAGCCGCCCTTGGAATACTTGGGAAATCCAAGCTGGACATCACGGTATGCTGTTTTACAAAAGAAGACGAGCAGCTGTACCGTGATGTGATGAAGGATTCCTAGTCCTTCTTCTTTCCGTCATCGACGGTCTTCGGGATGATGAGGTTCAGAAGTATCCCCACCACCGTCGCAAGGGCGACACCGCCGAGGGAGAACTCGAAAGACCCTCCGATGTGGAACTGCAGCATCCCGCCGCCGATCCCGATGACAAGTATGACTGAGGATATCGTGAGATTCCTCTTATCCTTGTAGTCCACGCCGCTCTCCACTATCGTCCTGAGACCGGAGGATGCGATCAGCCCGTAGAGAAGCATCGAGATGCCACCCATGACAGGACTTGGAATGGTCTGGATTATGGCTCCGAACTTATGGAGGAAGGAAAGGATTATCGCGATGACTGCGGCCCCTCCTATCACCCATACCGAATAGACCTTGGTGATCGCCATGACGCCTATGTTCTCCCCGTACGTCGTGTTGGGTGGTCCGCCCCAAAGTGCGGCCCATGCGGTCGCAAGCCCGTCTCCTGTAAGGGTCCGGTGCAATCCAGGGTCCTTGTAGAAATCCTTTCCCACGACCTTGCTGGTGACAAGCGTGTCGCCCAGATGCTCGCAGATGGTGGCAAGAGACACGATTATGAACGTAAGGATGGGCACGAATGAGAACTTCGGAATGGCGAAGGTCGGCACGCCGAACCAGTCCGAGTTCCTGACGATAGAGAAATCGATAAGATGGTATGATGGAAAGAACAATCCCATCACAAGCGTGAACAGATATCCGCCGACAAGACCTATCAATATCGAGAGCGTATTGAAGAATCCCTTGAAGAATATTGTCGCGATGATTGCTATTGCAAGCGTGACGAGCGCTATCGAGAAATACACGAGCGAATACGTGCCGTTGTTGTACATGGCACTGTCCATTGCGGTCGGGGCAAGGTTCAGGCCTATGACGATGATGACGGAACCGATCACGACCGGAGGCAGGGCACGGTCAAGCCAGCCTGTTCCAACGAACCTTATTATCAGCGCAACGACCGCATAGAAGATACCGGCGCAGAAGGCTCCGCCCAAGGCATAGGGCATGCCGTACGCGCTTCCGATGCTTGTCAGCGCCGGGATGAACGCGAACGAGGACCCCAGGAAGGCCGGCACCTTGGCACCGGTGATCAGAATGTAGATGAGAGTTCCGGTTCCAGCAGAGAAGAGTGCGGTCGACGGGGAAAGTCCCGTGAGGAGCGGGACGAGAATCGTCGCTCCGAACATCGCAAACACATGCTGGAAAGACAGGGGGATCCATCTCGCAAGGCTCGGCCTCTCGGAAGGTCCCAGGATTGAATTGTCTTTCATATCGACCCCTTGATAATAATGTTAGAAAGACTATAGCACCAAAGGGATTTTGTTTAAATACTCAAAGGCTCACCTGCTCCGCTTTCTGGGCCTGCTTGCGTCCCTTGAGGTTTTTCAAAAAACCTATGTACATGACAAGCCCCACGGCGAAAGTCAGCACGTCTGCAACCGGCTGTGCGAGCTCCACACCGGTTATCCCCAGGAACCTCGGGAGCCCGAGCACGAGCGGGATGAAGAAAACCCCCTGCCTGCACAGTGCCAGGAAGGTGGCCATGGCCGCCTGCCCCGTACACTGCAGCGCCATGTTCGCGGTCGTGGATATACCGGTGAGGCACAGGGCGACGCACTGTGCCCTCAGTGCGACGACACCGATCGCTATCACCTCCAGATCGTCGCGGCGGAAGGCCATTATTATCGGCCGCGCGAAGATGAAGCATATCGCGGAGACAGTGAACATTGCCAGAGTTCCTGCGTTGCTGGTGAACCTCGTGGCATCATGCACCCTGTCGAACTTCTTCGCCCCGTAGTTGAAGGCGGCCACGGGCTGATAGCCCTGTCCGAGACCGAGCATGAAGGAAAAGAGGAAGAAGGTTATCCGTCCGGTGATGCTCATGGCCGCCACTGCCGCATCCCCGTATCCGGCGCTCATCACATTGAGCGCGATGGTTGCTATAGACGCAAGCCCCTGGCGGGCGAGGGTCGGCAGTCCTATGAAGCATATCTCCCTGTATATCCTTATCTTTTTCGTGACGTACCGGATTGAAAGCCTCAGGTTGCTTTTTCCGCCCAAGAACATTCCAAGAAGTATGCAGAATGATATGAACTGGCTCAATGCGGTTGCGATCGCGGCTCCGGCGGTGCCAAGTCCCAGGACGAATATGAATATCGGATCCAGGGCGATGTTCAGGATTCCTCCAGTCGTTATCCCCACCATGCCGTAGAATGCCTTCCCCTCCGCCCTCAGGTAATTGTTCATTATGAACGACAGGCACATGACAGGCGAGGCGATCAGGATGTATCTGGCATACGCCCTGGCGTAAGGGAGGATAGTCTCCGTCGCACCAAGAATGCGCATGAATCCGTCGATGAATATCGAACCGGTTACCGAAAGAATCAATGAGAGGGCTATGCCGAGGAAGAATCCGCTCGATGCATATATGTTCGCCTCCTCGTCCTCCTTCGCCCCCAGCCTGCGCGATGCGAGGTTTCCAGCACCCATGCCTATCGTGAAACCGATGGCCTGGATTACAGCCATGATTGAAAAGACGATGCCGACAGCTCCCGCCGCAGATGTTCCGAGCTGTGCGACGAAAAACGTGTCGGCCATGTTGTATATGCTTGATACGAGCATCGAGACTATGGTCGGGACTGCGAGCTTCAACACAAGCCTGCGTACCGGTGTCTCTGTCATTTTTCTGTAATGTGCTTCCCTAACGGCGGCGTCCATGGTCATTCCTGTATTGGGAATATGATAATTCGGAAGCCGCTGTTTGTGAAGTACTTGACAAAAACGGAGGTTCAGCTGAAGAGTTCCTCGATCTCCCGTTTGTATATCTCGTTTATCCTGTGCCTCTTCAGCTCCTGCTTTGCACTGAGCTCCTCGCCGACCTTGAAGCTCTTCTCAAGCAGTGCGAACCTGTTGATCTGCTCGAAGGCCTTGAATCCACGCTTCGACGACACCTTATCCTGTATCTCCCTGTTGATGAGCGCCTTGACCTCCTCCATCCCTGCGAGGTCCTCCCTGTTGACGTACGGGATCTTCATGTCCTTGAGATATCTTTCCACGTTCTTCTCCGCAATGACTATAAGGGCGGCAAGATACTTCTTGTCCTGCCCGACGACCACGGACGTCTCGATGTATTCGCTTTCGTTGAGTGCTGCCTCGATGGGTACCGGCTCTATGTTCTCCCCTCCGGAAAGGACGATCGTGTCCTTCGCCCTTCCTGCGATGCAGAACAACCCGCTGCGAGTCATCACCGCCAGATCGCCGGTATTGAACCAGCCGTCCTTGTCGATCACCTTGTCAGTCAGGTCGCTCCTTTTGAAGTACCCCTTCATCACCTGGGGTCCGCGGACATACAGCACACCCTTCTCTCCCGGAGCCGCCACGGAACCATCATCCTTGAGACATCTTATCTCCGTCCCCTTCATTGCGAACATGAATCCGCGTGTCGGATGGTCGAAATCCTGTGCGCCGACGAGAGGTGCGGTCTCTGTCAGACCATATCCGTCGATAAGCGTGACACCGATTGCGGAAAAGAAGGTCTGCACGTCCTTGCTCATGGAACCACCACCAGAGATCCCCCCAAGGAAATCAGGACCGAACTTCGACGTGATAGGTTTGAAGGCCACCTTCCTTCCCAAAGCCGCAACGGGGGAAAGGACGACATACGGGATTATCCCGCAGAGCCAGTCGAGTGCCCGGAACCGCCTTTTTATGTCAGGCACCCTGCCCTCGACGAGCTCCTTTGCCCTGTACTGCTTTTTCGCAACGGACAGGAAGAAATTGAACAGCCGTCTCTGCATTGGCGTCTTGGACCTGAGGTTCTGGTTGACGCCGGCCTTCACGGTCTCCCATATTCTGGGAACCGAACAGATGTAATGAGGCTTGACCTGTGCCATGTCGATGAGCATGATCTTGCCTATCGGCTTGCTGTATGCGATGACATCGAGGTTGTCGAGGATCACATACTGTATCAGACGCTCGAACGAATGCCATACGGGCAGCACGGCCAGCCATCTCTGCTGCGGACGTATCTTCTTGATCGACGGTATCTGTGCAAGCTGGTAAAGCATGTTGGCATGCGTGAGCATGACACCTTTGGGATTCCCGGTTGTCCCGCTGGTGAATATTATCGTACAGATGTCCTCCTCGCTTCCTAGGGCGATCTCATGCTCGATGTCCTTCCTGCCATCCTCCTTGTCAAGGATATCCCCGCCGCTGCAAACGAGATCGGCCTGCAGGAGGATGGAAAGGCCGGAGCTGCTGCAACGTGCAGCCAGCCCCTCCCTGTCGGCAACCGGTTTGGAACCGTCCATGACGATGACCGTCTCCAGCTTGGGGAGCTCCGGCTTCAGCGCGATTATCCTGTCGGCCATCTCAAGGTTCTCCGCGAAGCAGAACCTCGCCTCTGTCTCAAAAAGGATGTAGCGGATCTCGTAATCCATCGCATCCCTTCCACGCGGGGCGTCAGCGGCACCGAGGGCCAGGATTGCCAGGTCGGCCACCATCCATTCGGCCCTGTTGTCGCTCATCAGTCCGACGATCTCGCCCCTTCTGAGACCGAGTTTCCGGAGAGATGCCGCAAGGGACCTGACCTTCTCCTGCAGCTGTATGTATGTGGTGGGATGGAATTTCGCCTTCTCATCCTTCGAAAGCTGGGCCGTATAAAGCGGATTAGATGCGACACGCTCGTCGAACATCTGTACCAATGTCCTGTACATAGTATTTGCAACCTCTTTATTTCTACAAATTTACATTTATTGTCAATCTGTCGATAAAATATATTAAACGCTTACTTATGTCAATATGGGAGCAAAGGTATTGAATTTATCTTTTCTTTTTGTTACAAGGAAATTACAAGGAACATGGATTCCTTGGCACAAATCCAAAACCGCAAAGGGGGCTGCCGTCTGATATGCTCCCCTTAAGTAGGACATTGAAATAATCAATGAACTATCTAAGGGGAATAATCATAATGGGAAAGAAGCCTAAGTTTTCACCAGAAATCA
>CASFDW010000008.1 GCA_949293595.1 uncultured Spirochaetales bacterium | reverse complement strand
TTCGCTTCCTTCTGTAAAAAACCCGCACCGCCTTCCCGCGGCGCTACAACAATCTAGTCCAAAACCCGCCCCCGTGTCAACCGTGTTTTTTATTTTTTTTGACACAAAAACAACAAAATCCGACTATTTCATTTCATTGCCGAATCTTACAAACTGAAAATATTTCCACCTGGCCATCTCTGTCATGGATTTGTGGAATATTTACGGTTTTTATACCGTGGGGTTTTTTCAGTCTAACACACATTTCCAACTTGTAAAGCTTTATTTTAGCATTAAAAAAACCGCTGCGTGGAATGCAGCGGCTTATCTTGAACGACAAGTTATCAGAACTTGTAAGCGGCTCCAATAGTGGCAGACCATTGAATATATTTAAACATGCCGGAAGAAAAATCCGCGAACCCCTCACCCATGTCAATATATTTACAAAGAGATTGCCCAAAGTTCGCCCGACAGAAAACAATAAGGTTCTCCAGGACATCGTAAGTGGCTTTTACATCCATCAACATCGAAAGACCATGGACCAATACATTACTCTCCGTATCATAGGATGTCAGAACATATCTGAGTCCTCCTCCCAAATAGAGATTGAAATTTGACGGTAGTCCAAACTTATGATATGCTGTCACTCCAATAAAAAATGGGACAACCGCCTGATTTTGCGTGAATCCCAGGTCATTAGTAAAACACACATTGATACCCAGATCCACCCCCAAAGAAAAATTATTTGAAAAATCAAAAGTAGAAACAGCAACAACAGGAATCTTATTGAAAGGGAAAGAATATGAACCACCTGATTCTTCCGCCATAAAAAGAATTTCCTGCTCGAATCCCGTTCCAAGCCCAAGGGAAATATCGACGGCAAAGACTCCGGCCACGGCAACAAACGCCACGAGAAGAAAAACCAATACTTTCTTCATACAAACCTCCTAATAATGAAACATCAATAAAAAAAACAATGCATATACGAAAAACAGGTTACAAAAAAAATATTTATTCTTTTTTACAAAGGAGTCGTTGACATGATGCGTCGGTCAACAGGGCCCCAAGAGGTGCAGTGACCAGTACTGCCAAAACCGACATCGTCAGCACGGTATCCCCGCAAGAAAGCCCCATTGACAAGGGAACGGATCCCATTGCCGCCTGGACAGTCGCCTTTGGGATGTAGGCAAAAGAACAAAAAAGCTTTTCCCTGGGATCAAGCCCGGATTTTGAAACGGAAATCCAGACGCCTCCCATCCTGAACAGCAGGGATATGAAGATGAGTCCAAGCGCGGACGGACCGGAAAGGAGCATGTACTTTGGATCAACACAGGACCCGACCAGCACGAACAAAAGAAGCTCGGAGCAGATCCACAGCTTCGAATACTTCATACCGAGACGTCTTGCGGCAATGGGAAGAAATTTTGCAAGGGTGATGCCCATCACCATGACCGCGATGAGTCCGGAAAAGCCGACAAGGCCGGAAACCGCATCCTCCAGGGAGACCAGAAAGAAGGATATGCTCAAAATAATTATCACCTTGATGCTGTCCCTCATATGGAAACAGGAAAAAAGCCTGGAAAGATAATACCCGCAGAAAACACCACCGGCTATGCCAAGCAATATTGATGAGGGTATTCTAAAAAGGGAGGCAAATGAGAAAATTCCATCTGACGAGAGGCTGAGGAATGACGAGAAGAGAACTATCACATAAACATCGTCAACGCCGGCTCCCGCCATGACAAGCTGGGGTATGTTCTTATCGACACCCCACCCTCTTTCCATCAGTCCGATCATCCTCGGTACGACGACAGCGGGAGAGACCGCAGCAAGGACGGAGGCAAGAAGTGCGGAATCCAATCGGTCCAGACCTATGAAGGAAGGGGCGAAAAGGATTATGGCGGACATTTCGAAGGAAGCGGGAAGAAAGCTCATGAGGAATGCGGGACGTCCGATTTTCTTCAAATCCCGGACATCCAGGCTCAATCCGGCTCTCGTAAGGATTATTATCAGGGCAATCCGTCTGAGATCGGGGGATACCAGCAGAATCGTTTCATCAAGCAGGTCTAGCACATGCGGGCCTAGGATGATTCCCGTGACGATCATGCCGACCAAAGAAGGCAGGTGGATCCTCTGGAAACAGAACCCGGAAACAAGTCCGGATATCAAAACAAGAGCAAGAGAAAAAAGCATCGGTCCTCCTCCAGGGCAAAAAAAATGACCCTGCAAAAAAGCAGAAGTCATCAGCCCGAGGGCGGTTCCGGCATGCCGGGGGAGAACCTCATTCCCCATGTATGGGGTATTTGAAATACCCCCATATGAAAAAAAGCCATCCGTCGATGGCCTGTTCATCTCCTGCGAGGATCGAACTCGCGTTGACGGGATGAAAACCCGTTGTCCTAACCACTAGACGAAGGAGACAGTATGTACGTGAGCCGCATTGGATTCGAACCAATGACCCACGCCTTAAAAGGGCGTTGCTCTACCTGCTGAGCTAGCGGCCCGTGTGCAACGAGAAGAAAATATCAAATATCATATCAATTTGTCAACTGCTTTCTGATACTATTCATCAAAAATTTATAGCAGACGGGACATATGACACCAGCCGCAACCCACGCGAAAGGACTGGAAAGCACGACACCCAGATAGCCGAACATCGAAGGGAGGGTGAATGCGGTCAAAGCCCTGATCACGAGCTCGCTTATGCTGCTTATCATTGGTACGGTACCTGATCCGAGCCCCTGGCATCCGGTCCTGAAAATGAAGATGGAACCGAGAAAAAGGAAGAAATATGATATTGTCTCCACATAGAACACGCAGTCCTCGATGATTTTCGGATCCGTGGTGTTCCTGTCGACGAAAAGATACGCCAGCGGCTCTGCGACAAGATGCGCCAGAAGCATCGTGAACACCGTGGCGGCAACCATCAGGACCACCGAGGCGCGGAAGCCTTCCGTTATCCTCCTGCAGTCGCCGGCCCCAAGGTTCTGTCCGGCATACGTCGATATCGCCATTCCGAGGACGGGATAGACCACCGTGATGACATTCTCAATCTTCGTGCCTACGCTGTAGGAAGCCACGGTATCGGAGCCGAAATTGTTTATCGCGGCCTGGACTATGACAACCCCGATCGCACAGACGCTGAACTGCAACGCCCCGGGAAGCCCTATCTTGAGAAGTCTCCTGCACAGAAAGGTATCGAGCCTGAAATCCTCCCTGGAGAGCCTGAACATGGGATATTTTACCGTCATGTACAAATAACAGCATACGGCACTCACAAGCTGTGAAACGACCGTGGCGATCGCGACGCCCGCGCATCCGAGAGGAACCACGATGACAAGCACCAGATCGAGCACTATGTTCAGGACGCTTGCAAGAAGAAGGAAGATGAGCGGGCTCTTCGAATCGCCGACCGCACGGAGGATGGACGAGAAGAGGTTGTAATATATCACGGCTGTAAGCCCGACGTAGATCACTGATATGTAGATATTCGCATCGTCGATTATGTCCTGCGGCGTCCTCACCAGCAGGAGCAGCGGCTTGGAGAATATTGTGAAAAGAAATGACACGACAAGCGAGCACAGCAGCGAACAGCATATCCCCATAGCATACGCCTTCTTCATGTTGGCATAATCCTTCGCCCCGTATTTCTGGCTGACGATGACCGAAAAGCCCATGGTCAGCCCCTGGGCGAAACCGATCACCATGAAGTTGAAACCGCTGGTGACTCCCACCGCGGCAAGCGCACCAACCCCGACGAACCTCCCCACGACGATGGTGTCAACCATGCTGTAGAACTGCTGGAAGATATTGCCAAAGATTAAAGGGACCGAAAAGGCTATCATCAGCCTGTACGGGGATCCCTTCGTCATATTCGTATCCATAGCACCATGATTTTATTTCAAATCAAAACAATGTCAATCACCAAAACGGGTTTGACAAAAACGTTTTTTGAGCATGCCTGGAAAAGCCCGTCCGGGAGAACCGCGACGGGCCGTGCATCAGCTCAGGCTGATGGTTTTCTCCCATACCCTCTCGAGAGGAGTCGCCTTGTTGTCCTTGATGCTGGATATGTCGTACGGGGTCGTCTGATAGACAAAATAGTTGAGCCAGTTGGAATAAAGCAGGTTTGCATGACTCCTCCATTTCATCATCGGAATTGCCTCGGGATCATCATCCGGGAAATAATTCTTCGGAACATCTATATCCCTTCCCTGACTGAGATCCCTGAGGTATTCGAGCTTCAGGGTCTCCCTGTCGTACTCGCTGTGCCCAGTGATGAATATCTGCTTTCCCTTGTCGGTGGCCATTGCATAGACACCGGCCTCCTCGGATGTGGCGAACAGCTTGAGACGGCTCTCCTTCAGCACATCCTCCATCAGGATGGTCGTGTGGCGCGAATGCGGGACCCAGAATTCATCGTCGAATCCCCTGAGCAGGATCGGATGGGAATAGTTCACCCTGTGCTTGAAAACCCCGAAGAGCTTTTTTTCCAGAGGATGCTTCCTTATCCCGAAATGGTAGTATAGTGCAGCCTGGGCACCCCAGCAGATATGGAAGGTCGAATGCACATGGCTCTTGGTCCATTCCATTATCATGCACAGCTCGTCCCAGTATTCGACCTCCTCGAACTCCATCTGCTCCACGGGGGCACCGGTGATTATGAAGCCGTCGAAATACCTGTCTTTTATCTGGTCGAACGTCTTATAGAAGGCAAGCATGTGCTCCTGCGACGTGTTCTTCGCCTTATGGCTCGAAACCTGCACGAGGGTGAGCTCCACCTGGAGGGGCGTGTTGCCCAGAAGCCTTGTGAGCTGTGTCTCCGTTACAACCTTTGTCGGCATAAGGTTGAGTATGCCGATCTCCAATGGCCTGATGTCCTGGGAATACGCCCTTTCGGCGGTTATGACGAAGATGTTCTCATCCTCAAGCGTCCTGCGCGCCGGAAGATCCGAGGGAATCTTTATCGGCATCAGACATTCTCCAACGCCTGGTCGATGTCGGCAATTATGTCATCAATATCCTCGATGCCGACGGAAAAGCGGATGAACTCGGGCTTCACCCCGGCCTTTTCAAGCTGGTCGTCGGTAAGCTGGCGGTGCGTGGTGCTGGCCGGATGCAGAACGCATGTGCGCAGATCGGCCACATGGCAGACGATCTTGGCCATCTTCAAGGAATCCATGAACCTGACGGCCCCTTCCTTCCCGTTGATGGTTCCGAAGGACACGACCCCGCTGGAAAGCCCTCCCTCAAGATATTTTACGGCAAGTCCGTGCCACGGATCGCTCTCAAGCCCCGGGTAATTGACCCATGCGACCTTTTTGTGGCCCAACAGGTGTCTTGCGACGGCAAGTGCGTTCCCGCTATGCCTTCTTATCCTGAGGTGGAGCGTCTCCAAGCCAAGGTTGAGCAAAAACGCCGTCATCGGCTGGGCTGTGACCCCAAGGTCCCTCATCAGCTGCACGCGGGCCTTGGTTATGTATGCCGCAGCACCGAAATCCCTTGTATAAACAACACCGTGGTACGACTCGTCGGGCTCGTTCATCATGGGATAGTCCGACCAATCGAATTTTCCGCTGTCGATTATGCATCCGCCGATGCTTGTGGCATGACCGTCCATGTACTTGCTTGTGGAATGGACGACAATGTCAGCACCGAATTCAAAAGGACGGCAAAGGACCGGAGTTGCGAACGTGTTGTCCACAATCAGCGGCATGTGGTGCTTATGTGCAAGGCGCGCATACCTTTCGATGTCCAGAACCTCGAGCGACGGGTTGGCTATCGTCTCGCCGAAGATGAGCGTTGTCCTGTCGTCGATGAATTTCTCGATCTCCTCGTCGCTCATCGAATAGTCTATGAACCTGGCCTCGATGCCAAGGCGCTTGAACGTCACCGAGAAAAGATTGGTGGTTCCGCCATACAGGTTGCCGAAGCACAGGAAATTATCCCCGGAGTTCGTGATGTTGAGTATGGAGACCAACGTCGCGCTCTGACCGCTCGAAGTCAGCATCGCCCCCACTCCGCCGCATAGGGCGCTGATCTTCTTCTCCACCCAGTCCAGGGTAGGATTGCTTATCCTGGAATAGATGTGTCCGGGAGCGGAAAGATCGAAAAGCCGCGCAAGCTGGTCGGAGGAGTCGTACTGATAGGTCGTCGACTGGTAGATGGGGAGGATCCTCGGCTCCCCGTTTCCGCTTTCATATCCGCATTGTATACATTTGGTATCTGTCTTCATACGGGTCATTATTACCCAAAACGGGTTTTTGTAACATATCACCAGACCACAAAAATGAAAAAAAAGCCGGACTTGTGACGCTTATCCGGCTATATTTCCTTCTTCAAAAAGGAATTATCATTAGAAAAGACACACATGCCTAATTACAGGCCGGCAAGATACTCTATCGTCAGCGCATTCTGCATCAGATCGGCCTTCCTCTGCTGAAGCGAAACATCGTTGGTGAGGATCTCGATTTTCTTCTGCAGAAGATCAGACCTTGATCCGTATCCCTCCTCCAGCTCATCCTGAAGCTTGGAATACTGGGACTCCAATAGCCTTGCGTTCGCCTCCATGTATCCTATGTCGGCCATCGCGTATCCCGCATCCCTCAGACACTTGCCCAACTGCGAGGACAGCTGGTCCTTCGCATTCTCAAGGTCAAGGCGGGCGCTTTCGGCCTGGCTCTTGGAGCGGTTGATGCTGTTCAATACCTTTCCTCCGTCCCACAGCGTCGTGGAGAAGGCCACGGTCACATTGAGCCCCCAGTCATCCTTGTCCTGCCATCCGTCCTGAAACAGCGGCAGATGTGATCCGCCGTAGCCGAGACTCACCTTCAGGGCCAGATCCGGAAGTCCGTACATGCTGCCCCGGGCGATCTTTTCCGACAATTCCGCGACCTCGATCATCCCTCCTGCCATCATCAGGCTCTTGTTGGACGGGGAGAGGACCAGTTCCTCGAGTTCCTCCGGATCCATGCTCACGATATCCTCGTATCTTTCCTCATCCGGGACAAAGGAAACCGACCCGGAGGAAAGATCCCCAATGCCCGATATGGTCCCTATCCCGTCAAGAAGCTCGTCCCTCTGATTCACGGCCTGGGTCTTCTCGACCTCCAGCTGCCTGAGCGAGAGGACAGCCTTCTGGTAATCCGTTTCGACTATGACCCCCTGTTCGTACGAGCTTTCGGCTATGTCTACCAGCTCGGATGCCGCATCATGCGCCTGGTCCAGGTCGGAAAGGATCCTCTCCACGTAGTAAAGCGCACCAAGATACCCCTCCAACTCCGCGGAAAGCTGGTCGGCCTTGCTGCTTTTCTCGATGTTCCTGATGTCCAGCACCTTGTTGTACAGCTTGACCGAGTTCCCGATCTTGCCCCATGTGACCAGGGGCTGCGTCAAGGACAGGTTGGCCATGTAGTAGGTGTTGCCGAGCTTGATCGTATCATTTATGGATACAGGCATCTTATTCCCCATTATGTCGGCAGTGGTATCGAAGTTGACATCGAAGGAAGGCGGGTTGACAAGGAAGATCCCCATCAGGTCGAAGTCTATCTGCGGCTGCCAGTTTGCCTTCGCGTCCTTCACGTCGAGCAGTGCCTGCCTTATCACCTCGTCCTGCTTGAGCAGTTCGATGTTGGAGACGTTCATGCTTGCGACAAGCTGTTCATACGAGTATGCTCCGGAGCTGTCCTGATCGCCGAAAACGATTGACGGCAGGATCAGGAAAACAGCAATGATTGAAAATATCTTCTTCATTCCTCCACCTCCCCGACCGCTTTTCCATCCGCAGCCCTTCTGCCACGGTACTTCCGTCTCATCCTTCCCTTCTCAGACCAATAGTAGAACACGGGCATCACGAAGAGGGTGAGGAATGTTCCTGTGGTGAGGCCTCCCATGATGACCTGTCCGAGCGGAGCGTACACCTCCGCTCCCTCGCCCTTGGCGATGGCCATGGGGATCACGCCCAAAATGGTCGTGAGGTTGCTCATTAGTATCGGCCTGAGACGCGATGTCGTACCATCTTTTATGTTCTCGCGGAGCATTCCAAGCTCCTCATCATAGCTCAGGAGCCCGAATGTATCGTAATCCGGATCGTATGATATGCCACCTTCCTCGAGCCTTTTCTTCCTTCCCGAATCCTGGAGCTGGTTCATATAGTCGACAAGGATGATGCCGTTGTTAACGAGCATGCCCGAAAGCGATATGACACCCATCAGGGATACCATGTTCAGCGTGGAGGAGAATACCGCAAGCGAAAGCATGACGCCGATTACGCAGAACGGTATGGTCACCATTATCAGGATCGGATGCTTGAATCTCTCGAACACGATCACCATGACCATGTAGACCAGGAACACGCCAATGAGCCCTGCCTGCATCATCGGGACGATGGAGTCACCTATGAGCTCCCCTATTCCTCCGGTCCTTGTTGTGATGCCGGAGGGAAGCGGATTCTCCTTCAGATATTCGGCGACCCTTCTTGAAACTCCGAAAGTGCTTTCAGACACGAGCTGCGCCGACACCGTAATGGTCCTGGACCGGTCGATGTGGTTGACCTGGGAGAGCTCCGTATCCGTCCTGAAATCGGCTATCGATGAGAAATTGATGCGGCTTCCGTTCTGGCTGGTGAGCTTGATGCTGTTGAGCACCTGGTCCGTGACGGGCTCGTCCGCAATATCGCTTTCGAGACGCATGTCGTATCTGGCGCTTCCGTCGGATGATGTGTAGAGCCCCATGTCCATGCCGTTGAAGAGTATTGCCGTGGTCATGCCGGCCTCGTAGCTGGAAAGGCCGAGGGATGAAAGATAATCGTAACTTGCGTCAAGGACCGCCACGGTGGAATCGTAGCTGCTGTTTATGCTGGTCGAGATCACCTCCGGATCGCTTTTCAGGAATTCCTCGATCCTGAGGGCGTTCTCATAAAGCTCCATGGTATCGGATCCGACCAGGGTAAGCCCGTAGCCTCCGCCGCCGCTGACAAATCCGACAAGGTTGTCGAAGCCCCCGTTCTTGACGGAGACGTCCGCTCCCGGAAGTGCGGCGGACACCTTGTATTGCAAGTCCCTGATTATCTCATGTATGTCACGCTCCCTTTCCCTGACGGGGACAAGGACAGCATGTATGTTTCCGGCGTTCATGGTCTCGCCCTTCTCGAGGATGTCTCCGCTCTTTCCGGCATAGCAGATATAGGTATCGAGCTCCGGCACGTTGTCGATGAGGATCTCCTCGACACGCTCCATTCCCTTCCTCGTATCCTCGAGGCTGTATCCGTAAGGGAATTTCACCTTGATGTAGAAATCGTTGTTGTCGGTCGAGGGGATGAATGCGAACCCGACCTGTGTGAAAAGATAAAGAGAGATCAGGAGCAGGCCGACCGAGGCCGACACAATGAAGAATCCATGATCCAGCGAGAATCCGATGGCCCTCCTGTAAAGGCGTTCAAGCCTATGCAGGCCTTTCACGAACACGTTCTCCCGCGCGATCTTCCTGTCCTGTCCGTCCTTCAGGAACATCTTCAGGAAGAACGGGATGAAGATGATCGCCACGGCAAGGCTGCTTGCGATCGCGAGCATGAACGTGATGGTGACGGGAAAGAGTATCATGCCCACTATCCCCGTAAGCATCGCAAGCGGGATGAATACCACTATGGTGGTGAGGTTCGAGCCTATGACCGACTTGTCGACAACGTCCGTCCCCTTGTATATGGATTGGACGACGGTGTTCTCGAACCTTCCCTCCCCGTCCTTCTTCTGATAGAACTTGTACACCTGGTCGAGGACTACGATCGATGCATCGACTATCGCGCCAAGGGACACGACGATGCCCGATATGCTCATGAGGTTAACGCTGAGTCCCGCAACCTTCATTCCGATGAAGGTGAAGAAAACGCTCAGCGGAATCGAAAGCCCGATGACAAGCGTGGCCTTGCCGTCGTTGAGGAAGATGAATATGACGAGCACGGCTATGATGATGCCCAGTATGCCGGACTCGATGACAGTCGACAAGGAGGATGTTATCACCTGGCTGTCGTCGCTTATTATGCTGAAGGAGAGCGCTCCGGAGCTTGTCTGCTCCTCCCTGTCAAGGATGTCCTTGATCTCGTTGATGATGCTGATGGAGTTCCCGCCGCTGCGCTTGCATACCTCGATTACAATGACATCCTCGCCATAGGCGGAAACATGATAGCCGGGATCACCATAGGTCACATATACATCCGCAACATCCCCCAGTCTTGTTATCACTCCGTCCTCGCTGGCCCCCACGGCAAGGTTCCTGATCTCGTCGAGGCTGTCGTAGGATCCGTCGTAGCGCATGCTTATCTCGTTTCCGGAATATGACGCGTTGCCGAGCGGTATCGAGAGATTGCTGTAGCTGAGCACCTGGTAGACGTCGAGCACGCTTATGGAACGGCTGTCGAGCTGGTCGAGCCACAGCCTGACCATCACCTCCGGCTCGATCGAGCCGAATACATCGACGTTCGAGACTCCCTCGAGCCTTGTGAACTGCGGGATAAGTTCGTCGGTGACATATTCGCTCAGCCTTGCCATGTCCGACCCGCCCGATACGCTGATGGTGACGATAGGAAGCATGTCCCCTCCTCCCACCATGGCAGTGGGCGTGCCGCTGAGTCCGGAGGGAAGGCTTGGGACAAGGTCGTTTATCCTGTTCCTGACCTCGGTAAGCATCTCGTATGCGTCGACACCGTCCGAGAAGCTGATGGTTATAACACCGACACTGTTGGTCGCTTGGCTGGACATGCTCTTGTAGTTCTGCAGTGTCACGAAATCATTCTCCATGACATCGATGACCGTCTCTTCTATATCCTCGCCGCTTGCCCCCGGATATACGGCGAACACATACACCTGGGGTGTGTTGATGTCCGCCATGAACTCGATGTTCACATCATACAGGCTGACCAGACCGAAAACAGCAAGCGCGATGAGTATCATCATCAGCACGACGGGGTGCTGGACGCTGTAACGGCTTATCTTCACTTGACCGCCTCCACAACAGAAACCGTCTGACCGTCGAACACGGCGTTCTGGCCGTCGACGACAAACAGGGTATCCCCATATTCCTCAGGAACCACGAAATGGCCTGCATCACCGCCGTAGTCCCCGAGCACGACGTTCGAGACCTTTCCGGTTGCGTCGTCGTAGATGTACACGCTTCCATCCAGCTTCCTGATTCCTGAGCTCATGGCAAGGACATCCTCCTTCGTCTCATATATGACGGAGACCTTGACATACATCCCGACGGCAAAGGCCATGTCGGATCCGTCGAGCCGGATCTTCAGCTTGAACGTTTTGCTCGCCGGGTCTATGTACGGGCTGACCGACACCAGGGACGCGGAGGACGACCCTCCTCCCGACGGGTCGGTCACGATGAACGACAAGGAGTCCTCGTTCTCCCTGATCACCGAATAGTATTTTTCCGGAACGTTCACATTGACAACCAGGTTGTCCAGGTCCGCGATCACCGCAATGGGCTGGGTGCTTGACGCCACAGCACCGACGGTCCCCATGCTTTCGAGGACCGTGCCGGAGACCGGAGCCTTGACACTCGAATATGAAAGCTGCAGCCCCGCAAGGTCCAGCTGTGCCTTTGCCGCATCCCTCTGCGCCTTGACGGTCTCGTAGTCCTGCGTCGTCACGGCACCGGAGGCCTTCAGCCTCTCCATCCTTGAGAACGTGCTCTCGAGGGCCAGGTACTGTGCCTCGGCCTGGGCAAGCTGAAGCTCGTAGGATTCGGGATCCACAAGCGCGATGACCTGGTCCTTTTCAACATGATCGCCCGTCCCGACATTGTATTCCAGAATCGTTCCCTGCACGAACGGAACAACCGGAACCATGCTGTCCGCCTCGACGTATCCGGAAAGCTCCACCGAGGATGAAATATCCATTCTGGAGGGTTTCTCAACGACCACGGACGGCGGTGGTGCCGTATATGTTACGGCCGGCCTGGACCCGAAATAATATTTCATGCCGTAATACAGACCGGCAAGAATCAAAAGAAGAATGACAAACCTGAAAAAGGACAAGATTTTTTTTCCCTTCATAACGAAACCTTCTTGCTGTAGCGATAGCTCATTTAAAAAATATATGATTTCAAATCCAAAAACAAACATTTGTTGGAAAATTTTTTATATACATGTTTAATTTTAGACATTTATATGTATATTGTGTGAAAATCTTCGATGCATTTGCTTTTATTGACACTTCTTTTCATTTTTGTAAAAATAAATGCATGTCAGATTATTCATCCATATTGGAAAAACAGAAGAGTTTCTTCCTTTCCGGGCGCACGCTCGACATCGGATTCAGGAGGAATGCGTTGAAAAGCCTGTACAAGGCTGTAAAGGATAACGAGGAAGAATTGCTGGAGGCGCTGACGGAGGATCTGGGGAAAAGCCCGACCGAAGGTTATGCCACCGAGATCGGAATCGTGCTTTCGGAGCTCAGGTACACGTTAAGGAATGTCGGAAGGTGGTCCAGAAGGAAAAGGGTCGGGACGGCAATGCTGCATTTCCCCTCCTCTTCCTACATAATCAGGGAGCCGTACGGCAATGCGCTGATAATGAGTCCGTGGAACTATCCAGTCCAGCTCACGCTCGTGCCCCTGATAGGAGCTATCGCAGCCGGATGCACCGCAGTCGTCAAGCCTTCCAGATACAGTGAGCATACAAGCGGCGTGCTGAAGAGGATCGTCTCGTCGGCCTTCGACGTGAACCATGTCGCACTTGTCGAGGGAGGAAGAGAGGAGAACGAGGCCCTTCTGGAGCTGGAATGGGACTACATATTCTTCACCGGAAGCCCGAGCGTGGGGCGGATCGTGCAGAGGAAGGCCGCGGAGGACCTCACCCCGACGACCCTCGAGCTGGGAGGAAAGAGCCCGGTGATCATCGACGAGAGCGCTGACATGGCAGTCACCGCAAGGCGGCTAGTATTCGGAAAATTCATGAATGCCGGGCAGACATGCATCGCTCCGGACTACGTTTTCGTGCACAGGAGCAGGACGAAGGAGCTTCTCGAGCTTCTCAAGCAGGACATAGCCATGTTCTATGGCAAGGATCCCATTTCGAATCCGGAATTCGGAAAAATCATAAACAGCAGGCACTTCGAACGGCTCAGGGGACTCATTTCCGGATCGCCTGTCTATTTCGGCGGACAGTGCGACGAGGAAAGGAACAAGATCGGTCCTACCATACTGTTTCCGGCAGGTAGGGACGATGCTGTGATGCAGGAGGAGATTTTCGGACCGGTGCTTCCCGTCATGGAGTACGAGGATCTGGACGAGGTCATATCCTTCATACAGAAACGTCCACATCCTCTTGCCCTATACATCTTCAGCCGGAACAGGAAAAACATAGAGAAGGTTCATGCGCGGATACGTTTCGGAGGAGGATGTGTCAACGACTGCATCATGCATATCGTCGGCCACGGCCTTCCGTTCGGAGGATTCAGGGAATCGGGTCTCGGATCATACCATGGCAGGAGGAGCTTCGACGCGTTCACACACGAGAAGAGCATCCTCAGGCACGGGCTGCACCCGGACATCACGCTGCGCTGCCCGCCGTACAAAAACAAACTCGGATTGATAAGATTGATGCTCAGATGATGGGCATAGGAGGAAAAAAATGAGAAAAACAGCCTTACTGCTTGCTTTGCTGCTGTTGCCGGCCGTCATGCTCACAGCCGTGTTCAACCCCGCATACAGCGACTATCTCTTCTACACGCTCGAGGATTATGAGCAGGACGAATCGTACCTTGCCCAGGCGTTTGAAAGCGCATCGGACGACAGCGAGAAGAGCCAGATATTATGGCGCCAGAGCAGGAATGTCCTGACACAGGGAGACAACCTTGACGAGGACGACAAGCAGGGCCGGTTCGAAAAATACGAAGAGGCAGAGGCACTAGCTATCGAATCGATCAGGCTGGAGCCCAATGCGGACGCATACCACTGGAAGAGCTCGGCGGTGGGACGCTGGGGACAGACGAAGGGACCGCTCAACTCGCTTTCCAAAGCCCCTGCGATGCTGGAGGACGTCAAGATGGTCGTCGACACCTTCGGCTATGACTACACCGACGCATGGTATGTTCTCGGAATCCTTTACAACCAGCTTCCCGGATGGCCAATAAGCTTCGGCGACACAAACGCCGCAATCAGCTACATGAGGAGGAGCCTGGACACCAGGATCCAGGGAAGGGGCCTGTTCCTTACACTGTTCCAGGAGCTTTCGGACCAGCTGTACGACAGGAACTGGGACGCAAAGAAGAGGACGAAGGAATTCGACAAGATGAAGAAGTCCTACGACAAGGAGACGGTTCCAAGCGAGAAGATGAAATACTACGAGGGCGCCGAAGGTGCAGACGGAGTTCCGTTCTATTCCACGGTCCCCCTTTCCCGGATGAGCGACCGGCAGGAGGCCGTCATGCTCCTGAGGTACGCCGAAGCCCTTTACAAGGCCAAAGCAAATCCATTAGAGTCAGAGACGGAAAAATACAATGAGATCGTCGCAAGGCTCGCTGAGATCACCTGAGAAGGAAACAGGGACATACAACATTAATTTGTATCCGCATGTCGAGAACGCAGTCAGAGGATTCCTGACAGGTCTCGTGACGGCGCCGTTCATCACGCTTTTTGCGAACATGGTCCATTATACGACCGTGTTCAACACCGGGCACAGGATGCTCATCCTGCTGCTCCCGCTCGGGGCGGCGGCGATACTCTTCACATACACGCGCTTCGGCGCATCAAGCAAGAAGATAACAAGCACAGCAATCAGGGAGATCCATCAGGCCGAGGACAACGAGGACATAAGCGAGGCAGACAGGCTGATAACCCCGGGCATGGGGATCATATCCTTCTTCACTGCCGGACTCAGCCATCTTCTCGGGGCATCCGTCGGGAAAGAGGGAGCCGGGGTCCAGATCGGATTCACCTGCGCCAGCTCGCTCAGCAGGCTTGAAAGGAAGATCCGCGGGTCAAGCCGCCTCGACTACTATCTGATGAGCGGTTCGGCCGCGGCATTCTCATCCCTGTTCTCAGCCCCTGTTGCGGGAACGCTCTTCGGAGCGCATCTCGCCAGTCCCAGGCTCAGCAGGATGGACGCCTACATGCCATGCCTGATCAGCTCATTCACATCCAACATGGTGTCGCAGGCCCTGCACATACATGTCATAGGGATTCCAGCCTTCTCCCCTCTTCCATTGAACACGACGAATTTCGTCGCGGTGCTGTTCATCGCGGTGCTGACGGGTTTTGCAAGCAACCTGACCTGCCAGGCCCTTGAATTTTTCAAGGAAAGGATGAACACACTCTATTCCTTCAACAAATACCTCAAGGTGATGATACCGGCGCTCCTGCTTACGCTGTTCTCCATGGCGGTTTATTTCGTTTCCGGAAGCTTCAGCTACAACGGACTCTCATCCGACCTGATATCCAAGGCGGTAGCCGGACAAAGCACCATATACGATTTCCTGATCAAGACGGTTCTCGTGCTGCTTTCGCTGTCGGCGGGGTTCCAGGGCGGAGAGGTCGTTCCGCTTCTTGTACTCGGCGCGACGCTTTCCGCAGCTGTTGCCGGGGCCTTCATGCTTCCAGTCGCACCTCTTGCCGTGCTCGGCGCCGTCGGATTCCTCTCCGGAGGCATGAAGCTCCCGCTCGTGACATTCTTTTTGGGCATGGAGCTTTTCGGCTACGGAGAACCACGCCTGCTATTCGTCATGACAGTCGTCTCATTCCTTGCAAGCGGAAGGAGCGGTATCTATTCACATCAGCGCGTCATATAGACAACATGGATGTTGACAGGAAGTGCTTTCTGTATTAACGTATGAACAGATATTCATATGTTCAAGGATAAAAACAATGAAACGCTTTACATACAAGCTTGCAAGGGATGTCGGAAAAAGCTTCGACCCGGGGTTCCCGTACAGGATTGAAAAAGGACTTCTGACCGTCGAAAGCGGCATGGAAAGGGCCGAGGTGACAGACAGGCTGATTGCCGCAGGTGCTGTTCTCGCCCCGGAGACGGTAAAGCTTGAAGCCAAGGTCGACTGCGCCAATTGCGCGGACAAAATCGAGCGCGCGCTCAAGGACCATCCCCTCGTGGAGGATGCGAGGTTCTTCTTCAGCAGGAACCTGCTCACCGTCACCGGATACATGGACAGGGAGGAGATAAAGGACGTGGCGAGAAAGGCGGACGGGGACGTGGTCTTTCCTCAGAAGGCCGAAAAGCACGTGTTCAAGGTCTCCGTCGACTGTGCCGGATGCGCGCAGAAGGTTGAAAAGGCGCTCCAGGCTTCGACAGGTGTCGAGAGCGCGCGGTTCGATTTCCAGCGCGGACGGCTGACGGTGGTATCAACCCTTTCTCCCGGACAGATCAGGAAAATAGCAAGGGACTGCGAGGAGGACATCGTCTTTTCATCCGGGCTGGATGGGGATAGTAGGAAAGCCGATCCGACAATCTTCAGGTTGGCCGCGGCATTGCTGCTCCTGGTCGCCGCGGGACTTCTGAAAAGTCCTTACCCCGCGGTGGCCGCATACCTGGTTTCAGGTGCGGACGTGCTCTACAAGGCTGTGAGGAACATCCTCAGGGGAAAGGTTTTCGACGAGAACTTCCTGATGGGCATCGCAACCGTCGGGGCGCTTCTCATATCCAGCTACAGCGAGGCGGCAGGCGTCATGATCTTCTATCAGATCGGAGAGTATTTCCAGAGGAAGGCCGTCGGAAGGAGCAGGAGCAGGATAGGAAAGCTGATGGACATGACCGAGGAGACCGTGACCCTCCTGCGCAACGGGAAATGGATCGAAGCAAGACCGGAGGAGGCACTCGTCGGGGACACGATGCTGATACGTGGCGGGGAGAGGATCGCCCTCGACTGCGTGGTCACGGAAGGATGCTCCTACCTCGACCAGAGGGCCCTTACAGGGGAAAGCGTGCCTGTGAAGGCATCCTCCGGCTGCAGGATAATGAGCGGAAGCATGAACGGAGAGGGAGTGCTGACGGCAAGGGTCGAGAAAACATATGCAGACAGCACGGCCACGAAGATCAGGAACCTGATGGACTCGGCGGACGTGAAGAAGGCCAGCAGCGAGAGGTTCATAACAAGGTTCAGCCGGATCTACACGCCTTTCGTCTGCATCCTCGCCCTCCTGATCGCATCAGCCGTTCCTCTTCTGACACCATATGGCGTGGAAGTAGGAATATACAGGGCACTCAGTCTGCTGGTGATCTCCTGCCCGTGCGCGCTCGTGCTATCCATCCCCCTCACCTATTTCGCATCCGTCGGTAGCTTTGCAAGAAACCAGATACTCGTCAAGGATGCGGGCGGTATCGAAAGGCTTTCGCACGTCAGGACGGTTGCCTTCGACAAGACCGGTACCCTCACGAAGGGAAATTTCAATGTGGTCAGGGTCAAGGCGGCGGACGGGGACGACGAAAAACTGGTCCTTATCGCAGCAAGCCTCGAGAGCAAAAGCAGCCACCCGGTCGCAAAATCCATAATGGAGTTCCCAAGAAAAGGAGAACTAATGGAGGCCTCGGATGTCAGGGAGATACCCGGTGTCGGCATTGAAGGTACGATCGGAGGGGACAGGTACAGGATCGGACGGACCGGTTGCACCGAGAAGATCGACGACGGGGATTTTGGCACCGTCTGCCATGTGGAAAAAAACGGCCGCTGCATGGGTTACATCGTGATAAGCGACGAAATAAAGGAAGAAAGTGCCTCCGCAATCGCCAGCCTGAAGGAAATGGGTGTTGAAAGGACAGTCATGCTCAGCGGCGACAATGAAAGGGTCGCCGGGCATGTTGCACGCAGGCTTGGGATAGATGAGGTGCATGCGGAACTGATGCCGGCGGAGAAGCTCGTCCAGCTCGACAGGCTCATTGAGCAAGGCGGTCCCGTCTGCTATGCGGGTGACGGCATGAACGACGCTCCGGCACTGGCAAGGGCGGACATCGGGATCGCGATGGGCGGGGTGGGAAGCGATGCAGCCATCGAAGCCGCGGACATGGTGGTGATGAACGACGGTCTGGACAGGATAGCTAAAGCCGTCCGGATTTCACGGAAGACGCAGAGGATCGTCAAGGAGAACATTGTTCTCTCGATAGGGATAAAGCTTGTTGTCATGGCTCTCTCTGTCGCCGGCATGGCAAACATGTGGATGGCGGTTTTCGCCGACACGGGAGTATGCATCATCGCGGTGCTCAACGCCATGAGGGCCATGGGATCCGCAAGATCGGACTGACCGCGGTGACACGCTCCTGCCCTTTCCCGGTGGTTCACAAAAAACCCGAATATTGATAAACTTTCTGCCATGGACGAGAACCAGATAAGAAACATAGGGATCATGGCCCACATAGACGCCGGAAAGACCACAACGACGGAAAGGATCCTTTTCTACACGGGGGAGAACCACCGTATCGGCGAGGTCGACAACGGAGAGGCCACCATGGACTGGATGCAGCAGGAGCAGGACCGCGGGATAACCATAACCAGCGCGGCGACGACCTGCTACTGGAAAAACCATCAGATCAACATCATCGACACTCCGGGCCACGTCGATTTCACGGCCGAGGTCGAAAGGTCGTTGAGGGTTCTCGACGGTGCCGTCGCTGTCTTTTGCGCGGTAGGAGGTGTGGAACCGCAGACCGAGACCGTATGGCGTCAGGCGGACACCTATGCCGTCCCCAGGATCGCGTTCGTCAACAAGATGGACAGGCTCGGTGCGGATTTCTATTCGGTTCTGGACCAGATGGTCAAAAAGCTTGGAGCCAACCCATGCCCGCTTTTCATCCCGGTGGGAAGCGAGAGCGGTTTTTCCGGGGTTGTGGATCTTTTGAAGATGCGCTACCTGACCTTCACTGGCGAGCAGGGCAGCGAGATAATCGAATCGGACATCCCTGCAGAAGTATCCGGGCAGGCCGGACAGTGGCGTGAAAAACTCATAGACCAGGTATCGTCGTTCTCCGACGAGATCATGGAGCTTTACTTCGAGGGAGCCGAAATACCCGAGTCCCTGATAAAGAAGACAATCAGGAAGGCCACCATGGACCGTGCGCTCATGCCGGTATTTGTCGGCTCGTCATTGAAAAACATCGGGGTCCAGACATTGCTCGACGGAATCGTCGACTACCTTCCCTCCCCTGTGGAGATGCCGGCCATCGGCGCGGTGAACGCGAAGAACGGAAAGACAGTGCAGGTGACCCACAGCCAGAACGCGAACCTGGAGGCCCTGATATTCAAGATCCAGGTAGACCCGCAGGCAGGACCTATGTGTTTCGTGCGTGTCTATTCCGGAGTGCTCAAGAAGGGTGTCGCCGTCTACAACGCCACAAAGGAGAGGAAGGAGAGGATCAACCGCCTTCTCAGGATGCATGCGGACCGCAGCGAGGAGCTCTCCGAGATCAAGGCGGGAGACATCGGAGTCATCATCGGATTCAAGCAGGCACAGACCGGGGACACGATCGCTACGGAAAGCACACCGTATCTTCTTGAGAAGATGCAGTTTCCGAAGCCGGTCATAACGATCGCCATAGAGCCAAAGACCACGGATGCCCAGGACAAGCTCAAGAAGGCCCTGGAGATGCTTGCGATGGAGGATCCGACGTTCACATACAAGGACGATCCGGAGACAGGACAGCTGGTGATCTCGGGAATGGGCGAGCTGCACCTGGACGTGCTTGTGACCAGGATCACCAAGGAAATGAAGATCGACGCGCGGGTCGGAAACCCGCAGGTTACATACCGCGAATCAATCCTTTCGGAGGTCACTGCCGCAGAGAGGTTCGACAAGGTGATCGCGAACAAGGAGAACACGGCTTTTGTCACGGTGAAGGTAAGGCCGCTTGCAACCGGCTCGGACAACGTCTGCAGGATAAGCGCCAAGACGAGGGACGTGCCGGAGGAGATAATCCAGGCGATGAGGCTCGGCATCGAGGGCGCGTTCCAAAGCGGCATAAAATTCGGCTACGAATGCACCGGCATAGAGGCGGACATCGTTTCGTTCGAATACGACGAGCTCACGGCAACACCGTTCGCATTCACATCCTGCGCTTCAATGGCCTTCGACAAGGCGTGCACGCAGGCAGGCCCGGTGCTTATGGAGCCTGTGATGAAGGTCCAGGTCTCGAGCCCGTCGGAATACATCGGCGAGGTCATCGGCTCGATCACCCAGAGGATGGGGATCGTTGAATCCATGGAATCCAAGATCGGAGGGGATACTGTCAATGCGCAGGTTCCGCTTGCGAAAATGTTCGGCTACACCACCGTCCTGAGGTCGGCGACCCAGGGAAGAGGAACATTCTCGATGGAATTCTCGCATTATGCGCAGAAAGCCTGAGGTATTTGGTTTTAAACTTGTTAACGCAGCAGCTAGGAGAATGTCAACATGGAAAAAGTTAGCAATCTGCAGGAGATCTTTGCGAACAACCTGAAGCACAAGAGGAAGAAGAAAGGCCTGACACAGGCAAGGCTTGCCGGTCTGATCGGCGTTTCAACCTCGTTCATCACGGAGATCGAGACGGCGAGGAAGGCTCCGTCCTTCCAGACGATAGAGAAAATCGCCTCGGTTCTTGAAACTCCGGCATGGACGCTGTTCAGCGAATACAGCGACATAAAGTCGCAGGGCGAGAACAACGACAGCCAGGAGCTCATGAGGTTTTTGCTCAAGAACAAGGTAAGCGACATCGTCGACGAGGTCATCAGATGATGCAACCCGCTCCCAGGAGCGGGTTTTCTTATGCGCGTGCGCGTTTTAAAAAAATTTGACATATGGTTGATGAACCTTTAATCTGATATAAAGCTTCGATTTTTCAAAAGGAGGAAAATTCATGAGCGTAGAAACAAAGGATATCAGGAATGTTGCAGTCATCGGCCATAACGGTACGGGAAAGACCAACCTGATAGAACAGATGCTTTTCTATTCGGGAGTTCTTTCCCGTGCCGAGACAGTGGACAGTGGCAAGACCACGAGCGATTACACAGAAGAAGAGATTCAGAGAAAGATTTCAGTACACACAACCCTCTCGAGCATGACTTGGGATGGAAGGACGCTAAACATACTCGACACCCCGGGAACAGCAGACTTCATAGGAGAAGCAATATGTGCATTCAGGGCATGCGAATCGGCGCTCATGATCGTGGACGGACGCGAAGGCGCCCAGATCGAGACGATAAAGCTCTGGAGAAGACTTGACGAAAGAAACAAACCGCGTGCCGTTTTCATCAACAAGATGGACAAGGAGCGCGCAAGCTATAGACATGTCATCGATTCGCTGGAAAGCGAATTCGATTCCCATTTCGTTCCGGTCGTGATGGCCCTCGGGGAAGCTGAGGAATTCCACGGCGTCATCAACCTGATCGAGAACCAGGCATACGAATGCCACGAGGGCGGAAAAGAAACCCCGATCGGGATACCCGAGAAGTATGCCGCCGTTGTGGAGGATTTCAGGGGAAGGCTCATCGAGAATGCCGCGGAAGGCGCGGACGACCTCATCGAGAAATATTTCGAGGAGGGCACACTTTCCTCCGACGACATACGGCGCGGACTCAGGGAAGGGCTCAAGGAGAACAGGATAGTGCCTGTGTTCTGCGGTGCCACGGACAAGGGAGCAGGAATCACATCCCTTCTCAACTTTATCAAGAACAACTTCCCCTCACCTCTCGGCATGCCTGAGTTCATAATCGGACGCGAGGGCGAGGAAACCACGCTTGCAATGAATCCCGAGGGCCCCGTTTCGGCATACTGCTTCAAGACTACGCTCGACCAGTTCTCCGGAAAGATGAGCTTCATAAAGGTAGTGACCGGGATAATAACCCCGGAGACGGACATCTACAACCCCGAGCTTGCGAAGAAGGCCAAGTTCGGCAAGCTCTACAGGGCCGTTGGAAAGAAGCTCATCGAAACCGACAGCCTCCAGGCCGGTGACATAGGCATCGTCACTAAATGCGACATCGCCTACACCAACGCAACCTTCACGGCCGGTCCCGAGTTCAAGAGGCGCTTCCGCCCGCTCAGGCTTCCGCAGCCGATCTACCAGCTTGCGATCAGCGCCGACGACAAGAAGAGCGAGGACAAGATGAACGATGCGCTCCACCGCATCGCGGAGGAGGACCTCACATTCCAGGTAAGCTACAACGAGGAGACCAAGGAATCGATCATCGGAGGAATGGGCGAACTGCACATCAACATGATCCTCGACAAGATCCGCGACAAGCAGAAGGTCGTGATCCACACACGCACACCGAAGATCGCATACCGCGAGACTATCACAAAGAAGAGCGGACTCGCCGAGTATTCGCACAAGAAGCAGTCAGGCGGCCACGGCCAGTTCGGACGTGTCGTCATCGAGATCGAGCCGATCGAGAGAGGCAAATACTACGAGTTCAACAATGTGATCAAGGGAGGAGCCGTCAGCAAGGGATACATTCCGGGAATCGAGAAGGGTCTCCATGAGAAGATGGAGGAAGGCTATCTTGCGGGATATCCGCTCGTGGATATCGGAATCACCCTCTCCGATGGAAAGGAACACCCGGTCGACTCTTCGGAGATGGCGTTCAAGCTTGCGGCCAAGGGAGCCATGGAAATCGCGCTTTCGAAAGCAGGATGCGTGCTTCTCGAGCCGTTCATGAAGCTCGAGGTGTTCATAGACCAGGAATACCTCGGATCGATCCTTTCCGACCTCTCAAGCAAGAGGGGAAGGGTCCTCGGGCAGGAGGAGAAGGGACATCTTGTCGCAGTGAAGGCCGAGGTTCCGATGGCCGAGCTCAGGAACTATGCGATCGACCTAAAGAGCATGACAAGCGGAACGGGAAGCTTCGAGCTCGAATTCGACCACTACGAGACACTCAACGGCAAGCTTGCCGACGATGTCATAGCCGAGGCCAAAAAGGACAAGGAAGCCTGAGGCCTTGTGAAAAACACGAAGCCGGCCCGGAAAAGGCCGGCTTCATTCATTTCCTCATCTTTTCACAAACCACAGCTCGCTTATCTCGTAATCCTTGTCGAGCCCCTTCTGCTCGAACTTCGTCCGGGGACGCCAGGGAACGGGATCCGCAAAACCGCAGTAAGGGTTCTCGAGCGAATCGACGGACGAGAGGACGTCGAGCATCCATTCGGCATACTCCTTCCAATCCGTCGCAAGATAAACATATCCCCCCTTTTCCAGCTTGCGGGCTAGAAGCTCCACCAGCGGCCTCTGTATGAGCCTCCTCTTGTGGTGCCTCTTCTTCGGCCAGGGATCCGGAAAGAATATGTGGAAGCCCGCAACAGAGCCGTCATCCACCATATGCTCCAGGACGTCCGGAGCGTTGAAGCGCATTATCCTCACATTGTCCAGCCCCTGGGAGCCGACATTGTTCAAAAGCTTCACCACGCCGGCAAGATACACGTCGATGGCAAGGTAGTCGTATCCGGCACGCTCTTTTGCAATCGAAACGGTGCCCTCCCCCATGCCGAACCCTATTTCGATGACCAGGGGTTTTTCATCGCCATATATCCCGCGCACGTCGATCCGTCCGCCCTCGTCGAAGAACAGAAGGTATTTCCCGCCATATTTCTTGACAATCTCCTTCTGATGCTCGTCCAGGGTGTTGTTTCTCAGAACATAGCTTTTTATCTGGCGCTCCATGCCGCTGCGGACCTCGATCCGGTTGAGCCTTTCGAATATTTCTTCCGTCATAACAGCCTCCTGAGCTGTTCGAGGATGAAGAGGGCCTTGTCCTTCAGCGACACCCCTCCAGCCTTCATGATCATGTAGTTCATACGCCGTGGATCAAGGGTCACTCGACCTCCGCTGAGGCGGATGAGGCTGACGACCCGTTCAGGGTTGATGGTAGCGAGCTTCGAGAACTCGAACTCGATGACGCCGCCCTTCTCCTCTATGTCGTAGATGTCCAGCTTGCGCGCGACGATCTTTATCTCCGCGATGCAAAGCAGGTTGTCGACCTCTTCGGGAAGCGGTCCGAAACGGTCCTCGAGCTCGCTTCTGAGGCTCTCCAGCCTGTCATAGGTATCAGCCGATGCGATCTTCTTGTAGACCTCGAACTTCACCTCCGCCTCGCTTATGTACGAGTCAGGTATGAATCCGGTGTACTCCAGCTTGAGCATCACCTCGCGGCGTATCTCGGGGTTCTCGCTCGTGAGCCTCGTTATCTCCTCGTCCAGCAGCTTCATGTACAGATCAAGCCCGACCGCCTCGAGATGGCCGCTCTGCTCGCGTCCGAGTATGTTGCCGGCCCCGCGGAACTCCATGTCCTTCATCGCAATCTTGAACCCGCTGCCGAGCGCTGTGTTCTCGCTCATAACGCGCAACCTCTTGATCGCATCGTCGTTAAGGCTTGACCTGTCGGGATAAAGCAGGTGGCAATAAGCCTGGCGGTCGCTGCGCCCGACCCTTCCGCGAAGCTGGTAAAGCTGGGCGAGACCGAAGAGGTCGGCCCTGTCTATTATTATTGTGTTGACGTTCGGGATGTTGATTCCGTTCTCGATGATCGTGGTGCTCACAAGCACCTGCACCCCCTCGTAGATGAACCGGTGCATGACATCCTCGAGCTGCTCGGCCTCCATCCTTCCATGGGCGTACTCGACGATTGCAGAAGGAATGGCGGCATTTATCATCCTGGCGACCTCGTCAAGGTCCTCGATGCGGTTATGAAGGTAAAACACCTGGCCCCCGCGTGAAAGCTCCTTCTCTATGGCCTTCCTGACAATCTGGAAATCATACTGCTCGATGAACGTCTCCACCGCCTGTCTTTCCCTGGGGGCGGTGGTGAGCAACGACATGTCGCGGACCTTGAGAAGCGACATGTAGAGCGTGCGTGGGATCGGCGTCGCGGAGAGCGTCAGGCAGTCGATGTTGGTCTTCATCTGCTTTATCCTCTCCTTGTCCTTGACCCCGAACCGCTGTTCCTCGTCGATGATCAGGAGGCCCAGGTCCCTGAATGACGTGTTCTTGAGGATCTTGTGTGTTCCGAAGAGCACGTCGATCCTTCCTTCCCTGAGATCCTTCTGTATCTTCTTCTGCCGGGAGGCCGGCACGAAACGTGTGAGGATGTCCGAATTGACAGGAAAGGAGCCCAGACGTTCCCGGAAATTGTTGTAATGCTGTTCGGCAAGGATCACGGTCGGGGCAAGGAACGCCACCTGCTTCCCGCTCATGACCGCCTTGAAGGCAGCCCTGAAGGCAAGCTCGGTCTTACCGTATCCGACATCACCGCAGACAAGCCTGTCCATGACCTTCACGGTCTCCATGTCCTTCTTGATCTCCTCGAGGCACCTTATCTGGTCCGGCGTCTCGGAAAACGGAAACGAGGCCTCGAACTGCAGTTGCCAGTCGTTGTCGGGATTGAACGGGAATCCCTCGGCCCGCTCCCGTTCCGCATACAGGCGCACCAGCTCTCCGGCAAGCTTCTGCGCGCTCTCCACGGCCTTCTTCTTCTTCGCATTCCAGCTCGAGGAACCTATCTTTTCAAGCTTCGGCGGCCTGCCGTCGTTCCCGATGTACTTCTGAACGAGGTTCGCCTGCTCGATCGGGACGTATATGTACTCCTTGTCCTGGTATTCGATTTTGATGTAGTCGCGTTCGGTGTCGAACCCCTTGACGCGCTCGATCTTGACGAACCTGCCTATACCGTAGTTGATATGGACGACGTAATCCCCGCTTTTCAGCTCTATGAACGAGTCCAGGGGGGCGGAGAGCGTATCCACGATCTTCGAGCTCTTCTGCTTCTTCCGTCCGAATATCTCGTTGTCGAGAACGACAAGGAGGTTCTCGCTCTCGAGCTGGAACCCGGAGGAGATGTCCTTGACGGCTATGGTGATGTCGAAATCCTTAAGAACCGAGTCCAGCCGCTCCTTCTGCACTACGCTCGGAGCCAGGACCAGGATCCTCCAGCCGTTCTTGATCAGGTTCCCGGCATCCTCCTTGAAATACGTGACATTGCCGAAATAGCTTCTCGACTGGGTGACGGAGAAATGGATATGCTCCGGCTTCTGGATGTCATAGACATGGATGCCGTCGGCATGCCCCGACTCGAACGAAGGCCAGTCCAGCAGCAGGCTGTCCGGGGATAGGACATCGCCGTGGGTCCTGTAGGCCTCCCTGTAAAGGGCGAGGGCCTCCTTGGAAAGCGCCTTCCAGCTCGTCTCGAGACGCTCCTTGCCGACATAGATGAAATAATCGTCCTTGCGCAGATAGTCGGAGATTGTCGTAAGCTCCGCCTTCTCGCGCCTGCCCATGGCGGGGAGGCTGATCCTGCCCATGCTTCCGAGCGCCTTCTGGGTCAGGGCGTCGTATTCCTTTATTGCGACGATCTCGTCCCATTCGGAATAGATCCTGACCGGGTTCTCGGATCCGAACGGAAACACGTCCAGAACCTCCCCCCGGACGCTGAACGATCCGACCTCGTAGCATGACGGACTCCTCTCATAGCCGGATCCGGCAAGCAACGAAGAGATTTTTTCAGGATCGAAGGCGTCGCCTATCCTGAACCGGAGGCTCATCCTGATAAGCGCGTCCCTGGTCAGCATCGGTGCCGAGAACGCCCTGAGGCTGGTGACGACGATGCCGGAGACCATGCCTTCCAGCTCCTCGATGTCCTTCTTTGCCTCGTAGGAGAAATCCGACTCAAGATACTCGGAATAAAGCTGCTTGCCGCTTGCCTTGTGGAAATGGACCCTGCGGTCGGTCACATCAGAAAGGTCGGTGGCAAGGTTCTTCGCGCTCTCCTCCGTGGGGCAGATGGCAAAGACACGCCCTCCCCTCTTCTGAGCGGCCGTTTCCACGAGCCTTGAAAGGGGATAGGAGGAAATACCGTCGACATCCATCCTCACAGACCTCGACGACGACAATGCTTTATATGCCGGACTCTTTCTGATATCATCAGAACAGAGTTTATCCAAGTTCATGTCCACCAAGGACTGAATATATAGAAAAAGGTGAAAAATGACAATTACGGACGACAGCAGAAAAAGGTTCGAGGAGCTTTACCAGACCGTTCTTGACGCATCCCTTTATGCAAAGGACATGCAGAAGGGCGTCGAGAGGAACTACAAGGAGGACGGATCGGTCCTCACAAGGTGCGATCTTGAGATCTCGAAGATGATAACAGATACGGTCTCAAGGCTTTTTCCAGAGGCCGACATAATCAGCGAGGAGGAGGTGACCGCGACCGGCGGAAACGCCCCGATGACGTTCATCCTGGACCCCATAGACGGCACTGACGTGTTCTCGCAGGGACTTGCAAGCTTCGCCGTATCCCTGGGCATCCTGGACGAGGACAGGATGCCTGTCGGAGCCATGATCGCGGCCCCGCGCTTCGGAATAGCGGAAGAGGCCATGAACGTGCATCTCCTGCCGGGGGAGGACCTGCTTCTGAACGGGAGGAAGGTCGGCCAGAAGAAGGAATCCGGCCCGGGGCTCAGACAGGTGGCGTTCACAAGCCACGACATCGGAGGTTTCGACCTGACACGGTTCAAGGGAAAGACCAGGACGTTCGGATCGACGATAATACACCTCCTCCTTCCCGCCCTTCTGGAGGAGTTCGACGGGACCGTCAGCCAGCCATGCTACGTATGGGATCTCGCGGCAAGCCATGCGGTGCTGCTCAAGCAGGGCATGGACATATGCAACGAGGACGGGACAAGACTCGAATATACCGATGAATTCCTGTATGGAAGAAAGAAGTGTCCGATGTGCACATATGCGGGCAGAATGGACAAGATACAAGAGATGCTTGAGGTTATGGGAAGACGGCGCTAGCCCATGATCGGATCGTCAAGGAACGACTGGAGGCAATCATAGGCCTTTATGCTGTCCTCCCTCCTGATGACGAAGGTCAGCACGTTCATCGTCGAAACGATCTCGAAGACATTGATCTCCTCCCAGGCGAGCTTCCTGACGGCAAGGTACAAAAGCCCGGGGGTTTCAAGGAAATCCCCGTCGAAGACGATGGTCACCGCGACCAGGTCGCTCCATTGATGGAGCACGGTCTCGCCCTTTATCAGCTCGTCCGTGATGCTCTTGTACTTCTCGCTTATCGCAAGAGATATCTCGTGGCTGCCGAGCGTGACATTGAGAAAATCACCCTTTTCAAGCTGGACACGCTCGTACAGCACGGCAAGCTTCTTGATGAACTCGTCGTTTCCCGCCAGATTCACGTCGTAGATGTTGGTCTTCATTGACAGCTCGTAGCCTATCCCCTTGCCACGTTTGCCGTCCTTCATCTCCTTCAGCTCCTCCGTATACCGTCTCAGTGCCATGACGATCGCGGATGTGTTGACCTTTTTGGAAAGCCTCTCCTCAATCTTCGGCTGTATGTATTTTGCCAGATTGGAAAAGCTTATGACATCCTGTATGAGCATCTCGGTTATGAAGGGGCTGCGGTTTATGACCTGTTTTACTTCCTGGGAAATCGTAGTGGACATTGCTGTTTCCTTTTATTTGTTAGGATAATAACAAAATGTTACCTTTTTGTCAAAAGAAACAAGCAAAAAAACGCAATTATATCCATTGGGGACCAAATTGATCCCCGCATCAATATTGGGAAACAAATCGTCCGCTCATTCTTGCACGACGGATTCCTGCCCGTCCGCAGGATGTCAATCACGCATCAGGAGCCTGCCGTCGTCGAACGCCTTTCCGGCAACATCGCCGAGCGCGACATAAAGATGGCGCACCGGGTCGTAGGCAACCGGGGCAAGCTTCTTGTAATCGACAAGTCCGTCCGGCCCGAGGACGGATTCGTCCGCGCAGACGTTGACTATCCGGGCGACAAGGTTCTCATCCTTCAGCTCCACGAGCCTGCACTCCATGCACATCGGCAACTCGTTTATCACGGGGGCGTCCACAAACCGGCTCCTCGTGACAGTGAAGCCTGCGGCGGCAACCTTGTCCGGCACGTCGTTGGCGCTGACCATGCCCACATAGTCGCAGGCCGCCAGCATGCCAATTGTAGCAAATGAAATCGTCAGAGCCTTTCTTGCCTGCAGGTTTCCCATTGTCTTGTGCCCGCGGCTTATGCAAAGGCACACGGTGTCGTCGTTGTGTATTCCTCCCCAGGCGGCGGTCATCGCGTCCGCCCTTCCCTCCTCGTCATATGTGCCGACAATCAGCACCGGCATCGGGTACATCCATGTCTTCGAACCAAAATCCCTGCGCATCGAAACCTCCTGCAGGAATATCATAGCGCAAAGGAAAGCATATGGCAAACGCATAGGTCCCGGCTGAGTACGAGGGGATGACCGCTTGTCAGAAAGTACGAAATCATACTATTATAAGCGTACGATTTCATACTGTTTACAAAAGAATGATCCCGGAGGAACGCAATGAAAGACATCGGAATGGACGCACATCCCACACATGCCGGCCTGCTCAGGCTCACCCTGCCATCCATTACAATGCTTGCATTCACCTCGATATACGGAGTCGTGGACGGCTTCTTCGTTTCGAACCATGTCGGGAAGACCGCATTCTCCGCGGTGAATTTCATAATGCCTTTCCTGATGGTCCTGGGCTCCGTCGGATTCATGTTCGGAACCGGCGGAGGGGCGTACATTGCCATGAAGATGGGGGAAGGAGACCGCAGGAAGGCGGACGAGACCTTTTCGATGCTTGTGTATTTCTCGATCGGAGCCGGGCTCGTGCTGTCGGCCTGCGGGCTTGCCGTCCTGCGTCCGCTGGCCATTATGCTCGGAGCGCGGGGGGCGCTGCTCGAGGACTGCATGCGATATGCGAGGATACTTCTGGCAGGAATCCCGGCCTACATACTGCAGTACGAATTCCAATGCCTGTTCGCAACCGCAGGAAAGCCGGAGCTCGGACTGTACGTCACACTTGCCGCCGGGTTTGCCAACATGCTGCTGGACGCACTTTTCATCGCAGTGTTAGGCTGGGGTCTCGAGGGGGCCGCCGCCGCGACCGTCATAAGCCAGTGCATCGGTGGATTCGTACCCCTTGCCTATTTCGGATGCAGGAACAAAAGCCTCCTCAGGCTGACAAGGGCATCCTTCGACAAGACCGCATTGGCAAAGATAGCCGCAAACGGCTCATCCGAGCTCATGAGCAGCATATCGATGTCGCTTGTGAACATGCTCTACAACATCCAGTTGCTCGGGTACGCCGGACAGGACGGGGTTGCCGCCTACGGTGTGCTTATGTATGTGAACCTCTTCTTCCAAGCCGTGTTCATAGGCTATTCGGTGGGCTCGGCCCCTGTCGTGAGCTACAGCCATGGTGCAGGAGACAACGCAGGGCTGAAAAACATTCTTTCGAAAAGTCTGCACGTCATCCTCGCATTCTCGGTCGCGATGGTTGCATCGTCCTACATGCTCTCAAATCCGCTTTCCAGACTGTTCGTCGGCTACGATGAGGCGCTGTGCCGGATGACGGTGCACAGCTTCAGGGTCTTCTCACTGTCATTCCTTTTCTCGGGGTTCTCGATATTCGGATCCTCGTTCTTCACAGCCCTGAACGACGGACCGTCCTCTGCGCTGATCTCGTTCCTGCGCACGTTGGTCTGCCAGACGGCCGCCGTCCTCCTTTTACCGTGCATCTTCGGTACGGAGGGTGTGTGGGTCTCGATAATCGTGGCAGAGGCGTCGGCGCTTGGGATCACCGCCTTTCTTCTTGCAGGCAAGAGGAAGAGATACGGATACTGAGTCAAAGCCTGCCGACCCTTTCCTCCAGACCGAGTCTGAATTTCTCTGAAAGCTCGAAATAGCGCCTGATGTCCTCCTCCGGCCAGGAAGCGAGGATATCGTTCTCGATCGAGATTATCCTCCCGGCGGTCGTGGAGGCCAGGATGACGCCCTTCTCTGTCAGGCACACGTTCTTGGACCTTCCGTCCACCGCCTCGAGATAGGCAAGTCCGTCCTTCTCGAGCCTGCGGAGCGCCGAATTCACGGTCTGCTTGCTCAGCCCGGTGCTTTTCACTATCACGTTCAAGGGGCAGCTTTCCCCGACAGTCAGGATCGAATAGAGGATCATGCACACGCTGTCGGATATGCCGAGTCTGAACGAGGCCTCGTGGTACAAGGCATCGGTACCGCTTATTATGTGGTTGAGCCGTCTGAGGCTTTTTGAAACGTATTCGGACATGGCACCCCCGCACTGATGTAGGATGAAACCGATTATACAACCATAAAACGTGATGGGAAACAAGGAAAATGCAATGCGGATGTTTTTTCCTGCCATTTCCTTGTTCCGACGCTTTTTCTCTGCTACACTCAGCTTATGAAATGTCCAAGATGCGGTTCCTTGACGGACAAGGTGATAGAATCCCGGCCGGGCAGGGACGGGATGTCCATAAGAAGGAGGCGGGAATGCACAGAATGCGGATGCCGGTTCACCTCCTACGAGCGGGTGGAGCTCAAGCCTATCATAGTGATAAAGAAAAGCGGCAAGCACCAGGCCTTCGACATCAACAAGGTCGAGCACGGGATACGGGTCTGCACCGAGAAGATAAACATAGACCCGGAGGAGCTGCAGAAGACGCTTGTGAACATCGAGAACAGGATCACAGACCTTGCCGGGGCAAAGAGGACGATAACCAGCACGATGATCGGAGAGGAGACTCTCAAGGAGCTCTACAAGCTCAATCCGGTCGCGTATGTGCGTTTTGCTGCGGTATACCGGGCGTTCGACAACGTCGGTCAGTTCATAAGCGAGATCGAGAAGATAGCCAGGGAAAGCAAGAACGGGAAATGAGTCAGTTCCTGGCGTCGAACCACTTTCCCGTCTGGCTCATCTCGATCTCGTCGTTGAGATGCTCCGGCTTCAGGATCTCGTTCGCACAGTCTAGGCAGAAGTTGTCGGTCATCCCAGCGACATAGTCGATTATCATGCGCCGGTCGCTCCCCTCCCTCTCCATGTAGACGGGATACATGTCGCGTATATGGTTGTAGAAACCGGCACCGAGCATGTTCTTCTCCCCCAGATATCCCTCCTCCTCAAGGCCGTATGAGGAATAGATCTCCTCGAGATAGTCGACTATCAGGTTGATGAGCCTTGTGAAATACCTCGTATACCCGTTCAGGATCGAGCTGCGGTAGATGTTCTCATAATTGAATGCGCTGAAAGCGGAGACTGCCTCGAACACATCGTCGCTGAAGCCTATACCCTCCGAGGAGTCGGCCCCCTTCACAAGATCCTCCACCAATGAGTTTATTATCTCGCTGTTGTTCTTGCCCAGGCGCCGGGTCACGATTTCTGGAAGCTCCTTTCCCTTCAGGATTCCAAGCCGCGTGGCATCCTCGAAATCCCGCCCAAGATATGCAATCAGATCCGAGAAACGAACGACCGCCCCCTCGTATGTGGCTGGTATGAGACCTTTTCTGGAAGTGATCGAGGAAAGGTCCTTGACCTCGAATGTCGGCTTTATCCTGCGACGGACATCCTCCCCGTTATGGCAGACAATCCCGTCGCGCACTGCGTATGTCAGGTTCAACCCCCTGCCGTTGTCGGCAAGGAATGAGACCACGCGCAGCGAGTTGACCTCGTGCTCGAACCCGCCAAGCCCGCGGTCCCTGCTCAGTGTGCTTATGATTCTTTCCCCAACATGTCCGAACGGGGTGTGTCCGAGGTCGTGGCCCATGCCTATGGCCCAGGCAAGCTCGGTGTCGAGCCCCAGAGGGCGGCATATGGTGCTGGCGATCGATGCGACATGGAGCACATGCTCCATCCTGGTGCAGATATGGTCGTTGCTGGGTGCGAAGAACACCTGTGTCTTGTGCTTCAGCCTCCTGAATGGCGATGAATGGATTATCGCGGTCGTATCCCTGTAGTATTCCCCGCGCACATCCTCCTTCCTGGACCTCTGCCTGCTCTTGAGTTCTTTGGAAAATCTTTCTTCTGCGCTATAATCGATCATGGTTTCTTTTTTTACCGCCTGACTTATGATATCATAGCATCCGAGGAGATAAAAGATTTTGTTGATCTACGCGTTACCCATGCTTTCCCTGCTTCTTGTGCTCATGGCCATGCTGACCTGTTTCAGGTTCATAATCTCGCGCCAGGGTGCGTACTGGCTCCTCCCCTGCCTCATCTCCTTCATCTTCACAGTGGAGAATTTCAACACAATAATGGAGCTCTCGAACAGCCCGGAGGGATACAACCCTCATTCTTTCAATGCGATCGCACCGCTTCTCGTGGCACTGATGTGGTACATGATGATAATAGGCTTCCATTACGCGCTGCGCTACAAGGTGGACATCAACAAGTACCGCAACGAGAACAGGAAGAACAGGACCGAGGCGAAATACATCGAAAAGCTTGAGAGGCGCAGGCAGATGAAGGAGTTCAGGCTTTACCAGCAGAATACTGCCAACGCGCACGAGAAACCTTCGATTTACACCAGCAATGGCGGCAAGGATTGGAGCGATCTCTTTTCGGATTAGGCCAAACCTTGAACGGTTTCCCATATTTTGGTAGAATTCTCCTTCATGGGAAATTCAAGCGGACATATTTTCATCTCCGGAATAAAGCACTCGGGTAAAACGACTTTCGCACGTCTTCTGGCCGAGGAGCGCGGCTGGATTTTCGCCGATGCGGACGATCTGGTATTGGAAAGGATAAGACCTTGCTCGGTAAGGGAATACTATAAGAATTCCGGCAAAGCCGCATTCATGGAAAAGGAAAAGGACGCGGTAAGGGATTTCATCGCCTCGGGTCACGGGCCGTTCTTCCTCGCCCTTGGCGGAGGCGCCTGCGACAACGATGAATTGATGGATCTGGCAAGGAAGGACGGGAAGATTGTGTATCTGGCAAGGGAGGAAGGACAGATGCTCGACGTTGTCATGCGCCACGGCTGTCCTGCATTCCTGGATCCCGACGATATCCAGGGCAGTTTCCACAGGCTGTATGTGGAACGCGACAGGAAATACAGGTCGTATGCGGACCTCGTCGTCGACCTCGGTCCGTACGCGGACCGTATGGAGACATTGCGGATGCTTTCCGCAAGACTCATGGAGGAAGGACTATGAGCGCAAACACATTCGGAAACCTTTTCAGAGTCACCACATTCGGTGAATCGCATGGAAAGGCCCTCGGATGCATCATCGACGGATGCCCGTCTGGAGTCGGGATCGACGAGGGTTTCATCCAGTCGGAGATGGACAGGAGGAGACCGGGAGGGACCAGGATCGGAACCGCCAGGAACGAGGGCGACAGGGTAAGCATACTGAGCGGCGTGTATGAAGGGCTCACAACGGGAACGCCCATAGCCATGGTGCTTTTCAACGAGAATCAGAAAAGCAGTGACTACGACGGGCTGAAGGACGTGTTCCGCCCCGGACATGCCGACTACACATATTTGAAGAAATACGGGCTAAGGGACCCCAGGGGAGGAGGAAGGTCCTCTGGAAGGGAAACCAGCGCAAGGGTCGCCGCGGGAGCGGTCGCGAAGCTGGTGCTCAAAGGCTACGGAATCAGGATCGACGCCGCAGTAAGGAGCGTGAAGGACATAGTCGTGGACGGTGGGTTCGAGCCTCCTTTCACCCCTCCCCTGTTCACGGTAAACGGCAGCCGTGACGAGGAGATACTCGCACTGATAGAAAAAACCAGGAAGGACCAGGACAGCCTGGGTGGAATCGTCGAGTGCCATATCAAAGGCGTGCCTGCCGGACTTGGTGATCCCGTTTTCGACAAGGTCGAGGCAGTTCTAGCCCATGCGGAGATGAGCATAGGGGCCGTAAAGGGGATCGAGTTCGGACTGGGCTTCGGTGCGACGCAGATAAACGCAAGCGTGATGAACGACCAGATGGACGCGGACGGATTCATGACAAACAATGCCGGAGGAATGCTCGGTGGCATCACCACGGGCGAGGACATAGTCTTCCGTCTCGCTGTCAAACCCACTCCGTCGATCGCAAAGCCGCAGAAAACCGTCGACGTGGACGGAAACGCCAGAACGGTCAGCATCACAGGACGGCACGATGTGACCATACTTGTGCGCATACTTCCGGTCGTCGAGGCGATGGCGGCGATGACGATCCTGGACCTGATGCTGGAAAACCTGAGATATGAACGATAAGCCATTGCTGATACAGAGCGACAGGACCGTGCTGCTGGATCTGTCCAGCCCGCACGCGGAACAGGCGCGCCGGGACATCGTCCCGTTCTCCGAGCTTGTGAAGTCCCCGGAGCACATCCACACATACACCATCACACCGCTCTCGCTGTGGAACGCGGTGAGCGCCGGCATCGATGCGGACGAGATTATCCTGCGTCTGGAGAGATGGTCGCGCTACGACATAGACGACAGGATCATTTTCTTCATACGGGACACCGCAGGCAGATACGGCGACTTCATACTCGAGGAGGCGGAGGACGGGAAGCTCCGCCTGACGGTCAGGCGAAGGCTGTTCTTCATGCAGCTGCAGGCATCCAGGACCATGGCGAAATACCTCCAGCCCGACGGGCAGTCCTCGTTTCTGATCGACAGGCTGGACCGCGGCAAGGTGAAGGTGGAGCTCATCAAGATGGGCTTTCCCGTTGACGACAGGATTCCTCTGGAAAAGGGCGCATACGTTCCGATCTCCCTTGACGGCTCGCTCGTCGTGAGACCATATCAGAAAGATGCCGTGGCATCCGTCCTCGGCAACGGCGGAAAGGGTACGGGATACGGGACGGTCGTTCTTCCCTGCGGTGCAGGAAAGACGATCGTGGGACTTGTGATGATGGCTTCGCTTAAGACAAGGACCCTCATACTTGCTCCGAACGTCACGTCCGTGCACCAGTGGATACGGGAGATATGCTCGAAAACCGACATCGACGGGAGCATGATCGGCGAATACTCCGGAGAGAGGAAGGAGATCAGGCCGATCACAGTAAGCACCTACCAGATCCTCACCTACCGCAGGAGCGAGGAGGATGAATACAAGCATTTCAGTCTTCTCAAGGATGGCGGCTGGGGTCTCATCATATACGACGAGGTCCACATGCTCCCGGCCCCCGTGTTCAGGATCACGGCCGAACTGCAGAGCGTGTTCAGGCTCGGGCTCACCGCCACATTGGTCAGGGAGGACGGCAGGGAGGACGAGGTCTTCAGCCTCGTCGGCCCAAAGAGATTCGACACCCCGTGGGCCGATCTTGCGGAGAAAGGGTTCATAGCGAAAGCCTGGTGCCATGAGATCAGGATATCCCTTCCGGAGGATTTGGAGGTGTCATATGCCCTGGCATCGAAGCGCGAGAAATACAGGATAGCCAGCGAAAACCCCAAAAAGCTCGACGTGATAGGCGAAATTGCCGGACGACACGGCGATGAGCAGATACTTGTCATCGGACAGTACCTGGACCAGCTGAGGGAGATAGCTTCGAGATTCTCCTGGCCCATAATCACAGGCACCATGGCCAATACGAGAAGGGATGGGCTGTACGAGGCATTCAGGAAAAAGGAGATCAGGGTGCTCGTGGTTTCGAAGGTTGCGAACTATGCGATAGACCTGCCCGACGCCTCGGTTGCGATCCAGGTCTCGGGCACGTTCGGCTCCAGGCAGGAGGAAGCCCAGAGATTGGGCAGGATACTGCGGCCGAAGGATAGGGACAGCCATTTCTACACCATCGTGACGGAGTATTCCGAGGAGGAGGATTTCGCCACAAACAGACAGAAATTCCTGTCGGAGCAGGGATATTCCTACGATCTGGAAAGGATTGACCGATGAACACCGAGATCATCTTTCTCACAAAAGCCCTGTATCTGGGATCCGCAGACGTCGGAGACAGGGAGCTTGAGCAGTTCTATCTGAGGAACATGGACAGGATTGCATCCTTCGTGAACGATGAGGAATCGCTCATAATCTCCGCCGTGCGTGCCGCAAGAAGGATTTCCGCGGACGACGTCAAGGCGATGTTCCCCCATCTCAGGGATGAGATGCTTGACAACATGATCCTGCGCGGGCTGCTCAAGATGGACGACGAGGGGTTCTGCACCACGTCGTGCGTCCAAGCCTCGGCCCTCCATCCGCTGTTCGGCACAAACTCTTTCGGTACGGGAAGGAAAAGGAGGGCCGACGAGATGGCGAAGGCGATTCTTTCCGTGATCGGGTCGGAAAGCATCGGCATCAGGGAACTGAGGTCCATCTTCTCTGCAAAAGGCGGAAGGCTTGGAACGCTGTTCCCCTATCTCGGGCCGGACGAGGCCGAGAAGGCGTTTCACGCCACATTGTCCTCCTTGCTCGAGCTCGGTGTGGTCATTGAGGGGGAAAGACGTCTCAGGATCGATTTCAGGATTCTCAGGCCTTTTCTGGAGCTCGAGGGTCCGAACCTGTACTCATACCTGCTTTGGCCAAGGCTGGATGAGGAAGAAAGGAAGAACAGCATCAGGTTCCTGAATCTGCTCTTCATAAGCGGATGCGTCGACGGTGAATGTTTCGACACCTTCATCGGAAGGCTCCGCATACTCTCCTCCTTCAACCTACCAGACACCGCCGCCCTCTTCTCGTTCCTGCTGCTCGCACATGACGGGGAAGGAAGGGTGTACGTTCGTGCCTCGGACGACTGCGGGGACGGCGGGGTAAGCATCTCAAGCGACTACAGCATAAGCGTGACCGGGCGGACGCCGCCGATAATCTACATGACATCCACTGCGGTGCAGATCGACAGGATAAGGATATACAGGATGGACCGCATGAGCATAAGGACCGCGTTCAATCTCGGACTTGACGCGGAGGACGTGGTCGGCGAATTGCGAAGATGTGCGGGATTGGCCTCCAGCAACACGCTTTTCGAGCGCATAAGGTCCTGGTACAGGGAGTTTTCCAGAATCCGGATAAAAAGAGGCATGGTGCTCATGACGGACGCAAGGAGCGCAAACATCCTGTCCTCCATACCCTCTTTCATGGAATACGTCATAAAGGACAGCGGAAACGGATTCTTCCTCATGGATGAGGCCGGGGAGGAAAACTGGAGAAGGATACTGGAAAAAGGAGGCTTCGACCTGCTCGCGGAGCCGGAAGGCCCTGAATTCGCTGAACCGGAAGCCGTGCGGACACCGTTCGTCAGCCATCATGTGAGCCCTGTCTTCACACAACAGGAGCGTGGCATCCCATATGATGCCGCATCAAGGGAGTCGTACTCCGCCAACGGGGGCGACCGGAGTCTTGATGCGCTCAAGACAATTCTTGTGAGAACGGGGATCGTCTTCGATGTCCGGATGTTCGACCGTCCCCTGCCCTTCGCAGAAAGGGATGCGTTCGACTACCAGGAAAAACTCAGACTGATACAGTACGCATACCGCAACAGGGATTTCTGCCTGCAGGTTGAGAACCACCGTGGGCAGAGCGCCGTCGGAAGGGTCGGCATGGTCGAGGACTACCAGGACGGGGACCACATGGTGCTAGGAAGGAAAGTATTGAACATCTCCAGGCTGTACAAGGTGCGTCTCATTCCTGCTGCGTATCTGACATCCCCGAATCGACCCAGTACGGATAATGATAGCCGGAGAACGCCTCGAACTGGAGCTTGCCCTGCTCAAGAAGCATCTCGGAGCCGAAATGAAGACGGCAACCGGCCTTGCGGGCCTCTTTGAGGAACTTCGTCATGCGTGGCTTGTATATTATGTCGTACGCTATCTCCTTTCCGGTGAAGGCAAAGCCCTCCACCGGATTCTCGTCAGAGTTTGGATACAGCCCGACGCTTGTCGTCTGCACAACCAGATCCACCTGTCCCGAATATTTGTTCGCATTGTCAAGGGTGTCGTAAGAGCACACGTTCAGCTTTGCTATCTTCTCAGCATGGCTCAGCGTCCTGTTCAGGATCGTGACCTTGACCCCGTAGTTCCTGAGCGCCCATACGATTGCCTTGCTTGCGCCACCGGCGCCGATGACGAGGGCGGATCTGATCCTTCCATCCTCGATGTCCTTGAGAAGAGGATGGATGAATCCGTAGTAATCGGTGTTGATGCCCTTCCACATGCCCGGCACACGTACGACGGTGTTGCATGAACCGATCTGCTTGACTTCCCTCGTGATGTTTCCGAGATAAGAGAGGACGTCGACCTTGAAAGGCACGGTCACGGAGAACCCGCGCATCCTTATCTGCTCGGCGAAGGAGAAGAAGCTTCTGACATTATCGACCAAGAATGGGACGTAGACAGCATTGAATCTGATCGCATGGAAGCCACGGTTGTGCATGACCGGGGATGCCGAATGCATGACCGGATTCCCGATTATCCCGTAGACCGCGGTGCGCTCGTCCACCTTGTCGGCCCTGTACAGTTCCTTCAGGACCCTCGGTGAGAGCTGTCCAGGGGCTACCTCGTCATCGCTTGCGAACGTCAGTATTGATCCGAGCCTCTTGTAGAGTATCCTGGTGCATATTCCGAACTCCCCCATCCCGATGACGATCTTGTCCACACCCTTGAGCTCGTCCTGTATCCTGAAAAGCGTCAGGACGTCGGAAAAGCTTCTGGGAGTGACGGCGATCTTTGCAACATCACCCCGCTCGGAGAGATGGAATATCCTTGAGAATATGTCGTCGGGGACCTTCTCGAAATCATGCATGCTCCTGATGATCCTCACTCCCCTTTCACGGGCCTTGGCCTCCACGTCGTTCTTCTTTATGTCGTCCTCAAGGTCGATGTAGGCGAAATCCCCGTCCAGGGCCTTGAGGAGCAGGTCCCTTCTGGAGCGTTCCGTCAGATCGCATCTACCTCCGTCCTGGATTCTCCTCAGCGTGAGGATGACGGGTATGTCGACCATGGAAGGGAATTCCCAGGCCCTCTTCTGTTCCTTCTGCTCGAGCAGGTCCACCCTGAGCTCGCAGATGTCTATGTATTCTCTATTTGCTGCGACGGACGCCAGACAGCTCTCAAGCGTGGGACCGCCAAGGGTAAGACAAATCATCCCCCCTCCTTGAATTTAACTCGAAATCTTGATATTTAATGATAACGACAACTAAGACAAGGTTCAATAAAAAATGAAAAATTTGCAGGTATCGGGGCTTTCCCTTTCCTTCGGGGAAAGAAAGATCCTAGACGACATAAGCTTCTCCCTTTGCGAGACATCCAGAGCCGCCCTGGCGGGAGCCAACGGATCGGGGAAATCCACTCTGTTCAAGACGCTTGCCGGCCTGCAGGAGCCCGATGGGATGAACCTGTTTCTCACCAAGGATGCACGGATAGCATATCTGCCCCAGTCGGACATAGTATTCGACGACGAGACGGTGTACGAGGCGGCGGAAAAGGGATACGACAGGTTCAAGCCCCTGTTGTCCGAGCTCGCCGGGCTCGAGGACGGACTCGGGCTGGATGACGGCAGGCAGATAAAGCGTGCGGAAAGGATTGGAGCAATACACGACATCCTCAGCTCGAGCGGATACTACGACAGGAAGAGCAGGATCGGGACGATCCTTCTGGGGCTAGGATTCCATACATCCGATTTCACAAGGAAGGCCGGAACTTTCTCTGGAGGCTGGCAGATGAGGATAGCGCTTGCAAGGATCCTTATCGAGAACCCGGACTTCCTTTTTTTGGACGAGCCGACGAACTATCTCGACATCGAGGCGATGACATGGCTTGAGGGGTATCTGTCATCCTTCGAGGGCGGCCTCATGCTGGTATCCCACGACCAGGATTTCCTGGACAATACCGTGGACGAGGTTTACGAGCTTTTCAACGGAAAGCTCAAAAGGTATGCAGGCAACTACACACGCTACCTTGAAATCAGGCAGCAGGAGATAGAGACACTGGAGAAGGCCTACAGGAAGCAGCAGGAGGAGATAGCAAGGACGGAGCAGTTCATAGAGAAATTCCGCTACAAGGCGACGAAGGCCAAGCAGGTGCAGTCCAGGATCAAGATGCTCGAGAAGACAGAGATCATCGAGATTCCCGCACATCTCAAGAAGATATACTTCTCATTCCCCGATTGTGCCAGAAGCGGGAACGACGTGCTGATCGTCGAGAATCTCGGAAAATCCTATGGAGACAACGTGGTCTATTCCGGATTCTCCTTCACCGTGAACCGCGGTGAGCGTCTGGCGATAACGGGAAGGAACGGGGCAGGCAAATCCACTCTGCTCAGGATACTGGCGGGGGTGGATCCGGACCATACCGGAACGGTGAGGCCCGGGGCAAATGTCAAAACAGGCTATTTCGCACAGGATGCGGAGAACACGCTCGATCCGGAGAACACTGTCCTTGGCGAGATCGAGAGCGTTGCGGACACAGCCGACATACCGAAGGTGCGCAACATGCTCGGGGCGTTCCTGTTCCAGGACGACGACGTCTTCAAAACCGTCAAGGTCCTGTCAGGAGGCGAGAAATCCAGGCTTTCGCTTCTCAAGATACTTATGCATCCGGCAAACCTGCTGCTTCTCGACGAACCCACGAACCACCTCGACATCAACAGCAAGGAGGTGCTTCTGAAGGCCATGAAGGAGTACGGGGGCACAACGGTTTTCGTCAGCCATGACAAGCATTTCATAAGCAATCTGGCCACAAGGATACTCTACCTCGGCGACGAAGGACCGGAATTCTTCGAGGGAGACTGGGAATACTTCAACTACAAGCTCAAGCAGAAGGAGGACGAGTTCCAGATTGTCAGCAGGACAGCGACAGCCGGTTCCGCGGTCAAGGAGCGTGCCCAGCTGACACATGACGAGACAAAGGCCATCAGGAACAAGCGCAAGGCCCTGGAAAGGGAGATAGCCGCGCTGGAGCAGGATATTGCGAAGCTCGATGGTGACATCCTCCTTCTCGCAGAACAGAGCATGAAAAGCGAGAACTACTGCGATGCGGAAAAGATAACGGCCATACTTGCCGAGAAGGACGCAAGGGAAAAGGAAAAAGAGGAAAAGGAAAACCTTTGGCTGGAAAAGACAATGATGATGGAAGAATACGATGGAAAGGATAGATGAACCGGACGGGCTGCAGCTGGAATTCTCAAGACGTTTTCCGAATCTGATGCTGGCCTCCTCGTCGCCGAACAGGAAGGCGCTTCTGGAAAAGGGCGGAACCTTTGTTAGGACGTTCGCACCGGAAACCGACGAGGATAGGACAGGATCCTCGTTCAAGGAGATCGTCGAGAACATCGCAAAAAAGAAGCTCGAGGCATATCTGGCCTCCCCCGCCTTCGAAAGAGGAATCCCCGCGGTGGCGGCCGACACCCTGGTGCTGTCCGACGGCACCCTGATCGGAAAACCGGCCGACGAGGCGGACGCTTATGCAATGCTCTCCAGGCTGTCAGGAAGGGGCCACATGGTCATAAGCGCCGTCGGGCTCTATCTTCCGGATGCTGGCGTGAAGATCTTCTCGGACGAGGCGGCGGTGTTCTTCAGGAATCTGGACAGGGATACTGTGCTCGGATACATATCAACCGGTGAATGGATGGGAGCAGCTGGAGCATACCGTCTCCAGAAAACCGGATACAGGCTCGTCGAGCGCATAGACGGCGACTGGACCACGGTGGTCGGACTGCCGCTCGGGAAGATCCTTGCCGAAAGCTAGACCATCTCTGAATAGTGTTCCATTCCCAGGCTGAGGATCTTGTGTATGTGCTCGTCGTTCAGACGGTATATCGCCATCTTGCCATCCTTGCGGAACCTTACCAGCCTGTTCTGCCTCAGGACCTTGAGCTGTTGGGATATCGCGGACTGGCTCATGCAGAGGGCGTCCGCGATCGTGTTGACGGACGCCTCCTCCTTCTCATCGAGAAAAAAAAGTATCTTCAGCCTTGTGGGATCGCCGAACAGTTTGTAGAAATCCGCGAGATCGGCGATGTCCTCGTCGGCAAGCCTTATGTTGTCCATGGATAAAATATAACCCGAAAAAATGGTAGTTGTTAAGTCCATTTGTCTATTTACCCGATTTAGGCTATACTCAGTCCATGGTCAAAAAAATAGGTTTTATCGGAATCGGGGTTATGGGCAAAAGCATGGCCGGACATCTGATGGATGCATTCGGACCGATACTCATATACTCCAGGACTAAAAGCAAGGCGGAGGATCTCATATCCCGCGGGGCCGTCTGGAAGGACAGCGTGAAGGAGGTCGCCAGGGAGGCGGACGTGGTTTTCACAATCGTCGGATATCCTTCCGATGTCGAGAGCGTGTACCTCTCCGAAGACGGACTGGTGGAAAATGCGAAGCAAGGGACCGTGTTCTGCGACATGACAACGACAACCCCCAGTCTGGAGATGCGCATAGCCGCGGAGGCGGAAAAAAGAGGATGCACATTCTTCGACGCACCTGTAAGCGGAGGTGACGTAGGAGCCAGGAACGCGACACTCACGATCATGCTCGGAGGAAGGGAGGACGAACTTGAGAAGGTCATGCCCTACCTGAGGACGATGGGCAGGAGCATCAACTACATGGGCAGGGCCGGAATGGGACAGCACACGAAGATGTGCAACCAGATTGTCATAGCCGGGACGATGATTGGTGTTTCCGAGGCACTCGTGTACGGCCGCAAGGCGGGACTCGACGTGTCCGCCATGGTCGAGGCCATCCGTCCGGGGGCAGCCGGATGCTGGACGCTGGACAATCTTGCCCCGCGCGTCATCAGGAACGATTTCGAACCAGGCTTCATGATAGACCACTTCATCAAGGACATGGGGATAGCGCTTGAGGAAAGCCGTGCCATGGGACTGGATCTCAAGGGGCTCTCGCTTGTCGAGAAACTGTATTTGAACCTGCAGGAAGAGGGGTATGGCAGAAATGGCACGCAGGCTCTTGTGAAAGCTGTCGAAGCTGCGGCAAAGGAGGCGTGAAATGTTGAATCTCGAAGAGAAGAAGAAGGCCAGGCTGATCTTTCCCGATGGAAAGGAATACGAGCTCAATGTGATGACCGACACGATGGGAGACAAGTCCATCGACATAACGAACCTCCGCAAGGATACTGGTTACATCACATACGATCCGGGTTTCGTGAACACGGGCTCGTGCATGTCGAAGATCTGCTACATAAACGGAGAGAAGGGAATTCTGCGCTACAGGGGCTACGACATCGAGGATCTGGTGGAGAACTGCGATTTCATCGAAGTCGCGTACCTTCTTGTCAAGGGTACGCTTCCAAACACCTCTGAACGAATAAACTACCAGAAGCTGCTTAACAAGCATTCGCTGCTGCATGTCAACATGCGCGACTTCTTCCGTGCCTACCCCCATGACGGACATCCCATGGGAATCCTTTCGGCAATGGTCGCATCCCTTTCCGCATTCTATCCGGAGCTCGAGGAGAAGGACCCGGAGGAGAACATCGACCTGACGGTCACCAGGCTGCTTTCGAAGATGAGGACGATAGCGGCATTCACGTACAGGCAGATGAACGGCCTGCCATACGTGGAGCCCCAGTACAACTATTCGTACTGTGCGAACTTCCTCAACATGATGTTCTACTCGAGCGTGAACAACTACACGCCGGATCCGCTCCATGTCCAGGCACTCAACAAGCTCCTTATCCTGCATGCGGACCACGAGCAGAACTGTTCCACAAGTGCGGTCCGCCTCGTTGGATCATCCGAAGCCAATCTCTATGCTTCGGTCGCCGCGGGCTGCTGCGCCCTGTGGGGCAGCAAGCATGGCGGTGCGAACCAGGCGGTTATGGACATGCTGCAGAAGATACATCAGGAAGGAATGAGCATCGACGAGGTGATAGCAAAGGCAAAGGACAAGAGCGACAGCTTCCGTCTCTCGGGCTTCGGGCACAGGGTCTACAAGACATTCGACCCGAGGGCTAAGATAGCAAAGCAGATATGCAAGCAGGTACTCGCGCAGACAGAAGGCGGGGATCCGCTTCTCGACATCGCTCTGGAAATCGAGGAGAGGGCGACGCACGACGACTATTTCATCGAGCGCAACCTTTATCCGAACGTCGATTTCTACACGGGTATCACATTCCACGCCATGGGAATCCCGGTATCGATGTTCACGGTGCTCTTTGCAATGGGCAGGCTTCCCGGATGGATCGCACACTACCTCGAATGGAGGCACGATCCGTACCAGAAGATAGGGCGTCCCCGCCAGGTGTATTCAGGACCTACGATGAGGAAGGTCGTCCCGATAAGCGAAAGATGATTGAAAAACCTTGGACGCGCATGTGCTTATAAGACGGCAGTTTCAAGTAGCACAGGAGTTGCAGGGGTTGGAAAACAACCAAAGGGCGATGACGGATCGAAGGACCGCCATCGTTCTTTTTTACCACCGGAATTGTGGTTTTACGGAGGTGGCATAATCGTTGTTGAAAATGAAGCAGCGTCATGATATTACCGGCACTCAGAACCGGATGCCATGTTCGCAATGATGCGGTTGCATGCGTTGATGGAACGGAAAACCGGAATTCAGGGAGAAAAAAAATGATAAAACCCAAGCGCCTTGAATGTGGGGACAAGGTGGCAATCGTCTCGTTGTCACGAGGAATGATCGGAGATGAGATGTTTGTTCATAAATATGAGCTTGCAAGGAAACGATTGGAGGAATATGGATTGGTTGTTGTGGCCATGCCCAACGCATTGAAGGGGACCGACTATCTGTATCGACATCCGGAAGCAAGGGCAAAAGATCTCATGGACGCCTTCCGGGATCCGGGGATCAAGGCCGTGTTCAATGCCATCGGCGGGGATGACACAATCAGGCTTTTGCCATATATCGACTTTGATGTCTTGCGGGACAATCCCAAGATATTCACCGGCTTCTCCGATTCCACGACAAACCATTTCATGATGCACAAGGCCGGCTTGGTCTCTTACTACGGATTGTCGGTCATGAACAACATAGCGGAATATGTGGCCATGAACGAATACACGAAGCACGCAATGGAAAAGACCTTGTTCGACCCCCCGGACAAGCTTGAAATCCCTTGTAGTGATTTTTGCAGCTATGAGAAAGACAAGATCTGGTGGTCGGAAGAAAACATGAACCTGTCCACACCACGCCGCCCCAACACGGGCTACGAGGTCATACAGGGCAGAGGAAAAGCAACCGGCGAGCTTTTGGGTGGATGCGTGGATGTATTCCCGGAATTGCTTGGAACTTCCTTGTGGCCTGCACCTGATCTGTGGAAAGGCAAGATACTGCTGCTTGAAACGAGCGAATCCGACATGCCGGAAATGGTTTTATGCTGGCTTTTGCGGAACCTGCAGGCCCAAGGCATATTGCATGCCATCAACGGAATAATCGTTGGAAAACCTGCCGTGGAGGAAAAACTTGAAAGTTACAAGGAGGTGTACAAGCAGGTTGTTGGCTTTGAGGCGGATCTGCCGGAGCTTCCGATCCTGTACAATGTCAATGTGGGCCATGCATATCCCATTGGTGTTTTTCCACTGGGCCTGCGATACGAAATCGATTGCGACAACAGAACACTCACCTTGTTGGAGCGTGCAACTGAATGACTGCCTTCATGACCCCAGACCCCGAAGTCTTTGACAAAAGCATGTGGCTTGACGGCAGGACATGAAATAAAAGAAACAGGCATGACCGGAATCATGCCTGCCTCCATGCCGGACATTTTTCCGGAGGGTCCCGGATACATCATATCAGACTTACGAGATATTGGCAGAAATCCTTGGTGCCGAGAAGCTCGGCCTCCCCACCCTCTTTTTTTATCAGTGTGTAGAAATCCGACGTGACCCGACCGGAGGCAATCGCCTTGTCAACAATCAAAAGCACCTTGTCGGCTGCTTCCGTCCATCCTATATGACGCAGCATCATCTCGGCAGACAAGATTATTGACAGCGGATTGACAATATCCTTTCCAGCGATATCAGGAGCAGTTCCATGCGTTGCTTCAAAAATGGCGCATCCTGTATCGTAATTGATATTCGCCCCTGGAGCAATTCCGATGCCGCCGACCTCTGCAGCAAGAGCATCGGAAACATAATCTCCATTCAGATTCAGGGTCGCAATCACATCGTAAGCCTCAGGTTTCAGCAGGATGTTCTGCAGGAAGGCATCGCAGATGCAGTCCTTTATCTCAAAATCCTCAAGCCCATCCCTTTTGATGACGCAGCGTCCATCTTCCATGATTGCACCGAATTCATCCTTTGCAAGCTGATAGCCCCATTCCCTGAAGCCCCCCTCGGTGAACTTCATTATGTTGCCCTTATGGACCAGCGTGATGTTGCGCCTGTTGTTTTCAAGACCATACCGGATCGCAGCCCTGATGAGCCTGCGGCTTCCGTCGGGGCTGACAGGCTTTATGCCTATGGCGCTCGTACGCGGGAAACGGATCTTGTTGACCCCCATCTCGTTCTCAAGGAATGATATGACCTTCAGTGCATCCTCGCTTCCGCTCCTCCATTCGATTCCGGCATATATGTCCTCAGTGTTTTCCCTGAAGACGACCATGTCGACATTCTCCGGATGCCTGACTGGGGAAGGAACACCTTTGAAATATTTTACGGGACGCTGGCAAACATACAAATCAAGCTGCTGTCTGAGGGTCACGTTCAGGCTCCTGATACCTTTTCCAACCGGCGTCTGCAACGGACCTTTTATTGCGACAAGACAGTCCTTGATGCATTTGAGAGTCCTTTCCGGAAGTGTCGTGCCGACCTGTTCCATGGCCTTCCCTCCAGCTAGCACCTCCTCCCATTCGATCCGCCTTCTGCCGTTGTAGGCGGAGGCGACCGCAGCATTCACAACACGGATCATTGCAGGGGTTATCTCGCTTCCAACCCCGTCCCCCTCGATATACAGGATTGTCGGATTATCAGGAACGACGAGCTTCCCGCCGACACAAGTGATTTTTGCCATTTCACACCTCCCCGACCATATTGAGCCTTCCACCGGCCAACAGCATGCGTTTCTGCTCCCCGGTGGCAAAAAGGGTGAGCGGTATTCTCAGCCCCTTGGTCATGTCCGCAAGGACGAACCTTCCGCTGCCGATGCTCTCATGCACATCGTCTATCTCGAGCACATCACCCTGGTCGATGCCATCGTAATCCTCGGGATTATCGAAGACCAGCGGAAGGATCCCGAAGTTGCATAGATTCGCCTGATGGATCCTCTCGATGGACTTCGCGACCACGGCCTTCACACCGAGGTACATCGGACATATGGCCGCATGTTCGCGGCTCGATCCCTGTCCGTACGAGGCACCGGCGATGATGAAGCAGGCGGCCCCGGACTTCTTTCTTTCAAGGGCCCTTGATGCGAATCCGGAATCAACCCCTTCGAACACGAATGTCGAATACACAGGGATGTTGGAGCGATATTTGAGCCTGGAACCGGCAGGCATTATATGGTCTGTCGTGATCTTGTCCCCTACCTTGATGGTGGCATCGCCGCAGAGCCTGTCGGCAACCGCGGTGTTCATCGGAGGCTCCCCGATGTTCGGTCCCCTAAGAACCTCGACGGAGGACGGATCCTCCGGTGGGAATATGAACATGCCGTCGTCGTGGATGTAATGCTCGGGAAGCGGGATGCTTTCGTACGGAACATTTTCGAACGGATCAGTGACGACACCGCGTATGGCGGAAACAGCGGCGGTCTCCGGACTCACCAGATAAAGCTTCGCACTCTTCGTGCCGCTCCTTCCCTCGAAGTTCCTGTTGCTGGTCCTGAGCGATACTCCGTCGGTTCCGGGCGACTGATGGTTCCCTATGCAGAATCCGCAGGCACTTTCAAGAATCCGCGCGCCGCTTCTGACCAATGTCGCCAGCGTGCCGTCGCGGCTGATCATCTCAAGAACCTCCCGGCTCCCGGGTGCTATTGCAAGGCTTACGTCCGGAGCCACAGTGTGTCCGTCGAGGATGGCGGCGACCTTCTTGAGGTCCATGTAGCTGCTGTTTGTGCAGCTTCCTATCAGCACCTGGTTCACAGGCATGCCCGCCAAGGAAGAAACTGGCGCTATGTTGCCCGGACTGTGCGGAAGTGCGGCCATCGGACGGAGGGCGCACAGATCTATTTCGAAGACCTCGTCATATTCCGCCCCTTCATCGGCACAGAGCGGAATGAAGCCGTCCTGCCTGTCATGAGCCTTCAGGAACGCATATGTCTCATCGTCCGAAGGGAATATCGAGAATGTGACGCCGCATTCGGCCCCCATGTTGCATATGGTTGCACGTTCCGGGACGGTGAGGCCTGCAGTTCCGGGACCGAAGTATTCGAAAACACTGTTCACATTTCCCTTGACTCCAAAGCGTTCGAGGACCTTGAGGATGATGTCCTTTGCAGCAACCCCGCGTCCGAGCCTTCCCACAAGCCTTATCCCGACAACCTTTGGACAGATCAGCTTGAATGGGCGGCCTGCCATCGCAAGCGCGACATCGAGTCCGCCTGCTCCTATGGCGATCTCCCCTATCCCGCCCTGTGTGGGCGTATGGCTGTCTGAGCCGAGAAGGGTCTTGCCAGGAAGTGCGAATCTTTCAAGCTGGACCTGATGGCATATTCCGTTTCCGGCCCTTGAATAGACAACACCCTTCTTTGCCGCCACGGTCCTCAGATATTCATGATCGTCAAAATTCTCGAATCCGACCTGTACCGTATTGTGGTCGACATAACTCACAGCCAGCTCGTTCCTGACCTTGTCGATGCCCATCGATTCGAACTCAAGATAGCACATGGTGCCAGTGGCATCCTGTGTGAGGGTCTGGTCTATCCTTATACCTATCGGTTCCCCCTTTTCAAGCCGTCCCTCGGCCAGATGGGACGAAAGGATCTTATAACAAAGCGTTTGTGCCATTTGCACCTCCTTCGGACATTATATGGGATTATTGTTTTTTATTGAACAACTCATGCCCTTTTTGCATCGAATACGAAATGGTATATGAGCGTCTCCGCCGCAAGCGCCGCAACCGCCACGGCCGACAGTGCGTAAAGTGTCATGGAAAAGGAGAACCTCTCATATATCATGCCTCCGGCCGAGGCTCCGAGAACCATGCCCACGTTTATCAGAACCTCATGGACCACCATGCGCTTCTCCCTGTCGACAGCTCCGGAGGCGCCATGGAAGATGGACATCTCGTAAACAAGTGCGAACAGGATTCCGTATATCACGAAGAACAGGGCGATACCGGCCCGTCCGTGCAAAAGCGGGAAGCAAGGGAAAAGAAGGGCGAGGAGGAGCTGCGAGGACAATATGACCGCCTTGTTGAACTGCCAGAAATGCAGTCTTGAAAAGACGATGAAGCTGATACAGGAGGACATGCCCCTGAAAAGAAGGAGCGTCCCGGCATCTGCTTCCGTGAATCCCAGCACCTCGGTGGAATAAAGTGGGAAGATATTGATCATCAGGGAATAGCAGGCGTAGCTTATGAATATCCCTGTCCACGACAGATAGCGCAGACTGGTGGAGCGGTCATCCCTTACCACCTCCTTCTCCTTCAATACGGCGTTCTTCGTCGTCCCGAGAGGCAGGCAGAGCAGGAAAGCGAGAATGAAGATGAAGATGCCGGCGACAATCGGAACAGAGATTCCCAGTTCGACAAGAACTCCTCCGGCCATTGTGGACAGCCCGGCGCCGAACGACCAGCTGAAATTGAATGCGCTCACGCTCCTTGAAAGCTCCTCAGCCTCCTCGTTCTCTGTTATCCATGCCTCAACGTTTGGCCAAAGGAAACTCATCGCGACACCGTAGAGCCCAAGAAGCACGTACAAAAGAAGGACCTGGCTGGTCATGAGGATGAGCAGGTTGCATGCGGCCATACCTATCAGCGCGACGGCCAGCATCACTTTCCTGTCAAGACGGGAAAAAACACCGGAGAAGGCCATGGCGGCAATGAAATATGTGACGGTGTATATGCTCGAGGCGATTCCGATGGTCCCCGCGGAAAGCCCGTAACGGTATTTCATGTAATAGACCATGGCGAAATTGACCATGCAGATCGTGAACTGCGCCAGAAACGATGCAGCGGACAGGATGACTCGTTTTTTTCCCATGAATGGGAGTGTAGTCCAAAATCCATTTGCATTGCAAGATTTTGATACTTAAAGTATCATGTTTGGTATGGAACCCAACACCAACATCCTGAACAACATTCCGCTTTGGTCAAGCGTTATAGCAACCGTATTGGCACAGCTTCTGAAGCCTCTGTTCAACCTGATACAGGGAAACGGTTTTTCAAAGCACATGCTCGTATCCACCGGAGGCATGCCGTCGAGCCACACCGCGGCGGTCGTATCGCTCACCTCCTCCATAGGACTGATATACGGAGTGGGTTCGGTGGGATTCGCAATATCGTTCGTAGTGTCCGTAATCGTGATGCACGATGCGATGAACATAAGGATGGAGGCCGGCAAGCAGGCGCAGATCATCAACGAATGGTCGGATATCCTGAGCAGACTGCATCAGAACGCCTTCGAGCCGACGAATCTCAAGACACTTCTCGGGCATTCGTTCTCACAGGTGCTCGGAGGTATTTTCCTCGGACTGCTCATCGGATTGGTTTTCCCTGTCATAGTGATGTGATATGGCAAAAAAGAAAAAGGACGGGGCGTCGGAATTCGACGCATACTACAGCGGCATCTGGAAGGACCGCTGGCCAAGGATAAAGGCTTCATTCGAATCGGAAAAAGAGAATGTAAGCCTTTCTGACAAACTGTTGCGGCCATACCTGCTCGACGAGGCGTCGGTAATTGTCGCCTCATGCCTGCCTGTCGGGGGCTGTGACAGGGTGCTCGACATGTGCGCCGCTCCGGGAGGGAAGACACTGCATATCGCACTGAGGCTGTCGGACGGTGGGTCCCTGGTTTCGAACGACAGGTCTCCGGACAGAAGATTCAGACTCAAGAATGTCATAAGCGAACATCTACCGGCAGAATATGCTGCAAGGATCACCGTAACAGGACATGATGCAGCCTCCTGGTGCCTTCATGAACAGAACGCATACGACAAGATACTGCTTGATGCCCCATGTTCATCCGAGCGGCATGTATACAATGATCCGAAGCATCTTGGCCTATGGAGTGCAAACCGTCCAAGGATGCTTTCCGTAAAGCAATACGCCATGCTTTCATCAGCATTGATATGCGTCAGGCCCGGAGGATTGATTCTTTACAGCACATGCAGCATAAACCCGGGCGAGGACGAGGATGTTGTTGCAAAACTGTTCAAAAAGCATCCCGGCGAGGTTGAAGAAATCCCTTTGATTGATTTTAATGGAGAAAGGTGCAGCTTCGGCTACCGCATAATGCCTGATTCTGAATCGGGCTCCGGACCGATGTACTGCTGTCTGATCAAAAGGGTAGAATAATGGCTGAATGCGCAATAGCAAGATGCGGCTCCTACGAGGGGGACGAGGTCCGCCGCGTGCTTCTCGAATGCATCGGGAAAACTGGGTTCCCATCCGTCGAAGGCAGAAGCGTTCTCATCAAACCGAACATCCTTTCCGACGCACCGGTCGAGAAGGCCGTGACAACCAACCCTGTCGTCGTCGCCGAGCTCATCGGCATACTCAGGGACAAAGGTGCTTCGAGGATACTTGTCGGAGATTCGCCCGGGTTGCAGGGACCTCTTTTCAAACCTGTTCAATGCGGGATAGCCGACGTAGTCGACAAGACCGGCACCGAGTGGGTCGATTTCACAAAGGACAACAGGACGCACGGGCTGTACTGCGGCATGAAGGTCAGCATGGCCGGGGTGGTCGACAAGGTCGACATCGTCATATCGGTCGCAAAATTCAAGACACACCAGCTGATGTTTTCCACAGGCTGTGTCAAGAACATGTTCGGACTCGTTCCCGGGCTCAACAAAAGCCCGATGCACCTCAAAGCGCCGTCAAGGGAGGAATTTGCCAAGGTCATAAACGGCATTTTCGCGGAAAGCCATACGGACTATGCGCTAATGGATGCGGTCATAGGCATGGAGGGGGCCGGACCTGCGAACGGACACCAGAGGAAGATAGGATACATACTTGCTTCCGCAGACGCATATGCAGTCGATTATGCCGAAGCTGTCATGATGGGCTACCAGAGGCGGCAGATGCCCATAATCAACGAGGCCGTCTCCAGGGGGCTGACGGACATCGGCAGCTACTCCTACCCCATTTTGAAACCGCAGGACCTGGTGATAAACGGTTTCGAAAGGATCGAGGACAGGAAGACGAACCTCTTTTCGGCTCTCATCCTCCCCTACTTTACCAGACTCTTCGGGCGGAAGAAGGAAAAACTCAGGGCAGCTCCCAAATTCAACAGTTCCTGCATCCTTTGCCGCAGATGCGTCGCCATATGCCCCGCAAAGGCATTGAAGGTCGTGGACAAAGCCGTCAGGATTGACGAAAGGCTCTGCATCAGATGCTACTGCTGTCATGAGATGTGTCCTGTCGGGGCGATCACGGTAGAGGACAACACTTGACTAAACCAGCTCACCTGGTGTTAATTTATCCGCGTGAAAATCAAGCTGGAACAGGTACTCAACAAACAGCAGGCGCTTGCAGCGGCCCAGATAGACGGGCCGCTTCTGATCATTGCGGGGGCGGGCAGCGGGAAAACGCGCATGATCACCTACAGGATCGCACATATGCTCGAGGAAGGCATCGACGAGAAGAACATCCTCGCACTGACATTCACGAACAAGGCGGCAAAGGAAATGAGCGAGAGGATCCGCGCCCTCACCGGGAAGAAGCTGGCGAATCTCACGACGACGACATTCCATTCATTCGGTCTCGGCCTGCTCAAGCAGTACATACAGCACCTGGGCTATCATAACAATTTCTCGCTCTACGACGCCAACGACAATCAGGCCCTGATAAAGAACTCGATACTTAGCCTTGGATACCAGATAACAGACTACAACATCCCCACCCTCGCCTCTTACTTTTCCGACTACAAGACCGGCAGAAAGAGCCTCGAGGAAAAGGACAGCGCGGTCAGACAGATCTATGACGAATGGTTGCTGAGCCAGAAAGCGTACAATGTTGTCGATTTCGACGATCTGATACTTCTTCCCGTCCGCATATTCGAGAAAAAGCCCTTCGTCCTATCCGAGGTCCAGGAAAGGTTCAGATACATCCTTGTCGACGAATTCCAGGATACGAGCCTGCTTCAATACAGATTTGTCTCCATGATTGCAAAAAAGTACAGGAATATCGCCGTAGTCGGAGATGACGACCAGTCAATTTATTCCTGGCGCGGAGCGAATTATAGGAACATACTCATGTTCGAGAGTGACTTCCCTGAACGCAGGGAGTTCAAGCTCGAACAGAACTACAGGTCAACTGGGACGATATTGAAAGCCGCAAACGCCGTGATCCGAAACAATACGGAAAGGAAGGACAAGGCGCTTTGGACCGAGGCTACGGCTGGTGCGGACATATCCATGCGCCACCATGAAACCGGGGAGGAGGAAGCCTCGTTCATCTGCAGCGACATACGCAGACGCGTCAGGAACGGTGCTTCCTACAAGGACATAGGGATATTGGTGAGGACAAACAGCCTGATCAGCCAGCTTGAGAACAATCTTCTGGAGCATGAGATACCGGTGAAGGTCTCCGGAGGACAGTCGTTCTACGACAGGAGGGAGATCAGGGACATGCTCTGCTATCTCAAAATCCTTGTCAATCCTAAGGATGATGTTTCTTTTCTCAGGATAATCAACACCCCAAGAAGGGGAATCGGACGGACAACGGTCGAGAAGATACGGGAAAATGCCGATAAGAAGTTTGTTCCGCTTTCACAGTCATGCGAGGATCTTCTTTCCTCTGACATGCTGCCGGACAGGACGAAAAAAGCTCTGTCATCCTTTCTTTCGAGCCTGAAAACTTGGCGGTCCATGCAGGACTCCAAAAACATAATCGACAAGATCTGCCTCGACATCGGATACAGGAACATGCTTGTGGACGAATATCCTGACAATGAGAAGGTTGTCGAATACAAGATGACGGGCATACGCATCCTCTCCGACAGGATAAGGAAATACCTGGAGAAAAACCCCGAAGCCACACTGCGCGACTATGTCAATCTCACCGCCATCCTCGGCGATGAGAACGATGGTAACGAAGACAAGGTCAACCTGATGACAATGCATGCCTCCAAGGGGTTGGAATTCGAAGTAGTCCATCTTGCAGGTATCGAGGACAACATTATTCCATCCTCAAGGGCCCTTGAGGAGGACCCCAAGAACATCTACGAGGAACGCAGGCTGTTCTATGTCGCGATCACCCGCGCCCGCAAGATGCTTATAATCAACAACGCAAAGGAAAGAACGAACAGCATGGGAGAGACAAAAACCGCCCTTCCAAGCCGGTTCATCGAGGAAATTCCGAAGGAACTTTTCACAAATGAGGAAGAGGAACAGGAAGCGGAGAGGAAGAGCAGCATTGACTCGCTTCGACAGCTTCTCGCAAAACACTCAAAGAACTAATAAAACTTGTTATTTTTGACTATTGTTATAATATTGGTTCAATATATATTTTATATCATAATTTAATATAATTTGTTTTTTTTAATATTAAATATAATGTTTTTTACAAATTACTCTTCTATTATGATTTAAAAAAACTTTACTACGATATTCTAATGATTTGAATCAATGATAATACAATATCCAATATTGGTTCAAACATATCATTGCAATACATTAATGTGTTCAAAAATATTTAAAACACTCATTAACCATATAATCATCACACTGCTGTCCAAGGGAATGACTGCAACGAGGAAACGCCGCATACTGACAACCAAATCATAGAGAGTCCATTCATCAGCCTACTGACAAGAAAAAAGCCAATTAAAGAAGACTTAGCAACATTCTTTCTGAAGAAATACTCCATCGATAATGAACGACCGCCTCAAAAATTGATTCAATATTCCTTGTCCATGCCTGGGAAAAAAACAGGGACACAACGTTGCACAGAAAGCGAAGGCATACTGATCAAAATACATGATGGCAGGCACAATCATGTGCTTGCATCAGAACCGTAAGGAAAAGGCATGCTGCAATGAGGAACAAATGAACATCCGCCCATGATTTTAAATCCAGTTGGATAAGAAACGCAGTCGGTGAAAAACACCCTCCGCACGCATTTGGATTCAAATTGAAAAAAGAAAGACATGGAAGCGGAGCAAACGAACATCTTTGGTCGCAAAATGCCCGACGGACCAGGTTCAATCAGGATGTACTAAAAAAATTCTACCTACATTTCTCCGTCTTCATTTCCGGATTGTGAAATAGCAAAATGATCAGAAAAAAGCGTGCATGGATGCATGGGAAAGAAGGTTTTTCGGACAATGGTCATTGATACAAAACTGCTCCGGATGCCGCAGGTCCGTCCGTACCAGAAACCAGGCGCTTGCAGCATGGGCATGGTCATTGTTGCAGGAATTCAGGAGTCCATCACTTTTTGAGCATATTTTCAGCCAGAATTCCATTTGTTATATATTTTGCAATAGTTTAAATATGGTTTTTATATTGTTACAATATATTTTAATATTTTTCTTATTTATTTATATATATATTTTACATATGTACATGTCTATTTTAATTGATATAATACAATTATTATAGTGATATATATAAATTCACAATATATTTGAAATAATTCTTATCCATTTTTTTAACGTATATTTTCCTCGTTTCTTCAATGTATGATATTTTTATGTTATAAATCGAATTTTTATACTATTTCGATATAATACTTAAGTGATTTTATTATAAATCAATTTGTTTTACCATTCTTTTTATATTATAACAAATAATTTTACATAAATAGATTTAATAAACAAATGAAAAAAAACTAATTACCCATATTTGAACAATATGGGTAATCATTCTTTTTAATGTTAAACAATATCATAAATTCAGTTTTCGGAATGCTTTTTATAGAATTCCTTCAGGGCAAACCTCACACCGGCAGACCATCCCAGACCAAGCTCACCAAAAAGCTCCTCGAGTTCAGCCTTGAAGGTTGGTTCGACGGAAAAGGTAGTCAAAACCTTTTTTTCCTTAGTCGAGCCGGCAAACACAGTCCTGGCCTTTTTCCCGCTCAGGCTTTCGTTGACCGTTTCAGCAGCATTTTCCATTTTTTTCAGCGCCATTTTCTTCCACCTCTCCTAGCTTCTCCAAATATAATAATCCAATTCCTTGAAAGCCTGAACCGTAACAGGTTTCAGCCCACGACCCCTGACCTTGTAAAGCTGCGGAATCTTGTTGGCTTCCTGGGCTTTCCTGAACAGTGGGTCGACGGGAATCTTGAAGACCTTGAATCGCCCGCTTTCCTCGGCCGCAGTATAGATATCCCTATGCTGCCGTATTCTTTCGTCAAAGGAATTGATGATTATCTTATTGTGCTTGACGTTCGACCTCATGTTCTTTTTTATACGGGCCAACTCATCAATGAAAATCTCCAAACCATCAAGACTGAAGACTTCGGGCGTCATCGGAGTGACGATTTCGTCACTGGCAATCAATGCCGATCTCTCCAGGCGTCCCAATCCCGGAGAAAGATCGAGGATTATATGTTCATATCTGTTAGAAACTTCGGTTATCAAATCCTGAAGGACATAAGGTTCGTCGGCAAGCTTTGTCTCGCTGTAAACCTTCAGGGTTCCGCCTATGCCAAAGGTAGGCAGAACCGACAGCCTTTCGATACCCTTTACAGGAAGAATGGCATCATACACGAAACACTTGCCCTGCAAAACGTCTGCAAGCTCGAATTTCGGCGTCTCGTCCAAAAACCAGGAAGAAATATTACCTTGTGGATCACAGTCAACAATAAGCGTATCAAAACCTTCCAAAGCACTCTGGCATGCAACAGTGCCGGAAATAGTGGTTTTTCCGACCCCGCCTTTCTGCAGATGGAATGCAACAGTTTTTGACATGTGTCCTCCAAAGTGATTACTATTATATTGCGGTTATAATTTATAAACAATATCTAAATTGGAAATTATTAAACCAATTTGAAATTAGTGCAATTATTATTTATACTTATACAATTATAATATAAATTTTTTATTTATTTCATATATGTTTCTATTTTAATGATATTGTTTAAACTCAAGTAAGATATAATATTACAATCTCATTTTCCACCTAGGTCGAATCCTTCAAATAAACATATATAAATGATATAAAATTTTTTTTATTCTAATAACGGAATAATACTTTCTAAATAAATATGTTGAATATACAAACTAGAAATTGTCCGGATCATACAAAACGGTTCGGAGGTATACGATAGCATACCATATCGGACATGGTACATTTGCATGCCATCATCAATTTCATTTATCAACCAGCTCATCGCCCCGTCAATGAGCTGAACATGACTAAAAAAATATCTTTTTATATGGTATTATGTTATAATTTGATATATTTTTATATAGTTTATTAATTAATACTGTATTAAAATAATATAATAAATAGTAATATATACTTAATTTGATATTGTAATATCATTTAAAAACATAAAAAGGATATTGGAAAATAAAATATCAATAGCATTAGAATATCGTAATGATTTGAATATTAAGTCAAAATACAAATTACAATATTGAAGCAGCATCAATTCGTATTGGAACAAATCAAAAAGAATATACTTTTGTACTTTTCTTCTGTTGATACACAATGCTTTATCAAAAGATTGAGTATTGTTGCCAGAGAATATAATATTGTTTCATGAAGCTTTTCAGTTGGAATGTAAATGGAATCAGAAGCTGTATTGCAAAGGGATTCGGAGAGTTCGTGAAAAACTATGATCCGGATGTTCTTTGTCTGCAGGAAATCAAGGCGGCAATAAGTGATTTTGATTTTCCTTTGGAGGGATATCATGCATATGTCAATCCTGCACAGAAGAAGGGATACAGTGGAACTGCAATTCTCTCAAAGAAGGAGCCAATCTCCGTCACTTACGGGATAGGAATGGAGGAACATGACAAGGAAGGACGGATAATCACCGCGGAATATGATGATTTCTATCTGATCTGCGCATACATTCCGAACAGCCAGAGGGAGCTGGCACGGCTGCAATACCGTCTTGAGTTCGACTCCTGCCTGTATGCGTACATGGAAGAATTGAAAAAGCGGAAACCAGTCGTGCTCTGCGGTGATCTGAACGTTGCACACAAGGAGATAGACCTCAAGAATCCCAAGACAAACACCAGGAATGCCGGATTCACGATCGAGGAAAGGGAGGATTTCTCAAAACTGCTCTCCTATGGATACACAGACAGTTTCCGCTACTTCTACCCGGATAAGACCGACATCTATTCCTGGTGGTCGTACATGTTCAAGGCACGGGAGAAGAACGCAGGCTGGCGTATCGACTATTTCGTTGTCTCGAACGACCTCGTTGGCAGGATGCACGATGCTTCGATACATACCGAAGTGACAGGATCCGACCATTGCCCGGTCAGTCTCGAGCTTGAATGAAAAAAGCGCGGGATTTCCCGCGCCTGATATCATAGCAGATATGACGGTATCTCGCCCCTCTGCTGGAAGATCTTCCGCTTCTGGCTGTCGAGTATCTTCTTGCACATCCTGACGGACAGAGGGGTCACCTCGACAAGCTCGTCATCCTTTATGAACTGTATGGCCTGCTCAAGCGAAGGCTTCACGACCGGAGTAAGGGTGACTGCCTCGTCCTTTCCGGATGCCCTGAGGTTTGTAAGCTTCTTCGTCCTTGTGGGATTGAGCAGAAGGTCTCCGTCGCGGTTTCTTTCTCCGACAACCTGTCCCTCGTAAACCTCGTCGCCGGGGACTATGAAGAACCGGCCACGATCCTCGAGTTCCCAGATACCATAGGCAACAGCAACACCGGCCCTGTCACAGACCAGCGATCCGCTGAACCGCTCGGGGAAATCGCCCTTGTAGGGCTCGTAGCCCTTCAGATAGCTGTTCATGATACCGAAGCCCCTGGTATCGGTAAGAAACTCGTCACGATAGCCTATGAGGCCTCTGGAGGGGATTTCGAAACGCATCTTCACACGTCCCGATCCTGTATACGTTATATCCGCGATCTTGGCCTTCCTTTTTCCAAGCTTCTCCATGACCGTGCCGCTTGTCTCCTCCGGACAATCGATGTAAAGGATCTCCACAGGTTCGGTCTTCCTCCCGTTCTCATCTTCGTGGAAGATGATCTTGGGACGACCGACGCAGAGTTCGAACCCCTCGCGCCTCATCTGCTCGACGATGATCGCCATCTGGAATTCACCGCGGCCCTTGACCGTGAACGTCTCATCCGGATTCTTTTCTATCCTGATTGAAACGTTCCTCAGGGCTTCCTTCTGCAGCCTCTCCCATATCTTGGCACCGGTCACGGCCTTTCCTTCCTTGCCTGCAAGCGGACTGATGTTCTTAGAAAAGAGCATGGAAACGGTTGGTTCGTCGACCACGATCCTTTCAAGCGCCTTTATCTCGTCCTTTGTGCAGATCGTATCACCGATCGACACGTCGTTGACTCCGGACAACACTATGATGTCGCCGCTTTCAACCTTGTCCGTATCCTTGAAAACAGGGCCGTCGTAGGCCTGCAGCCTGGTCACCCTGAGCGGCTCGGTCCTGTCCTCCTTGACGCACATGAGGCTGTCGTTCGTACATGCTGTCCCGTTGATGACCTTGCCGATTGCAAGCCGGCCGAGGAAATCGGAATACGAAAGGTCGGAAACAAGCATCTGGAACGGTTCCTCGTCATCATAGCTGGGCGCGGGTATGTTTTCGAGAATCGCATCAAGCAGCTGGTGCATGTTGTCTGATATGTGCCCAGGATCGGTTCCGCAGACACCCTTGCGCCCGTTTGCGTAGAAAACCGGCACATCAAGCAGACTCTCATCCTCGGACAGTTCGAGAAGAAGGTCATAAACCTCGTTCAAAACCTCCTCAGGACGCGCGTCAGGCCTGTCTATCTTGTTTATCACCACTATCGGCATGAGCTTCTTTCTAAGAGCTTTCTCAAGCACGAAGCGCGTCTGTGGAAGCGGGCCCTCGGCCGCATCAACAAGAAGAACGACACCGTCGACCATTGACAGCCCACGCTCGACCTCTCCACCGAAATCGGCATGGCCCGGTGTGTCGATGATGTTTATCTTCACACCCTTCCATCTGATCGCACAGTTCTTAGCGCTTATGGTTATGCCCCTTTCACGCTCAATGTCGCCGCTGTCCATGATCCTGTCCCTGTCCATGTCCTTACCGACAAGACCGCTCTGATGGAACAGTGCATCTACCAAGGTTGTCTTGCCATGATCGACATGAGCGATTATGGCTATGTTCCTGATATTCTCGTTTTTCCTAATCATACCGGTTTGATAAATTACCACAAAAGGATAGGTATGAAAAGAGCTTTGAAAAGAAAGAATTCATTACAATAAAAAAAATTGCCCATATGGGGACCTGCTTCGTCAGCATGTTCCGCACAATCCTTTTGAAGATGTATCACTGTACAAGATTTTTTTTATATCGTTATGAATGATTATTTATTGTTTTGATACAATCAAACATATTTTTTATATAAATCCGATATAAGAATTCATAGTTATCATATAATAACAAAAGAGGAGCCAAAGGGGCACCATGCATGAACAGAGGATGAGAAGGCAAAAAAAAACCTGGCAGCGACCTACTCTCCCACAGACGAGCTGCAGTACCA
>CASFDW010000007.1 GCA_949293595.1 uncultured Spirochaetales bacterium | reverse complement strand
TGGTACTGCAGCTCGTCTGTGGGAGAGTAGGTCGCTGCCAGGTTTTTTTTTGCCTTCTCATCCTCTGTTCATGCATGGTGCCCCTTTGGCTCCTCTTTTTTGTTCGTATTGCCAAATCCGGATTAAATGTGTTTTGTACACATATATTTTGATTATATTGTTTCAACTTAAAATAATTACAAACAATTGAAAAATAAAATAATAATTATATCATAACTATATATAAATTATATTAAAATATATAATATGCTGTCGTATGGCTTTACCTTTCCTGTCTGCATAATGGAAAAGCAAGGCCTCTTATGCTATCATCTGAAGCATGGCTTTGATCAGATATACAAAACCCACATTGACACGCAAGGACATGGATGCCGTTCTGCAGACAATGGTGGACGAGAAGATAGGCCCCGGGGAGAAAAGAAGGGAGTTTTTGAAATTGTTTGCCGCGTACGTCGGAAAGAAGGATGGAATCGCGCTCCGGAATTTCTACGATGTCATACGCTATTCCCTTCTTGCCCTTCCCCTTTCGCAGGGGGACGTCGTCGCCATGTCCGTTCTTTCTCCGAAAGTGTACGAACTTGCGGTAAGGGATGTCGGATTCAAGTGTTATTTCACCGATACGGACGATTTCGGCCTGCCAAAGGCCGAGGATGTGAGAAACGGGCTTGCGGAGGGAGTGAAGGCCCTGATGATCTACGAGCCTCTCGGTGCGATGGCCAGGACATCCGAGGAGTACAGGGAACTTGGAATACCGTTGATCGAGGATGTCTCGGAAAGCCTGGGCTCCGTTTTCGGGGAGCTGCGCGCCGGATCGATAGGGGACATTGTCATATCGTCATTCGAGGAGGATGGAATAATATCAACCGCAGGAGGGGCGATCGCAGTCTCGGACAGGACCGAGATGGTCGATTCTCTCAAAAGCCAGGGTGAAAAGGTCAGGAAGTATTCCGATCTTCCGGACATGAATGCATCGCTGGGAATCGTACAACTGATGAAGATGGAGCAGACCATCCAGCGCCGGAACGAGATCTTCAAGGCCTACATGCAGTCGCTGATGAAGGGTGAGGGCCGGAGTTTTCTCAGCAACAACATCAATTTTGCCTCAAACGGCTATACTTTTCCTGTGATAATAGAGACGAGGGTCGACGAGGCGCTTGAATTTGCAAAAAAATACGGGATAGAGGCCAGAAGAAACTTCACCACATCCGTCGGAAGCCGGTATCTGGACAAGATAGACAGGTTCCCGAACGCCATTCCGGCACTTTCAAGATGCATTTCATTTCCTCTCTATCCTTTTTTGAAAAGCACTGATGTCGATAATATAGAAAAGGTGTTGAGACATATCGGATGAGGAGGCCGGCCTTGCAACTGAAGAATGTGATGATCATCGCCAACGGCGCCAAAAAGGAATCTTTTTCCCTTACAAGGGAGATCGAGCAGTATCTGGACGGGATTAACGTAGCCCATGTGTCCGTCATGACGAAAAGCACCGACGACGAGATAAACATCCCCCAGAGCGTGAATTTCGTGATATCGCTAGGTGGCGATGGTACGGTGCTGTATGTCGCACGCAAGGTGCATGAGCTGGGGCTTCCGATCCTGCCTGTGAACTTGGGTACGTTCGGCTATATCACAGAGGTTTCGAAAAACGAATGGAAGGAGGCACTGGAGCATTTCGTCAGAACAGGAGAGAACCTTTCGCGCCGATTGATGCTGAAGGTCCATGTGAACCGCAGGGGCAAGCGCATATTTTCCTCGTACGCCCTGAACGAGGCAACGATAAGCAGCAGCGGCATAAGCAAGGTGGTCAAGCTGGAGCTGCTCTTGGACAACACACTGGCCGGACTGTTCAAGGCCGACGGTCTGATTGTCGCGACACCTACAGGCTCCACCGGCTACAGCCTTGCCGCGGGAGGCCCCATACTGAGTGCCGACATGAGCGCATTCATCATCACTCCGATCTGTCCCTTCACGCTTTCCAACCGCCCGCTTGTCACAGGAAGCGAAACATGCTGTACAGTGCGTGTTGCGGATGGGCAGAGGACGGACCTCGTGCTGTCCGTCGACGGGCAGAGCGCATGTCTTCTGCAGGAAGGGGACGAGGTCGTCATAGAGAAATCAAGAAGCAAGGCCCTTTTGGTCACAAGCCGCCGGAGGAACTACACCGAGGTCATAAGGGACAAGCTGAACTGGTCGGGGGAATTCCATGCTTGAACAGATCCATATCAGGAACTTCGTGCTGATTCCGAATCTTGAGCTCGATCTCGATTCCGGATTCACGGTGCTCACCGGTGAGACCGGAAGCGGAAAATCGATAATCCTTGGAGCACTGTCCCTGCTTCTCGGAGGAAAGGCCGACAAGGACAGCATACGCCTTGGTGCTGACAGCGCCGAAATCAGCGGTGTATTCTCCTCGTCCAGCAGGAAGGTCCTGGATTACCTTGACGGACTTGGCGTAAGCCACGAGGACGGAAGAATACTGATCCGGAGGGTTGTACGAAGCTCAGGAAGGAACCATTATTCCGTAAACGGGATGGGAATAACGCTGGCAGAGGGTGCGGGCCTTGCCGACCTTCTTGTGGACCTTACCGGACAGCATTCCAACCAGACCCTCCTGAAGCACGACGCCCAGCTCCTCGCACTCGACCGCAGCGCCGGAAACCTTCCTGTCCTTGAGGAATACTCTGCACGGTGGACTGAGCTCAAGGAGCTCGAGAGGCGGAAGGCTGGGTACGAGGCAAGGCTTGAGAAGGCTGTTGCGGACAGGGAATACAACGAATTCTGCTTCAACGAGCTCGAGAAGGCGGCCCTGGAGGTGGGTGAGGATGAAAGGCTCAAGGCCGAACTTGACATCGCTTCCTCCGCCGAATTCCTCTCCGAACAGCTTTCGATCATGAAGGCCGGTCTCGAGAAGGCTTGCGAGAGCCTGTCGGACTGTCTGTCCGTGCTCAAGAGATGCATGAGGAAGGATCCCGGATTAAGCGCATTTGAATCCAGGCTGGAATCGGACGGGATAGATGTGGAGGATCTCAGGCAGGAGGTTTCCTCCCGTCTCTCGTCCTACAGCTTCGATCCATACGAGCTGGAGGAGAAGAATTCAAGGCTGGCCCTGATACAGAGGCTGAAGAAGAAATACGGAGGAAGCATCGAGCGTGCGCTGGAAAAGAAGGATGAGCTCTCATCCCTTCTTGCACTTGCCGACGACAGCGAACAGTGCCTCAGAAACATCGACGAGGAGATCGGCAGGCATATGGAAGGGCTCCTTGCTGTTTCAGACAGGCTCCATCAGAACCGCGTGGCAGCGGCCGCAAGGCTTTCCAAGCAGATCACGGGTGTTCTGAACACCCTTGCGATGGACCAGGCCGTTTTCGAGATCGAGATATCCCCGGCACCGCTTTGCCCGACTGGAAGGGACAGCGTCAGGTTCATGATCGCAGCCAACAAGGGCGAGAAGAAGAACGGCATAGAGAACACTGCAAGCGGAGGTGAGCTTTCACGCCTGATGCTCGCATTGAAGAGCGTGCTCGGAGATGAGGAGGATGTTTCGACCATGGTGTTCGACGAGATAGACGCAGGCATAGGCGGACTTACGGCCTCTAACATCGCTGGGCAGCTTGGAAAGCTTTCGAAGGACCGTCAGATACTTGTGATAACCCACCTTGCCCAGATAGCCAGCCGGGCCGACCACCATCTCCTTGTCTCGAAGTCCGTCGTCTCCGGAAGGACTGAGACGACCGTCATCCCGATAGACGGGGAGGATAGGGTTTCCGAGATTGCCAGGCTGCTCAGCGGGAACGTCAACGATATTTCGCTCCGTCACGCCAGGTCACTGCTCGAAGTTAAGGGCTGATACAAGCTTTCTGAAAAGATTGTCATCCTGTAGATGATCCTCTTTCCCGGTGTAGTAGGGGTAGAACGAGTTCTGCAGGTCGGTTGTGTCCGGCTCGTATCCGTGCCTGCGTGCGAGCTCCAGGAACGCCAGGACTATCGAGGCCTTCTCGTCGTCCAGTCCCTCCTTGCGGATTCTTGCCGCAATCGAAACGGAATATCTCGAGAAGATCTTCTGTATCATGTCGCTTTCATCCTTCCTTCCGTTTTTCCTGATGAATTCCACGAGTGTGTCCAGCTTGATGCTGTCGCTTTCGTCCAATGGTGATTTCATCGACGAGACTAGCATCGATTTGATGATCTTCAATGCAACACCAAGATTCTCCACGGTCTCCGTTTCTATGGGGACGTATTTGTTGCTTCTGACCAGAAGGGAGTAATGGAACACGGATGCGCTCATGTCCTCTATCTCGTTGTAGGTGATCTGGTTCATCGCATCGTCGATCCATCTGTAGCACTTGTACAGCAGAAGCGGCGGGATGTCGTTGTTCGTGATCCTCAGCCGGCTTATCTTCTTTGAATCGTTTTCCCTTTTTGTGATGTAGAGGTTGATTCCTGAACCTATGGAGCTGGACGAGAAAAATAAAAACTCGTACTCCTCCGTGGTCATGGTGTTCCTGACCGTTATCCCGTATTTCTTTTCCGCCGTCTTTTCCGCTTTGAGCAGGTTGAAGCATCCGTATGATCCGACATGCTCGAAAGACGGGGCGAAGTTCCTGTTGAGGTAGAAACAGAGTGCGGCCTCGCTCTCTCCAGATATCCCCCTCATCTCCTCTTCGGCTATCTGCATCCCGTCTCCTGCGGTCCTGACGTTGCTCTTGGCGCTGCGCAGCGTGGAAAGGAACGGCAAAAGCAGATCACCCTCGTAGAAGTTCTGGAACACGGAAATCGAATAGAGTGCGGTCTTGATGACCTGTCGCGATTCGTCGCATGAGATGTCGGCCTGTCCGTATCCATGCGAGGCGTACGAGAGGCGCTTGTTCTTCATCGCCAGAAGCAGCAAAGAAATCTTCCTGAAATCCTTTTCAGCCAGTCCGTATTCCTCTTCAAGCCCGTGAAGGAATGTTTCGAGATCCGTGCTTCCGCTGAAAATCGCTCCCGCCTTCTTGAGCAGATCCGTCGGTGAGAGCCTTCCGGAGAAAACCTTTTCAGTCTCGGCCTCGAATATTTCGTCGGTCTTAGCGAAAAGATCGTCCATGGCCTTTCTGAGAGGTGCCCGCCATTTCTGGTTCCAGTCCTTCACGGGGGAAGTTGAGCATCCGCAGTCAGAATACCATTTTGCCAGTCCGTGGCTGCATGACCAGGACGTGCCTTTTCCATCTTCGCCCCTTTTGAGGATCGCGGTCTTCGAAGGAGGCTCATCCGCAAGGTGTGCGGCATAGTTCGTGAACGAGAAGTCGTTCCTGTCGCGGACCTTGTTTATCAGGGCCGAGAGAGCCATGTCCGCAAAAGGTTCGTAGTGTCCGTATATCTCGCCGTCGGTCGCGGTATGTATGAGGTGCGCGCCGCTGGAGTCCCTTATCTCAAGAAGCTTTCCGTAAAGGGCGTCCGCGCTTCTGAGCATATGTGCGAAACTGATGCCCTCTGACAGTTCCCTGTTGTAGAAGAAACAGGCTACGCGCCCCCTGTTCTTGCCCTCGAGCAGGTAGCTCTCGGAGAATGACGGTCCGACACCCGGGTCAAGGACGGATCCGTTTCCGTCGACTATCCTGTCACACTGGCATGGAGAGAGGATGATGAATCTTATCCCGTATTCCGACAGCAGGTCGACGATCCTCGGGTTTATCGCACATTCGGCAAGCCAGAGTCCCTCGGGCGCCCTTTTGAAAAAATGCATGAAGCTTTCGATGCCCCAGCTTATCTCGATCTCCGCATCCCTTGGCTTGTCGAGCGGCAGGATGGAATGGCTGAATGTGCATGCCATGGCATTCCCGTGTCCCAGTCTCGTCATGCTGTCGGCATCGGTCTGCCTGAGGATTTCAAGGAATTCGGGATGTTCGCTCTCGAAGAATGAAAGCAGCGGGACGCTGAAGTCGAATGATATGTTCTCGTAGTTGTTCGATATCGAAAGTATCCTTCCCTGCGGCGAAAGATACCGGGACCATGCGTTCGCCAGATAGCAGTCGTGGTATATCTTCTCGTTCCAATTCATCCATGGATGTGCGGAGTCCTGTTTGTCAATGGCTCCTGTGAGAGGGTTTTTCCTGTCCATCTGGCAAAAATGACCGTGGAAGATGAGCTGCGTGAGCCCGTTTTTCGTGTTCATGGAGCTATTTTAACACATTTATAGCAGGATAAAAATTCAAAATCAGCATTTTCCGGTTTTATCGGCAATGAAAAAAAATGCTAAGATTGACTAAAGGTTGTGATTTTTAGTAGTCTGTAAAGTAGCAAAGGGACCAGCTGATGATTTTGATTAAAATAGACTCTCTCTCAACGCAGGAACTTAGGAACATAGCCCAGCAGGAAGGAGTTGAGGATTGGGACGGACTCTCCCGCACGGATCTCATCTCCGTCTTGAAAGACATCTACGAGGAGGACGACGACGTCCGCGAAACCAACGATGTGAACAGGAAGTTCCTGTTCGGAATCACCGATTACCGCGACATCGGCAAGGACGTGGTGGGGCTGCCGGGGGTTACGGAGCTTCCCGATTCATATCCGAATACTGAAATACACCTCCTGTACAAGAATCCGTCCTGGGCATATTGCTATTGGTCCATAAGCCCTCAGGATCAGCAGAAGCTGCAGGACCAGATGGTCGCCAATCTCGAACTTAAGATCACTGTAGAGAAAAACGGGGAAAAGGGGTCCTTTTCCATTCCCGTATCCCTCGAGGACAGGGAGTGGAACGTCGGCCTTCCGACGGTTGGCGGCGGGACATGCTTCTGTTCCCTCACGGTATCGGTGAACGGGGAGGAGCTCGAACTGGCGCATTCCAACAGCCTGGAACTGATAGAAAGCTATTGGCTCGAGCATCCGGACGAGATGCTTGACAACGATAATCTCTTCAAGATCTATCTTTCATTGCTCACGACCAAGGATGGGGATCTTGCTCCCGGTCCGCTTGTGAACGAGATTATAAGGAATCTGGAAGCCGAGGAGAAGAAAAGATGGAAAAAATGAAGAACATCAATCTCATGTTGCATGCGCATCTGCCGTATGTGAGACATCTTGAATATCCCAGATTCCTCGAGGAGGACTGGCTTTTCGAAAGCCTCAACGAATCCTATATTCCCATGATGAGGCTTCTTGACAAGCTCGACAACGAAGGCGTGGCATACAAGATCACGTTCTGTTTCTCGCCGACGCTCCTGACCATGCTTTCCGACAAATGCCTTTCCGACAGGTTCAAGAACTACATGGACCTGCATATCGAGCTGGGCAGGAAGGAGGTGGTGCGTCTGGAGAATTCCCCGGAGCTTCAGGCACTTGCAAAAAGATACCTTTCCGATCTGGAGAGCAATCTTGCCTTTTATGTTGAGAACGGAGACGGCATAATCCCTGTCATAAAGCGTCTTGCAGAGAAGGGAAGGCTTGAGTTGATGACTACGGCCGCAACCCATGCATATCTGCCTCTCTACAGGGAGTATCCCACCGCAATCAAGGCCCAGATCGCTCTGGGCATCAGCACATTCAAGGACATTTTCGGTTTCTCGCCGCGCGGGTTCTGGCTGCCGGAATGCGGATACTATCCAGGACTCGACCAGGTGCTTTTTGACCATGGCATCAGCTACTGCCAGCTCCCGAGCCATGCGGTGCTGTCCTCCCGTGACAAGAGTATCGGCGGAGGATATCTGCCTGTCGAACTTCCCAGCTCCCTCAAGGGCTTTGTCAGGGACTGGAGCATTACAAGCCTGATCTGGTCGAACGTTTCGGGCTATCCGTGCGACGTCGACTACCGCGAGTTCTACAGGGATATCGGCTATGATCTGCCGATGGAATACATAAGACCGTACATCCACGAGCCCGAGGTGAGGGTGTTCACTGGATTCAAGTATTTCGCGATCACGGGCAGGACCGATGAGAAGGTTTATTACGATCCGGCCAAGGCTGCAAAGAAGATTTCCCTCCACGTCGACAATTTCCTTTACCATATCGACCGTAAGGCTTTGATGCTTTCGGCCATGGGTATCGACGAGCCTTTCTTCAACCTCTGCTACGACGTCGAGCTTTTCGGCCACAGATGGTACGAGGGCATTTCATTCCTTGAGGAGTTTTTGAGACGCACGTCGTCCAGCACCTCCAGCCGTCTTGTTCTTCCGACCGAGGTGCTCGAGGACAAGGACCGGAGGTTCGATTCCCTTTTCGTGAATGATTGCTCCTGGGGGCGTGGAGGATATTCCGACACCTGGCTTGACGGATCCAACGTCTGGATCTACAGGCATATACACCAGGCCATCGAACGGATGGAGGAGCTCACGACACGGTTCCCGGAACAGGGGTCCCTGAAGGGAAGGTTCCTCAACCAGGCTTCGCGGGAGGTGCTTCTTGCGATGAGTTCGGACTGGCCGTACATCATGCATGACCAGACAAGCGTGACCTATGCCGAGAAGAGGCTCAGAAACCATCTGGGTTCGTTCAATGTGGTTTATTCCTCGATGTGCAAGAACACGGTCAACACCGAATGGCTCATCAAGGCCGAGAAGCGGAACCAGATATTTCCCAACATTGACTACAACCTGTTCAACCCTGAAATGCTGGACAAATGATCTTTTCCGGGTGGCGGCACCGGTGTCACTCGATGCTTCTGCCCAGGGCCTCCATCCTGCGGTTTATCTCCTGCATGCGCATGTCCGTCATGTTGATTATCCGTGCGCATGATTCCAGATCGTCGGCAATCGCTGCAGAAATGGGCCCGGGCAGGTTCTTCTTGTATCTCAGCTTGTGTTCTATGCTCGCCCAGAAGTCCATTGCAATGGTTCTGAACTGGATCTCCACCGGCATGCATTTGCTTTCATCTGCGAACAAAACGGGCACGGAAACCACCATGTGCAGGCTCCTGTACCCGTTCTGCTTTGGATTCTTTATATAGTCCTTGATCCTCAGGAGCCTTATGTCGTGCTGGAGAAGCATCCTTTCTGAAATCTGGTAGATGTCGTCCGTGAACGAGCAAACCACGCGTATTCCGGCAACATCGAAGATGTTCTCCTCTATGTTTCCGATTGAAAACGCCAGACCCTTGCGTTCGAGTTTCTCCAGGATGCTGGCCGGTCTTTTCATCCTGCACGATATCGATTCGATCGGGTTGCCGTCCCTGTTCAGCGACAGTTCCATGTCAAGCACCTCGAACTTGTTCCGTACCTCCTCAAGCGCACATCTGTACTGTGTCATCAGCCTTTGGAACGGTTTGGCCGATTCCAGAAAAGAACGCGGATCGCCGTCCATGGCCGGATATTCCATAGTCATCGGTTTCTTTTCTTTTTCCAATCCGTCGACCTCCATGTCTTTTCCACTCCGTCCGGAATGGAACGGATATCCTCATTATCTGCCGTTGAGCGTGAGGAAAGATGGAATGCAGGTGTTTTTTTCATGTTCATGGTATTATGACGTTTTTATTTCAAAATAAAGGTTTAAAAGAGGTTGCTTTGTGCAGCCTTGCACAAGGTTGCAGCGTCTGTGTCCTGCAATTTCTTTTCAATTAAGAAGTTATATGACTTTTATTTCATTTTGTATTTGAAACTGTATTTGATGACGGCCAAATATTTCGGTTTTTTGTTGCAAAAAATCCCATATTGGTGTAAGTTAGTGGATAGAAGTGGTAGCAAATCCCAGAAAGTGGTGTACTTATGAAGATGATTACCGGAATTTACAACACGAATGTCGACGAAAAGGGCAGGTTCCTGCTTCCTTCGCGCATGCGTCAGGCTCTACAGTCCCAGGAGCTGGTCGTACTTCCGGGTCTCGATGAGAACCACTTGATGCTCATGACTCCTTCCTACTTCGAAGATCGGTTTTCTCAGGCTGTGCTTTCCTCCGACAGTGCTATGTTCGATCGGGGGAAGCGCAGTCTCATTAGACGCCTTATCGCCCCTGCGGTGTACATCGAGATGGACAGCGCGGGCAGGTTGAATGTTCCGTCGGCATTGAGGGAAAAGTACTCGATCACCACAAAAAGCGAGATCACGCTTGTCGGGACCGGATACTACGTCGAGATCTGGAACACGGCGGTCTATGAAAAAGCGCTGGAGGAGGACACGTCGTCCCTCGCCGATCTCGCCGAAGGGCTGAAGGGGGAGTGATGGAGATACTGCACTACCCGGTGATGCATGAGCAGGTGCTGGATTACCTTGCACTGGACGATGATTCCGGAAAGGTCCTGATAGACTGCACGACCGGGGAAGGAGGGCACAGCGCCCTTTTTTTGGAGAGATACCCCAATTTGAAGGTCATAGGCCTCGACAGGGACAGGGAGATCCAGAAAAAGGCGGTCGAGCGGTTTGCGTCGTACGGAGGGAGGTTCACACCGGTGAACACCTGGTTCGACAGCTATCTTGCCGGAGCGGAAAGCCAAAGCGCTGACAGGATACTCTTCGATCTGGGCATCTCCATCTTCCATTACCAGGAGAGCGGCAGGGGATTTTCGTTCCACAGCTCCGAAAGGCTCGACATGAGGCTCGACGAGGGTCAGGAATTCGATGCTTCGGATGTTGTGAACGGATACGGCGAGCAGGAACTTGCAGACGTGATCTACCGCTACGGCGAGGAAAGGTATTCCAGACGCATAGCAAGGGCGATCGTGGAGGAGAGGAAGGTCCGCAGGATAGAGACCGCGAGCGATCTGGAGAACGTGATATTCCATTGTGTGCCTAAGGAATACCGTTTCGGGCGGATAAGTCCGGCCACAAGGACTTTTCAGGCCCTGAGGATAGAGGTCAACAGGGAACTGGACCGGATAGAACCTGCGTTGAAAAATGCCATAAGGGTGCTCAGGCCCGGGGGCAGGATCGCGGTCATCACGTTCCATTCCCTTGAGGACAGGATAGTGAAGTGGTTCTTCAAGAACGAGGAGAAGGACGCTTCGTCGATAAGGATACTGACTAAGAAGCCGGTGCTTCCTACACAGAGAGAAGAGGAGGAGAACGCACCCTCGAGAAGCGCGAAGCTGAGGGTCGTCGAAAGGATATGAGAGAACACGCAAACGGATCCTTGAGGATCACACGAAATCACAAGATATTGGTGCTTGCGGCCTTTTTTGTCACCTTCCTGCTGCTTTTCATTCCGCTTTGGCAGATGGGAGTCAACAGGAGTCTCGATCTTGGAATCAGGTATGAGAACGCACGGCTCGTGGAGATTGATGCCGAGGAGAGGGCAATAAGGAAGACGATGGCTTCAATGCAGCATGCCTCGGAAACCGAGAACATACTTCTGAGCATGCAGGAAAAGGACGGTCTTCTGCTCGGTTCAAGATAGAAGATATGATTATACCTGGACAGGTATATGTGATATAATCGGAAAAAAGTGCAGGTGGGCAGGTAGCCCGTCTGCCTTTTTTGGCAACACGGCACCTGCTGTGGCTGTTGGCAAAGGGTGGTAGGTTTTGATGGAGAACTACGAGAAGAACTATGATGATTTCACTCTTCGCGACATAAACGAGGAGGAGCTCAGCGGGTCCTTGTCTCCCTTCACATTCCTGTGCATCACGATTGCACTGGCCATGTTCGGCCTCATATGCGCATACAGCGCCAGCTACGACACCGCGCTCAGGGAAGGGAACCCACATTATTACTATCTTCTGGAGATGACGCTCTACCTCATCCTGGGCATCGTCACCGGGATCATTCTGTTCTTCCTCCCAAGACGGCGTCTCGAGCGTCTGCACTGGGTGCTTTTCCCTCTTTCCATGCTTCTTCTGATCTACAACGCCGTTACAGATTATTTCGGTATCGGAACGTTCTCCTTTCCGGGGAACCCTTTCTTCAGGACAAGCGATTTCGTCATATTCGCGTCTGTTCTCCAGATCGCGTCGGTCTTTCCCAAGATCAGGGAGAAGGAGAGGAGGGGCTGGGCATATCTCGGAGTCTTTGTCTCCAGTCTGGCCACCGTCTTCTTGATGACAATTTGCGGCAGCTACAGCTATGCCGCTCTCTACATTCTTGTCCTGGCCGTATGCTTCAACGCCTCCAAGCTGGAGAAGCCGCATATCGCGCTCTTCATCCTGTATCTTTTTTCCTTCATGATAGTCCTGGCCCTTGCATCCCCGGCGCTTCTGGAGCAGATGTTCTCCCGTCTCATGCCGTTCCTTTCCAACAACCGGACGGCGGTTTCGCTGAGCTCCTCGATAAGCGCGATTGCGGAGGGCGGTTTCTTCGGAAAGGGGATCGGTGCCGGGTATTACAAGCTCGGCCACCTCGATGCCGTCCATACGGACTACATCTTTGCAAACATGGCCGAGGAGCTCGGTCTGGTCGGAGTGCTGATGATCATGCTTCTTTTCACGCTCTTTCTGTACCTGGGAATCAGATGCGCCAGAAGAGCGGAAAAGAATTCGGACGATTTCATCAAGATCGTGACGATGGGTTTCACGTTCGCGATTGTAGCCAAGGCGGCGATGAGCATGCTTGTGGCGAGCGGTGTTCTTTTCACGACGGGCATCAGCCTGCCGTTTTTCAGCGCGAATCCGCTCGAATATTTCATCACCGTCCTGGAATGCACCCTGCTTTACAGGTTCATGCACATAACGGGCAGGGGATATGAAAAGGCGCGCGATTGAGGCGGCATTCCTGATCCTGGCTGTTGCGGCCTCCGCATATTTTGCGCTGGGGCTCCTGCCGGTGGCGAGGATAGGCCGTGTCGGGATCGACGGCATGCCCGCAACGCCTTCGGTGGAGCGGATATGCCTTTCGGTTGAAGGAACGTCAAGGTTCTCCATAAGCCTTTCGGCATTGGAGGACAGGTTTGAGGAGCTTTGCTATGTCGGGTCATGCAATGTGGATTATGAATTTCCGTCGACTCTGAGGGTCGGGCTGGAATTGAAAAAGGATGGTTTGGTTCTCACTGATCTGGAACGCTGTTTTTTCTGCACTCCTGACGGGCTGTGGATGATCGGGGAGGAAGATGCACGGGTTCTCGGGGAGTGCTTCATTCCCCTTGTCCTTGACTCTTCCAGCCTTGATTATATTTCCAGATACGGCATTGAAAACGGTTTCGGTTCGGTGGTAGCATTATTATTGGAAATATCTTCGCTTCTTATGTATAATCAGAAGCTGGTATCCGTTGCTGTTTATCAGCCAGGTGACGGCAATGGATTCGGAACCCTGAGCCTGAAAATGGCGGATCAGGATTGCTGGATCGACATAATGGAAAACACCGATGCGGCATATCTGGTTACGCTGTTGGAGAAACTAGACGGGGAGGCGGTGCTTCCCTTCGCTCTCGGTACGAGAAGATATGAAATAAAGGACAACGTCCTGATAAGACATAAAGTGGTGGTATAAAGTGGCAACGGATAAGACGCTTTTAGGATTGGACATCGGCACTTCTTCGATCAGAGCTGTTATCGCGAGCGTTTCGCGTGACGGGCAGCTCATGATCGAGGCTATTGCAGAACGCCCCAGCGAAGGGGTCAAATCCGGCAGTATCGTGAATATAGAGCAGACATTGAAGGCTATCAATTCCGTAATAAGCGACGCGGAGCTGCAGAGCGGTACGGAGGTGAACAGCGTGATTCTTGGAATCGGCGGCGACCACATACAGGGAATATGCTCCAACGGCGCCGTAGGCATAACCAACAAGGATCAGGAGATAACGAGCGAGGACATCCGCAAGTCAATAGACATTGCCCGGGCCCACGACCTTCCCCAGGACACGGAGATACTCCATACCCTGGTGCAGGATTTCCAGGTCGATTCGCGCTCCGGTATCAAGGATCCCATCGACATGCTCGGCCACAGGCTCGAGACAAGGGTGCTTCTTGTGACCGGATCCTCGTCGATATGCCAGAACCAGAGGAAATGCATCCAGAAGGCCGGAATACAGGTCCAGCGCATGGTCCTGCAGTCCCTTGCGGACAGCGAGGTCGTGCTGACCAGCGAGGAAAAGGAGATGGGTGCCATCATCATCAACATAGGCGCCGGTACGACCAACATGATCTGTTACTGCCAGGGTTCTCCCGTCTATGTCGGCGGTGTCGGATTCGGCGGGGACAACGTCACCGGAGACATCGCATACATGCTCCAGCTTCCTAGGGTTGCGGCGGAATCCATAAAGCTTTCCGACGGGTCGTGCCATACCCCCAGCGTCAGTCCGGATGACATGATCATAACCCCTGCAGTCGGAGGAAAGCCTTCTTTCAGATTCCCGAAGAGGGAGCTTGCGAAGGTGATAGAACCGAGGATGGCCGAGATTTTCTCGCTCCTGCAGGGTGAGCTGGAGAAGAAGGAGATAAACGGACCGTTCGGAGCCGGAATCGTGCTTGTCGGAGGAGGCGCGCTCCTTTCAGGGGCGACGGAGCTTGCGGCGGAGATATTCCGCCTTCCTGCAAGGATCGGGTTCCCCGTGGCCATAAACGGCCTGGACAGGCAATACATCGATCCGAAGTACTCCACTGTGCTTGGACTTGTGAAGATAGAGGCAAAGAAGTTCCGCGACAGCGGCGTCCTCGTCTCATCGAGGAAGGACAAGGTTGGTTTTTCGAAAAAGATGAAGGGCTTGCTGGGCAAGCTGTTTTAAGGAGAGATAGATGAACTTTGATATTTTCGACATTGAAGATACCACGACCGGGGAACAGGCGGCACCGACCATAATCAAGGTCGTCGGAGTCGGCGGAGGCGGCGGCAATGCAATAAACCGCATGATTGCAGCAGGCCTGAAGAAGGTTTCGTTCGTCGCGTTGAACACCGATGTCCAGGCCCTTCAGAGATCGAACGCCCAGACAAGGATCGCAATCGGCAAGGAGCTTACCGGCGGTCTGGGAGCCGGTGGCCAGCCCGAGGTCGGAGAGAAGGCCGCAGTCGAGTCAAAGGAGGAGATCAAGGCCGCCATAGACAATGCGGACATGGTTTTCATCACCGCCGGAATGGGGGGCGGAACCGGTACTGGTGCCGCACCCGTGGTCGCCGAGATAGCAAAGGGCTGCGGGGCGCTCACCGTTGCAGTTGTCACGACCCCGTTCGCATTCGAGGGCAAGAAGAAGCTTGTCCTGGCCCAGGCCGGAATAGAGAAGCTCCGCAAGCAGGTCGACACGCTGATACTCATTCCGAACCAGCATCTGCTCAACATCGTCGATGCCAACACACCCATAAAGCAGGCGTTCATAATAGCGGACAGCGCACTGCTTCAGTCGGTACAGGGTATTTCCGACCTGATCACCGAGCCGGGCGAGATCAATATTGATTTCGCAGACGTGAAGACAGTGATGAAGGGCAAGGGTGATGCTCTCATCGGACTCGGTTTCGGAGAAGGGGCCAACCGTGCGGTCGAGGCGGCAAAGCTTGCCGTGAACAATCCGTTGCTCGAGAATGCCAGCATTGACGGTGCGAAGAGCGTGCTCGTCAACCTCGCAGGAGGTGACAGCCTCACAATCCAGGAGTATCAGGACGTCGTGGAGATCATAACGCAGAATTGTGCCGAGGACGTGCTTGTGATCGCGGGACAGAGCTACAATCCGGCTCTTGGCGACCGTATCAAGGTCACCGTGGTAGCAACGGGGTTCGAACGCAAGCCCGACATCGCCGCAAGCCAGGCCGAGGCAGAGATGTTCAACAAGAGTTTCACAAGGGCCGAGCGTCATGATGATTCCGCGGTCAAGGAAGCTCTCGGTTTCTCGTCCAGGACTGAAAACCCGCAGATTTCCCGCCAGCAGCCTTCTGCTCCGGCGAAGGAGTCTTCGCAGGATCCCGCAGCCATAACTGTGAACAGATGGCAGGACCTGCAGCAGCAGCTCGGAAAGCGCGCCAGGGAGAGCAACGACTACAGCATTCCCGCGGTGCTGAGATATTCGAGAAGCGAAGATGACAAGAAGTGACGATGCGGAGCTTCTGGACCTTTTTTCGGACCATCTGATATTCGAGAGGAGACTTTCGCGCAAAACAAGGGATGCCTACGTCGAGCAGGCATCCGTTTTGCTTTCCTGGTGTGCGGGAAACGGAAAGGATGCCGCCCTGCTCACATTTTCGGATCTCGATGCCTTCCTGGTATGGAGGCGTGAATCCTTCAGCCTGGACGAACGAACCGTTTCCAAGATCCTCAGCGCCCTGAGGAGTTTCTTCTCATTCCTCGTGAAGGAGGGCATGAGGAGCGACAATCCGGTCCTTTCGATAGACCGTCCGAAGACCAGGATCTATCTTCCGCGGACCCTCAGCGAGGATGAGGTCGAGGAGATCCTGACCGAATTCAGGGATGACGGGGATGTTTTGATGATGAGGGACTACACCATGTTCGAGCTCGTGTATTCGTCGGGAATGAGGATAAGCGAGCTGATCGGTCTGGATGTCGGATCCTTTTCCAGGGAGGAAAGCTTCATCCGCGTCGTAGGCAAGAGGAACAAGGAGAGGGTGGTGTTCATCGGGGAGATCGCAAGGAGGGCGGTGGAGAACTACATAGACAACGTCCGTCCGCTCCTGCTGGATAAAAGACGGGTGAAGGAGAATGCTCTCTTCTTGAACAGGAGGGGTGGACGCCTCACCCGTCAGGCCGTGCACAAGCGCTTCCACGAAAAATGCTCGAGGCTTGGTATTGATGCGACCGTACACACTCTCAGGCATAGTTTTGCTACACACATGATCGAGCACGGTGCGGACATCAGGAGCATACAGGAGATGCTTGGACACAGCGATGTCAAGACCACGCAGATATACACGCATCTTGACACGAAGGAGCTTTTGGGATCCTATGATAGGTTCGCGTCCCTTCTGGACCTGACCGGAGACAAAGATGTTTCAGAATAGTTTTTTCCTTTTCTTCATTGTTTTTCTTGCCGGATTCGTGGACTCGATCGCCGGAGGAGGAGGGCTTCTGAGCCTTACAGGGTACTACGCGTACGGGCTCAATCCGATAACCGCGCTGTCAAACAACAAGTTCAGTTCTACGTTCGGAACACTCTTTTCGGTGGCGAATTACTCCAGGGGCGGCGTTGTCGCGCTTAAGACCTGCCTGTTCGGAATCGTGTTCTCACTTTCCGGTTCGTTCATAGGTTCCAGCCTCGCGACTGTCTATTCGGACCTGTATTTCAGATATCTCATGATGGTTGCGATTCCTGTCGTGACGATTTTGACGATAAAAAAGAAGTCATACGGGGGTAGAAGACGGTTCACGCCATCCACCGAGCTTTGCCTGATAGCATCGTTCAGCTTCGTCATCGGGATGTACGACGGTTTCTTCGGACCTGGAACGGGGATGTTCCTGACACTTTCGTTCTCGTTCATCGGATTCTCGCTTCTGGAAGCCGCCGGAAACAGCAAGGTGCTCAATCTTGCAAGCAACGTCATCGCTCTATTTGTTTTCATACATAACGGCAGTGTGGACTTCCGCCTTGGCATTCCCTGCGCATTGTCCAGCATCCTTGGAAACGTGCTCGGATCCTCCCTTGCGCTCAAATTCAACACAAGAATCATCAAGCCGATGCTCATAGCCGTTCTCGCGCTGTTGTATCTCGAGGTGTTGAACGTTTTCTGATCCTGTCCGATTAATATTCATGGACAGAGGTAGTTTTTCAGCATCAGGAGCCGGCTACGGATATCTTGGCCGTGTTCCCGCGGCCGGGTCCTGTCTGTTCCTGCATTGCTGGAATGCCGGTCTGAGTGCTTCGGACGGCATAGTCTTCTCCGCGGTCGAGGCCGCCTGCGAGGGGTTGCCGATCCTTTCATCCCCGTCGATGCATCTCAAGACGATAGCCGACGCGTGCCTGCTGCTGGATAATCCGCTGTATGTCGCGCTCGCGTATGAGAAAGGACTCAGCTTCTCTCCTTTTGACCATGATGTGTTTGCGACATCGGGAGGTTTCATACATCCATCGTCGCGGGAGAGCCCGTATGTGGACATCTGCAAGCTGGTGCTGTCTTTTTCCAAGACGGTGCTCGTCGCGGGGGTTGCCGACACCCGCCTGGCCGGAGCCGCCCTCGACCGTGGCATCGATGTGCTTTTGCTGCGCTCAAGCCTCGTTCATGGGACCAACAGGGACCTTGCAGCCTCCGGATGTCCCGTGGTCTCAAGCCTTTCGGATGCCATGCTTCTGCCGAAATGCATATGCTATCGCACCCGCAGGGACGGATTAAGGATAGGAGGAAGCCGATATGGAGTGTTCAATTTCTGATTTTCAACTATAATGGGTGGCATGGAAGAGCTGATCGAGGGATACCTCGCCTACATACGTACGATGAAGGGTGAGTCGGACAACACTGTCAAGAGCTACCGGAACGACCTGTCGGCTTTCTGTTCGTATCTGGAGGGCCGCGGCATCGATCTTGATGAGTTCGAGATCCACGACGCACGCGAGTATGTGCGGTTCCTCATGGGGCGGTACAAGGAAAGGAGCATGCTCAGGAAGCTCAGCGCCATTCGTTCTTTCTTCACGTATCTGGAGAAGAAGGGCATCGTGGAGGGCAATCCGTTCGACATGATCAGCCTGAAGATGAACGAGAAGAGGCTTCCATCGGTTCTGAGCGAGGCTGAGATAGCCCGTCTGCTTGCCGTGGACGGCCCGGGCTACGTGATGCGGAGGAACCATATCCTGTTCTTGTTCATATATACGACCGGAGCGAGGATCTCCGAGGCCCTGGGGGTCGACGTGGACGACATAGAATGGTCGAAGCGCAGGATCCTGATAAAGGGGAAGGGTGGAAAGAGCAGGTATCTGTTCCTCAGAAAGGATGTCGTCGGTGAGCTTGAGGGCTACCTCGAGGTACGAAGGACCTACGCCGAGGAGAAGGGATGCGCAAAAAACAAGGCTTTGTTCCTTGGTGAAAAGGGTGGAAGGTTGCCTTTTAGCTCCGCACATATTATTTTTGATGAGTATAGGAAGATTCTCGGTCTGCAGAAGACCTTCACACCCCATACGCTCCGCCACAGCTTTGCCACCCATATGATGGACAAGGGCGCCGACATACGCCTGGTGCAGGAGCTTCTGGGGCATGAGAGCATCTCTACGACCCAGATATATACGCATGTGTCTTCGGCCAAGCTGAAGAGGGTTTATGATTCGACCCATCCGCATGCTAAGAAACAAGGATGAGGATTATGCAGGGAACTACCATTGTAGCAGTCAGGAAGAATGGGATGGTCGCCATAGCCGGCGACGGGCAGGTGACGCAGGGCAACACCGTTGTCAAGGGAAATGCCAGGAAGGTGAGACGGCTTTACGACGGCCGGGTAATAATCGGATTCGCTGGTGGAACGGCCGATGCGTTCACCCTTTTCGAATTGTTCGAGGCGAAGCTTAAGCAGTACAACGGCGATCTGACCAGAAGCGCCGTCGAGCTCGCGAAGCAGTGGCGGATGGACAAGCAGCTGCGGAACCTTGAGGCGATGATGCTTGCAAGCGACGGCAGCACGATGTTTTTGATCAGCGGGGTTGGCGACGTGCTCGAACCCGAGGGTGACGTGCTTGCGATAGGAAGCGGCGGGAATTTCGCAGAGGCCGCTGCCAGGGCCTATCTCGACAGTGCCGTTGACTGGGATGCGGAGACCATCGCCAGAAAAAGTGTCTCCATAGCAGCAGACATATGCATCTATACCAACCACAACATCATCACGGAGGTCATCGATGGAAAATGCTAAGAAGCTTGATGATATGATGCCGCGCGAAATAGTTGCGGCGCTCGACCAGTATGTCATCGGACAGGACGAGGCCAAAAAGCTCATCGCTGTCGCCATACGCAACCGCGTCAGAAGGAAGGCCCTGTCCGAGGACATGAAGAACGAGGTCGCTCCCAAGAACATAATAATGATCGGTCCCACCGGAGTGGGTAAGACGGAGATCGCCAGAAGGATCGCAAGGCTCGCCAACGCCCCTTTCATCAAGGTGGAGGCGACAAAGTTCACCGAGGTCGGATATGTCGGCCGGGATGTGGAGTCGATGGTCAAGGACCTCATGGCCGCATCCTACACCCTTGTGAAGGAGGAGATGTTCAAGCTCCGTGAGAAGGATGTTGACGAAAAGGTCGAGGAAAGGCTTCTCGATCTTCTCCTTCCCGCCCTCGATTCCGAGAAGAAGGAAAACGATGTGCAGACCCTCGAGACACGCGAGAAATTCCGGCAGATGCTGAAAAAGGGATTGTTCGACGACAAGGAGGTGGAGATGAACATCCAGAGCCAGATGAAGATAAGCGGCCTGGGAGTCTTCTCCGGATCCCCGCAGGAGGACATGGGAAGCATCTTCTCCGATCTGAACAACCTTTTCTCGAACAACGGCAACAAGGTCAGGAAGGTCACGATAAAGCATGCCCGCGAGATACTAAAGGAACAGGAGCTCGACAAGCTTGTGGACAACGACAAGGTCGCTGACGAGGCCAAGGATAGGTGCGAGCAGATGGGCATCATCTTCATCGATGAGATAGACAAGATCTGCTCAAAGGGAAGCACCAACAACACCGACGTCTCCAGGGAGGGTGTCCAGAGGGACATCCTTCCGATAGTGGAGGGAACCAAGGTCAGCACGAAGTGGGGAGTGGTCGACACAACCAACATCCTCTTCATCGCCGCGGGGGCATTCAGCATGAGCAAGCCCAGCGACCTGATTCCCGAACTCCAGGGGCGGTTCCCGCTCCGCGTGGAGCTCAGGGATCTGAGCGCTGATGATTTCTACAGGATCCTCACGGAGCCCAGCAACGCGATCGTGAAGCAGTACAAGGCGCTTCTTGCGACCGAGGGCGTTACGTTGGAGTTCACCGATGACGCGCTCAGGAGCATAAGCCGCATTGCTGAAAAGGCTAATTCAAGCGCTGACAACATAGGCGCACGCCGCCTTCACACCGTCATGGAGAAGTTGCTCGAGGATCTTTCGTTCGATGCCGACCTCAGGAAGGGGGAGACGGTCGAGATCACAGAGGATTATGTCGCCGACAAGCTCGGAGGCATAGTCGAGGACCAGGACCTTACAAAGTACATCCTCTGATATGAAGTACATAACCATAACCGCTTCCTCCTTCGAGGAGGCGGTCGGAAAGGCCCGGGAAGAATACGGCGACGATGTCAGGGTCCTCTCCCGCCGCGATTATACGGTGGGAGGAGGCCTGTTCTCCAGAAAGAGGACCCGCTGTGATTTGACCATATATCTTTCATCCGCCCCTCAGAAGGACCACGGACGTACGGACGAGGCCTCCATCAGGGAGTTCGAGAAGGAGGCCCAGACACCGGATCCGGGAACGCTTTCGTCCTCGGAACGTCTGGACACGGAAGCTTTCCGCGGTGCGTTCGACGAAAAGGCGGACATGTCGGAGGTTGCAGGGATTCTGGATGAAAGCAACGTTTCCGGCTCGCTGAAGGATGCGGTCCTCGCAAAGCTTGAAGGCGAGGCCGATCCATGCTCAGGGATAGCATCCTGCATCATGGAGCTGTGCCAGATTTCGAGAAGTATCCAGATACGTCCCAAAAAGTACCTGGTGATACTCGGGCCTACCGGATGCGGGAAGACGACGACATCGGCCAAGCTTGCGGTCCTTTACGGCTCGCAGGGACTTTCCACGGCCCTTGTCAGCCTGGACAGCTTCAAGGTCGGGGCATTCGGACAGCTCAAAGGATTCTGCGATGCGTTCGACATCCCGTCCCATCCCGTCGAGGACGAGGCAGGCATGCTTCTTGCCCTGGAGGCTGAAAAGGCTTCTGACCTCGTGATGATCGATACGATGGGAATCAGTCCTAGGGATGTCTCTCTCAATCTGAAGCTCAAGGGTATGCTGTCGCTTCTTGACGGCAGCTGTTCGCAATATGTTCTTGCTCTTCCGGCCTCGATGGGGAGGAAGGAGATGGACGGGGTTTTCTCAAGGTATGGGGACTATCCCGTTTCCGCCGTGATCGCGACAAAGATCGACGAGTGCGGAGGAATCGGGGCGGTGCTCTCGTTCTGTCATGACAAAGGTCTGCCGATCGCGTTCATGACGAACGGCCAGCACGTGCCGGGTGATATCTGCGCCGCATCGACGGCCTCCCTGCTCGAGCACCTCCACCTGCCCGGAGTGGACATGAGCCAGGCATCGAGCCAGATTGTCAGGTGACCGGCCTCATCTTTCCCCTGTGAACCATGACATCGAGGGTTTCCTCCGCCATCGGCCTGCTTGTGCCTGCGGCACCGCTTGCCGTCAGTATCAGGTAGGAGCCCGCATCTGTCACGCAGCTTTCGGTCCCGTCCATGCGCAACAGTCCGTACGGGCCTTCAAGTCCCCCGGCATCCACCTTCTCGTCGGCAAGCAACCCAGGAACGAAGGACGGGGATATGCGTGATGCCATTATCCCGTCTATCTCGTTTTTTTCGTATCCGGTGCTGCTGAGCGCATAAAGCTGTCCGTCGTTCTTGTTTATCACGGCGATCATGCCGTCGTCGTTGCCCGCATAGGAGGAAAGAACGAAATCGCATATGTACTGCATGGAGATATCGATGGAAAGCCTGATGTCCGCACCTCTTATCACCCCGTCTCCGAGCACGAGGGGTGGGGACAGCACGTCGTTGAACAGGAGCTCGGCGCCGCTTATGCCGGTCATTGCCGCATCGACGCGTCCTATGATTTCCTTTCCGTGCTCGTTTGTCGGATAGGCCCTGACAAGGGTTTTCTCGACATGTATCGAACGCTCCAGGCGTTCCTTTTCCAACAATTCGAGGAAATCATCCACGCCGCTGGCGCTCAACGTACTGGGAATATCGACAGTGCCGGCTCCGTTTGCCAGCAATTCCTCTATTTCGATCGCGCTGAGCCCTGAATGCCCCGCAATGACGGATGATGCCCTGCTTATGCCCGTCAGGCTCCTCGTGTTCACTTTGATGATGTATTCGACGCTGTCCATCGCAAGGATCTCGTTGTTCCTGTCGTATATGGTACCCCTGTAATATTCACCTGTTATCTCGGGGTCCCTGTAGTTCGTATTTATGATCCCCTCCGAGACATAGAGCCAGAAAAGACGGGCGACAACGATGAGGAAGGCGAGGATCAGAAGCCCCAGAATGAGCCTGCCTTCTTTCTTATTCCTCTTTTTTTTCATGACGCTTTATACTATAATCCAAGCAGGGGCGTACAGCAAGATGAGCAGAAACGATTATGACGACATGCCGTCCACCTTTTCACGCAGGAAAAAGGGTGGCAACAGGAAGACCGTGCTTGTTTCATTCATGGCAGTGCTCGTCATCATAATCGCCTTTCTTTTCTACATGCTTTTCAAGCCTTCGGAAGATGTCCGGCCTATTTCAGAGCCGGCTGTGCGCAGCGAGATGAACCTCGATGTGGGAGAGGTGGTCAAGGTCACTGTCAGCAAGCCGGAGACCGTGGTTGTCCCGGCCGAGGCGGAGGAGGAGGCCGTATCCCTTGATGATGTTCCCGAAACCGTCGCGGAGAGAGAGGAAGGGGAGGAGTCAATTTTCACGAGCTACATCGTGGAGCCGGGAGACACGCTCGCCCTTATCGGCAGCAGGTTCTCGATCTCCCCTTCGACCATAGCTAACGTGAACAGGATCGCCGACCAGACCTCTTTGACTTCGGGACAGGTCCTCCTGATACCGCCCGTGGACGGACAGCTGTACCAGGTTGCGGAAGGAGACACCCTTTCCTCGATAATGAAGCGGTTCGGAATCACAACGAGCCAGCGTGAGTTCATGGAATTGAACGGACTTGGGTCCGAGGAGCTGGAGGCGGGTGTAAGCATCTTCATACCCGGTGGTGTTTCTTCACCGGAGGAGAGCATGTTCTCTCGTCCCGGGGAAGGAAGCGCGGCTTATTCCTTCGGAGAGGTTGTCAACGGATTCAAACTCGAGGGGGTGGGATTCGCGATGCCGGCAGGATCGGCTGTCAAGGCGGTTGCCGACGGCTTCGTGTCCGATGCCGGGAACAACGAAAGATTCGGACGGTTTGTCACAATAATACATCCTGGCGGATACAAGAGTTCCTATTATTCGCTTGAGGTGGTGAACGTTAAGCTCGGCCAGAGCATAAAGAAAGGCGATGTGATCGGGACTGTCGGATCGAGCACACGGTTCTTCCCGTCCGCCACGCTTTATCTGATCCTCGAACAGGGTGCCGTCAAGCTTGATCCAATGCTTTTCCTCTGAGGGAAAGCACGTAGGAGGCCGTGTTGGCCCCTGCCTCGGTCCCCGCGATCTCGTATCCCTGTTGCTTGTAGTGGAAGGCATCCTTCATCAGATTCCTTTCCAAAAACGTCTCCATGCATCTTGAGACGATCACGACGTCGCGGTTTTCCTCCGCAAGTTCCTTCTGTGCGTTTCTGACCACGTCATAGTCATCGTGTCTTCCATCGATGTTGCATCTGCCGATGAGTATCATGAAGATCTTTTCGACCCCGTGCCCGGCGAGGGCTGAAAAAAGGGTTCTGAATCGTCCTTTGTAGGTATCCGCATCCGTTCTGAGATCGCCGTCGGTCTCCCCCTGGCAGAATAGCGCGTATGTGTGTGCCACAACGATTCCCTCGGATTTCAGGAACGAGCCTGCCGCATCCAGCCGGGCGAGCATGTCCTCATGGTATTTGCCTCCGGGTGCCCATTCGCTTATGGCCGAGCCTCCTTTCGAGGCAGAAACCCCCACGACGGGCACTCCCGTCCTTTCATACCAGGCGTTGACGAAGGCCGGAACGAGACCGCCTGATTTGGCGTTCACATCGCCCCAGCGGTCGTCTATTCCTCCGATTCTGTTCTCGTTGATTCCGAATGGATCCTCGATGGGATGAAGCCTTGCCGGATCCGAGACCGCACGGTATTCATAGCCGGCACCTGCCGCAACCGGCGAGGCTTCGGACGCGTCACCGCGTCCGGCCATGTTTGATTGACCTAGAAAAAGAAACAGGTCGACCGCGCCATTCATGCCTGATCCCCCATGCCGCACCGGCATCTCAGAGATTCCTGCCGCAGCAGTTCTTGTACTTTTTCCCCGAGCCGCAGGGGCATGGGTCGTTTCTTCCGATCTTCGGGGCGGTACGTCTTATCTGTATGGACGAACCATCCTGCTGGCTGGATACCGCGGTACCCCTGCCGATGCTCCTGCGCTCCTCGCTTGAAGCGTCGGAAAGGCTCCTGTGCTGTGCCCGTAGGATCTGCTCCTTGCGCTCCCTCTCCGTCATTATCCTTACGGATACCACGGTCTTGGCCACAGCATCCGATATGTCGCCGATCATCTCGTCGAATGCGTCACTGGCCGTGTTCTTGTATTCCACCAACGGATTTTTCTGGGCATAGCTCATCAGGTGAGCCGCTTCCTTGAGCTCCTCGAGCGCATCAAGATGGTCGATCCAGCGTCTGTCGATATTGCGCAGGTAGACATAGCGGATGAACGAGTTGAATTCCGTCTTTCCCGCCTTTGCCTCCTTGTCACGTATGTCCTTCTCTATGATCTCGAAGGCGTTTGCATCATCAAGACGGTCCGGGGAAATATTGAAGAACGCCTTTACATCCTCCAGATATGCCGCACTGTCGCCCTTGTGCTGTTCCCTGAAGTACTCGAGTATGTTGCGTATGTTGCCGAGCACCCTGGTGCAGAGGTTGTCGGATGAGAGTATCCTGTCCCGTTCCTGATAGATATAGTTCCTCTGCTCGTTCAACACGTCGTCGTATTCGAGCAGATGCTTTCTGATCTCGAAGTTCCTGGCCTCCACCTTCTCCTGTGCTTTCTCGATGGCATTGTCCAGCATCTTGTGCTCGATTGCCGACCCGTCCTTCAGACCGAGCCTGCCGATCATCTCGCGGAGCCCTTCCTTTGCAAAAAGCCTCATGAGACTGTCCTCGAGAGAGACATAGAACCTGCTCGTCCCCGGGTCGCCCTGTCTTCCGCTTCGTCCTCTGAGCTGGTTGTCGATCCTTCTCGATTCATGACGTTCTGATCCGATGATGTACAGCCCCCCGAGGTCTATGACCTCCTTCTGGGCCTTTCTCCACTCGGGCTCGATCGCCTTGAGGGCGGCCTGGTATTCCTCCAGTCCCGCTTCTGTTCCGCATTTTTTCCTGGCAAGATGCTCAGGGCTTCCTCCGAGCTTGATGTCGGTACCTCTTCCCGCCATGTTGGTGGCAATGGTCACGGCACCCTTGCTTCCGGCTTCCCCTATGATGTATGCCTCCCTGGCATGGTTCTTCGCATTGAGAACCTCATGCCGGATTCCTGCCCTGCGCAGAAGGGCCGAGAGGATCTCCGATTTCTCGATCGAGACCGTTCCAATCAGTATGGGTTGCCCGGTCTCATGTATCTTCCGCACATCCTCGACTATGGCATTGAACTTCGACTTCTCGTCGTAATATATGAGATCCTTCAGGTCCTTTCTGACCACGGGCTTGTTCGTCGGTATCACGACCACGTCCAATCCGTATATCTGCTTGAATTCACCGGCTTCCGTGTCGGCGGTTCCGGTCATGCCCGAAAGCTTGTCGTACATCCTGAAGAAATTCTGGAATGTGATCGTTGCGAATGTCTTGCTCTGGCCGAGAACCTTCACGTTCTCCTTCGCCTCGATGGCCTGGTGCAGCCCGTCCGAATACCTTCTTCCAGGAAGCACGCGGCCCGTGAATTCATCCACTATCTGAACCTCGCCGTCCTTGACCATGTAGTCCACGTCCTTCTCGAACAGCCTGTGCGCCCTCACGGCCTGTGTGACATAGTGGACGAGCTCGAAGTTCTCCCCGTCGTACAGGCTGTACACGGTGTTGCCCTCGTCGTCCTTTGCCGCACTGAGCGCACCCGTGGATTTCAGGAGGTTCTCCATGTGTGTCATGCCCTGCTTTGTGAAGGTGACCCTCTTTCCCTTTTCATCGATCTTGTAGTCGCCTTTCTCGTCGAACCGGAGCGCGGTCTCCCTGTCGAGCTTCTCCATGGCTGTCAGCTCGTAGTAATCCCCTGTCTCGGGATTCTTCTCGCATTCCTTCAGCATGGGCACTATCGCATTGGCAGCCCTCACCTTGGGAGTATCGTCCTCTCCTTGCCCGGAGATTATCAGCGGGGTCCTGGCCTCGTCGATCAGGATCGAGTCTATCTCGTCGACTATGCAGTAATGATGCCTTGGCTGTATCTTGTCTGACAGCCGGAGCTTCATGTTGTCCCTGAGATAGTCGAAGCCGAATTCGTTGTTCGTTCCGTATGTGACGTCCGCCTGGTAGTTCTCCCTTTTCGTCGCTGGGTCCATGTCGCTTGTGATGACTCCTGTCCTGAGTCCCAGATAGGCGTACACCGGTCCCATCCACTCTGCGTCGCGCTTAGCAAGATAGTCGTTGACAGTGACGATGTGGACACCTTTCCCCTCGAGCGCGTTGAGGTATGCGGCCGGAACGCAGGCCAGGGTTTTTCCCTCGCCCGTCTTCAGTTCCATGATCTTTCCCTCGTGCAGCGTGATGGCGCCCATCATCTGCACGTCATAGTGCCTTTCACCCAGAACACGCCTTGCCGCCTCGCGCGCGAGAGCGAACGCCTTGGGCAGTATGTCATCGAGGCTTCTTCCTCCGCCGACCTCTTTTCTCCATTCCTCCGTCTGGGCTGCAAAAGCTTCCTTGTCAAGGCTTTTTGCCCATTCTTCCTCGCTGTTGATTCTAGCGACGATGGGGGCAAGATGCTTCATGTCCCTGTCGTGTTTCGTGCCTCCGAAGAGGGCGTATAAAAAATTAGCCATACCAAAATAATAATAAAAAGATTGAAAAAATGGTAGGAAGATAGCCCTTTTTTTAGCTATTATATTGATGATGGAGGGTTTTGCATGGTTGTTTTGATCGCAGGCTTGGGAATTGGCGTACTGGATCTCGTGCTGGCCGTTTTCCTCATCCTTGCCGTGTTGGGCGGTGTCATGAAAGGAGTGATAAGGAGCATAAGCTGGCTTCCTGGTCTTGTTCTCGGATTCATTGCCGTTCATTTCTTCACGAAGCCCCTTGCCGGAATAATAATCGAAAACAGCGTCCTGACCCCGTTGTGGTCCACCTATGTCTCGGTGATAATCCTCATGGGCGGCACGTATCTCGTGGTGCGGCTGCTTGCATGCATTTTCGCATCGTTTCTCGAGGAGGTCGGCCTTAGTGCCATCGACAAGATCCTCGGCGGACTTTTCTCCCTTTGCTTCTGCCTGATAATCATCGGTGTGCTCTGCACCGCTGTGGACAATATCGGAATATTCTCGTCGCTGCGCCCTCATCTGGACGCATCGTTCATAGTCCAGCACATAATTAGGCCGTTTTATTCGGGGACCGTGGAAATGGTCAAGGGGTCCATCTGATGAGGTTGGCCGATGCTGCCGTCAGGGATGGCATATTCGACAGCTGCGACAAGGGAATGCTGTCCAGGTCCGTCCTGTTTGCCGGGCCAAGGATGTCTGGCAGGCTGACCACCGCCCTCGAGCTGGCCTTTCATATGGACGGGAGGGACGGCGACTATGCCATGTTGGAGTCCGACAACATCGTCTTCATACCACAGAGGAACCTGCTTGTCCCCGTCATGAGCGCCTACAACCTTCTGAAGGAAAACACCTCCATGGGCATGAGGAACCATTTCGTCCGTGAGATCAGGAAGGTGCTTCTCCAATATCATCCCGCACTTCAGGATTCCGGTACAGATCAGAAGAAAGACAGGCTTTTCGACCGTGCCGCTTCAGTCCAGGAACAGCTTTTCGACCTTGCAGCCGCCGATTGCGACGACAGGAAGACCCTCCTCTCCATCTGCGACGGGATCATGGAGGACGTGCTGTCGAAGGATTTTCTCTCCAAAGGCAGGAAGAAGGGCGGGCTTGTCGTCGACGACGTGAGGCTGATACGCAACTATCTTTACGGTGGAGGCGGCCGTAGGTTCGTCATGATAGAGAACATCGAACAGGCGCAGGATGCCGCGAAGAACGCCCTGCTCAAGATTCTCGAGGAACCTCCCGAGGGCGGATACTTTTTCCTTGTCAGCGACAACCCCCAGCGCATTCTGCCAACGATATTGTCCCGTGTGGTCAAATTCACGTTTCCCGCACCGTCTGCCGGGGATTTGAACTGTTTTCTCAAAAGCGTGTTCCATAGCCGGAAGGAGTACGGCGACCTTGATGAATTCTTTTTCAGGCATGCCGTCGAAGAAAAGGAGAGGGAGATGCTCGAGGAGTATGCCGTACAGTTTCACAAGATGCTGTTCGGGGAAGGGCGGAGGGATCCGGATACGCTCAACGGCCTTTTTTCATTTTTGGAGAAAAGCGGAGGCATGCAGTATTTCAGGAAGCTTGTCGTGAATCTTCTGAAAAAGGACCTGGAATCGTCCGCCCGGCCGGCACATGAGATCTGCCGCATCATGGGGCTTATGAACGGAGCTGCGGAGGACATGGACGTGTTCAATCAAGGGCTCAGAAACGCATACGATCTTGTATTGAGGGAGGCTTCTTTTGTCAACGAAAATACTTAGGAAAATCCTGCAGGACAAGAAGGTTGTCGGTGAGGAACATCTCAAGACTGTCATGGAGAGCGTGCTTGACGAGTACGATCTGCTCAGGGAGGTTTTCGACCGTGGAAGGACCGGACACATAATCGTGGACAAGCAGAACTGGAAGATCTGCCTCCTCAACCGCAGCCTGTCGAAGATGATTCCTCTTCAGCAGACATCGTTCAAGGAGGGCAAGAGCCTTCTTGATGTGGTGAAGGATCCCGACGTAAGGAAATATCTCAAGCGCATATCCGCAGGTGAGGAGAGTCTGGAGAGCAGGGATTTTTCATTCGGTGAAGGAGAGATCAAGACAATCAGGGTGTCGTTCACGCCGTTCATGCTTTCGGATACCGAATATCTCGACATCTGTTTCGAGGACATCACGGAGATGCTTAAGAAGGAGATGAAGCTAAGGAACACCGAAGCCCTTGCCAGCATGACCACCATGGCCGCAGGGGTCGCACATGACATAAAGAATCCGCTTGCCGCCATGCGGATATACATCTCCCTTCTCAGGAAGGCCGTATCGAGCGGACGTGGACTGGACAAGGCGGAGGAGTTTTTGGACGTGCTTGACCAGGAGACGGAGAGGCTGAACGAGATCGCCGTCGATTTCCTCTTTGCGGTCAAGCCGATAGATATAAACCTGAAGCTCGACAGGATAAACGATGTGCTGAACGAACTTTCGGATTTCATTGCAGTTGAGGCGTTGCAGAAGAACATCAGGATCGAAATGCATCTTGAACCGTTCCTTCCTTCAATAATGCTTGATTCGAAACTCCTACGGAGAGCTTTCCTCAATATTGTGAACAACAGCTTCTATGCCATGGGCGCAGGCGGGGTCTTGGTTCTTGAAAGCAGGACCGACGGGGATTTCGTCCGTGTCTCAATATCCGACAATGGCTGCGGCATGACCGAGGAACAGCAGAAGAAGATTTTCGAGCCGTATTTCACAACAAAGAGCGAGGGAGGCACGGGGCTCGGCCTCACTGCCGTATTGAAGATCATGAACGCGCACGGGGCGGATATCGAATTCGACAGCAAGGTAGGGTCGGGTACCGTGTTCACGTTCAAATTCCCGATTCCGCCTTCGGAACGCAAGGCGATCGGGACCAAGGAGGAATAGGTGTCCACACTTTTGATCTGCGATGACGAGGCCAACATCGTAAGCGGTCTCAAATATGCCTTCGAGGATGAGGGCTACAACGTGCTTACCGCAAGCGACGGACAGATGGCCTGGGAGAAGATAAACAGCAACAATGTCGACCTGGTCATAACCGACCTCAGGATGCCAGGCATGTCCGGATACGATCTGCTCAAGAAGATCAGTGCGTCGTATCCGACCCTTCCCGTGATCGTGCTCACGGGACATGGTACCATAGAGACTGCGGTCGAGACGATGAGGGACGGGGCCATAGATTTCTTCACCAAGCCTGTCGATCTTGAGAAGCTCATACTCGTTGTAAAGAAGAGCATATCAAACAGCATGCTCGCAGAGCAGAACCGGAAACTGACGGAGGAGATAGACAAGCTCAAGCGCCAGCAGCAGTATTCACGGATAATCGGCAGGAGCAACAAGGTCGCACAGATGATGCAGATCATCAACCAGGTCGCACCGACGAAGGCAAGCGTGCTCATAACAGGTGAGAGCGGCACGGGAAAGGAGCTTGTCGCGGATGCCGTCCAGGCGCTTTCATCCAGGAAGGACAAGCCGTTCATTAAGGTGCACTGCGCCTCCTTGAGCTCGTCCCTGCTGGAAAGCGAGCTGTTCGGACATGAGAAGGGTGCGTTCACTGGGGCTGCCGCACAGAAGAAGGGACGGTTCGAGCTTGCGGACGGAGGGACGATCTTTCTTGACGAGATAGGTGAGATAGACATGTCCACACAGGTGAAGATACTCCGTGTGCTGCAGGAAAGGGAGTTCGAGAGGGTCGGAGGGGAGAAGACCATAAGCGTGGATGTGAGGATAATCGCGGCCACGAACCGCAACCTTGCGGAGGAGGTCAAGGCAGGCCGGTTCCGGGAGGATCTCTTCTACAGGCTCAATGTAGTGCACATAGAGGTTCCGCCGCTAAGGGAGAGGAAGGGGGACATCGAGCTTCTTTCGATGGAGTTCCTGAAGCAGTTCAACGAGGAGGACGGACGCAGGATAGAAGGTTTCTCACCTGCGGCCCGCAAGGCCATGATAAGCTATAGCTGGCCTGGTAACATCAGGGAGCTCAAGAACAGCGTGGAAAGCTCGGTTGTCCTTGCCAAAGGCAACATAATACAGCTTGAGGATCTTCCGGCCCAGATTTCGGAGGCCGTTCCATCCTCGTCGGTTTCCATTGCCCTTCCCACAACCATGGACGAGGCGGAGAAGAAGGTGATCACCGGCATGATTTCTTATTGCGCCGGCAATATGAGCCGTGCAGCCGACCTCCTTCAGATAGGACGTAAGACGCTCTACAGGAAGATTTCCCAGTGGAAGGGGGAGGAAAGAGGGGATGAGTGAGTCTCTTGAGGCTTTCTTCTCTCCGGACGGCGAACTGTCTTCCGTGCTCGGATCCTATTGTTATCGCGACAGCCAGGTCGAGATGGCGGAGATTGTCGGGAAGGCGTTCAATGAAGGACGGATCGCCGTCATAGAGGCGGGCACCGGGACAGGAAAGTCATTCGCATACCTTGTTCCTGCCTTGCAGAAGCTCATGTCCGACAAGCTTGCGAGGGTTGTGGTTGCGACTAGCACCATCACGTTGCAGAAGCAGCTTTTCGAAAAGGACATCCCGTTATTGGTTTCCGCGATGGGCTTCAAGGAGAACATCGCCATTTTGTACGGACGCAGCAATTATGCCTGCATAAGGCGTTTCAAGGACATGGAGGAGCAGTCCGCTCTCATCGCTGCTGACGATGACGGGGATCTGGCCAGGTTCTCAAAATGGATCAGGAGCACTAATACGGGGGAGAAGACCGACCTCGCAGACCGGACCCTCATGGATTTCTTCCAGTCCATGGCAAGCGACGAGAACGACTGCAGGGGGCGTAGGTGCCCGTATATAAACGAATGCTTCTACTACAAGGCACGTGCGGAGGCGTTGAAGGCGCGCCTTGTGGTCACCAACCACCACATTTTCCTCATCGATGGCAAGCACAGGATGGAATGCTCCATGGATTTTTCCGAAAACGCAATCCTTCCTGCGTACGGATATGCCGTCCTCGACGAAGCACACCACCTGGATGACGAGGCCACCGGGATACTGAGCAGGAACTATTGTTTCGACGACCTCAAGTCGATATTGGATTTTCTGACAAAGAAGGATCCGAGACTCGCCAACATGTCGCTTGTCGAGTATCTCGGCAGATACGAGAAGACGGTTGGCTCTTCAAAGGATGCGCTCTCCCGTATCAGGGATCTGAGGAAGCATTCGCAGCTTTTCGATGAGAGGCTCACGATGGTGCTGTCTAACTACCCGGGTTCGGAGATACTTCTCACGCCGGAGGTCTACACAGTCGTCAGGCCGGTGCTTCAGAGCGCGGAGTCCCTGGCAAAGGACATGGCGGACCTGTACATCGTCCTGTCCACTATGCTTGTGGATGATGTGTCAGAAGACGACGTGCCGCATGTCGTCAACCTGATGAGGCAGGCAGGGGCCCTGCTTTTCCTTTCCGACAACCTGAGGGATGTGATCAGGTTTTCCGACTTCGATTCACAGATACCGTATGCCGAGCGCGGGCAGGGTGCGAAATATGATCTGAGGATCAGCCCGATGAACGTGGGAGACAAGCTCGGGACGATATTCTATGACAATTTGAGAAGCATCGTCTTCTGTTCCGCGACGCTCGCGGTATCACGTAACTTCGAGTATTTCAAATCAGAGGTCGGACTTTCCGGACGTGAAGTGCTCGAGGGCGGGTTCGAATCACCGTTTGCGTACAAGAGGAACCTCATGCTCCTGCTTCCGCTGGACGGAAGACAGTACAGGAACGAGGCCTCGGACGAATACATCGAATATACCTCGAAGGCGATAGCCGAGGCCATCGGCCACAGCGGGGGAGGGGCGCTCGTGCTTTTCACCTCGAAGCGGATGATGGAGGATGTGTACGGAATCGTGAAGGGGATCCTGCCTGACGAACAGCTGTATTGCCAGGGTATCGGAGGTGCAAGGAACCTCCTCCTGAACAGGTTCAAGAAAAACATCGATTCCTCTCTTTTCGCAACCTCTTCCTTCTGGGAAGGGGTTGATGCTCCCGGAAACACTCTCCGTCTGGTGATAATAGTCAAGCTTCCGTTCACCGTGCCGACAACGCCGATATACCAGGCCAGGTGCCGCAACCTGGACATGAAGGGATCCTCGTCGTTCATGTCGCTGACCGTGCCCGAGGCGGCGATCAAGCTCAAGCAGGGACTCGGAAGACTCATAAGGAGCGAGGATGACAGGGGTGTCGTGCTCATTCTTGACAACAGGATTCTGTCCAAGAATTACGGCCGCATGCTTCTTCAGAGCCTGCCCGAATGCTACATTCCCGAGGACTGCATGCTTGGAAATATCGGAAGCAAGATAGAGAACTTCCTTTTCTAGGCATGAAAAAAGGGCCGGATGCTGTCCGACCCCGAAAGACCTTTATTCGATCACCGCCAGGATGTCCTGGTAATTGAGGATGAGGTAATCTTCGCCTCCGTCCTTGATTTCGGTTCCTGCATACTTGTCATGAAGGACTTTCTGTCCGACCTTCACAGTGATCTCTTCACTGTTGCCCACCGCAACGACGGTGGCAATCTGTGTCTTTTCCTGTGCAGCCTGGGGAATGAAGATTCCGGAAGCTGTCTTCTCCTCGGTCTTTGCCGCCTTGAGAAGGACTCTCTCTCCAAGTGGAATGATTTTCATAAGATATCACCTCGATATGATTTTTTTCTTCCATATGTAATATATATAAGCTTTTCCAAACTGGCAAGGACATTGGGTGAGAAATAATTTCACGCATATGAAATTTTTTCCGTAAAACACTTAACTTTTTCCATGGATTTATTATCTTGTGGTTGAGGTGGTTGCACATGGATATCAAAGGATCAGTGAAGACATTTGCAAAAGCCAGGGAACTGATGGAGAAAGGCATGATGGAAGAGGCTTTCGACCTCTACTGTGATGCCTTCCTCGGAAGAATTTCGGATCCGGGTTGCGGAAAGGAGTTCCCTCTGTTTTTCCGCTTGCAGATGGCGAGGTATTTCTGCGCCAAGAAGAACACGTTCATATCCCTTGCCGAAGGTGACATGGTGAGCGATCTCATAAAATGCTGCTATGAACAGTTCATATCCTCGTTCACCGGGAATCCCTTCTGCAAGACCCCGTCCGGAAGGATGAGGCTTCTTGAGAATCTCGAGATTGTGTTTCCGGTCCAAAATGACACAGAAGAATCGATTTCGAGACTTGCTGTATCAAAATGACACAAGTGACGGGATGAAAACGGCATTTGGGTCGATTTGACCCATAACATGTTTTTCCTACATATTTTTTACACATTAGTATTTCTTTATAATACAAAGAATTGATATAATATTCATTAACTTGGCATGCTTTTCTCTTATATGTATTTAAGGAGACAAAACAATGTCAAACGAAAAAATGAATACGGCTTTCTTGGATAGCGATGATGAGGTCCTTTCCATGTATCTTAATGAAATCAACAGGATTCCCATGCTCAGCTACGAAGAGGAATACCAGCTCGCACTGAAGGCGAAGGAAGGGGACAAGAAGGCTTTCGACAGGATCATAAATGCGAATCTACGTTTTGTCGTATCCGTTGCAAAGAAATACAGGGGACAGGGCATGGCCCTCTCCGATCTGATAAACGAGGGGAACATAGGCCTCATAACCGCTCTAGAGAAATTCGAACCGGAGAAAGGATACCATTTCATCTCATATGCCGTGTGGTGGATAAGGCAGTCGATAATGAAGGCCATAAGCGAAAAGGCGAGGGCTGTCCGCCTTCCCTTGAACAGGGCCAACGAGCTGGTCCAGATCCAGAAGGCCCAGACCGAGATCATGCATGAGCTGGAGAACGACGGGACCGACGTCGACGAAATCGCGCTCCGGACTGGACTTGACAAGGACCTCGTCCGGGATCTGCTCAACATCACGCAGGACATGGTCAATCTCGATTCCAACATCAAGAGCAAGGACGACAGCGATTCCACCCTCACCGAATTTCTCGTGGATCCTTCCAGGACTCCGGAGGAAGAGGTCGTTGACGACAGCCTGAAGAACGACGTGCACGCTCTTCTTCTCACTCTTCCCGAAAAGGAGAGACGCATCGTTGAGATGAGGTATGGCATCGGCGGACGCAAGCCGATGAGCCTGAAGGAGATAGGCGAGAGCTACGGCCTCACAAAGGAAAGGATCAGGCAGATCGAGAAAAGGGCTCTTGAGAGACTCAGGGAGAACAGCAAGGGCATGGATCTCGAGGATTACACCATCGCGATATGATTCAGGATGGATTTGGGACGCTTCCGATGGGAGCGTCCTTTTTTTTCCTTGTGTAAGCAGGAATAAGTGCATCAAAATGCCAAAAATGGAACCCTGTTTCAAAAACAGTCGAGTATTATCATACAATGCAAGTAATTATCTTTTCTTTCTTGTTTATATCCTTGCTTCATGATAAGATAGTTTGAACATAAAAGCTTTTGAGGTTTTTTAATGAGTAAGACAGAAAAAAAGAAGTACGTGTATTTTTTCGGTGGCGGTAGTGCTGAAGGCAGTGCCGACATGAAGGCCCTCCTCGGAGGAAAGGGTGCAAACCTTGCAGATATGACGAGCATCGGACTTCCGGTACCTCCGGGATTCACGATCACAACGGAGGCTTGTGCCTATTTCGACGTGCATCAGGGTGCCTATCCCGAGGGCATGAGGGACCAGGTGCTTGCCAATTTAAAGAAGCTGGAGAAACTGCAGGGTGCCAAACTTGGCGACAGGAAGAATCCTCTTCTTGTTTCCGTCAGGAGCGGTGCTGCCCAGAGCATGCCCGGAATGATGGACACCGTCCTCAATCTCGGTCTCAATCCCGATTCGCTCCAGGCCCTAATCGAAAAGACCGGCAACGAAAGATTTGCTTGGGACAGCTACAGAAGGTTCATCCAGATGTTCGGCGATGTTGTCATGGGGGTTCCCCATGCGAAGTTCGAATATGCGCTCCAGTCCGTCAAGGACGAGAATGGAAAGCATTTCGACACCGAGCTTGATGTCGAAAACCTCAAGGAAGTCATCAAGCGCTACAACATCATATATAAGAAAAGCACGGGGGAGGACTTCCCGACCGATCCCGAATACCAGCTTTTCAAGACAATTGATGCTGTTTTCAAGAGCTGGAACAATGAAAGGGCGATAAAGTACAGGCTCATGAACGACATCCGCGGTCTTCTCGGTACAGCAGTGAACGTTCAGTGCATGGTTTTCGGCAACATGGGTGAGACCAGCGGTACTGGCGTTGCGTTCACACGTGATCCGTCCACCGGAGAAAATGAGTTCTATGGCGAATATCTCATGAACGCCCAGGGCGAGGATGTTGTTGCCGGAATCAGGACCCCGCAGACAATCGACACGCTGCGCCAGGTGAACCCACAGGTCTACGAGCAGCTCTGCACCATAAGGACAACACTGGAGAAGCATTACCGCGACATGCAGGATCTTGAGTTCACAATCCAGGAAGGGAAGCTGTACATGCTCCAGACCAGAAATGGAAAAAGGACCATCTTCAGCTGGCTCAGAAGCCAGGTCGAAATGGTGGAGGAGGGGCTCATCGACAAGAAGACAGCCGTGAGCAGGGTTCCTGCAGGGGAATTCAACAAGCTCTTTGCTCCGATCCTTGACAACAAGGTGATCCGCGACCTGGGTTGCAAGGAGGCCACGCACGGCCTCAACGCCAGTCCCGGAGGAGCCTGCGGACAGATATACTTCACCGCAAAAGAGGCTGAGGCCGCTGCAGCGGAAGGAAAGGATGTCCTTCTTGTCAGGGTTGAGACTAGCCCCGAGGACATCGGAGGAATGGCCGTTTCCCGTGGTATCGTGACATGCCGTGGTGGTATGACAAGCCACGCCGCCGTCGTTGCACGTGGAATGGGATGCCCGTGTGTCAGCGGCTGCGGAGATATCCATGTCGACGAGATCAAGAAGACACTCGAGGTCGGCGGAGTACTTCTGAGCGAAGGCGACTACATGTCCATCGACGGTTTCACCGGTGCCGTCTATGCCCAGAAGATTCCTGTGAAGCCAAGCGAGATCATGCAGGTTCTTGAAGGCACGATGAGGGAATCCGAATCGAAGCTTTTCCAGAATTACAAGAAGTTCATGACATATGTCGACGAAATCAAGACAATGGGTGTCCGCACGAACGCAGACACACCGGCAGATGCGCGCCATGCCGTGCAGCTCGGTGCCGAGGGCGTCGGCCTCTGCAGGACCGAACACATGTTCTTCGGCGGACAGAGGATCATTTCGATGAGGAAGATGATCCTTGCGAACAATACGAAGGAAAGGGAGGTCGCGCTTGCCGAGCTTCTGCCGATGCAGAGGGATGACTTTGCCGGAATATTCAAGGAGCTCGGAGGCCTTCCCGTTACAATCAGGCTTCTCGATCCTCCGCTCCACGAGTTCCTGCCGAACGACCATACGTCCCGTCATGAGATGGCGCTCCAGCTTGGCATATCCGCAGAGGAGATCGCCCAGAAGATCAACAGCCTTCATGAGTTCAATCCGATGCTCGGCTTCCGCGGTTGCCGCCTTGCGATAATCTACCCTGAGATCCTCGAGATGCAGGTCAGGGCTATCATCGAGGCCGCGATCATAGTCAAGAGACAGGGCATCGACGTCCATCCGGAGATCATGATTCCGCTTGTAGGCATCTGGAAGGAGTTCCATTACTGCAAGGAGAAGGCAGTTGCCGTCATCGAAAAGGTTTTCGACGAGCAGCATATGAAGATAGAATACAAGATCGGCACGATGATCGAGGTTCCGCGTGCGGCCATAACAGCCGACGAGATAGCCAAGGAGGCCGAGTTCTTCAGCTTCGGGACAAACGACCTCACACAGATGACCTGCGGATTCTCCAGGGATGATGCGGCATCGTTCCTCGGTCACTACGTGAGCGATCCTGACAAGCAGTTCTATGACTACGATCCGTTTGCGACGATTGATTTCGACGGTGTTGGAAAACTTGTCAAGATGGCCGCCAGCCTCGGACGTTCCGTCAGACCCGACATAAAGCTTGGAATCTGTGGAGAGCACGGCGGTGATCCGAAGACGATTGCGTTCTGCCAGCAGGTAGGACTCAACTACGTTTCCTGTTCTCCGTTCAGGGTGCCTATAGCACGTCTTGCCGCGGCACAGGCCGCAATCGCGGAGAAGTGATCCATTTCCGCCACATTTGATCCCAGCCGGAAGGTTGGGATTTTTTTTGTCCAGGCATTCTTATAGGAATAAGGGATGAAGGCATTTACCTGCGGAGACACTCTGTGTCTCGTCACCCTTTATCCCCTTGTTTTCATAATTCCAGGGTTGTATTCGGGTGGCAGGTTTTGTTGCGTTTATGATGCAAAAAATCCTTTTGGTTTTTTTCAGTTTTAAATATTCAAAAAACTTGCTGAAAGAGGGATTTTGTGGGAAAAATAAAAAAAATGCGAATTTTTTTATGTATACACAAGAGTAAAAAAAACGAATCAGTAAAGAATTATTTAATAAAAAATTAAGTATTTCTTTAGTTTGCAACAAAAAATGCGAATTAAAAAATATTTTTTTTCTAAATTGATGAAATGCTCAATTTTTATGTTGCATTTTAACGAAAATTTTCTTCCACGAGTCTTTTTTTTGTATTACAATAAAAACAAGGGATAATTTTTCCCACATGCTATAGAGGAGAAAAAAAATGCGTAAAAATGTTTTTGTCGTATTGCTTGTCGCTTTGACGTTGATGATTGCGATTCCTTCGACTGTTTTTGCCGCAGTTACAGGTGATCCTATCAAAAACTACGATTGTCCGTTCCTGCTCACATCCGCAGGCCAGGGTCCGGGATCCAAGCAGCTCAGGCTGTTGATCAACTTGTCCAAGGCATTTACGTTGGGAACAGATTTCTATCTCGAAGACGAGCCGGAGCCGAGGCTTAAGGAGATCGACACCGGAAAGTATAAGGTTCTTGTCGCTGTCATCGGAACAACGGACAAGGGTCTCGGTGCATCGGGTATCACGATCGAGGACGAGATCAACAACCTCAAGGAAGTGATCAAGAGGGCCCAGGCCCAGAATATGCCCATCGTTGCCGTTCACATCGAGCAGGACAAGAGGGCTCCGAAGCTTCCCACGAACGGAAATGAGAGAATCATAGATTTGATTTGCCCCGTTAGCGATTGGATGGTCGTTCTTAAGGCATCCAACACCGATGGAAGATTTACCAAGCTGAGCGAAGAGTATGGAATTCCTCTCACAATAGTCGATTCCGCTCTCGAATTCTCGAATCTCTGTAAAGAAATCTTTATCAAGTAACAAAAAAGGAGCATTTCTTAAATGTCTACAACGATGTTAACACTGATATTGCTCATCGTTATGATCGTTACGTTCATTTTGAGCAGTATCAAGCTGAAATCGCCGGACATTTCAATGGTTGTGGCGGCAATCGTTCTTGCGATCGCAGGAGTAATTGCCGTCCCAGCGCTTGGAAGTCCGATCAGATACCTTGTTGAAGGATTGTTTGTCAACCTGGATCTTGCAATGCTTTTCATTGCAGCTTCTATCTTCGTGAACATCTATTCACACAGTGGTGCGGTATCGACGATCACCAGAGGCCTGGTGAGCAAAATATCGAACAAGTGGATCCTTATGTGCGTGATGGGCATCCTTATGCTTATCCCGGGTGCGTTGACAGGCGCTGGGTCCGTTTCGATATTCGTCCTCGGCGGACTTGTGAATACTGTTTTGAAGTATCTCGGGGTTTCCAAGAAGAAAAGAACGGTTTTCATTTTCTTCTTTGCAATCCTTTCCGCAGCAGCACCTCCGATCAACCTCTGGACGATGCTCATGACAGCCCAGGCCAACATGCCGTATGTCGGATTCACCTGGCTTCTGCTCATCCCGATCGTCATTGCCGGTGCCGTTGCAATCGTCTTCATAGGGTGGGGTGCAAAACCGAGCTCGAAGGAAGATATCCTTGCGGAGCTTCCTGAGGCGACCGAAGGAATGACATGGTGGAGGATAGTGCTTCCAATAGCAACGATCATCGCCTTGTTCCTGTTTGCTCTCTACATCCCATGGAACCTTCCTGTGCTTGGTCTTCCGCTGATGTTCCTCATCGCGGCCGTTGTCGCGCTTCTCTGTAATCCGAAGAAGACGACCGGCAAGCAGTATCTCGGAATCCTCGACGATACTATGGAACAGGTCTTCCCGCTTGTTGCAAACGTACTCTCGATCGGAGTATTGCAGAGCGCGATGGCCGCAACCGGTGTCAGAGGCTTGATAGGCAGCACATTCGTCGGACTTCCGCTCGTGCTCATCTATTGTCTCATCATCATCATCGGACCTATCACGCAGGGTTGCTTCAACTACGGATGTTCCGTTGTTCTCGGCGGACCGCTCATCTTCATGTTCAACACCCTTGGAATGGACGTCACCGTCGTTTGCGCGGCACTTTCCCTCATCTTCCCGATGGGCGATTGCCTGCCACCGTCAAGAATTGTCGGAAGGCTTGCCTGTGAGGAGACAAAGTACACCGAGTCATATCTCGGATTTCTCAAGACGGCATTATTGCCCATGCTCGTACTCGGTATCATGGCTGTGATAATGATAATCAAACCGGCATCATTTGCTTTCTTGTACTAGGAGGAGTGGAAAATGATATTTTTGGAAAAATTAATACATATTCTGTATTTTGTGATGGCTGGTCTGATTCTGCTTAGTTTGCTCAAGAGCCTTTTCAAGAGGAAAAAGAACAACTCGATTGTTTTCGACATAATGTATGCTTACTGCATCATTCCGTTCCTCTTGAGGATTTTGTACATCAAGTGATTGGGAGGATGGATTGTAATGAGTGAAAATACAAAAAACTGTCCTTCTAAAAAGGCGTTGATAATCAAGGTTGTGATTCTTGTTATCGCCCTTATTTTCGGAGGGATTGCAGGAGTCGAATTCTGGCAGTTGAGGCATTTCAAGGAAAGGGTTGTTGTCTCTGATGCTTTGACGGATGTCAAATGGTTCAGCGATTATGTTCCTTCCTTGAAAAACACATGGCTCGACACACCTGTATTCTTCTTTGATTCTGGTGTCGAGGGTGGAACCGTATTCCTTTGTGGAGGACCGCACCCATATGAGCCTGCATCGACCATAGCGGCTTATCTGATGATGGAGAACATCCAGGTTGAGAAGGGTAAGGTCATCATTGTTCCGAGAGCCAACTACAGCGGTTCCACGGAAGGAATGCTCGGTGATGCCTATCCGATGTTCTTCCATGTCGAATCAGATTGGGGAATTTCGAAATTCCGTATCGGAGACCGCTACACGAACCCGCTCGATCAGTGGCCGGATCCGTTTACCTATGTTAACTATCCGTCAGGTCAGAACCTTGCCTACCAGGATATCAGAAACCTCAACAGGGTTTATCCTGGAAGGGAGAATGGAACAGCGACCGAAAGAGCAGGGTATGCGTTGATGGAAATCATCCGTCAGGAAAATGTCGATATCGCAATCGACATGCATGAGGCGGAAATACTCTATCCTGTGACTTCCACATATGTCGCACCTGCAAAGGTTCTCGACAGGGAGCATTTCCTTGAGACAGGAGAGATGGTCTACGTGGAACCGGAGAAGAGCAGCTTGGACATCGCAATGATGGCAAGCATGAACCTCACCGATCAGTTCCTCATGAAGAGCGAATCATCCCCGAACACCTTGCATGGTCTTTCCCATAGGGAATGGGCCGACTGGTCGGATGCCCTCACGTTCCTCATGGAGACACCTGAAATCTTCATCGACAAGGTTACAGGTCCCAGGACCGAGGCCCTCATGACCGAAGGTAAGGATGAATTCCTACAGAAGGTTACGGACAAGGGTCTTACATACTTCCCGTATGACATGGAGTTTGGTACTCCGATGTGGTACAGGGCTGGAAGACACCTCACCGGAGCTCTTGAGGTCATCAACTGGGCCGGTATGTTCTATCCTGAAACCCAGGTTATCTGCTCTTTCCCGACATATAGGGAACTCGAGGCTTTGGAGAACGAAGGAAAGGACAGCATTGGCTGTTTCCTGAAGAATCCTGATGCTCCTGAGAATGCGGACAATGTTTATATCATCTACTACAAACCGGTAGATGAAAATATGTTAAAATGGGAGGAAAAATGAAAAAAAGGAAGTTTATTGCTGTCTTGCTGATTTTGCTTGTTTTGGGTATGCAGAACATTTTTGCTTGCACAATCTTTGCAGTCGGCAAAGATGCCACGGTTGACGGGTCGACCATGACATCCCATACATGCGATTCAACAACAGACGATCTGCGTGTATGGATCATCCCGTCGATGGAAGCAGGTACGGAGCGTGACGTTGTTCTCAACGGACGTGCCGGAGCTGATTATTCCCAGTTCCCGGAAGTAAAGGATTATGGAACTGGTGGAATGGTTCTCGGAACCTATACTTTCGACCAGCCGACCAACCAGTACCTCCATGCAATGTATTCCTTCATCAATGACAAGGGCCTTGCGATGGGTGAGTCCACATGTTCGTATGACAGAACATCCGAACAGGGTAAGAAGCTTGCCGCTCTTTATGATCAGTATGAAGGCATTTATGACTGCTACATGCTTCAGGATCTTGCTCTTGAGACATGCTCCACAGCACGTGAAGCTGTCGAATTCATGGGAAAGATGATTGAGGAATATGGATGGAACGGAGCGACGGAATGCATCAACATCTGTGACGGAAATGAAGCTTGGGTGTTTGAAGCCTATGGTGGAAACATCTGGTGTGCGGTACGCGTCCCTGACAATGCTGTTTTTGTTGCTGCGAACCGCGCAAGAATCAATCATTTCGATTTCAACGATCCCGAAAATTATCTCAGTTGCCCGAACCTCAAGTCCTTCGCGCTTGAGAACGATCTCTGGGATGGTGAAGGTGAGTTCATTCCTTGTAAGATCTATTGCCCGAACCCGCTCAGAACCTATTCCACCAGAAGGGAATGGTCTGCAATGATGCAGCTTGATCCGACTCTCAATCTTGATCCGGAAGATCAGGATCCAGACGTGAACTGGCCGCTCTTTGTCGTTCCGCAGGAAAAGATTTCCGTAAACGACATCTATGAAATCAGTTCATCCTACTATCAGGGAACTCCTTATGATGTGACCCTTACTCCGGAAGCCGGTGAATTCGGCAACCCGCTCAACCCGAGGCACATCGAAAGGACTATCAACTGCTTCAGATGCACATACATCCAGATTGCTAACATCAAGGCCTACCTCCCTGAGGAAGTCAGGTGTTTGGCATACTTCGGATGGGGCGCACCCGATTCGACTTACCTTACTCCTGTTTGGGCTTCCCAGACGTCTCTGCCGTCCCAGTTCGGTATTGGTGTCAGGAATGAACCTTACAATCCTGAGTCTGGTTGGTGGGTGTCCAGTCTCGTACAGCAGACAGCGACAATCAACTACCAGGATGCAATCCAGCAGATCGACGCGGTCAAGAACCCGATAATGGAAAAACAGTATGCGGTAACTGATGCAGTGCAGAACGAAGCTGCGAAACTCATCAAGGAAGGCATGACTGATGAAGCTATCGACCTTATGACGATTTATTCCACCCAGCAGGCCAACATGTGGATGGATACATGGAAGGATCTTTCCGATTCCCTCATCTCCAGATACATGCTTAGCAATATCAACATGGGTAGTGCTACTCCAACCCAGGCTTGGCAGGATTTTGTTGCGAAGGTAAAGTAAAAGGGAGGATCTGAATGAAAGTTAAGAAAATATTAACGATAAGTGTTGCTGTTCTTTTGATTGCAGCTCAGAGCCTTGGTGCATGTACAATTTTTGCAGTCGGAAAGGATGCGACGGTTGATGGATCTACAATGACATCGCATTCCTGCGATTCAAGAGGTGATGATCCCAGACTTTGGGTAATTCCTTCGATGCCAGCAGGAACAGAGCGTGACATTGTTGTAAACGGTCGTGCCGGTGCTGATTTCTCCCAGTTCCCGGAAGTGAAGAATTATGGAACAGGTGGTATGGTTCTCGGATCTGTGACATATGATCAGCCGACAAACCAGTACCTGCATTCGATGTATTCGTTTGCAAACGACAAAGGTCTCGCAATGGGTGAATCCACATGTGGGTATGATGATTGCACCGGAAAGAGGGATGCGCTCAGGGCTGCATGGAACAAGGATGAAGGCATACTCGACTGCTACTGCCTCCAGGATATGGCTCTTGAGACATGCTCGACCGCAAGGGAAGCTGTTGAATACATGGGCGCCATGATCGATGAGTACGGGTGGAACGGTGCGGCAGAATGCATCAACATCTGTGATGGAAACGAAGCATGGGTATTTGAGGCCTATGGTGGAAACATGTGGTGCGCGATCCGCGTTCCCGATAATGCTATATTCGTAGCTGCCAACCGCTGTAGAATCGACGTTTTTGAAGAAAACGATCCTGAGAATTTCCTTTATGCCGCAAACATGAAGGAATATGCTCTTGAAAACGATCTTTGGGACGGAAAAGGCGAGTTCCAGCCTTGTGAAGTTTTTGCACCAAGCAGATCCTTTGGTTGCACGCTCAGGGAATGGAGAGCTCTTTCTCTTCTCGATTCCGATCTCGAGCTTGATCCTTATGGAAATCCCAATGATTATCCTCTGTTTGTCGTTCCTGATGAAAAAGTCAGCGTTGCAGACATCTGGGCAATCCATCAGGATTACTATGCGGGAACAGAATTCGATCTCACCGGTACTGTCGAAGCAGGTCCGTTCAACAATATCAACATTTCCAGATATACATACAGGCCTATCAACATGTTCAATTCGACATATGTGCAGATTTCCAACATCAAGGCATGGCTTCCTGAGGAAGCAAGATGTCTGGTGTGGTTCGGATGGGGCGCTGCAAGCACACAGTATCTCACACCTGTGTTCGCATCCGTGAAGTCCCTGCCCGAGCACTTTGGAATCGGTACAAGGAAGCTTCCATATGATCCGAATTCCGGTTGGGCCGTTACTGTCGGAGTACAGCAGGAAGCAACTGTTAATTACGACGCAGCAATCGAAGTCATCCGTGGCGTCCGCGATCCGAAGATGGATGAGATCTTCAAGATTACTTCTTCGATACAGAATCTCGCTGCTTCGATGATCAATGTCGGAATGGAGGACGAAGCTGTTGATCTTCTTACAAATTATACAGCTACCGTATCCAACGATTGGCATGACACATATCTCGAACTCGATGCCGTACTCAGGGGCAAGTTCATGCTTGGCGCTGTTGACATGGCTCTGCCTGAAGTTCCGGAATGGTGGTCTGCTATTGTAGAAGCTAACAAGTAATTGTTAACATCGTAATCTGTTATACATGGTCCGTTCTTTTGAGCGGACCATGTTTGCATAAGAGGTATTGCTTTGTTTTTGGTCTGCGTTCTTTTCGTAGTGATTCTCATTGCACTTTTTGTAGAGAATTTCCTGCATCAGCGTAATTTGAAGAAGATCCCAATCAGGATTCTTGTAAATGGGACACGTGGCAAGACAAGTGTCTGCAGGATTCTCCACAAGGCGCTCAACAACCATGGGATTCCCACATTGGGCAGGACAACCGGCTCGGAGGCCGTGGTTCTAAATCCTGATGGTTCATGTGAAAATATCATCAGAAAAAAGGATGCCAGAATCCTTGAGATGATTCCTTTTGTAAGATTGGCCGCACATAAGGGTGTGAAATGCATCGTTGTTGAGTGCATGGCTATCCAGCCGGAAAATCAGAAGGTGATGGCCAGATATCTTATCAGGCCAACGCATGTTCTGATTACAAATTCCTATGTCGACCATGTGGCCGAAATGGGATGGAAAAGGAATGATGTCATCTGGTGTCTTGCCCAGTCCGTCCCCAGGGATGCATCGGTTTATTCCACCGACATCGAATATGAAGGATTGGGAAGGGAATTCAGACATGTCACGGTGAAAAACTATGATATAAAGGATTCCTCAATTCCTGTGCATGATGAAAACATCAGTATTGCCGTTTCCTTCCTATCCTCTTTCGGAATAGACGAGGATGAGGTTGTCTCATGCCTTCCTGATGTTGCTCCGGACAAAGGATTATCCAAACCTTTCTGCAATTCCAATGGTGCTTTATTCATACCGGACTTTGCTGTGAACGATCTCACCTGCATGGAGAACTCATTGAAAGCCGGGTTGGCCACCGGTCGCGAGCTGTACATCGTATACAACAACAGGAAGGATAGGGAATACAGGATTTTGTTGCTTGTAAAGGCGGTTGGCGGATATTCAGCAAGAATAAAAGGTGTCTACTGTATCGGTGATTTTCCTAAAAAGGTGGCTGGATACATACGGTCCAAAACAGGAATATGCTCCATACCGTCGTCTGTGGAGGATGTATCCGGAATATTCCGGTCCGGTGGAGATGGTCTGGCTTTTCTTGCATTGGGAAACATCAAGGGGGAAGGGGAAAGACTTTTGGAAAAATTGAAGGAAGGGGAGAATTGAGATGCTTCATACAGCAGTTGCATTGAGTGTGATATTGGGATTCTGCAGCACCGAGCTGCTCGGCATTCTTTCCGGTGGCATAGTCAGCGCCGGATATCTTGCGTTCTATCTTGAGCAACCGTTCAGGATTGCATCCACCGTCATCTTGTCGGTTCTTGTCTGCTATCTGGTGAGGCTCGCGCAGTACAAGCTGATCATATTCGGCAGAAGAAGGTTTGTGGTAACGGTTGTTCTGAGCATAATACTTGCCTATGCATGGGAAAGAAGTTTCTATTATTTCAGCGGAGTCAACCAGGACCTGAGGATAATCGGATACATAATCCCTGGCCTGATTGCAAACGACATGCTGAAACAGGGGATACTCAAGACTCTTGTGATGCTTGTGATAATTTCCTGCATAATCTGGCTGATAATGCATCTCGGGGTGATCTAAGTGAAAAAAAGTTCGAAAATACCGTTCTCCTTTTTGTTTGCAAGTGCTTTGATCTGTATTGCAGGTGTCCTTCTGGCTGTCTTCACAAGTCATGTCGAGGAGAATCCTTATAGCGATGTACAGAAAGCCGCAGCACAGAGGATGTATGAAGCGGAACAGTATCTCAAAGAGGCTCTTTTGGAGCAGGGAATTGAGATCGAGGCAGAGGATCTGAACAAAACCGGACTCCTAGGGCCGGAGTTCACAGAGCTTACTTCCACACCTGGAAACGTCGATGCAAAGAGAACCGCATTGGATCCGAACTTCGCTGCGGCAATGGTAGGTTACTATTACAAGGCCGGACTCAGAAAAGGGGACGTGGTTGCAATAGGAACAAGCGGATCATTCCCGGGGCTCCTTATTGCTGCCGTCACCGCGGCTACCGAGATGGAATTGGATACACGCATAATTGCATCCTGTGGTTCTTCAATGCACGGTGCCACCAGACCGGATTTCAATATTTTCGACATTCTTTTCCTGCTTGAAGAGGGAGGATTCGGCAAGTTCGACCTGCTTGCCGTTTCTCCGGGAGGATCTAACGACGAGGGTGGAAGCGTTCTGGAGGACATACTTTATTTTGGCACGAAGGAACTTGCCCGCCAGTTGTGCCTTGATACTGGAAAACCAGTTCTCCAGTATGAGGACATGGCTGACAACATTATGGCAAGGTTAGAGCTGTACGGCAGGGATGTGGATCTTTTCGTTAATGTTGGCGGTGCCAGTCCGAACTGCGGTACAAGCTCCTATACACTCAATTTCCCGCAAGGGCTTGTCACAGATCCGCCTACAATTCCTACAACTCCGTATAGAGGATTGAATTATGAATATGCAGCAAGAGGCGTTCCTGTCCTTAATCTTTTGAATGTGAAGCTTCTCAGCCAGGAAAACGGAATCGCATACGACTCCGTTCCCCTTACATCTCCCGGAGAGGGCGGTGCATACTACAGTACTGAATACAACACATTCTTCATTGCCGTAGCTGTTGTTCTTGCATTGTCGGTTCTGGTGTCAGGTGTAGTTGTTCAGAAAAGGAAAGAAGGTGATGCCTGAAAGAAGAACATTGAGGATTGCGATACTTTTCTTCATGCTCCTTGTTTCCGTTTGTGCTTCCACCGGGTTCATCAGACAGAAAAATTCGCAATTGAGCGTTTATCCGTCCGATGCACTGACGGAAACAAGGATGCTTTCCGATTATCTGGATTCGCTGAAGGGAACAGCTCTGGATTCTCCTGTATTCATATTCGAAGGTCGGAAATCAGGAGCAACAGTGTTCATCATGGGCGGGACACACCCGAATGAATCGGCTGGTATCCTTTCGACTGTGCTTATCCTTGAAAACATCAGGGTTGAGACCGGGCGTGTGATAGTGCTTCCTGTTGCAAACATCAGTGCCTTGTCCCAGACCCTGCCGGGATATGCATATCCTGAGGAGTACACGGTCGGGACAAGAAGTTTCAAGATCGGTTCACGAGCCACAAGTCCTCTGGACCAATGGCCGGACCCTCCTATCTTTGTTCAAAAGCCATCCAACCAATTCCTGTCCTATGAGGAGTGCAGGAATCTCAACAGGAACTATCCTGGTTACAGCGATGGAAATGCAACGCAACAGCTTGCATGTGCGATTTCGAGACTTCTTGAGGAAGAATCAGTGGATTATGCTTTCGATCTTCACGAGGCATCGATAACATATCCCGTAAACAGGGCGATGATAGTGCCTGAAAAATCGATGGACATCGCCATGTTCGCCTCCCTTCTTCTAGCCGAAAAGGGATTGGAGGTCAATGTCGAGCCGGCATCATCAAACCTCAGAGGATTCTCGTACATTGATTGGGCCGGCATAGACGGCGTCCATCCGTTCCTTATAGAGGTCCCGACACCCGTCACAGACAGGGTGCAGGGCATGATGCTTGCATCACTTGTTACTGAAGGAAAGGATGATTTCATTGAGAAGGTTTCAGCAAAAGGATATACCCGTACCCCGTTTGATAAGGATGGTTTTCCGATTTGGTACAGATGTGCGCTGCATATCGCCGCAATTACGGAGATACTTGATGTGGCGAAGATGTTCGACGAGGACCTTGAGCTGGAGATAGTCCTTCCTGATTTCAGCCGGCTGTCCGACGGAGGTCTTGCCGAACTTCTGGATATGGCAGTGGATGGGGAACCGTATCTTATCTGAAAAAAACTCCTGCCAAAACGGCAGGAGGACGAACTGTTTGTTTTTTCCAATCAATAGAAATAATCGTAAAGTATTTCGTTGAAGCTTCCGACAATCTCGGCAAACACGGTCTGATCGGGCTTTGCTGAAAGCAGGAATGAAACCTCGCCTGCCGCGGTGACGTCATATGAGGATACGACCGGATAAAGATTCATGATGCTGTCGGCAATCTGTCCGATCTCTGCTGCGGAGAAGAAATCAATGTAGTTGAGAGTCAAATGATTGTCGTAGCATGTGTACACGAATTTATATCCAGCAACCTCGTATGAATCCTCATACAGAAGTTCTCCCGTGCCTTCATAGGCTTTTGTCGACGCGCATCCGGCAACCAGTGCAAGCATGAGGACAAGCAGGACTATGAACATAGGCTTGAAAGTTTTTTTCATCTTAGTCTCCTTTCTAATAATGATGTTTTAATTATAACTCATTAATTCAAATCATGCAGTAAAAGAAATAAAATAATTGATTATCTATTGTTTTTTCATGTATTGCTAAAAAAACAATGTATAAAAGTATTGAAAACATCATTTCATCTTTGATGCAAAAAAACAGCAGGAACTCCGATGCGGATGCCCTGTCTTTAAAACATCCTTTTTTTAATGTAATATCTCATCATGCTGAAAACAATAGTGAAGGCTTTTGTTGTTGGTTCGTCGATGATGATACCGGGGGTATCGGGCGGATCGATGGCGATGATCCTTGGAATATACGACAGATTGATTGATGCGGTTCCCGGACTCTTTGCAAAGGATGAGAGGAAGTCCTCGTTCCTGTTCTTGCTCGTGTTCGCTTTATCGGCCATGGCCGGAATTGTCCTTGTGGCCAAGCCACTCGAGTTGCTGATAACGAGACACGCCCTTGTAATGAGCTATCTTTTTCTCGGTGCTGTGCTCGGAACCGTCCCGATGATGGTCAAAAAGGCAAAAAGCCAGGGATTCGATCCCGTTTCCGTTTTCTGGATCATCCTCGGGGCTGCGGTGGTTCTATCCATCACCCTAATTCCGGAAGGAGTGTTCTCGCCTGGGCTGGACATGTCCGCAGAAAGCCTTTTCCTCCAGTTCGTGGGTGGGGTTCTAGTTTCCGTCGGACTCGTCCTTCCTGGAATATCCACAAGCTATCTTCTTCTTGTCCTAGGTCTTTACGAACCGATTGTTGCGGCTTTGGGAAGCTATGAGTTTTTGTCCTTGGTTCCGATTGCCATAGGGCTTGTGTGCGGAATACTCGGATTGACGAAGATTCTCCAGATCGCCATGAGGAGATATCCGAAACCAACCTACATGATGATTCTGGGATTCCTCATCGCCTCGCTGAGGGAGATTTATTCCGGACTTCCTTCCGGATGGACGATTCTTTTTTGCCTTGCGCTTCTTGTTGCTGGTTTTTTCCTCGTTTACCGGCTTTCTCTCATGGAGGATGAGGAATAGGGGAAAGCTTTACAATTGTATTTTGGGCTTCTGTCATTTAAAAAGCATTTTTTGTGAAAGAATATTTACAAAAAGCTGTTTTTAAGTTAAAAAGATTAAGTGCTTGATGACAAAGCATTGTTGCCAAAGTAGCTCAGTGGTAGAGCAGCTCACTCGTAATGAGCAGGTCGCGGGTTCAATTCCCATCTTTGGCTTTGATTTTTATGGTTTCCGCTTCACATGACCGCATGTCGACTGCGGTCATTTTACATAATTAGGGTTGACCACGGATTCCCTTGCATATACTTTCTAAGATAGGAGGGCTCGATGAGCATGAACGATCTGACAAACATCCTTTCACATGAGACGCCTTCTGTTGTGCTGAGGATTGATCCGATGCATGAATCTCCAAAGGGCGTGCAGGTCGGTCTGTCCTGGACAAACGAGGTGTTTGATTACATATTCTCAAGCAGGATGAGTGCGGAAAACATAGAAAAATTCCTTGAAGATTCCTCAAGTGCATCCTATGAGGCCTTCGTGTTCAACCAGATGAGGAAAAGTCTATGATTGTTTTGGGAATTGAAACCAGTTGCGATGAGTGCAGTGCTGCAGTGGTCGAGGATGGAAGGAACATCCTGAGCAATGTCATCGCCACGCAGATAGAGCTTCACAAGCCATACCAGGGTGTCGTACCCGAGCTTGCCTCAAGACTCCATACCGAATGGATCGAGCAGGTTGTTGCGGCCGCAGTACGCCAGGCCGGACTCGTAATGAAGGATATCGACGCTGTCGCGTTCACAAACCGGCCGGGACTTCTTGGATCGCTTCTTGTCGGCACCAACTATGGAAAGGCTCTTGCAGCAACGCTGAAGGTTCCGTTCATAGGAATAGACCATATCCGCGGGCATCTCTACGCATCACAGATAGAGAATCCGCTTGAATATCCATATCTGGGAATACTTGTTTCCGGGGGACATACCGTCATCTCCAGGGTAGAATCCTACGACAAGGTGGAGGTCCTCGGCACAACGATAGACGATGCGATAGGCGAGGCGTTCGACAAGGTTGCGAAATACTATGAGCTCGGCTATCCGGGAGGAGTTGTCATCGACCGCCTCAGCAAGCTAGGGGATCCTCTTGCATTCAATTTTCCAGGCCCGTCGATGGACCGCAACGAGCATCCGTACGACATGAGCTATTCAGGGCTCAAGACGGCCGTGATAAACCAGAAGGACCGTTTCCTGGCTCCCTGCAAGGTCGACAGCAAGGAAAACATCGCAGCATCGTTCCAGAGACAGGCCGTCGGCATACTCATGAAGAGGGTGAGGATAGCCTTGAAGGATACGGGGCTGATGCGTGTCAGCGCAGGAGGAGGTGTTGCCGCAAATTCCCTTCTTCGCAGCGAGCTCAAGGACCTGGAGAAGGAGGGCTACACCGTTACGTTCCCGTCTTTGAAGCTTTGCACCGACAACGGTGCGATGATTGCCGGACTTGCATACAGGTATCTGATGGACGGATACCGCGACGACCTTACGGTCAGCGCATCCGCCAGGGTCACGGCTTTCAAGAAGTTCTGAGATCATGCGTCCTTGTCATTCAAGGACGTTTTCACTTTTTTTATTATTTTTTGAAAAATCGCATTGACCTTTTGCTGTATTTCCTCTAGTATAGCCTAGGTGTTGATGGGATGTAGTGTAATGGTAACACTGCAGATTCTGGTTCTGCCTTTGGGGGTTCGAATCCCTCCATCCCAGCTAGTTCTGGTCCCTTCGTCTAATGGTTAGGACAGGAGATTCTCAGTCTCTAAATAGGGGTTCGATTCCCCTAGGGACTATATGCTTCCACATGGAAGCTTTTTTTTTGCCTTGCTATGCAAAAAGACATACTTCTGCTATGATTACATAGCTGGTTCCATTTTGGAAAAGAATAAATTGAATATTAGGATTTGAATGGATGATTACAGCTTCTAACGTTTCTCTCTCATATGGCACACAGGTGCTGTTCAAGGAGGTGAACATCAAGTTCACTCCTGGTAACTGCTATGGTATCATCGGGGCCAACGGCGCCGGTAAATCAACATTTCTCAAGATCCTGTCCGGGGAAATCGAGCCGGATACCGGAGAGATAATCATCACGCCGGGTGAAAGGATGACCACGCTCCGCCAGGACCACTTCGCATTCAACGAGTACAGGGTGCTCGATGTGGTCATCATGGGGTACAAGAAGCTCTACCAGGTGATGAAGGAGCGTGAGGAGATATATTCCAAGAGCGAATTCAGCGAGGAGGATGGGATCAGAGCTGCGGAACTGGAGGGTGAATTCGCCGAACTTGGTGGCTGGGAGGCCGAATCGGATGCAGCCCAGATGCTCGACGGACTCGGAATTCCAACGTCCCTGCACGAGAAGAGGATGGAGGAGATAGAGGACAACCTCAAGGTCCGTGTCCTGCTTGCACAGGCTCTTTTCGGAAATCCTGACATACTGTTGCTCGACGAGCCCACGAACCACCTGGATCTCGAATCCATCCATTGGCTCGAGGATTATCTCGAGAACTTCAACAACACGGTCATCGTCGTCAGTCACGACAGGCATTTCCTGAACAGTGTCTGCACGCATATCTGCGACATAGACTTCGGAAAGATACAGCTTTATGTCGGCAACTACGATTTCTGGTACATGTCGAGCCAGCTTGCGCTGAAGCAGATGAAGGACGAGAAGAAGAGACGGGACGAGAAGATAGCAGAGCTCAAGGAATTCATTCAGCGCTTCAGTTCCAACGTCGCAAAGGCGAAGCAGGCCACAAGCCGCAAGAAGCTCATTGACAAACTCACCATCGACGATATCAAGCCGTCTAGCAGGAGGTTCCCGTATGTTGCGTTCAAGCCGAACAGGGAGATAGGCAAGAACTGCCTCGAGATCCGGAACCTCTCGAAGACGATAGACGGAGAGAAGGTTTTGGACAACCTCACGCTAACCATCAACCCTGCGGACAAGGTTGCGTTCGTCGGACCCAACCATTTTGCAAAAACGGTCCTGTTCCAGATCCTTGCGGGCGAGATGGAGCCTGATTCGGGCGATTTCACCTGGGGAGTGACCACGAGCCTTTCATATTTTCCAAAGGACAACAGCCGGCTCTTCAAGGAGGATGAGTCAATCACTGACTATCTTCAGCAGTACAGCAAGGAGGATGACGACACTTATGTCAGATCCTTCCTTGGCAGGATGCTGTTCTCCGGGGATGAGGCTTTGAAGAATTGCAAGGTTCTCTCCGGTGGCGAAAGGGTACGCGTCGTGCTTGCCAAAATGATGCTTGAAGGAGCGAACTGTCTTATTTTCGACGAGCCCACCAGCCATCTCGATCTTGAGGCCATACAGGCCCTCAACAACGGCCTCATCGAATTCAAGGGCATGATAATGTTCAATTCCCACGACCATCAGTTCGTCGATTCCGTTGCGAACAGGATAATCGAGTTCACTCCGGACGGAATAATCGACCGGATGACGAATTTCGATGCATACCTCGAGGATGCGGGTGTAAAGGAGCTCAGGCAGAAGGCCTACAAGGACGTGAAAAAGGTGGTGCTTCTCTGATGACCGTCCTTGTGGATATCGGAAACACGAACATCGTCATGAGCCTTTGCGAGGGAGGAAGGTTTCTTGATACTTTCAGGATCCATTCCGACCAGAACAAGACAGGGGACGAGTATTTTGTGATTTTCAAAACCCTGCTCGCCCAGACAGGACTGGATCTTTCTTCGGTGGACAGGGTTGCGCTTTCATCGGTCGTTCCAAACCTTACACGTGCCATCGTAAAGATATTGAAAAGGCTCTTCGCCTCCGATCCTCTTGTTGTGTCGCATGATGTCGAGACCGGCCTTGTCAGGGACAGCATCCCGATTGAGCTCGGTTCCGACATCCTGTGCAATCTGGCATGCGCCCATGGCCGATATCCGGACAGGGATGTGCTTGTTGCGGATTTCGGGACTGCGCTTACACTTTCCGTCGTGGACAGGAACGCCCTTGTAAGAGGTGTCGCGATAGCTCCGGGGCTCATCACTGCGGTGAATTCTCTTTTTGGAAATACTGCGCAGCTTCCGCAGGTGGAGCTGAAGCTGCCGACGACAGCCCTTGGCAGGAACAGCGTTGATTCCATACGCTCAGGGATAATGTATGGTTATGCCGGTCTTGTGGAGACGATGGTGTCCAGGATCGAGAATGAACTTGGTTCGCATCTTTTCGTGATTGCCACAGGCGGCCTTTCAAAGACTATTTCACCGCTTGTTCCCCGCATCGACGATATAGACGGGCTCCATACGCTCAGGGGGCTCAAGCTGATTTCGGATCTGAATACGGCTCAATAGTCCTGGTCAGGCATGGTAATCAGTCCATCCTCGAACAGAGCCTCAGCATCATCCCCGCTTCCAGATGAAACCTCCAATGTCATTTCGTCGCTTCCTACTGGAAGCGAAAGGTAGCATAGGGAGGATGCCACACCGTCGGCAATCGCCTCCTGCTCGTCGCCGTAGAACAGGCATTCCGCCCTGGGCGAGCCCAGCGTGATATGCGTCGTCCTCATTCTGTCCCATTCAGGGTAGGCGAAAAATGGGATAGCCGATGCAGGATTGCCTTCCTCGGCGATGGATATTTCAGCAATGTTCGCGTTCTCCTTCTCTATGGAGAGGAAAAAGGAAAAGAGTCCTGCGTCTTCTTCCTCCGCCTCGAAATCCGTAATTCGTCCGTTTTCAAAATAAAGAACAAGGTGGTTCACCGTACGGCCGAAAAGAAGGAATGGTCTTGTCGTGGTCAGACGGCCCTCTGCGCTGTTTCTGTCGATCGCCCTGTAGTAGGAGGAAGAGAAAAGGGAAGGGCAGAATTCCCTTCCGGACGAGGTTCGGGACAGATTGGACACGAACCTGCTGTTCCTGACAAAATCGAACGATATGTCCGTCATCCCGTCGTAGCTGTAGAGCCTGGCATGCCTTTTTCCCTCATCCCTGTTCAGGTTGCGAAGGTCGTATCTGTTGAGTTCGAGAAGCTCGTCGTTCGTTTTTTCGGGTGACGGCCCGTCAAGCTGGAGCATGTCGGAGACCACCACGCTGGAGAGTCTCGGTCCATCCTCGTCCGGATCCAAGGCTGAAGACCACAAGGAAGATGGCATAGGAACCGTTGCGAAAGGTATTTCGGGCACCCCGAGCAGGAGAGGGGAGGCAAGATGCCTGAACCTCTGCAGTTCCGCAGCCGACGGAGTTTCCGTCGTCCCCTTGAATCCGTCGTACATCCCCGTGTCCTGCAGATAGATGAAAAGCGTGGGGCTTTTCTGCATCACGTAGTCTGAGAATATCTCTGTAGCTTCGGTCTGCCTGCCATGGTCCAGCACCATGAGGTACGATCCGTTGCCGGTGATCTCCTTTGCCTTGAGCGCGAGAATGCGCGCAAAACCGACATTTGCTTCCTCTGTGTTTATCGCAAGGACATCGTCGTCCTTTATCTTCAGTGCGGATTTGAGCACTACATCCGCATACTTGCTGAAAAACTCGTTCATCAAGCGATATTATAGCTGAAAGGAATGTCGTTGAAAACAATCGGAAATATATAAAAAACATCTGAATGAGGTGTATTTTTTTTCAAAACCTCTTGACTGTAAAGCGGGCTTTTGGTTATTATCCTTAACGTTGCGCGTCTGTTGTATAATGGCTATTACCTCAGCCTTCCAAGCTGAAGATGCGGGTTCGATTCCCGTCGGACGCTTAGCCGGAGCCCATCGATGATGGGCTCTTTTTTTTCCCGGCGGACAGCGAGTCCACCGGGAATGATGTCAAAGGTCCGTGAGGATCTCGACCCATTTGATCTTGTCATCGTGTTCCACGTCAACAATGTTGTCCCTGACCCGGGCTCGAATTTCGGACGGACCGTCCTCGGTGTTGACCGACGCCTCGAAATCCTTGTTGACGTATGCACGTATCCCGAGGCCTCTGTCGTCATTCATCACAACCACGCTGTTCTCCCTTATGAAGAGGGGAATCTCGTCCAAAGCACATTTTCTTTCGTGCCAGCCTCCGTCGAGTGTTTCCAAGGTGAAGAAATCCTTCCATCTTCCTTCTGGAAGATAGAAGAGGAACGGGTCCTGGTCGAATACGGGGGCGACGAGCAGGGAGGTGCCAAGATGGTATTCCAGTTCTATGTCCCTGGCTCCGATGTCTTTGGGATGCTCCATCCTGAGCGGCCGCAGCATAGGAATAGACGATGCAGATGTTTCTGCAGCCTCCGAACAGAGATACGGATGAAGCGCTCTCCTGAGGTTGTAAAACTTCATGAATGTTTCCTGTACAGCCTTCGAGTACTTCCATGGCTCCCTGTCGGTTTTTCCGTGGAATCTGGAAAGAGGGCAGAGCAATCCCATCTCAAACGATCTGACATATTCCTCATCCGAGGGCACACATTCGTACCCTTCCTCGTCGGTGTTGTAGAAACCTCCCAGATCGAATCCCCAGAACGGAATTCCGCTTTCGGCCCCGCTCAGGCCTCCTCTCAGGATGCATGAGTGGTTGTTCAATGACGACGATGAGTCACCGGCCCATGCGGCCGGTATCGTATGCGAACCGGAATAGCCGCTTCGTCCCCAAAGCATTGGAATCTCGTTCCTTGCCTCGCAGGACTCCTTGAATTCATCATAAATCGTCTTTGCGTACAAGAAGGTCAGTTTGTTGTGTCCCTGCCTTCCGCTCGATCCGTCGTAGTATACCGCATCAAGGGGAACGGCTTCCGAGAAATCGGTCTTGATAACCGAAACGCCCATGTCCATCACCTTCCGGATTCTTTTACGGTACCAATTCACGAATTCCGGATTTGTGAAATCGAAGCAAGCTGTCAGATAGTCCACGGTGGCCATCGGCGAGAACATGGCGGGTCCTCCGTCCCTGTTCTTCACGAAAAAGCCTTTCTCTGCCATTTCCTTGAACGCAGGTGACCGTTCCGAGAGGTAGGGGTAGATCCAGATTGAAAGCCTCACGTCTTTTTCATTTAGTCCTTCTATCATACCCTTGGGATCGGGGAATGCCTTCTCGTTCCATACCCACAGGCCGGCATACTCCGGATCCTGCCAGTTGTCTATGTGGACAACATCGAAGCGTATGCCACGGTCCATGGCCTGGGCGACTACGTCCTCGACCTCCTTTCTGGATTGGTATGAACATTTTGACATCCAGACCCCGAACGCCCAGGACGGAAGTCTTGGTACCGGCCCGAAAAGATCCAGATAGCTTTTCAGTATATGCTTGTCATCATCTCCTGCAAAAACGATGTAGTCGAGCACATCCTCGTCTATCTCTATCTGATAGGAAACATTCGAGGAAGCCCCCATATCAAAACGCATGGTCGTATAGGAGTTCACGAACAATCCGTATCCCCTGCTGCTTATGAAGAACGGATGGTTCTTGTATGATTTTCCGGTATTTGTCGAGAGGGCGTCGCATTGTGTTATGTCGATCAGTTGTCCCCTCTTGTTGAACTCTGTGAATTTCTCGCCGAATCCGTAATAGGACTCGTCCGAGCGCATGACGAACGATTCCCTTGTCCTCACGCATTTTCCATCCTCGATGTCGAATCCGGCGGGAAGAAGCTTGCACATGTTGTCGACGTTGGTGTCGGCGATCTGTTCCCTGATTATCTCCCTTCCACGGTAGCTGGCATGGACGCACCAAGGATTCTTGTCTATCACCAGGCGGAGGACACCGGAATCAAGACAGAAGCTTTCCTCGTCGTTTCTGAACAATGCATTCGAGGCTGCAGGATCGACAAGAGTATTGCCACTGCAGCCGTTGGCATGGGAGAGACGTACTCTGAAAGCACTTTCACCGACCAGAGAAAAAGTTGCAAAAACCATGCGGCCCCTGTTCGTCCTGCATGAAACATTCAGCGTGCCACGATCGAATCCGGCTTCACATGCCTGTGCGATGTATTCCCTGTTCTCGGAAAACAGCGTCCTGAGATAACCGTATTCCTTGTTGTAGATGTTCTTTCCTCTTTTCTTAGCCATCCGATGCTCCTTTTTTTCAAATGCTTTCAACACTGTATTCCAACACCGAGGTATTGGAGAATTTCTCGTTCGCAAAACCGATGCAGCCGCCGGTTTCCAGTCCATCCAGACAGGCGATGCGTATTCCATTTGCAAATATGCATGCGTTTTTGTCCTTGAGTTCCACCCGGACAACGGCCTTTTCTCCGTGCCTCCATGCAAATTGGGTGCTGAAAAGGGTGGAGTATCCGCGCGAAGCCTTTTTCTTTACTACGAAGCACTCATTCTCGAATCCTGCAAGAAAGCTTCTTGAAGAGCCCTGCACTGAGAAGAGCACATAATGCTGGTTCCCGCTGTTCGGTATGAAGGAAGCCTCGAAAGCGATGTTTCTCCAGTTCGTGTTTCCGGTATACAGTTCGGTTGGCAGATAGCAGGAAGAGAAGCTGAGCGCTTCATCGATCTCCATCGCGCCACGAAGATACGAAAAACCGGCAGGGCAGGTGTCGACCGCGGTCCAGACCTCCGTCGGAATTCTTCCGCAGTCCATCGAATATGACGGGGAGTCGATGATCTCCACGCTCTTGAGAGTGAGTGACAAATCCGTCTTCGTCTCCCGGGCTGCCACATTACAGGCAAGAACCGTCCATCCAATCTCCTCCACGATGATGTTCCGGGAAGATGGGATTCTGAACCTCAGTTCGAAATCGCTGCAACCTTCGACGAGAACCGATTCCTTTTCCATCTGGAAAATCCTGCCTGATATCCTGTCCTTGAAGAATGGCGTGAGCCTTATCCTTCCGCAATCTTTTGTCGAGAATGACGCTGCTATTGTGTCTCCCGGATATATCTTCGGGGAAAGGTCCGGAAGATATCTGTTGTCATCGAACATTCCGGGGGTGTAATAACTGTTGTAGAATATCGAGAATCCCTGATTGTTCTCAATCATCGGGACGATGATTCCCAGTCCGCTTTTGACGATGTTGCCGTCCTTGTCCATTTTTGAGATGTTTTCAAGCTTTACGGGCACACCGTCACCGGACCTGGTTGCAACCGAATGCGTGGAGGTCGGGAAGAAGAAATGGAAAAGCTGTCCCTCGTTTTTTTTCGCAGCCTCGCTCCAGCCTCTGGGCAGTGGACAGTCATACAGCTTTGAGATCAGTCTTAGCGAAAGCATTGCCGCATCGGAAACCGTCTGTATGTTGAGATATCCCATGGAGCTGGATGCGCATATGAAGTCATTGACCATGCCAAGCCAGGACGGATCGATTCCATGTATCGAATTGTATACCCCGAGTATCGATCCAAGATTACCCACATTGCAATCAGTGTCCCAGCCGCACATATTTGCAATGTTTATCGTTTTGGAGAAATCCCCGCCTCCATAGTACAGCGAAAGTACGATGACTGCAGCATTGGGTATTATGTGGCAGACACCCTGATAGTGCTGGTAGCCGTACTTTTCACTCACATATGCAAAAGCGCTCCTCCAGGAATCCGGGTTCGTGTTGCAGTAATTCCAGACGTCCCTGGCCATCGATGCATATCCGCTGCCGGGATCCAGAAGGGCGAAGGCCCTTTCGAATATTTCAATAACAGACTTTGAATCATATGCTGCGGCGATTGCACCTGAAATGAATCTCGCACCCTCAAGTCCGTCCTCGTCGTGTGTCACGCTGGCCATGGTGGCCGCCATCCTGGCCGCCTGCGTCTCGTTCCCAGGGTTCAAAAATCCCCAGCAATCGGAGAATATCTGGCCTCCGATCTGGTTTGCTAGTACTTTTCCGTTGAGCATACGGGTTCCGCTGGTACCTGTTTTGGCTCCTGATACCAGATTCTTGTATGCGGTATGTTCGGTGGAGACACCGTATCCGCCCCACCAGAAAAAACCGTGTCCGTCGCTCACATAGTTCAGAAACGTGTCCTCGCAGGACCCGACATCGACATTTCCATGATCCAGAAGCACCCGCTGGAAGAAAAGCGGGCCATTTATGTCGTCGTCAGCCGCGAACCGCCTGAAAAAGAAGGGGTAGGTGGTGATCTCACCGAAAACCCTTCCTATCTTTTCATATGTCCATCCCTCTGTGTTTGCTCCGTGGATGACACCGATTACCTTTCCAATCCAGCCACCGTAAAGGCGGCAGATGAGATTTTTGTCGATTTTCATTCAGATACCTAAAAAATATAGCCCCCCTGGAAGGGCTATTCATGATTGTCCGTTCAGATGTTCCTTATCGGGGCATCCAGGTAGTATGGATCGCTTCTTGGGATCCAATCGAGGAAATTCTTTATTTCCTGATCCCAGAACTCCCATTCATGCCCGAGTGTTTCGACATTGTTGAACTTGTATTCGACTCCAAGCTCGTCGAGTTTTTTCTTGAACCATTGCTGCTTGTCCAAAAGGAAGTCCTTGTTTCCGTACGAGTAGTAGAACGCTGGAATTCGTGCATTCTTCGAAACAAGTCTCTCCAGAAGGAGTGCTGGTTCGGCTTTTCTTTCCGCCTTGTCGAGCTGGGAGAAATCACCGAAGTCACAGCTACAGAGTGTCGGCATCGGGGAAAACGCTCCTACCGCACGGTATTTTCCAGAAGCGGAGAACCCGTTCAGCATCGCTCCAAAACCGCCCATCGAAAGACCTGCGATATATTTTTCATCCCTTCGACGGGAAATCGGGAACATGGATGTGACGAATTCTGGAAGCTCCTTCTGGACAAAACGCATGTAATCGGGAGAGAAAAGCTTCTGTTTTCCCTCGTATTTCATGAAGTCGGAAAGCCTGAGGTAGTAGTTGTTCTCGGCCGAGAACGTGACAACGGCAATCCTTCTTTCCTCCGCATAGCGTTCCACGGAGGTGTATCTCTCCCATGTCGAGTAGTCATTGCAATAGCCATGGAGAAGATAAAGGACAGGATACCTGTGTCGGATTCTGTGTGAGGCGTCGGCCGCCTCGGCCTCAGTGCTTGTCATGCTCGGGACTATAACATCGACCATGACGGCACGGTCGAATGTGTAGGATAGGAAGTTGCAGGTGAAATGTGCCATTGTCTCAGCCCTTTACCGCACCCATGATGATGCCTTCGACGATGTACTTCTGGCAGGCGAAGTAGAATGCAACGATCGGAACCAGCGTCAGGATGATCATGGCCATCAGGTGACCGTAATCTATGGAGCCGTATCCACTCTTGAGATACTGGATTGCAACCGGAATGGTCCTGTACTGGGAACCTATGACGAGATATGGCAAAAGGAAGTCGTTCCATATCCACATCGCATCGAGTATCGCAACGGTGATCAGTATGGGCTTCAGAATCGGGAATATGACCTTGAAGAAAATCTGGAAAGGCGTGCAACCGTCGACAAGCGCGGCCTCTTCGAGCTCGAATGGAATACCCTGCACGTAGCCGACGAACATGAAGATAGCCATTCCTGCGCCGAAGCCGAGATATACGTAGATTATTCCAACAGGATTGTCGAGATGGAGGGTGTTTGCCACTTTTGTCATCGTATACATGACCATCTGGAACGGTACGACCATGCCTAGAACGAAGAAATAGTACAGGGCCTTTGTCAGCTTGGTCTTCACACGTACGAGGTACCAGCCGCACATTGAGCAGAAAAGGAGTATCGCAGCAACGCTGAAAACCGTGATGAAGAGCGAATATCCGAAAGCACTGAGGAAGTTCGTCTTCTGAAGTCCGATCGTGTAGTTGTTTATTCCTACCGAGTTGGTGGAATTTGGCAGGACGAACGGGGTGGTGGAGATGTACGCCGTGCTTTTGAATGAATTGAAGAATACGAGGAATATCGGATAGATGCAGAACAGCGCCATGAATGCCAGAAGGACAAAAAGGACTCTTTGCGTCAGTTTCTTATGCTTGTTCATCACTTGACCTCCTTGCGTCTGGAAATCGTCAGCTGGATAAGCGATATGACCGCCACAATGATGAAGAACAGGACGGCCTCCGCCTGGCCCACACCCTTGAATCCAGTACGGTTGTAGAATGTGTTGTATATGTCGAGCGCGATCATCGTCGTCTCCTGTCCGGGGGCGCCCGCCGTCAAAGCGAGGTTCTGATCGTACATCTTGAACGAATTGGTGAGGGTGAGGAACACGCAGATGGTGATCGAGCTCATCACCATCGGGAGGATGACATTCCTAAGCTGCTGCCACGCGGATGCCCCGTCGACCTGGGCCGCCTCCATGAGATCTCCCGGAATGTTCTGGATTCCCGCGATGTATATTACCATCAGATAACCGACATACTGCCAGTTGTAAAGTATTATGAGGCCCCAGTAGCCGTATGTTGCCGAATAAGTTATGTCGACTCCGAACAATTTGATGAGAACGCCGTTGAGCAGAAGCTGCCAGATATAGCCGAGCACGATTCCTCCAATGAGGTTAGGCATGAAGAAAATTGTTCTGAAAACGTTCGACCCGGGAACGTGGCGCGTGAGCATGAGTGCAAGGAAGAAAGCTATCACGTTTGTCGAAACAACGCCGACGATTGCGAATTTCACCGTGAACCAGAAAGCTTTCAAGAAGGTTGCGTTGCTTGTGAACAGTGTCTTATAGTTTTCTAGAAAAACGAATTTGGCTGTTGCCAGCGTATTGAATTTACAGAAAGAAAGCCATACCCCCATGAAGAAAGGTACGACAAAAGAAATCATGTATGCAATCAATACTGGAACAACAAAGATCAAAAAATACCGGATATACTTGTATTCTTTTTGCATATCTTTTCCTCCCCTTTTTCAAAAAAAGGCAAGATGGCTTTTTCGCCACCTTGCCTGGATGTAACAGATCGATTACCTGTTGGCGTTGTTGAGATCCCTTTCAACAGCCCATGACTTTCTTGCTGTATCCATGACCTGGTCCCATGTCATCTGGCCCTGGGCATAGAGGAGAAGGTTCGCACCAAGCTCGTTCTTGAAGGTCTGGCTCGGAATGAGGTTGCATGTCCAAGGATAGCTCTGGAGGCCTTCGGCCGTGAGCTGGTTCTCGCTTGCGAAGAGCGGGTTGGTATAGACAGCGTCGCTCATCGTCTTGAAAGGTGTCACGAACTGGAGCTTCTGTGCCACAAGTTCCTTTCCTGTCTCTGAGGAGAAGAGCCACACGAGGAAGTCAAGGGCGGCCTGCTGCTCAGCTTCGGACTTCTGGCAGTTGATGACCATGTACTGTCCTGCACCTGTCGCAAGACCCATAGCCTCCTCTCCAGGAGTTCCATCATAGATTGGGATGAAGCATACGTCGTCTGCTGTGACAACGGCTCCGGCGGTGTTGAGGATGGAGTTCCATGCCCAGTCGCCGTTCTGGATCATCGCGCACTGGCCAAGAGCGAATTCTGCCATCGAATCGTCAACCGTCTTCGTACCGACAAGCTTCTTGTCGATCACGGAGTTGTTGAGGTAGAGATCAAGGATTGCCTTGTAGTTGTCACCATATTCGAAATTGCATTCGGGGATTGCGCCGAAGAGATCGATGCCATCGTCAACCCATTCCCAGTAGAGCGGGTTGTTGAGAAGATGGGTCTGATATCTCCAGTCATCTCCTGCCTTGAGTGCTGTGGACCCGAACACACCGTTGATACCGAGTGCGTCCTTGTTGGCCTGCATGTCCTCAACAACGGCCTTGAGCGTATCGAACGACCTGATTTCCTCGAGGCTGTTGACCGATGTCTTCTTGTTGGGGAGTGCGAAATACTTTTCCATTATGGACTTGTTGACGATGATGCCCCAGCTTTCGAGTGCATAGGAGATTCCTCTTATCGATCCATCCGGTCCCTTGAGCGTGTAGGTGTCGGTTGTCATCATCTTCGCAAGCTCGGTATCGGTGAGATCAAGCGAATAATCATACCATTCGAGAAGGTCGGTAGGCCTTTCACATACGAAGATGGAAGGAGCGTTGCTCTTGTCCATTTCCGCGGAAAGGGTGGGGCCGTAGGTGCCGGATGCGGCGGTCTCGATCCTTGTCTTGATTCCAGTCTCCGCGGTATAGATGGATGCGATCTCCTTCATTGCATCGGAAACCTCGGGCTTGAAGTTGAGCCAGTAGATTTCACCGGTGAAGGTTCCGTCTTCTGCAGTGTCCTTGGATCCGTTGGCGAAAATCATGCCAAAGCCGAGTATGAGAACTAAAAGAACCGCTAATGTTTTCTTCATAGTCTTTCCGAGATTATTTCTCGTTCCTCCTTTTTGCTAAAACGGTTTAGTAACTTTATTATATCATAAAAGAATGAGTTGTCAACAAAACTTTTAGACAAGATTCACACAGTTTCTTCACATATGGTTTTGGAATGTGCAGGGGGAGATGACATAAGTCTTGTTTACCAGTTTAGTTCCATCGTATTCTTACTTTGTTTTTTTCAATAGTTTTTTCCAAAAAAACTTGACCGATTGAAAAAAACCGGTTTAGCCTTAAAAACAGGAAGGTTGGACGTGAAGAAAGAGAAAAGGATCACAATAATGGATATCGCAAAAAAAAGCGGATACTCCAAAACCGCGGTCTCTTTCGCATTCAATGCTCCGGAACGCATAGGTGCCGAGGCGAGGGAGAAGATCCTCCAGGTTGCACGCGAGTTGGAGTTCATACCGAACCCCGTGGCCCGATCCCTGAGCCTGGGACGGCATCAGTCCGTGGGGTTTCTTCTTCCACAGGATATCTCCGACACATTGCTCAATCCATATATAATAGATGTGATACGCGGGGTGGGGCGTATCTGTCAGGACAACGGATACATGCTGACCATAATCCCTCCCCTGCACAATTCGGTATATGAGGCAGTTAGGAATGCAACGGTCGACGGCATCATCGCAATGGGCTTTTTCATCCAGGACGAGGTTGCCGATGTCCTCAGGCAAAGGAAGCTTCCGGTCGTTTCCATAGATGGCGCGACAAACCTTGATATCCCATCCGTCGGCATAGACGACAGACAGGCCGGATATCTGCAGATGTCGGCTGTCGTTTCGAGAGGGCACAGGAGTGTCGCCGTGGTCTCCCTTCCTTACGATGCATACCATGACGACGGTACCATGAGCATGCGTACTCCGGTTGGAAAGAGAAGGGAAGGGTATCTGGCTGCTGTCTCCGAGTATGGTCTGGACTGGGATAGGGACATAATGGAGTTCCAGTGCGGAGTATCTTACAATGAGGGGCTATTCATAGGAGAACGCATCCTCGGCCTTTCAAGACGCCCAAGTGCCGTTATAACGATGTCCGACATAGTTGCCTCTGGAATTGCTTCCAGGTTCAAGGAGGATGGGATTGTGGTAGGGCGCGATATAAGCATAGTCGGGTTCGACGGGCTTGACGGGTCTTATCATCAGGATCCACCTCTTGCGACAATCAGCCAGCCGGGGGAGATCAAGGGACAGCTTGCAGCCGATCTTCTTTTCAAGATTTTAAACGGTGATGAAATCGGTTCGGACATCATCATGCCGTGCCGGTTCGTAGATAACGGATCATTAGGGAGTTGCGATGAACATTGATTACGAGCGCAGGGCAGGCATACTGCTCCATATTACCTCTCTTTATTCAAAATACGGGATAGGCGACCTCGGCCATCAGGCATACAGGTTCGCGGATGCCCTCAGAAAGACCGGTGCAAGATATTGGCAGGTGCTTCCACTCGGGCCGACAGGGTACGGGAACAGCCCTTATTCGGCGCGTTCCTGCTTTGCAGGAAACGAGCTGTTCATTTCTCCTGACATGCTTGTAGAGGACGGTCTCCTTTGTCCTGGCGACATATGCGACGTACCTGAATTCCCGAGGGGAAAGGTCGATTTCAACAAGGTTCTTTCATGGAAGCTTCCTCTGCTGAAGAAGGCCGCCTCGAATTTCCTTTACCAAAAAAAGGATTCCAGGGAGTATGCCCGATTCAAGAAGGATTCTGTCTACTGGTTGGACGACTATGCTCTTTTCATGGTCCTGTATGAGAAATACAACGACGCCAGATGGTACAGCGTTTGGGATGAGAAGGAGGGAAGGAGGGATGCAAAAACCATTTCCTCCCTCAAAAAGGAAAAGAAGGACGAGATTGAAATCTGGAAGGCATTGCAGTACCTGTTTCATGTGCAGTGGCACAGACTTAAGGATTATGTTAACGGCAAAGGTCTTCTTTTGATCGGGGATGCCCCGATTTTCGCAGGCGGAGACAGTGCTGACACCTGGTCGCACATAGACATATTCAAGACCGATGCGGACGGACGCTACAGCAAGGTTTCAGGTGTCCCTCCCGACAATTTCTCCGCCACGGGTCAGCTCTGGGGTACACCCGTCTACGATTGGAAGAAATTGGAAGAAACCGGTTTCGAATGGTGGTTCAACAGGATAAGGCATCTTCTTGCGCTCACCGATGTGCTGAGAATCGATCATTTCAGAGGATTCGACGCCTATTACGAGATTCCGGCAAAGGATGAGACCGCTGAATTCGGTAAATGGGTGAAGGCACCTGGAAAGAAGTTTTTCAAGACACTTTCAAAGGAATTCGGCACAATACCGATCATAGCAGAGGACCTCGGCCTGATGACCGAATCCGTGATGGAGCTTAGGAAATCCAACGGACTTCCGGGTATGAAGATATCCCAGTTCGGTTTTTCCATGAATGCGGACGGATCGTTCAATGCCATGGACACGTTCCTTCCTCACAACTATGACCGTGACTACATTGCCTACACTGGAACGCATGACAATGACACCACCCGCGGATGGTTCGATTCATTGACGGATATCGAAAAGCATCAGGTAAGGGAATATCTTTCCTGCAACGACAGGGAGGTTGTCTGGGCCCTGATCCGTGCAACGATGTTGTCGCATGCGGATACGGCGATAATTCCGATGCAGGACATTCTCGAATTGGGAAACCAGGCAAGGATGAATTTCCCGAGCACGTGCAATGATAAGAACTGGTCATGGATGCTCGATGGAGAGGACATACCCGCGGAGGCTATGGAGCGTTTTGCAAAGCTCGTAGGGCTGAGCGGAAGGGATTGTTGAAAAACAGGGAGTATGTGCATGACGGCCCGGGGAGAATCCCCCGGGCATTATTTTACTATGCCTCGCCGTAATTTATCACCAGCCGGTCGTTTGCCATGACAACGGTGTCACCATATGGTATTATGTTCTGCCCATCCCTGATTATCAGCAACACGAGGCCTTTCGGAATGTTTATATCCTTGAGCGGCTTGCCGCACCATGGATCACCATCGGCCACAAGCTGCTCATGGAGGTCGATGCTTGTTTTGATCGCAGGTTTTTCTATGCCCAGAATTATCTGATCGTCCTTTCTCAGCGTAGTACCGCCTCTGGGCACAAGAGGATGTCCGCCGCGCTCGATTGCTGCGATTATTGTGTTGGGCGGTATGGGAATGTCCTTTATCTGTTTGTCGACCCAGCTGTTGGAACCGTCAAGATGCATCGGAACAAACTCAATGTTCTCCGCCTCCTCGTAGTCGTTGAAAGTCTTGAGTACATCGCCTTTCTCGTCGATCATCCCCGTACGTTTCGAGACAAGCGGCAGGAATGTGCCCTGAAGCAGGATTGAAAGAAGCACAACAAAGAAGACGATGTTGAATATTGAGCCTGATGCGAAAGTTCCGGAAACGGTTACGACAATCGCAAAAACAATCGATGATGCCCCTCTTAGGCCTGCCCATGATATGACCTGCTGCTGTGCGAACGGTGCCTTGAATGGTGTCATTATCATGAAAACCACAAGCGGTCTGGCGACGAACGTCATGAAAAACGCAACAAGGAGTCCGACCGGGGCGACACCGGCAAGCTGGCTGGGGAAGCTCAACAGGCCGAGAAGGAAGAATATCAGGATCTGCATCATGCCCTCGAACGTGTCGAAAAAGTTCACAAGTTCCTTCTTGTGCCTGATCTCCATGTTGCCAAGTATGATTCCGGTTATGTACGTGCTCAAATACCCGTTTCCCCCGGCAAGTGAAGAAACCGCATATGAGGCTATCGATGCCGAAAGGATGAGCAGAGGTTCGAAACCCGAGGAGAAGCTGAAATGTTTAAGTACATGGAAGAGGGTATAGGCAAGTACGGCTCCGATGGCGAAAGCAAATGCTATCTGGGCGAAGATCCTGTATGCGAGAAACCATCCGGAAACGTTTTCAGGCGAGGATTTCAGCATGATCAGGATTGTCACAAGCATGTATGCGGTCGGGTCGTTGCTTCCGCTCTCCAATTCGAGAAGCGACGAGGTATTGTACTTCAGCGACAGTTTCCTGCTCTTGAGTATGGAGAACACCGTCGCCGCATCGGTCGAGGACAGGACCGATCCGATCAGCATCGAGTCTGCAAGTCCTATTCCTAGGACAAGGTAGCAGAAAAGTCCTGTGAAAAGCGCGGTCAGGACGACGCCGATGCTGCTGAGCAATATTGCTTTCAATGCAACAGGTCTGGCCATGGACCATTTTGTTCCGAACCCGCCGTGGAACATTATGAAAATCAACGCGGCAGAACAGATTTTCTCTGAGACCGCGTAGTTGGCGAATTCGATCCTCAGGACACCGTCGGATCCCGCGAGCATGCCCAGAACAATGAATATGAGGAGTGTAGGCAGCCCCGATTTGTCGGAAAACCTTGTTCCGAACACGGCCAGGGCGATTACTACAGCACAGAACAGAAGAAGAAGATTCATTTTACCGACCTTGCTTTGAACTGATAAAGACAATACATTAAAAATCACTTTTGTACCAGAAAGCCCGCAGGCAAATGAAAACAGGCCGATTAATGTTGATGCCATGTTCTTTTTCTGATATATTTTCCACTGCCGGCGAAACGCCTGCATCATCAGTATTTTCAGGAGGAGCCTGTCATGGGTGAGCGTGGAGAAGTTTTTTCATCGAAGGTCGTCAGGGACGACAGGACTTATTTTTTCAATGTGAAGGAAAACGTATACGGGGATCTATATCTCAATATCGTCGAATCCAGACCCACCGATACAGAGGGCAGGTTTCTGAGACAGTCGGTTCTTGTTTACCAGGAGGATCTCGGTGCGTTCGTGAAGGAGCTTCAGAAATCCCTCGATTACATAAAGATGCATGGAACGAGAAAGGCCCCCCGATTCGTCAGAAAAGACCAGGATCCCGAGACTGACCAGCAATAGGATCCAGTGCTTTTGCATGAAAGGTTTTGCGGGCTATCGGCGATGGCCCGTATTTTTTTATCATCTCGAGATGCTCTTTGGTCGGATATCCCTTGTGATGCCTGAACCCGTACCATGGCCATATTTTGTCATAGTCGTCCATTATTCGGTCCCTCTCGGTCTTTGCTAGGATGCTTGCGGCCATGATCTGTGGAATCTTCGAGTCCCCCTTGACGACCGCCATGACGTTGATATCCACATCAGGCTTCCTGTTGCCGTCCACCATCAGGATGTCGATCCGGACCCTGTCCCTGATCTTCAGATAGCTTTCCTTCATTGCAAGAAGGCTCGCGTTGAGGATGTTGATCTCGTCGATCTTCCTTTCATCCACTACCGCGACAGCCCAGGCAACAGCCTTTTCCTTTATTATTTTCTCCGCTTCGCTCCTTTCATCGGACGATAGCTTTTTCGAATCGTTCAGGACATGGATGGGAAAATCGTCGGGAAGGACGACGCATGCGGCGACCACCGGGCCGGCAAGCGGGCCCCGTCCGGCCTCGTCCGAGCCTGCTATGACCACATCATTCTTTTGATTGTCGATAAAAAGGTCCAGTTCTTCCATAATCCGTGTTTTAAATGCTATAATCAACGAGTATTTTTGTTCAAGGAGTAATACGCTTTGTTCTTAAAATGTCTTGACATGTACGGCTTCAAGTCCTTCGCGGACAAGACACATATAGATTTCGCAGAGGGCATAACGACCCTTCTCGGACCCAACGGCTGCGGCAAGAGCAACATAGTCGATGCAATAAAATGGGTGCTGGGAGAACAGGGGACGAAAACCCTGAGGGCGAGCAAGATGGAGGACGTAATATTCAACGGCAACGACAAGAGGAAGCCGATGCCTTTCGCTGAAGTAGCCCTCACCATCGACAATTCCAACGGACAGCTCAAGCATCCTGCGGCGGAAATAGAGATAAAAAGAAGGATTTTCCGCAGTGGCAGCACTGAATACTACCTCAACAGGGAAAGGTGCCTTCTCAAGGAGATAAAGGAGCTCCTGATGGACACCGGAGTTGGCAAATCCGCATATTCCGTCCTCGAGCAGGGCAAGATCGACCAGATAATAAGCATGCGCCCCGAGGACAGGAGGTACATCTTCGAGGAGGCTGCCGGAATCTCCAAATTCAAGCAGCAGTGCGCCGAGGCCCAGAACAAGATACTCAAATCAGAGGAGAACATTTCCAAGGCCGAGGATCTGGTTGCCCAATACAGGCGGACGTACAACAGGACGAAGGACCAGGCGGAGAAATGCCGCAAATACAAGGATCTGCAGAAAAGATCGGTCATCCTCGACGCCCAGCTCAACGCCTGCAAGGTCAAATCATTCATCACGGTCAAGCAGCTGAGACAGGAAAACATTGCGAAGATGGAGATACAGATCGAGGAGGCCACAAAGAAACTCGAGAACTATGACGACGATCTGAGCGAGCAGAACGAACGCTTCAGGCTCAAAAGCGAGGATGTGAACAGGCTCCGGTTGAAATCAACGGAGATTTCCGGACAGATCAACACTGCCTACAGCAGCGTGACATTCCTTCAGGACAGGCTTTCCGAGGCATCTGCAGACGAGAAGGCGTACAAGGAGAAGGCCCAGGGACTCAAGAACCAGGTCGATGTGCTCAATTCCCAGTTCGAGGAGCTTAAGGACAAGATCGACGACGACAGGGAAAGGCTCGGGGAGGTTGTTAAGCAGATAAGTACTGCCAACAGGATGGTTGCAGAAGCCTCCGCAACCCTTGCCGGCAACGAGGCCGAGATATTCAAACGTGAGGATCGTAATGCAGAGCTCGACAAGGAATTGGAGAGACTTTCCCTCGAGCTCAAATCAGTTATCGAGAATCTGATCAACGAGGTTGACGAGAAGACCAGCTCCGAGTTTTCCCTCAAGCGCAAGGAGGATGCGGAGAACAGCTTCCTGTCCAAGGTACGGCTCTTGAAAGCCGAGATCGACGAGGACATCTCCAGACTTGACTCCGGTTCCGGAGGAGCGGGGAAGATGCTCTCATCGTTGAGGATCGGACTGGATGAGCTCATCGCGCTTTTCAACAGATACAGGGACAGCATCCCTCCCGTTGTCGACACCCTGCTTTCACCTGAAGGTCTAGTCAGCAAGAAGAGGGACATTGAGACAGGAGAGCAGAGGGCGAGGAACGAGATCGAATCCAACAGAAGTTTCATTTCCTCGGCACGAGAGATGAACCTCAAGCTCAGGGAGGAGATCGATTCGCTCAAGGAGACCGTGAAGAACATAAGCCTGCAGGAGGCGGGCATACGTGCAAGCATCGCAAACAACGAGGCGATGATGAATTCCCTCCGCAGCCAGGTCGAGGAGAAGAAATATGATCTTCAGGATGCGCTTGACAAGGCGGACCTTGCAAGAACGAAGGTGGTCAGGGCCAGCTCCGAGCTCAAGGAGAAGGACGAGGAGATAGCAAGACTCAGGAAGGAGCTCGAGGAGTCGAACGCAAACGTGGACAGGATGGCGGCGGAGCTGCAGAGCGAGGCTGTCGCGCTTCAGAAGATGAGGAACGACAAAGACAACCTCAACAGCTCGATTTTGCAGAGCAGGGGCGATCTTGAGAAGGAGAAACTGTACATCTCCAATGCAGACGAGATGATCAAGAATCTCTATGAGAGCTTCTACAACAAATACAACAGGAACCTCGGCGAATACAAGGAATACTTCGAGCAGGATCTGAACCAGCAACTTGTAGAGAACGAGCTGCGCGAGGTGAACAAGGAGCTGGAGGGAGCCGGAAACATCAACTACATGGCAGAGGACGAGTTCGTGGATGCAAAGAACAGCCTCGATTTCTATACGAAGCACCTGGAGGATGAATACAAGGCAAAGGCGGATCTTGTCAAGGTGTTCGAGGAAATACAAACCAAGAGCGTCGAGATGTTTTTGAAGACATACAAGGACATCTCCGCCAATTTCCAGAAGATGTTCACACGCCTTTTCGGAGGCGGGACGGCAGAGGTCAGCCTCCAGGACGAGAACGAGGTGCTCACGACCGGAATCGACATTTTCGCGCAACCGCCCGGAAAGAAGCCGACCAACATGAGCCTGCTGAGCGGTGGCGAGAGAAGCATGACCGCTGTGGCGCTCCTTTTTGCAACATACATGGTCAAGCCGAGCCCGTTCTGCATCCTTGACGAGATCGATGCGGCGCTCGACGACAGGAACATAGGTTTCTTCATCAGTGTATTGGAGGATTTCGGCAAGACGAGCCAGTTCATCATCATAACCCATAACAAGCATACCGTGACTGCATCGGAAAGCCTTCTCGGCGTCACGCAGATGGAGGCAGGGGTCTCGACGACCGTAAGCTACAAGATAGCCTCAGTGAAGGGTGAACCTGTGATTCTCGACGAGCATGAGAAAGCTGTTGAAATCGATTGACGCTAGCCGGTTTAATCATGTGTTCCGAAGCTCCTGCGGCCTGCTTGTTTTTTCCTTGTTTTGTTGACACCGGTCCTAATTTTATGTATAAGTTAAAATGTTGTCCTAGTGACATTGGAAAAGCTGATGTTTGATAGTATAAGTAACAGGTTTTCCTCGATAATGCGCTCGCTTTCGGGGAAGGGGAAGATTAGCGAAAAAAACATTTCTGAGGCTGTGGAGGAAATCAAGCAGGCTCTGCTTGATGCCGACGTCAACCTCCGTGTTGTGCGCCGCTTCGTCAATTCGACCATGGAGGAGGCTGTCGGGGAGAAGGTCCTCAAGGCCGTTGACCCGGGACAGATGTTCACGAAGATCGTCTATGACAAGATGGTCGCGCTCCTTGGTGACGACAAGGGCAATTCGCTCAACCTGAAAGGAAAGGACACAACAAGCATCGTACTTATGATGGGACTCCAGGGCTCGGGTAAGACAACCGCCTGCCACAAGCTTGCATACAGGCTCAAGAAGGAGGGCAGGAACGTGATGCTGGTCGCGGCAGACCTTGTCCGTCCTGCAGCCGTCACACAGCTCGAGCTGCTCGGTGCTAAGGTCGGGGTTCCCGTCTTCACAGTCCCGGGGGAAAAGGATCCTGTTGCGGTTGCCCGGCGCGCCGTGGACAAGGCCAGGCACGATCTTGTCGACACCGTCATCATAGATACCTCCGGGCGCATGCATCTTGATGAGACCCTGATGACTGAGATCCAGAACATCGCAAGGGCTGTGAATCCGGATGAGACGCTTTTTGTCGCCGATGCGATGACAGGACAGCAGGCGGTCGAGATTGCAAGCGAGTTCGAGCAGAAGGTCGGAATATCCGGTGTCATGCTCACCAAATTCGATTCGGATACCCGTGGAGGCGCCGCCCTCAGCCTGAAGAGCGTTGTTGGCAAGCCGATCAAGTTCATCGGAACAGGTGAGAAGGCGGAGGATCTGGAGGTCTTCCATCCTGAAAGGATTGCAAGCCGCATACTGGGCATGGGCGATGTCGTTTCCCTCGTCGAAAAGGCCCAGGAGCAGTATGACAAGGAAGAAGCGGAAAAGCTTCAGAGAAAGATTGAGAAGAACACCTATGATCTGCAGGATTACCTTGAGCAGCTTGAGAAGATGGACAAGATGGGATCCGTCGACAAGCTCATCGAGATGATTCCAGGGGCAAAGGGGAACATAAACGAGGACGACATCGATCTCAAGGCTCTTGATATCGAGAAGGCCATCATCCGCAGCATGACAAAGTTCGAAAAACAGAACTATAGGATAATCGGCCCGTCCAGAAGGAAAAGGATAGCCAAGGGCAGCGGCACCAGCGTCGCCGAGGTCAACAGGCTTTTGAAGAAATTTGAAAAAAGCAAGCTTCTTATGAAGAAGATGGCTACAAACAAGAAATTCCAGGCCAGCATGCTGAAGAACCTCGGCATGTGACCTTCATGTAGTATAAGGAGAAAACCAGAATGAGCACAACAATGAGACTCAAGCGTTTCGGTACGAAGAAAAGACCGTATTACAGGGTGGTTGTGATGGACAACCGCAGGGCTTCAACAAGCGTCACGATCGACGAGGTCGGAACATATCATCCGATTGCCGAACAGGATCAGCAGATCAAGCTCGACCAGGACAAGGTGAAGAGCTGGATTGAAAAAGGCGTTGTCGTCAGCCCGACCGTAAAGAATATTCTCAATTCACAGGGAATCTCACTCAGCCGCAAGCAGGACTAATGTCCTAGGAGGTTGGGATGGAGAAGGAACTTGTTGAATTCATGGTCAAGAGCCTCGTCGACGAACCCGATCAGGTGAGCGTGAATGTCGTTGAGGGCGAGAAAAGCATCGTCCTCGAACTTCATGTTTCCAAGGAGGATGTCGGCAAGGTCATAGGGAAGCAGGGCAGGATAGCCAAGGCAATCAGGACCATCCTTTCCGCTTCTGCAACCAAGGACGGCCGTCGGGCCAGCCTGGAGATACTTGACTGATGGAAAATAAATCTCTTCTCGCAACCGCGCTCGTCGGAAAAACCCATGGTCTCGACGGGTTTTTGAGAATCGTCTCCCTCAGTGGTGGATATGACCATCTGGCCGTCCTGGACAGAGCGGTCGTCAAGACCAGGGAGGGAAGGAGAATCGACGTTGAAATCGAGGATGTGCTTTTCCATAAGGATTCCTTCCTTATGAAGTTCTCCTCATTCAACACACCTGAGAAGGCGAGGGTGCTATCCGGTGGTGTGATGTACATCACCAGAGACAAGGCTCCCGTGCTTGAGGAAGGTGAATACTACGTGGCCGACCTGTATGGATTGGAGGCTGTCGTGGATGGCAAGGTCGTCGGTGTTGTTGAAGATACCAGCGAGGGAAGTCAGGCGCTCCTGCTGCACGTCCGCAGGAACGACGGTTCCATACGGCTTGTGCCCAACATGGCACCCTTCATTGGCAAGCGGGATTTTGATGCTGGCAGGATCGAGATTCTGATGCCGGAAGTGCTGGAGTAGGCCGTGAAGATCACCATCCTGACGTTATTTCCGCAGATGGTCGAGCCTTTTTTCACCTCCTCGATCATGAGAAGGGCTGTTGAGAAAGGTATCGTCAGCTACAGGATCGTCGATTTCAGGGATTTTGCGGATGATGCGTACAACAGGGTCGACGATGTCCCATACGGCGGGGGGGCCGGCATGGTGCTCATGCCAGGGCCTCTTTCCAAGGCACTCGATTTTGTTTCGGCTCGTGGGAAGAGGGTCGTTTATCCGACTCCGGGCGGAAGGCTCTTCGATCAGAAGATGGCCTACGGACTTGCAGCTGAGGAGGAGCTTGTCTTCATCTGTGGTCATTATGAGGGCCTGGACCAGAGGATAATCGACGAGTATGTCGACGATGAGATATCTATCGGGGATTACGTTCTCACCAGCGGTGAGACCGCAACCCAGGTGATAATAGATGCGGTTTTCCGTCTTATCGACGGGGTTATCGCAAAGGGAAGTCTTGAGGAGGAAAGTTTTTCTTCCTCATTGCTTGAATACCCGCAGTATACCAGGCCTGCAAGGTATTGCTCTTCTTGCGTTCCTGATGTACTATTATCTGGTCATCATGCCCATATTTCCGAATGGCGTGATGACCGGAGGCTGGTCAAAACGATGCTCGTCCGGCCTGATTTGCTTTCCGGGGCCTCTCTCAGCCCGCGGATGCGAAGAAAACTTATTAAGGTTATTGAAGAAAAAAGATTAGAGGACTTGAAAGATGGACATTATCAAGGCGATTGAGGCAAAGCAGGTTAAGGAAAACGCGGAGAATTTCTCCGTTGGCGATACGATCAAGGTCTACTTCAAGATTGTTGAAGGAACGACTGAGAGGATCCAGGTTTTCGAAGGCATTGTGATTGCGAAGAACAACAGCGGCATTAGAAAGACGTTCACCGTGCGCAAGATCAGCTACGGTGTCGGCGTGGAAAGGATCTTCCCTCTCCACAGCCCGAGGATCGACAAGATCGAGGTTGTCCGCTATGGAAAGGTCAGAAGGGCCAAGCTCTACTATCTCAGGAGCAGGGTCGGCAAGGCTGCAAAGGTCAAGGAACTCATTCAGAAGAAGAATGCCTGAGCATTATCGGGAAGAAACGTTTTTACGTTCATGGGCGTATGGATTTTCATACGCCTTTTTTTATTCCGTCACTTGTTTATGACGGTCAAAACCTATATTCTAAAACATATGAAAAAGAATCAGAAGGGGCAGAAGGCCGGTGCACGCAAGGAGCAGGGCCAAAAGAAGAGGAAGGGGAAAGCCTCCGATCAGTCCTGTCAGGGCTTCACGACGCTGAACCAGGTCGCAGGAGTTCCGAAGCCGCGCAGCTTCCATTCCTCGATTCCTGTTGCCAGGCCGAAGGAGATCAGGGAACCCAGACCAGTATGCCCGGTATGCGGCAAGATTGTCGAGAATGTCGCATTCTCATTCCTCAATGCTAATGAGGAATTCGTCCATTTCGACTGTGCCCTGGATCTGGCAAGAAGAGAACTGTCCCCTGGCGAGAACCAGGTGGTGAGCTATGTCGGATGCGGCAACTTCGCACTCTGCGAAAAGGATGGGGATGGGAAGTTCAGGATCATCCGTTCGATATCCTTCGAGGACCAGAAAAGGTTTTCGAAGATCAAGGAATACGTGGAGTCGGTGAAGGTATGAGCAGGAATCTGACAGCCATGCTTCCGGGAACGTTCGACCCTCCGACCCTCGGACATATAAACATCATAGAAAGGGCCGCAAGGCTCTTTGACAAGCTGTACGTTGTCGTTGCGCACAACATAAGCAAGCAGTGCCTGTTCACTCCCGACGAAAGGGTCGGCATGCTCAGACGGTCGCTTTCGCATCTCGACAACGTCGTTGTCGATTCGGATTCGGGGCTGAGCGTCGATTATGCCAGGGCACACGATGTGTCCGTAATGGTCAGGGGTGTCAGGAGCGAAAGGGATTTCGCCTACGAGATCGAGCTTGCGATGACCAACAACATGCTCTATCCGGAGCTCGAGATCGTGTTCATACCGACCGATCAGAACTATCTCATACTCCGTTCATCGCAGATAAAGGAGATGGTGGCCTTCGGCGCGGATATTTCCAGAATGGTTCCTCCCATCGTCCTCGAGAAGCTCGAGGAAAAGAAAAAAACCGGTTGCTGACCCATTTTTTTTCCAAAACCTCTTGCATGTTTTCCCGCTTTCGTGTAGAAATACTTAGGTCAACGATGGAGAGGTTCCCGAGCGGCCAAAGGGATCAGACTGTAAATCTGACGGCTCTGCCTTCGAAGGTTCGAATCCTTCTCTCTCCAAAGCCTTCCCGAGCGGAAGGCTTTTTTTATGAGGTGTCGGATTGGGTTTCTGTTTTTCATGCCAGAGATGTCTGCATTGCTGCTCCGGAGAGCCCGGGTTCGTGTTCCTTTCCAAGGATGATGTCGAGAGGGCATGCTCCTTTCTCGGTATAGGTACGGATGAGTTCATTGGAATATACTGCAGGAGGATAGACTACGGGACATACTTCCTCTTGAGCCTGAAGGAAAGGGATGACTATTCGTGCATATTCCTGGACGGGACGGGATGCACGATATATCCCGCAAGACCCCTGCAGTGCAGCACATATCCTTTCTGGAGGGGACTGGCAGACGATCCTGAGGCTATCAAAGCCGAGATGCGCAACTGTCCCGGAATAGGAAAGGGACGTTTGTACACCGATGAAGAGATCCGCGGGCTTGTCGCATTGAACGATTCCTCCAAGCCTCTCGTTCTTGAAAAATGAGATTGGAACCATATTGAAAACAGCGTTTTGAATGTTCAAGGCAGTATTTACTGCAAATTTCAAAAAAAAATATTAAAAAAAAACTTTTTTTGTTATATTTAATATGGAGTTTTGTATCTTGGGCCGTTTTTCAGATAAGACAATCAATCAGATCAACCAGAAAATGAGGCTTTCGGACGTTGTTTCCCAATACATAAAGCTTTATCCGAAGGGCAACATCATCTGGGCGAAATGCCCGTTCCACGGAAACGGAAACGAACGTACCCCATCGTTCAAGATCGATGATTCCACAGGCAGATACTACTGCTTCGGCTGCCATGAGAGCGGAAACATGTTCACGTTCATAGAGAAGATGGAGAAGCTCAGTTTCCCACAGGCCGTGGAATATCTTGCGGAGAAGGCCGGAGTGCAGATAGAGGACGATCCCTTTGGGCAAGGAAAGAAGAGAAGGGATGAGGCGGCTGTCCTGTACGACCTGTACGAGAGACTTAACAAAAGCTTTTCATACATGCTTCTGTCCAGTAGCGGCGGGCAGGATGCCCTCGGTTATCTTGAAAAGAGGAGGATATCCTCCGGCATGGTTGAAAAATTCAGTCTGGGCTATGCCCCCGCATCATCATCTTGGCTGTACCGTTTTCTCTCAAAGAAGGGCTACAGCGATGAAATCCTCAAGATCAGCGGACTATTCAGCCAGAGACGTTTTCCATGGCCGCTCTTCTCGAACAGGCTGATGTTCCCCGTTCGTGACTACAGGGGACGCGTCATTGCTTTCTCGGCCAGGGATCTTTCGTTCTCAGAGACAGCGCCAAAGTACATCAACAGCCCGGACACACTGATATACAGCAAGAAATACAACCTCTACGGGTTGTACGAATCCCTCGAGGGCTTGAAAAAAAAGAACAGCAGGGCCGTCCTCTGTGAAGGGAATTTCGATGTCATCAGCATGCATCAGGCGGGCTTCGACACAGCCATGGCAAGTCTGGGAACGTCGTTCACCAGCGACCAGGCCGGCCTGATATCACGCTACACCGGGGATGTGGACCTGATGTTTGACAGCGACCAGGCCGGGCAACAGAGCACGGACAAGGCCATCGGGATACTCCATGCGAAATCCTTCAATGTGAAGGTCCACCGGCTCACCCTGGGAAAGGATGCATCCGAGATACTCGAGGCCCACGGCCCGGAGGCATTGAAAAATGATTTCCGTCAGGAGTCTGGCGGCTATGAGTATCTTGTTCAAAAATACCTTAAGGAGTATAATGTCAGAACGCCGAGGGGTAAGTCTGACTTTTTAAAGAGCCTTTCCCCATTTCTTTTGTCCACAGAAAGTTCCGTCGAGCTGGATTCCTACATCCAGGATCTTTCGGTCAGGCTTTCTGTCAGCAGGGACGTGATCCTTTCTGATCTGGAGAAAAACAGAGCGGCAGATAACAGATATGGTGAGGTGGTCGACAATACGGACAAAGGGGAGAATGAAGGTTTGAACACGGCCTCGATATCTCCCGATCTATATGCGATGCTCATCCTGGCAAACAGAAGGGAGCTGTTCAGAATCTACAGGACGAGGATCGCTTTTACCGATTTGAAGGATCCGGATGCACAGGTGCTTTATACGGTTCTGGAAAATGCATTAAGGGACGATGTGAATACCGACGAGCTTTTCCTTTCGCTGATAACGGACGGGAAGTTGCGTAATTACGTGTCAACCTCCTTCTGTCTGGAGGAATTCAGGCAGGACGATGTTGCCGTACTGGATGAGATTGTGGATAAGATCCGTCTCAGAAGCCTCGAGGAAAGGAGATCGGTCCTCACGTCGCAGATCAAACTTCTCTCTTCGGATATTTCCGGCGACGACATGGCCGGGCTTATCGAGAGGAAGAAGGAATTAGACAAAGAGATAAACATGTTGAAAAACAGTTTGTTCAATGGGAAGGAAGCTTAACCGATGGGACAGGAAGATTTCAGGAATCAGCCATTTTATGAGAATCTCTTGCAGATTTCGCGGGAAAACGGTGTCGTCACCTTTGATGATATCATCCAATCCATTAAGACGTACAAGGCCACGGTTGGAGATATCGATTCCATCATAGGGGCTCTTCAGGAGGATGGGGTCGGATACAGCGAGGAGAACGAGGACGGCTTCGACATTCCTAGTCCGGAGGACATGGAATCGGATTTCTCCGAGGACGAGATCCCACCGAGCGAGGAGGATATGGAGGAGGTCGGGGAGGACGACGAGGATTTCCTTTCATCTTCCGAAGAGGAGGACGGGGACGAGGAGCCTTCCGTACTGATGGACGAGGATGACGAAGAGGAGGAAAAGGACGAGGACGAGGAGAAGAAAGGCGAGGACGATGACGAGGATGAGGAGGAAGACCTCACCGACGATGAGAACGAACCGGGAATAAACGAATGGAAGGGGACCGACGATGAAGGCGATCCGGGGTCCGAAAGATTCATCGACATCTCCAATTTCTCCGAGCACGGCGTCGAGCACAAGCTCCATTCATCGAGCAGGATCGAGACCAGCGTCGATGATCCGATCAGGCTTTATCTCAAGGAGATCGGCAACGAGAACCTTCTCACCGGAGACCAGGAGGTCGAGCTTGCGATGCAGATGGAGCGCGGGGCCGCGATTGTCAATTCCGTTATCAGGGAGAGCGGAATTCTCATTTCCTTTTTCTCAAAGGTTGTCAAGCATATGAACACCAAGATAGAGGAGGATGGGGAGGATCCGCTTTCGACCGAGGAGCTCAAGGAATTCTTATCCGTACAGAAGAGATACAACACAAACTACAAGGAAGCACTCAACAAAGAGGTGCAGCGCCAGCTTGCCGAGTACAACGAGTTGAAGGCCAAGCTCAGTCTTGCCGGAGAGGATTTGTCGTCCAACGTACCTCTGCTCAATCTCCGTGAGGAACTGCTTGACAGGCTCGGAGGATATCCTAATCCGGAATGCAAGGCATTCAAGGGCAAGAAACGTTCCGACTTCCCCTCCCGCGAGGCGTGGATAACTTATGCGCGTGAGAAGACAAAGGCATCCTACAAGAGCGAGTATGAGGCCCAGATGAAGCGCATAAAGAAGGAGGAGGCCGAGCTCAACAATCAGATCCAGGCCGAGGTCGAGGCGTTGGATCTACAGCTTGCGACCGACAATCCCGACATGAAGAGGCAGGATCTGGAGAAGGAGAAGAGCAAGCTCCACAAGAAGATCAAGGATGACTATGCCGTCAAGGAACAGAGCTTGGCAAAGCATTACCACGACATCGTCAGGGATCTTGAAGCTCTCAGGAACGGACAGTACATACCTGTCGAGGACTGGATCACGAACATTCCGCTCCAGCAGGAGGAGATAGACGACCTCACGAGGATATTCCTCGATGCAAAGGCGAAGATAAACGAATGCACTGTCAAGAAGGCTGCGAGCAGCAGGAAGCTGAAGATCACCCAGCTCAAGGAGCTCAGGCAGCTCGGACGTGATCTTGCGACCAGGAGCAAGGCCAGCATGATCGAGGAAAA
>CASFDW010000006.1 GCA_949293595.1 uncultured Spirochaetales bacterium | reverse complement strand
TTGGATATGGTAACAATTGCATTCATTAATCAGAAAGGCGGAGTCGGCAAGACTACGACTGCTGTTGAAATTGCATCCCGCTTTGCAAAGAGCGGTGTAAAGACTCTCAGCATAGATGCCGATCCCCAGGCAAACATGACTTACATATATGGTGTCAATCCGGATCAGGAGGGACAACATAACCTCAAGGAAGTGTTTGCCAAAGAAACATCTTTGAAAGACGCAGTCATCAAGACAGCTGAAGGGGTGGACCTTGTTCCGAACAACATCCTCATGAGCAATGCAGACAGGATGTTCGTAGGAGTGAATTCCATGCATCTATTAAGGAATGCGATAAAGACAGTCTCATCGGAGTACGATGTCTGTATCATCGATGCTCCACCTACACTTGGAATCATCAACTGGAACGTCCTTATCGCAGCTGACTATCTCATCGTTCCTGTAAATGCCAACGCTCTCTCAATTCAGGGACTGAAGGCTCTTTCCGAGACGATCAATGAGGTGAAGGAAGAGGCAAACCCGAGCCTGGAGATCCTTGGCCTTCTCGTTACGAGATACAACCCGAGGACAAGGCTCAGCAAGGAGGCAGTACCGGACTTGGAGATGATCTCCTCCTCCTATCTTTCAACGAAGGTATTCGATGCAAAGATAAGGCAGAGCGTTGCAATAGAGGATGCACAGGCCAACAGGAACAGCACAGCAAAGGGAAAGAGGACAGCAATAGGCAAGGACTATGATGATCTCTTTGATGAGATAAGAGATGAACTCAAGAAGGAAGGTAGATTATGAGCAGACTGATGGATGCATGGAATACACCGGAAGAAAAGAAAGTTGAAGTTGAAGAAGTAAAGACTCCTGAATATGTAGCAGAGTCTGAAGTTGATCTTGCTCCTCTAAAGAACAAGGGAGGCCGTCCTGCTTCCACTATAGACAGGACCAAGGAAGTAAAGAAGACAGCCATCCTTATGAGCATGGATGACTACATCTTCTGCACTCTCTATGCCAAGGAGCTTAAGAAACAGGGCCTCTCTGGTGCGGATGTATCAAGTGCGATTTCATACATGATAAGGAAGAGCAAGGAAGAGAATCCAGCACTTGCAAAGGCTGCTGAAGGCATCTATGAGCTTCAGACAGCAGCTGTGAAGTAGAAACATCTAAAATAAGTTTATTCTGTTTTATACTGTTAAGAGCATTTATCGGTTTATGCATTAAAACTGGTAAATGCCTTCTTTTGATGGTTAAAACAAAACAGAAGGAAAACTCAGAGAAGCTCAAGGAAGAGCTAGGAAATGGATTCACTGTGTCAAGTCTTCAGTTCATGAGACGGCTTTTCCTCATTTATCAAAAACAACAGACATTGTCTGTTAAATTGAGATGGCCCCATTATAGTGAGCTACTGATTATCCGTGCGCGTGCGTTGACTTTAAAGCCAACAGGAAATACTATTTAGATACGATATCGGAAGATGTTGTCAGCGGTGGGAACCAGTCTAATGTGTCTAAGCGTATGGTTAAGTACGTTGGCCACCGCGAAAGCCACCTCATTGCAGGTGGTTTTTTGTTTTAGCATGGACATATGATGGCTAAAAGTAATATAAAATGAGTCTTCAGCTATATTTTATTCATCCTATCAACAGGAAGCCCAATATGCTTTTCTTCAATGTAGATTTTGTATAATGTTTCAGTTCTTCAATCTGCTGTTCGTAAGAAAAGAATGGTTTAACGTACATATAAAAAATGTCTCCCTCTGGGGCACATTGCTTAGCAAGAGGTGTGGGGAGTCCTGTTGTTTATTATTGTAGCAAATTTCGCCAGGAAGTCCATTAGTCGATTGCGGTTGGTTTGTCAATTCTTTTATAGCAATGGAAATCATTCATATTTCATGTGTTTCTTTCCCTAAGAGTCAGGATTTTCAAGAATGTTCTTAAATTTTCACGATAAATCATCTTTATCCCGACAAACCATGTTTAGAAAGCATTTAAAACCAATTTTACATAGTTTATCCAATTTTACTCTTAAACCTTATTTTATGGACTGAGATGCCAATTCGGAGGCTCAATACTTCAACGAAATCGATGAGATGACAATCCCTTGCATGATGGAGGCAAGGGGATGATGAGTGCCAGGATGCATGTCGACGATAAAGGCAAAGCAATCTTCACGAAGATCCATAAAGGCGGATCAATTGGTCTTCACGCTCATCCAACAAGCGATGATGTGAACTTTGCTCTCTCAAGCATCGGAACAACAATTTAGACGATTTGATATTGCTTGATGACAATTCTCATTTTCCCCTCTTTTCTGATTTCTTCATTTCCTCATGGTAAAAGTAATTCACGATAATGGGCGGCTCTTCAAATGGATTGCAGATGCTGTCATCGACTATAAGAAGGTGATTTCCTGCATGGATAATATGCCATATCCAGATGATGGCAGTTTAAATGGCATAAAAGATGATGAGAATGGCAGTTTAAATCCAAATGATGCAGAAAAGCCAGATGCTAACGTGTCTGTCGGGATGTTTGTCTGGTAGTTCAGGTGCTCTGAGATGGAGGAAGCAGCCCCAAAGTCTGAAAATGATGTACGGCTGCTTAACAAACTTATTCATCAGAACCCCACTTGCTTGTCAGAGACTGCCAACACCTAGTTGATTTTTCTCGCCGGCAAAAGTATATCATGAATAGCTGGGAAACCAGTTAGGGGTTGGTCGAAAGACCTGGGCCTCCCTTGATAGCGGGTAAGACGCCCGCTATTCCTATATAAAAGCAATCAATATACGTACTCCTTAAAATTCAAACGTAAATATCCCTTTTTTGCTTTAGGTTCAATTTCAATCTTCTTGACCGTTCTTGTCTCTGTTCATAAAACAGGGTGAAGAGAGCTGCAAAGGAAAGGTATCTGGATTAGTTTTCTACGCTTACTATCCTGTGCATCTCATGGCAATATGGATAATTAAGTAGATGGGTCGTTATATACGTAAATTTATAGTATATAAAAAGTTTTTGTGATAAAATTATGTAGTCGGCAAGAGGAAGCAGTCCTAGTATGAATAAAGATCAGAGCAGTTTGATTGCTAAGAAGAATATTCAGCTCTCAGAAGAAGATGAATCAATATTAGATGACTTTATCAAATCAAACTGCAGCTATTATTACATGATCAATTTTCTTCGGATCACAGCTGGGGATGTAAAGAAAGCAATTCAACTCTATTTCTTCGATGAGCAGATCCGTTCGATATTACTGAAATACATACTTCGTTTGGAAATCCAGATGAAGAAAGATTTTGTTGACACTGTTTATTCTACAACTTCTGATTCGTGCTTCTGGAATAACCCGAATTACTTCAACAAACAATTCACAACCCCAAAGCAAAACAACATTGAAAGTCTTTTTGATGTTGTTGTAAAAGAAATTGCCAACAGAATGAGGAGCATGAACTATTCCTCTTCAAGCGATAAAAACCATCAGGCGTTCTATGCAATGTCGTTTGGCTCCTTCCTCAAATTTTATAGTGGCATGCACTTGAAATATCACTTCGATTTCTCAGAGAAGTACTTCATAAAGGGGAAACCAAACCTGGTAGAAGGCTTAAAACGATATCTCAATAACATACGAATAATACGAAACAGGTGTTGCCATAGTAATCATCTTGTATCCGTGAAATTGAAGAATGATCTCAATTTTCATACATCATTGCTTAATGGATATATTGGAGACATCAAAAGTGAATTTGAAAAAACTTTGTACTTTATCTATTTCCGACTTGACAACAAAGAATTGTTTAAGGATGAGGTGATAGGAGTTCTTGAAGAATATGAACTAGCCTGGAAGCCGTATTGCAGAAAGCATCTTTTGCCCATGACAATCATTGAAGACATAAAGGCATGGTAGTAAGGGAATTATCTCCTAAATGATGGTTGGACATTGTGAGCAGATGGCTTCTGTAAGATTTGCATTATCATCATTGACAAATGGATAGTAAATAGATAAATTATGATCAGATGGTGGAACGATAGACGTTCTAGCCGCCGACCCATTGAGTCGGCTTTTTTATTATCATCAGAATAGTCGTTTGCTCTGGAATATCTTTTATGACCAATGCTTAAACATTCGAGATAATGAGCCAATTTTACTCTTTAACCTTGACAGCGATACTACAGAAAGCATCATATTTTTCTCATTGTTGCTGATTGCGATGACAATTTTCCTATGCAACTGTTTACTTGTTGCCGGCTATAAGTTATTTTAATTAAAGGAAACTTGAATTCTAAAGAATAGAAGGAGGATAGATCATATGAACCTTGCAAGAATTTCTTCAAATGGTCAGATTACTGTTCCAATCGAGATCAGAAGACAGCTTTCGCTTAACGCTGGTGATAAGATCCTTTTCTTCCAGAACAAGAATGGCGAGATAGTCATCAGCAATGCTTCTATATCTGCCATCCAGAAAGCTCAGAATGCTTTCTCTTCAGCGGCAGAGGCTATGGGTATATCCAATGAGGATGATATTCAGGCCCTTGTCGATGAAGAACGTTATGGAAAGAGAATCTGAAAAATGAGAGTACTTGTTGATACGAATATCCTTTTCTCAGCCCTTCTTTTTCCTCTTTCAAAGCCTGCGAAAGCTCTTATGCATGTTGCAGGCAATCACCAGATGATCCTGACTGATCGCAATATTGCAGAGTTTCGGAGTATTCTTCAGCGCAAGGCCCCTCAATTTCTTGCAGATGCTGAAGTGTTTCTTGCTGAACTTTCATACGAGTTGATACCTGCTGTCGATAAAGCAGAGAAACTGATCAGAGACCCAAAAGACCAGCCGATTCTGAATGCCGCAATAGTCTCTGGTGTTGATATCATCCTGACTGGCGACAAGGATTTCCTTTCCCTTGAAATGTCACACCCCAAATGCATGAATGCCAGTGATTACCTCTGCATGGAAGGTGTTGGAATTTAACTCCTAGATGATGAATCCCTCTCTGCCAAGGAACTGAAGAAGCAAGGCCTCTCTGGTGCTGATGTATCAAGTGCGATTTCATATATGATCAGGAAGAGCAAGGAAGAGAATCCTGCTCTTGCAAAGGCTGCTGAAGGCATATATTGAGCTTCAGACATCAGTCGTGAAATAAGATAGTTTAGTTGGATAAACATGGTTTTACGTAGTTTATCCAATTTTTCTTCTAAACCTTTAGTTTATCCAATTTTTCTTCTAAACCTTATTTCAGGGACTGTGATACTAATTCGGAGGCTTGGTAATGCTTATAAACTTCAACGAAATCGAAGAGATGACTATCCCCTGCATGAACAATGGCAAGGGGATGAGGAGTGCCAGGATGCATGTCGATGATAAAGGCAAAGCAATCCTCACGAAGATCCACAAAGGCGGATCAATTGGGCTTCACGCTCATCCAACAAGCGATGATGTGAACTTTGTTCTCTCAGGCAGCGGAACAGCGATCTGTGATGGAGTGGAAGAGCAGCTTCTTGCCGGATGCTGCCACATCTGCCCAACAGGATCATCACACAGCATTACCAACACAGGGGATGAGGGTCTCGCCCTGATGACACTTGTCGTTGAAAGGTAGGCGCAGAATTGCAGAATGCGCTATTTGCCTCGAAATCTTCTCGAGAACGCGTCCAATTGCCAAAAACCTAAAATTATACGAAAATGTAGTTGCGAAGCGTTCTAGACCCCTTCACGCGTCCCTGAGAGGCCAATCAGCTTCCAGCCTGCCTTGCGGATTTCCGATTTTGGGCAGTGTCACCTGTTTTGGTGACACCTCTGAAGTGTCCCCCATATGGTTCATTGACAGTGCTAATTCCATGCTTTACGATGATTTACGAACTGTAGGAGTTTAGTGATGTTTTTCTGACATTCCTGGAGGCGGCACTAAACCGATAAATCTAACTCCTTGCACTGCAAGGAGTTAATTTTTTGGAAAGGCCTAAAATACTCCCAAGTGCACGCAAAGTGTCCGCAAAACCCAGTGTTTAAAGTACAATTTTAGGAGAAGGTTTGCGTACACATTGAGAGAGCATACTGATTCATCAAGCGAGCCAGAAAGAAGAACATTTACGTGATTTTCGAGCATATGCCGTACAGGGAGTTCAGCACAGGAACCGATGACATGCGTAAAGATATAGTCTTTGCAGAGACAATGCTGCGTGAGGACTGGCACAAGTTTGACAGAGAGAATCACAAAATGATTTTCGGTGAATATGCGAAAGGTTTCTTCACAGACGAGGATTCCAGAGGCTTCAGGAAGAAGAAGGAAGCCAAGAACAAGCGCTACGATGCGAAGTTCTGCTTCGACCACCAGGCCAGGCTCGATAACTATATAATTATATTATATATACATCTAAAGTCTAAATACGTTTAGAATTATAAACTCTCAAAATTGCAAAAATTAGTTCTTTGGAAAGTCTTTGGCATTGTGTGTGTGATCTGAAGTATATTGTAGACAGACCGATTGAGGCGGAACAATCCGAAGAAGGGTCTAGGGCTGGCCGAAAAGGTTGGTCTGCCAGAGCTGGGGGCATTTCTCCAGTATTTTGTATTTTTATTTCAAGTGATGAGCAATTTGCTATCTTGATTTTTCAGCCGTTTCAAGGCAAATTTTAACTAAGTCGGGGAGGCGTGCAACCCCGGTTGTGCGAAGAGCCGAACAGGGCACTTTAAATGTAGTCGCCTGACCTGACGCCGAAGGCAGACCTTCGGCAATTTTTTTCTCTACTTAAACTTATGATGTTCGCCGTATGACTACGCTTTCCTGCGTTACTGTTCTATTGCACTGGTATTAAGCAGAAAGTCAAAAAGGTTGATTATCAGAATTCCGTCTTCTGTGCGCCTGGGCTTTATTTTGTCTCTTGTAATCACAATCTTCCTGAATGAATCTCTGATCATAGAAAGAGACCTGAGCTCCTGTTCCAGCTTTCCCTCATCAAGCAGTGACAGTGCAGACTGTATGTAGTATCGCTTACCCGCAAGATTTGCAATGAAATCCACTTCATATTGTCTGGATCTGTATTTGCCATCATCGGTCCTATCCCTGTGCTCTATAATACCGACATCAACGAGATATCCTCTTGCCTTGAGCTCATTGTATATGATGTTTTCCATGATATGGGTTTCTTCGACCTGCCTGAAGTTGATTCTGGAGTTTCTGACCCCGATATCTGAAAAATAGAATTTATAAGGTGATTCGATGTATTCCTTTCCTTTGATGTCATAGCGCTGGACACGCTCAACCACATAGGCTTCCTCAATGAATTTTAGATAGTTGGAGATTGTCTTGTCCGTTATTCCTTTCTGCCCTTTGCTTTTGAATGTGTTTGCAAGCTTCAATGGATTTGTCAGGCTACCTGTAGCAGAGGACAGGAGATCAAGCACGCTGCTGATGCCTTTATCATCTTTCAGCTTGTTTCTTTCCACAATGTCCTTGATATAGATTGTCTTGGTGGCATAGTCGAGGAAAGATACCTTCTGTTCATCATCCATTCCTTCTGCATAGATAGAAGGGAGTCCTCCATAATTGAAATAATCATCCCATGCTGCATCGTCTGAATCGTAAAGTGGCCTGATCTCGCCGAATGAAAGAGGTCTTACCCGTATCTCATCTCCACGGCCTCTGAATTCAGTGATTACATCCGAGGAAAGGAATCTCGAATTGCTGCCAGTCACATAGACATCAACATTCGGTTTATGTAGAAGTCCGTTGATGACCATCTCAAAGCCTTCAACATTCTGTATTTCATCAAGAAACACATAATAGGTCTTTTCATCTTTGATTCTTGAGCGTATTTCCAAGCCCAGAACGTGCCTGTCAAGAAGATGCTCATTCTCATCATCAAGTGCAATGGCAATGATGTGATCTTCCTCAACACCACTGGAGAGAAGGTAGTTCCTGAATAAGGTGAACAGAAGATAGCTTTTCCCACACCTTCTTATTCCCGTAATGACCTTTGCTCTGCCATTGCCCATCCTTTTTATAATGCGCTGAAGATATATGTCTCTTTTTATCTCAATCATCTTATACTCCGAAAAAAGTGCAAATTATCATCGAATTCGTATTAATCATATGGCGTCAATCTTTGATAAGTCAATATCAACTCCGGAAAACATGTAAAATTTCTGAAAATTCGGAGTGGTAATACACGAAGGATGAAAATAGCCAGACAGAATAGCATCTTGGGATTGCGGCGAGCGTGGAAAGCTATCGCCTTTGCAGAGACAATGCTGCGTGAGGACTGGTACAAGTTTGACAGAGAGAATCACAAAATGACTTTCGGTGGTATATGATGGTTGACGAGAGCACACTTCCCATATGTCGCGGCAAAAGTACCCAAAAAAAACCACTTAACCCCCTTTTTCCATGTTAAAATATCCTTATTGATCAATGGTCCACACCTCCGATCGATATAAAACACAACAGGAGGAAACTATGGAAAAAATCAGATGTTCGATTCTCATGTGGGGGGGGGGAATAAGACCCTACTGTTAGGCTTTGCCCTTCTTGTTATTGCGCTTGCCGCCACAGGCTGTGAGCAGCCTGACAAAGGCCCGGTTGCAGTCGACAGCATAACGATAAATAAATTGGAAACCAATGCCATTGGATTTGAAGCAGGAAAGACATTCAAGCTCACTGCGGACATCCAGCCAGACAATGCGACAGACAAGACTGTTGTCTGGTCATCCTCTGATGAAAATGTGGCTACGGTTTCCGATGATGGGACAGTCACAATCAAAAAAGAAGGCAATGTCACCATAAAGGCTGAAGCCGGAGGCAAAAGCACTTCTGATACCTTCGTGTTTTATAAAGGAGAAGACCCAGGTTATTATTTTAATGAAACAGAAAATACCTATTACATCTGGAATGCAACAGGTCTTCTTGCCTGGAATGCATATGTCACAACGTACACCAGCACAACAACCGCCCATATTTGTACAAGCGCCAAACTGATGGCTGACATCTCCTTGGAAGGCAAGAGCTGGACTCCAGTGGGATGTTTTGGCGCTGCCGAAGGAGAATTAGTAGAGTATTTTTATGCAGGCACATTTGACGGTGGCGGACATATAATCAGCAACCTGAAAATCGACTCGTCAGATAGTTATAGTAGTTACTTAGGCTTGTTCGCATATATTGCACCTGACGGCGTAGTAAAAGACCTTACATTGAGCGACGTGGCAATATCTGGGAATTCCTACATCGGAGGCATCGCCGGATATAATTATGGAACAATAGAAAACTGCAGCGTATCCGGAAGCGTTTCAGGAAATATAGGTGTCGGCGGAATCGCTGGACAAAACAATGGGACAATATCAAATTGTAATAATGAGGGAAAAGTTTCAGGAGCAGAGGCAGAGAGTATCGGCGGCATAGTTGGATATAATCGGGGGACAATCGAATACTGCGATGTTGAATCTGGAAGTGTTTCAGGAGCATCCGATGTCGGCGGTATCGCCGGATTCAATCTTGAAACAATCGAAAACTGCAGCGTATCAGTAAGTGTTTTAGGAATATACGAAGTCGGTGGCATCGCCGGATGCAACTATGGGACAATCTCAGGTTGTAATAATGAGGGAAATGTTTCAGAAACAGAGAAAGGGAGTGTCGGCGGTATCGCTGGATACAGTTATGGGACAATCTCAGTTTGTTATAATATAGGAGAAATTTCAGGAACATCTTCTGTCGGCGGTATCGCTGGAGTAAATAGTTGTATTAATACGGAGGGGATAATCATATCTTGTTACAATACAGGAGATGTTTATTCAGAATCAGGAGATTACATCGGCGGAATAGCAGGAGGCAATAGTGGGGAAATCACAGCTTGTTACAATACAGGAAGTGTTTCAGGAGCCAGCTACATCGGCGGTATCGCTGGAGAAAACAATGGGACAATCACAGCTTGTTACAATACAGGAGACGTTTCAGGATCATCAGATATCGGAGGAATCGTTGGATACAATTGGAATACAGTCTCAGCTTGTTATAATATAGGAGAAATTTCAGGAACAGATTCTGTCGGCGGTATCGCTGGAGCAAACGATTGGACAATCACAGCTTGTTACAATACAGGAAGTGTTTCAGGAAATGAAGGTGTCGGCGGTATCGCTGGAAATAACAATGGGACAATCACAGCTTGTTACTGGAGCGTACCTGAAGAATCATCCGCAACATCCGGCATAGGCGATGATCAAGTATCAGACCCCACAACAAAGGTTGATGGTACATGGGATGACGCATTGTCTGGAATGAACGAAGCATTAGGAATAGAATCCGAGTACAGCTATAAGGAAAACGATGATTCGACAACAAAGGAAACAATGCCGCTCATCATCGTAAAGAAGTCATCCAACTGATTTCAAGCGTTAAGTCTGAAACAACCCATGGCCTGTCCTCACAAGGGACAGGTTTTTTGAGTGCCCCAATGTTCCATAATTGATCTGTCAGGGCAAGTGCCGCATGAAAGATAAACCACCTTGAAAATGATATGCTATTTCTCTAAAATCATCGTGCACCATTGAACAAAATTGGTCTTCAATGATACACGCCCTAACATATTGATATTTCAAGACTTACGATTTTAACGTGAACGCCCCTTATTTATCTTGCCCGTATAAATAATATTATTACAAAAAAATGCTGCTGGATTGATTTCTTTTTCTTCTAATACAGCCACATCTTATTCAGAAAGGATAAAAAAGAGATTGGAACAGTTTATAACCGAAGCAAGCTGATTCCATTCCTCGGCTGTCAGCGTATTGGCGGGCTGTTCCGGGTGAATGAGGGATGCAAACAATATTTCATCGGAATAGATATTGCCTATTCCGGCAATCACATTCTGATCCAGCAGACATTCCTTGATAGTTTTCTTCCGCTTTCCCAAGCGTGTGAACAAGTATTCCCCGGAAAAACTGTAATCAAGGGTTCTGCTCCCAGCTTTTCCATCCCGGTGTATGTATCTGCCTCTCCCTTCCGCAGTAGCCAGAAGCGCCCGAACCAGCGCATGCCGAAGAAACGCAGCTCTTTGCCGCCGGACAGATGGAACACAAGGTGGGTATACTTTTCTTCCGGGTAATCTGCCGGTGTCGCCAACAGGCAAGCCGGTCATCCGCAGGTGCAGAACAATCTTATCACCGCCGCTGAGGCAGAGAATCAGAAATTTCCCTCTGCGGTCTATCCCGGTAAAAAATGACCGATAATTTGGGTGCGGAATTCATCAGCATATGGGTGTACAATCACTTCCGGCTTGTTGACCGTAATCTGCTCAACCGCAAATCCTGTTATCTGCGGCTCAGTCACCCGGTTGATCGCTTCTGCTTCCGGTAATTCCGGCATGGCTGTCACCACCTTTCCTGGCAGACTTTTTGATCTGTTCGTGATAAAAATAGTTCACAATGACCGGCGGAGCATCAAATGGCCGCTTCATGCTGTCATCGTTGGTCACATAGTCCAGTTCGATTTCGGCAGCATATCGTTTCAGTTCCTCGTCCAGAAGCTCCCAATAGGTGAGGTTTCCTTTCTGGTAAATCTCTTGATACAGCGGCATAAGCTGTGGATACCTTTCCTTGATGTAGTCGAGGATGACCGCTTTGTAACTGCCCCGCAAATTGAGATTTTCCAGCCAGATCAGATTGCATTGTCCCTTCACCCGGCGGATGATGGCTTTTACATCGGTGATTCCAGGGAAGATTGGGGAAACAAAGCAGGTGGTACGGATGCCAGCGTCATGGAAGGCTTTCATGGCAGTCAGCCGTCGTCCGATGCTGACGGCATTGTCCATATCGTTCTTGAAGTCCTCATCCAGCGTATTGACCGACCAAGAGACACGGGCGTCCGGAAAGGTTTTGATCAAATCAAGATCGCGCAGCACCAGGTCGCTTTTGGTGGCGATTGTGATTTTGACCCCGCTGCCCTTGAGCTGCTCCAGCAGCGCGCGAGTGCGTCCAAACATTTCTTCCTGGAGTAGGTAGGGATCGGTGACAGAGCCGATAAACAGCTCTTTCCCGGCATACCGCTCCGGGTGTTTGATCTCCGGCCAGTATTTCACGTCCAGGAATGTCCCCCAAGGTTCCGGATGGCCGGCAAACCGCTTCATGAACGAGGCGTAACAGTACCGGCAGGCATGGGTGCAGCCCAAATAGGGATTCACGGAATAGTCGCTCACCGGCAGATTGGATTTGGTGAGTACGCTTTTAACTTGTATTTCTTGAATGCTCGGTTCCATTGCAACATTCCTTGACTATCTGTTTATTTCCATCCTCCATAGTGCAGTTGCTTATCAAGATTGGCGATATTTTGCTCCAATACCATCTCGTTCGGATCAGGATAACCTATTCCGATGAACACTGGAATCATATAAGTCGGCGGCACCTTCAATTTCGCTTTTACGATGTCATGTTCTTCATTGAGCGGTATCCGCATGGAGCAGCCCAGCCCCTCTGCAGTTGCCGCCAGAAATATATTCTCAATCACGCACCAGATCGTGGAAAACGGATTCAGTTTGGATACATATTTGCCATTCAGTTCCTTGCACTTGAATACAGGGATGACCACATACGGCGCATTTTTGAGCATTGTATACTGCCGCGGCATCGCATAACCATACATTTTCTGAGCAAGTGTCGTTGGGTATGGTCTCGGCGTGTTCAGATATTTTTTGGCATCGAACTTGTCAGCAATCTTTTTCGCATATTCAAAGGCGTATTCCTTTTCCTCGTCTGTTCTCAGAACAATATAGCTCCAGTTGCGGTTGTGGTTCCAGGTAGGCGCCAGATTGCCCGCCTCTAAAATTCGTTTGATCGCTTCAAAATCCACCTCTTTATTCAGAAACTCCCGAACCGTCCTTCTTTTCCTAATTGCTTCATAAAACTCCATTTACATATCCTCCGTTTCCTGATTGACCAATCTGGTCAGATTCCTTGTGAATGTTCTTGACAAATCGATCAACTGCTTTTGTTCCTCCGGTGTAAACATGGACATGGCCGTGTCCTCCGCCCATGTAATGTGACGCACCACTTTTTCGCAGTAGGCCCTCCCGGCATCGGTCATCCGGACAATCTTGTTCCGTTTGTTTTCAGGCATTCCTGTGATGGTTACATAGTTCTCGGCCAGAAGGTTTTTAATGATCAGATTGACCGTCTGTTTGGATTGAAACGTTCGCTGGCAGATCTCTTTTTGAGTCATGCCTCCCTTGCTGTAAAAGGCATCATAAAAAAGGACATTGACCACCAGCAGCGTTTTCATCATCATTCCGTTGCGTTTGGCGTATTCATCGTAGAGAGCAAACTGCTCGTCCCGGAATTTGCAGTATAGATATGCGTTTTTCCTGTCTTCCTTAGTCATGATATATTGTATTTTGTCTATTAATTATGGTCAATTTATTGACTATATCTTAACAAAAGAATCATTTTCCATCAAGACCTTGAATAGTCAGGTAAAAATGGATGCCGGTTTATTTCTGTCCAAGAAAACTTCAAACGAAATACTTATCTCTCATCATCAGGCCATATAAAATGAGATTGTACCTGCATCGATTACTCGGGACCGCATGATACGGATGTCACTTACTATCGCACCAGCGATGGAAAGCGGGAGGTCGATTTCACCATCTGGGATGAGGTCGCAATCGAGGTCAGGAATTCAAAATCCGTTACGGGCAAGCATCTTGCGAATCTCGGCGAGCTCAAGGAGGAGGGTATCTTCTCCAGCTGCATTGTGTCCAGGGAAGATGGTCAACGCATGCTTGATGATGGTATCCTGATTCTTCCCCGGAAGGATTTTCTTGAGCGTCTCTGGAATGGGGATATCCTGAAAAAATGATGCTGGCGATGCTGCAAAGCCAAGCTGTGAAGACGGCCAACATATTTGCAGAATGCTTGAAAGATGGGATTGCTTCTTGATAATGATGGATGCAAGGAATAGAATCCTACCTATGAAGGTAAGACTCATCGGAGCCGGTGCAGTAGGCGTCGTGGTGGCTGCGAAACTCAATGATGTCTCCGATTTCGCTTTGATTGCAAAAGGTGAGAGGAAGGAGAAGTACGACCGTGGGATTTTTCTCAACGGCAGGAAGATCGATTTCAGGGTGATGTCCCCCGACGAGGCGGACAAGGCCGATCTTCTGATAGTGGCGGTAAAGAATTTCCAGCTCGAGGATGTGCTTGATGATATCGCCCCGTTTGTCGGGGATGGCACTTCCCTGATGTCGCTTTTGAACGGTATAGACGCCGAGAGGATTCTTTCCGACAGGTTCGGTCCCGACAGGGTGCTTTATTCGTTCATCACGGATCTCTCAAGCAATCATTCGGGAGTGGAGACCGTGTGCTTCTCGAACGGAGGGACAATCATCTTCGGCGAGAAGGACAATTCGGTTTCCACCAGGGTGCATGAGATTTCAAGGCTGTTCGAAAAGGCAGGTCAGCGTTTTGCCGTTCCTGCCGATATCATGCACGAGAAGTGGTGGAAGTTCATGCTCAACACATGCTATAACACGCTTTCTGCAATCCTCGATGCCGATTATGCCGCTATGTGCGACAACACGTCCTTCGTCCGTGCCGTACGCCTCGTTGCGAAGGAGGTGCAGACTGTTGCACGGGCTGAAGGCATAAGCATCACCCAGGATGACATCGAGGAGATGATAAGGAGGGTGGGGGCTCTCACCGATCATGGAAAGACCAGCATGCTCCAGGATGTGCAGGCATCGCGTGAGACGGAAAACAGGTATTTTGCCGGTTCCGTGGCCAGACTCGGAAAAAAACACGGTATCGCCACACCGTTCGTGGATTTTTCTTCCATACTTTTGGAAGCCAGGAGGCATGTTGTTGAAAAGTATTGAGGCATCCCTTACCCATGAGACGCTTTTGGAACTTTCCGGATACGATTACAAGAAAGCGTATGACTGGTTCCGTGCATTGAGGGGCAGGTTCGACCTCGATTCCCCTCTTCCCGCCTATTCGAACAGGGCCTCCTCCGTGCTTGGCGTCAAGGAGGAGGACATCAATTTACATTGGCGCGGCGTCAGGGCCGCCTACGACAGGGTCAGGGCGCCATATGAGATAATCGACGAGAAGAGCGTGTTCTTCTCACCTTCGCTCACATCGTCGGAATTCCCGGTTCCTTTCCTTTATGCGGTGGGCAATCTGTCGCTTTTGTCAAAGCAAAGGCTGACGGTTCTCGGCACCCTTGCCCCGAGCGAGAGGGGCGGAGAACTTGCGGCGGAGGCGGCGGACTTCGCCCTGGAACGGAAATTCGCGCTCTTCTGTCCTCTGATGGTCGGGGTATCAAGTCTTGCGATGGCGGAGATGCTGAAAAGGAGCGGAAATGTCATCGCCTTCTCCTCTCAGTTCCCGACGAAGGCCCCCAACGAGCAGCTGAAGGCACAGATGATGGATATCATGAGAAAGGGAGGGCTCATCATAGGTCCGTTCGGACCTGCGGCCAAGATGGAGAAGTGGCACCAGGTGATAAGGAACCGTGCCATAGGGGCCCTTTCCGACAAGGTCTTTCTCGTGGAGGAGAAGGACGGAGGACCTGCGTGGAGGATATTCGACTCCGTGGATCCGTCCTCCTCGATACGTCTCATCTCTTCCCACATGATGAACCGGACAGGATATTCGTTCGTCCTCGAGCATATGAATTCCGGGGCCATGCAGTATGACGGAAAGAAGGATTTCAAAAAGCTTCTTACCCCGAGACCGCGCACTGTCCGCCCGGCCCGGCCCGACGATCTCACTTTGGACCTCTTTTAGCATCCATCTTTGTTGACCAAGCAGGGCTTAAATACTACTATGTTTCCGTTATGAAAAAGATTACAGCAAACGAATTGAGACAGTTGTACATAGACTTCTTCGTCTCCAAGGGACATAAGCAGATTTCCGGAGCCTCCCTCATTCCGGAAAATGATCCGACCGTTCTTTTCACGACAGCGGGGATGCATCCTCTGGTGCCGTATATCCTGGGTGCCGAGCATCCGGCAGGAAAGAGACTTACTGACTATCAGAAATGTATCCGTACGGGCGATATCGACAGCGTTGGCGATCCGCACCATCTGACGTTCTTCGAGATGCTCGGGAACTGGTCCCTCGGCGATTATTTCAAGGAGGAGATGATAGGTTACAGCTTCGAGTTCCTCACAAAGGTTCTCGAGATTCCTGTGGAGAAGCTGTCGGTCACCGTGTTCGAAGGGGACGACGAGGTACCTCGCGACACTCAGGCCGCCGACAGGTGGGCCTCCCTCGGCATCGACCGCTCCAGAATCTATTTCATGCCCCGGGAGGACAACTGGTGGGGACCGGCAGGAGAAACCGGCCCCTGTGGTCCCGATTCGGAGATGTTCTTCGATACGGGACGCCCCGCATGCGGTCCCGACTGCAAGCCTGGCTGCAAATGCGGAAAGTATTTCGAGATCTGGAACGATGTGTTCATGGGATACCGCAAGGAGAAGGACGGCACCTATCATGAGATGGAAAGAAAGTGCATCGACACCGGAATGGGCATCGAGAGGACCGTCGCAGTGCTCCAGGGCAAGAAGAGCGTATACGAGACCGAGGTCTTCCAGCCGATAATCCATGCCATCGAAGGCCTCTGCGGAAAGAAGTACGGAGAGAACGAGGATGACGACATCTCCATCCGCATCATTTCCGACCATATCCGCACGAGTGTGTTCATCCTCGGCGACCAGAAGGGCGTCGCACCGTCCAATGTAGGACAGGGATACATCCTGCGCCGCCTCATAAGAAGGGCTGTCCGCCATGGAAAGAAGCTCGGGATAGACCATGAGTTCCTGTCCTCCGTCGCAGAGGTTGTGCTTGCCCTGTACGGCAAGCCGTATCCGGAGCTCGAGGAGCACAGGGCTTTCATAATGGAGGAGCTTGCAAAGGAGGAGGAGAAATTCTCCCAGACCCTCGTCAAGGGTGAAAGGGAGTTCGAGAAGATGCTTCCCAACCTCATGAAGGGCAATTCAAGGATCATTTCCGGACGTCTCGCATTCAAGCTCTATGACACATACGGCTTTCCGATCGAGCTTACGAAGGAGCTTGCGTCGGAGCACGGGTTCGACGTGGACCAGAAGGGGTTCGAGGAATGCTTCGCAAAACATCAGGAGATTTCCCGTGCCGGTGCCGAGCAGCAGTTCAAGGGCGGACTTGCAGACCACAGCGAGCAGACAACGGCCCTTCATACGGCCACACACCTCCTCCACGCGTCTTTGAGAAAGATTCTGGGGACACATGTGGGGCAGAAGGGGTCCAACATCACCGCCGAGAGGCTCAGGTTCGATTTCACACATCCGGAACCGATGACCAAGGAACAGATCAAGCAGGTCGAGGACCTTGTGAACGATGCGATCCAGAGGGATCTCAAGGTCACTGTCGAGACGATGAGCCTCGATGAGGCGCGTGAAAGCGGCGCCATTGCCTTCTTCGATTCCAAGTACGGGGAGAAGGTCACGGTTTATACGATAGGGGATTTCTCAAAGGAGGTCTGCGGAGGACCGCATGTCACGCATACCGGTGACATGGGGCATTTCAGAATCCTGAAGGAGCAGTCTTCCTCCGCCGGAATAAGAAGGATCAAGGCCGTTCTTGAGAAATAGCATGATGAAAAGCATATGAGGGCCGGAAAGGCCCTCTTTTTGTTTCAATCCAGATTGTCCGATGCAAGCTGTCCGCAGGCTCCCGATATCTCGCGGCCCTTGCTCCTTCTTATGGTGTGGTTCACACCCATTTTCGTCAGCAGGCGCGTGAAGGCGTCTATCTCCTTTTCATCCGGGGTCCTGAAATCCAGCCCCTCCACGGGGTTCCAGGGGATCAGGTTCACCAAGGCATCAAGGCCGCGTGTGAACCTCTGCAGCTCCTTTGCCGATTTCTCGTCCATGTTTATCCCGGAGAGCATGCAGTATTCGAGCGTGATCCTCTTGTTCTCCTGATGCTGGAACGATATGAGGGCCTTCTTGAGCTCTGAAAGGGGATGTGCCTTGTTCACCCTCATTATCCTGCTCCTGGTCTCGTCGTCGGCGCTCACCAGCGAGACGGCCAGCTTCACCGGAAGTCCGATTTCCGCAAGGCGGAGGATGGCGGGTGCCAGGCCGCATGTGCTTATCGTGATCTTCCTGTACGAGATGTTGAACCATTGCTCGTCGTGAAGGTGGTGGACCGCCTCCATCACCGGATTGAAATTCGCCAACGCCTCGCCCATGCCCATGAACACGATGTGGCTTATCGGGGAACCGAGCTTCTCCAGATGCACGAACTGTTCGATGATTTCGGATGAGGTCAGGTTTCTCAGAAGCCCCATGGTGCCCGTTTTGCAGAACGAGCATCCCATCGCGCATCCTGCCTGGCTTGAAAGGCAGGCGGTGAACCTGTCCTTTCCGTCCGAAAGCCTCACGCACTCTATTACGAGGCCGTCCTGGAGCCGTATGGCAAGCTTTACCGTCGAAAGACTGTCCTGCCTTGCGACCACCTCCGTCACAAGCGCGCTTTTCGGAAGCCTCTGCCTGTCTTTTTTTGCCAGGCTCGTCATCTTTTCAAAGTCCGTGACTCCTTTCACAAGGAAATCCCTGACGATTTTCGCCTGGAATTTCTTCTCAAGCGAAAGGATCTCCTGTATATCCTCGATCTTTTTGCAGTAAAGGCTTTCTTTCATTCTGGGGTATCTCCTTGATTCCGAAACAATTATAGAAAGTTACATTGTTGCGGTTATTTTTTCAATACTTTCCTTACTTTACATTGAAAAACGGTTGCATTAAATTATTCATATGGGATTGGTCCCTCAATCTTAATCTATAAGGAAAAGCAAATGAAAAAGAAAGTTGTTTTGGTTCTGATGTTGATCGCGCTCGCTCTTGTTCCGGCAACAGCCGCATCCTACAAGGGATCCGCGGAGGACGGCAGTGTGGGTGTGGGCCTCAACCTCGGCACCAACACCGGACTCGGACTCAAGTTCGGTTTTGGCAAGTTCGATATCCTTGCCAACATCGGTCTCAGCAATTTCCAGGTCACGAAGGACAGCTTCACCCTCGGTGGCGATGTTGCCGTTTCTTACCAGGTATATGATATCGAAATCGACAGGAAGAACCACATGCCGATCACAGTCGGTCTCGGTGCCTCCACAGGTTTCAGGTTCGCGGACAAATTCGGCTTCGACCTCGACATCCTGGTACCGGTCGGAATCGAGTACACGTTCCCGGAAGTGCCCATCAACCTGTATCTCCGCCTCGCTCCGGGAATGTCGATCCTTTCCAACACGGAGCTTGATATCGGCTTTGCGTTCGCAGGCTACATCGGCGTCCTTTGGATGTTCAACTAGGAGCTTCCATCCGGATTCCCTCTTCGGAATCCGGATTTTTTTATGACCTTGTCCATGTATTGCCTGTATTCCTTCCTGTATCTTATGACAAGCTCGGCGTGGTCGTCCTTCCAGGTGTACGAGACTATCTCGGCCTTGGAGCCGAGCTCTGATAGCAGGCTTCCGTCGCCCCCGCACTCTACGACAAGCTCCTCCATGCCGTCACGGCTGATCTCCTCCATGGCCCGAAGCAGACCGTCCAATCCCTTTTTTTCCTTGACCGAGGTCTCGACTGTAGGAAACCCCGTGCTCTTCAGCTTCATATATGAGAAATCATCGTATATGCAGTCGCTCTTGTTGAGGACGAGGAGCTTGATCCTGTCCCTTGCTCCGAGCTCTTCCAGCGTGGATACCGTCGTTTCATAGCAGCTGTAGGCATCGGGGTGGGAGAGGTCGGCCACGATCATAACCGCATCGGCGTCAAGGGCCTCCTCCAGCGTGGATCCGAACGCTTCGATCAGACGGTGGGGAAGGTTCGATATGAATCCGACCGTGTCGCTCAGCAGGACCTTCCTGCCATCGGGAAGCCTGAGGGCCCTCGTCGTCGTGTCAAGCGTTGCGAACAGCTTGTCCTCCACAAGGACATCCGAGCCTGTAAGTGCTTTCATTATCGAGCTTTTTCCCGCATTGGTATATCCGACCAGGGCGAAGGTGAAGATTCCGTTCCCCTTCCTCTCCTTGCTTTGGACGGTTCTTGTCCGTCTGAGTCTCTCCAGATCCTTCTTCAAGCCCGCGATCCTGTCGTTTATGAGCCTGCGTTCCAGTTCTATCTTCCTTTCCCCTTCGCCTTTTGCTCCTCTGACGCCGCCTCTTTGCTGGGAAAGGTTTTCCTCCCTCGCCTGCAGTCTCGGCTTGAGATATTCGGCCTGCGCCTTCATGATCTGGAGCCGGGCCTCGGTCGAATGTGCGTTCTGGAAGAAGATGGACAGTATCACGTTCTCCCTGTCCACGACCGGAAGCTGGAACAGCTGTTCGAGGTTCTTTTCCTGCCTGGGGGTGAGGAATGCATCCACCACGACCTCCCCGACACCTGTTTCCTTTGCGACCATTGCCGCCTCTTCTGCCTGTCCCGGGCCGATGAGATAATTCGGGTTGTCCTCCTTATGGGTGAACATCTTGTGGAAACCCACCTTCAGGCCGAGGGTGGCCAGCAGGCTCCTCATCTCCATTTCCTCTATATATGCCTTCCTTTCCCTCCCGCCCTGGGGGAAAAGTGTTATCAAAAAAACAAAACCGTCTTCCACGCATATGATTATAACCAAGGGTGGTTAAGCATGTCCATTTGTGGTAAAGTACTTTTCGAGGTGAACATATGGCGCTCAATTGTGGTATCGTCGGACTGCCGAACGTAGGCAAGTCAACAATATTCTCGGCCGTTACATCCGCACCTGCGGAAGCGGCGAACTATCCGTTCTGCACGATAGACCCGAACGTCGGCATGGTCAACGTGCCGGACGAGAGGCTCGATAGGATCGTCGAGCTCATTCCTCCGGAGAGGGTGATACCCGCCACCGTCGAATTCGTCGACATAGCAGGGCTTGTGAAGGGCGCCAGCAAGGGAGAGGGGCTTGGCAACAGGTTTTTGGCGTCCATAAGGGAGGTCGGGGTGATAGCCCATGTCGTCAGGTGCTTCGAGAACCCGGACATAATCCATGTGAACAACAGGATAGACCCAGCAGGGGACATCGAGACAATAAACATCGAGCTGGCCCTTGCCGATTACGATACCGTTGAGAAGCGTTATCAGAAGCAGGGGAAGCTCGGAAGGGTCAGCAAGGAGCAGCAGAAGGAGAACGAATTGGTCCTTCCTCTCTATGAAAAGCTCATGAAGGGTCTTTCCGAAGGGGTTCCCGCACGCAGCATCATAACCGATGAGGATGAGAAGGCCCTGGTATACGATCTGCATCTGCTGACCATGAAGCCCGTGATCTATGTATGCAATGTCGACGAGGATTCGATAAACGGGGACAACGAGCATGTCAGGACAGTGCGCGCCATAGCAGAGAAGGAGAACAGCCGCGTGGTCGTGATCTGCGGCAAGATCGAAAGCGAGATTGCGGCCCTTGACACGCCCGAGGAGAAGGCTGAATTCCTCGAGGCGGTGGGGCTTGAGGAAAGCGGTCTCAATCCGCTGATAAGGGCCGCGTATGCCACCCTCGGCCTGAGGACGTTCTTCACCGCAGGAAAGGATGAGGACAGAGCCTGGACTTTCCATGAGGGTGACAAGGCCCCGGCATGTGCGGGTGTGATCCATTCAGATTTCGAGAAAGGTTTCATCAAGGCCGAGGTGTACAACTGCGAGGACCTTTTCAAATACGGCTCGGAGCAGAAGGTCAAGGAGGCCGGAAAGCTGAGACTGGAAGGAAAGGAATATGTCGTTCAGGACGGGGACATAATGTTCTTCAAATTCAATGTCTGATCGATCAGGTCCCTGATCCTTCTCAAGGCCTCCTTCTCGACCTTGACCGATTTCCGGTCATACGAAAGGAGGCCGTTTTTTTCCTGTTCCACATCCGAGAGCTGCGTGTATATGGATGCCGAGAGACCTTTTGGGATATTGCCGACGACGTCCCTTTCGTAGAGGCGCACGATGCTTTCCGTCAGATGCCTGCCATCCCTGCTGTCCTTGTAGGTGAACTTTTTGCGGCCTTCCGCATCCTCGCCATCCAGTCCGAACCCCCCGAACTCGGACAGGATCGCACATCTTTTGTCCCTGCCCATCCTGAACGGCCTGAAATACACGTGGCGGGAGGAAAAATCCCCGATTCCCTGGTCATGCCATCCTGATGCGTGGTCTATCGTCCTAGTGCTGTCGAGGGCCTCGACACGCGCCTTGAGATCCGCTGAATCGAATTGTCCCCAACCCTCGTTGAAAAGCACCCACATGCATACCGATGTGCAGCCGAGCAGATGTGCGACCACGTCAAGCGTGAATGATACGAAGGCCTCCCTTTCATTCCTGTCCTGCCTTGCGAACAGCCTCCTGTGCCTCCGGTCGGACAGGAAGGAGCCGATGAAGAGCGGGGCGGTGACCACCGATGCTTTGTATCTTCCCCCGCCGTTCGGAATGTCCTGCCAGACAAGCATCCCGAGCCGGTCCGCATGGTAATACCATCTCGGACATTCGATCTTGATGTGCTTGCGTATCGTGTTGAACCCCATCTCCTTCATTTCGGTGATGTCCCTTATCATCGAGTCGTCGTCAGGAGGTGTGGAGAGCCCGTCCTTCCAGTATCCCTGGTCCAGGACGCCGTGGTGGAAATAAGGCCTGTTGTTCAAAAAAAGCCTTTTGAACCCGCTACCATCGGTTTTGACAGAGAATTTACGAAGCCCGAAATACGAGCATACCTCGTCACGGCCGTACACTATCTTGAAGCTGTATAGATATGGATCCTCGGGTGACCACGCCCTTTTTTCCAGAAGCGGTATGTTGTTCGCAAGGTTTGTCCTGATGCCGATTCTTCTGCCTTCGATAAGCATGACGGCCTCTTCCGTTTCCGCCTTGTTGGTCTTGACGGTCACAGACACGCATGCTTCGTCGTAGTTTGGAACGGAGAGTATGTTCACGACATGGTATTCCGGGACCTCCTCCATCCACACATCCTGCCATATGCCGGAAAACGGAGTATACCATATCCTTGCGGGTTTCAGGCACTGCTTGCCCCGTGGCTGAGCCATGCTGTCGCTCGGGTCCGTGACCCTCACCCGGAGCATGAAGCCGTTTTTGCCGATGCTCTCTGTTATGTCCGTGGAAAACGGCAGGTAGCCCCCTTCATGATGGGCGATCCTCCTTTCATCGATGAAAACATCGCAGGCGTGGTCCACCGCCAGGAAATGGAGCAGTATGCGCGTATCCTCCTTTTTCTCAACATGGACGGCCCTGCGGTACCACAGCACGTCGTCCGGCATCGTCATGCGGCCGATCCCGCTCTTTGCGCTCTCGGGAGGAAATGGAACCAGGATCTTTTCCGAATACTCCTCCCTCCCGTCCTTGGTGGAGGAGAAATCCCAGTATCCGTTGAGGTTTGTCCATCCTTCCCGTCTCATCTGCGGACGCGGATACTCGTCGTGTGGCAGTCTTTCCATAGGACGATTCTATATCCCATCCGGTCCATATGCAAAGGAAAAAGATTTTTTTCCGGATACGTTTCCATTCACCCCGTCTTTGATGTTATATTTTTCCTATGGTCGATCTGAACGAATACATTCCCTTTTTCAAGGGGCTTGATGAAATTGAGAAGGTGAGGGTGCGTGCGGGACTGCGGGAATTGTCGTTCGCCAGCGGGGATGTTGTCCATACCGCAGATGAATGCAGCGGACTGATAGTGGTGGTTTCGGGACAGCTCAAGGCCTCGGCCCTCACCGAGGCCGGACGGGAGATAAACCTCTTCAGACTGTTTTCCCATGACGTATGCATCTTCAGCGCCTCCTGCATGATGAGGAACCTTGATTTCGACGTGCATGTCCAGGCCGTTGAGGATACGGAAATCCTGCTTCTTCCCACCAAGATATTCTCCTCTCTGGCAGACGGGAACATCCATGTCCTCAAATTCATGAACGACATAATCTCCTCCCGGATGAGCGATGTGATGTGGCTGATGGACCAGGTACTGAACAAGAAGATGGACACACGTCTCGCCGCGCTTCTTGTCGACGAGGCCCGTATAACGGGTTCTGATACGATAGGGCTGACACACGAGGAGCTGGCCAGGCATCTGGGGACCGCGCGCGAGGTTGTAAGCCGTACGCTTGGCTATCTGCAGAAGGAGGGGGAGGTCCGCCTCACCCGCGGGAAGATAGCCATAACCGACATGGCCGCGCTGGAAAGCAGGGCCGAGGAGTCTCTTAGGTAGTTTTGTGATTTTGTCACTGTCGGTGCCTCTTTTTTTTATTATATTGAGGTTGTAGATAAAGAAAACAAGGAGAATGCATATGAGTGTCGAACATATTTCCCAAGATCGTTTCAAAGAGGTTGTCCTCGATTCGGACAAGCCGGTGCTTGTCGATTTCTTTGCCACATGGTGCGGACCGTGCCGGCAGCTGGCTCCGGTTCTGGAGCAGGTGGCTTCATCCCATCCGGAGGTGAAGATCGTGAAGGTGGATGTAGATGAGAATCCGGCGCTTGCACAGCAGTACGGTGTCATGAGCATCCCGACATTGGTGTATATCAAGAACGGGAGCACTGTTTCGGTCACGGTCGGCGGCAGGCCGAAGTCGGCGGTCGAGGCGCTTCTGGTCTGAATTTGTTTTTTCTCTCCCATGAAATCTCCGGACAGGATGCTTTTCCTGTCCGGTTTTTCATTCCCTTCTGTTAACATCACCGCATTATTGGGCTATCATGTGTGCCATGGAACTCACAGATTTCGGAAAAAAGCTGACCGGAGGCTCGGGAATACTCCAATTGATGGATGATTTGGGCAAGCCGCTGGCCAAAGGTATCAGGCCTTATCCTCTCGGCGGTGGAAATCCGGCGCGCGTGCCTGAAGTCGAGAAGGCGTACATGGAGCGCATGGAGGCCCTCGTCTCCTGCGGGGCTTTCGGGGATGTCATCAGCCGCTACGACAGCCCGCAGGGCAGGATGTCCTTCATCGAAACCGTCGCAACCTATTTCAGGAACCTGTACGGCTGGGACATAGACGGGGACAACGTCGCGGTAACGAACGGAAGCCAGAGCGCGATGTTTTATCTTTTCAATATGTTTTCCGGCACATCCTCCGGAAGGAAGAAGACCATTCTTTTTCCGTTGATGCCGGAGTATGTCGGTTATGCCGATCAAGGAATAGAAGAGGGGACGATGGTCTCCATCGCATCAAAGTGCACTGTCTTCGGTGATAATACGTTCAAATATACCATGGATATCGAGGCTGTCTCCTCGTACATGGCCGAACATCCGGAGGTGGGCGCCATTTGTGTCTCCAGACCGACAAATCCTTCCGGCAACGTGCTCACGGACGATGAGATACACGAGCTTGATGTCCTGGCGAAGAGGTATTCCGTACCACTGATCATAGACAACGCCTACGGCCTGCCGTTTCCGGATATCGTGTTCATCGACGAAGCCACTCCTGTTTGGAATGAGAACATAATACTTTCGATGAGCCTTTCGAAAATAGGCCTGCCTTCCATACGTACAGGAATCATAATAGCATCAAAGGAAATCGTGTCCGCAATATCAGGCCTGAACGCGATCGCCGCCCTGGCCTCCGGATCGATGGGACAGGCCCTTGCCGAGGACCTCATAGGCAGCGGCAGGCTGGTTCGTCTTGCCAGGGAGCATGTCATGCCTTTCTACAGGAGGAGGAAGGAGATGGCGGAAGGCTGGATAAGGAAATACTTCGACGGTCTCGAATGCATGTACCACAGGATCGAGGGCTCGATCTTCTGCTGGCTTTATCTTCCCCGCCTGCGAATCCCTGCGAAGGAGTTCTACGCGGAGTTGAAGAAAACGGGTGTGATAACCGTTCCCGGAGAGTATTTTTTCTTCGGCTCCAAGGAGCAGGAGGAGGGCAGGCCGTATCCCCATCCTCATTATGACAAATGCCTGCGCATCAACTATTCCGGGGACGAGGAATCCGTTGAGGAGGGAATAAGGAGGATCGCCGCGGCATACAGGGCCCAGGACCGGGATGTTTCCGCCGCTGTTTTTTCACATATAAGGAATTAAGAGGGTCCAGCTTATTGACAAGGGGCCCCCTTAGGCGTTATTTTGTACAAGCTGGCTTTGTGCCGGCGAATCCTGAAGCACACTAATGTTACTGGAGGGTAAAAATCTATGGCAAGAAACATGAGTCCTAGATTCAAACAGTGCAGAAGGCTTGGGGTCAATTTCTGTGGACACCCCAAAGCAATGAACAGAGCAGGTAGTCCTGCATTCGCAAAGAGGAAGAAGCCTACCGACTATTCCAGACAGCTGACCGAGAAGCAGAAGCTCAAGGCATACTATGGAATTCTCGAAAAGCAGCTTCACCGCTACTATGAGAAGGCTCTCAAGAGCAACCTGATGACAGGTGACGCACTCGTCATTTCTCTCGAGAGAAGGCTCGACAATGCTGTATACCGCATCGGTTTCGGCAATTCGATCCGCCTTGCCCGTCAGCTGGTTTCCCACGGACACATCCTTGTCAACGGTAGGAAGATCGACATTCCTTCATACCAGATCCAGGTTGGAGATGTGATCAGCCTCAAGGAAGCTTCAAGGAAGAACGAGCAGTTCAGGAACTGTTTCCTCGGACATCCCGCTTTCAACCTTCCGTATTTCGAAAGGAATGAGGAGGAGTTTTCCGGAAAGCTTGTGAGGATGCCGGAGCGCAGCGAGATTCCTGTACAGGTCAACGACCAGCTCGTCGTCGAGTTCTACTCGAAGTAACCTCTTTACTGGGATACGCCCGGTGGTCCACACGGGGATCGAGACAACGATGCGCATTCCCTACTTGCATCATTGTCCAGGCTTTTCCTACGGCTGCCCTCAATTGGGAAAAGATGTATCCCTATTTGAAAGTAAGCCTGCCATTCCGGCAGGCTTGTTTTTTTACCTGGGACGGCTCATTCCACGGCCTTCGTGGTCCCTCCGTCCGCGTCCGGCTTCCTGTTCATGAGAAGGCAGGCAGATGCCATCAGGGCGGCCGACAGCCATATGGCATATCTTCCTGCGTGCCGGCATAAGAAAGCTCCGGCTCCCGCACCGATGCAGAATGTCAGGATGATGAGCAGATAACCGCATGTCCTGTCCAGATATTTTCTTTCCTTGAAGAAAAACAGCTTCGCACAGTTGTCCATCGCCGAACGCATGTTGCCTATGCACATGGTGCTGGCGTATGCCTGTCCCCTGACTTTCCTGAATGCCTGGACCTGCATGGCACAAGAGAAGGAGATCAGCGCGTTCGCCATGCTTCCGCGGTCTTCCGGAACGAAGGCTGCAATGAACAGCAGGATGGCTTCTGCGGACGTCGTCAGCTGCCTCCAATGTATTTTTCTTGCATTTTTGAATCCGAGCCGCACAAGTTCGGCAACGAGGATTCCGAGGGAGAACGAGGCAAGCGGGATCAGATAACGTGGAACGGCCGCAAGGTTTCCTGATACCGCATTTGCCGCCAGCAACACAATGTTGCCTGTCTGCGCGTTTGCGAAAACCCCTCCACGGATGATGTACGAGTATGCATCCTGGGCCCCTCCCGAAAGTGTGAGTATGAGCGTTGTGAGAAGGGCCTCCGACCTCTGTCCTGGTTCCTGTGATTCTTTGAACATTTTTTTGCAAGTGTATCAGAAAACGACATGGTGGTTAATACAAGTTGGAGTTTTGATGTAGTTTGTTTTTTCCCTTTGAATTAAACACGTTTCGTAACTAATATATATGATATGAAGTTGATATATGTTGTCGAAGACCACGATGTGATAAGAAACGGTGTAGTCCAGTACCTGGGACTTTCGGGGTTCACCGCCGAAGGCTGCGGAAACCTGGAGAGCGCAAGGGAGGCTTTTAAGAAGCAGGTTCCCGACATGCTCATCCAGGATGTCATGCTGCCCGACGGGGATGGATTCAATTTTGTCAAGGAGATCAGGGCGAAATGGCCCAGGCTTCCGATAATTTTCATGACCGCACGTATCGACGAGTCCGACAGGATATTGGGTTTCGAGCTCGGTTGCGACGACTATATCACAAAGCCTTTCAGCCCCAAGGAGCTTGTTCTGAGGGTCCAGGCGCTTTTCCGACGTGTTGATGACAATGGGAAGGATTCCGAATGCAAGAGGTACAGCCTTGCCGATTCCGTCCTTGTCATCGACGAGGACGAGCACAAGCTGACGATCGATGACGAGGAGGTCCAGCTTACTGCGGCCGAATGGAGGATCGTGGCGTATCTGGCATCGAACAGTCCGAACCTCATTTCCAGGAGCCAGATCCTGGACGAATGCTTCGATTACAGTTTTGAAAGCTACGAGCGTGTCGTCGACACGCACATCAAGAACATCCGTGCCAAGCTCAAGGGTGACGGATGGATCGAGACCGTAAGGGGCTATGGATACAGGTTTGCAGGAAAGAGAGCGGACCAATGATGAGAAACATATATCTCAGGCTTCTTTTTTCCATCGTGTTGATAACTGTCTGTGTGATGACAGCCCAGACGCTGATTCTTTTCGCGTCCGTGCTGTCGTTGCAGAAATCATGGAAGCAAGAGGTTTTTGAGGCGTATGTCGGATCACTGGAGGAGAATATCGCCAGCAAGGAGGGGGATATCTCGCTTGCAGATCTCATGTCCTATCTCATATCAAGCGCGCCCGACCGTGTTTCGGGGCTTCTGATAAGGGACGACGTCGGGGATGTCAGCATCTCCATCGGTTCCTCCAGCCGTGGCGAATATATTCCGCAGCTTCAGGATTCGGGAAGCCTGGACAATGATTCCTTCGGAGGCCGGATTGTGCTGCCGAAGACTTTTTCCATTTCTGTGAACACCACCCGTGAATACCATGTCGAGGACGTGAGGCGGCCGGCCTACACCATAGATCTCTCGAGTCATGTCGAGGGGAGGGAAATCGTCATCGACGGTTTTTCGATAATCCCGTCAGAAGAGACCGGCTATGTGGATGTGAAGCTTCCGTCGGTCATCAGCGCCGGAGATATAGCCGGAACCATAAGGTTTCTCAATAATGGAAACGTTTATGGTTACGTCGATATCCTCGTATACGACCTCGATGTGTACGGCCCCACATACATGATCATCCACAACACCACCAGGGTGTTCTTCTATTTCCTGCCCATCGCCATACTGATAGCCTTGGTCGCGGGATATTTCATTTCCAAACGCAATGCCCGCCATATCAGGAACATCCAGTATGCGCTCAGCGGGCTTGCGAACGGCGAGTACGACATACATGTTGACAAGGATGAGTTCAAGATCAACGAGCTCAGGGGCATATCAGACAGCATAATGCAGCTCGGACGTGATCTTGAGCGTCATCAGCAGTCGAGGCGCGAATGGTTCAAGAACATTTCCCATGACCTCAACACGCCTGTCACGAGCATGAACATATTGCTTTCCGGCGCAGACGACGGTCTTTTCAATATCGACAAGGACCTGATCAAGGCATTGAAGAAGGAGAACGACACGCTTATGGAACGTATTGCGTCGGTTTCCTATTATTCCAACCTTGTGGGTGACAAACCGGACATCCAGATGAGGTCCATCGATGTATACGATCTTGCGGATGCCGTGCTTCAGGGTAAGACGAACTGCAGCTTCGAATGCTCGGCTGCGCTTTCCCTCTATGCCGACTTCAACCTTGCCAAGAGGGCCCTTACCGAGATAGTCAACAACGCAGAGGAATATTCTCCGGCCGGAAGCCGGATAATCTGGAAGGTCATGGACGGGGGTGGTTCCGTTGTGATGCGGATCAGCAACAGGGGAAGCCTGCCGTCTCCGCGTCCGCAGTTCTTCGAGCCTTGGGCCAGGGGCGACAGCTCGAGACACCAGGGCGGTTCGGGACTCGGACTTCCGATCGTCTATCAGATCATGGAGATCCATGACGGATCTGTGCAGATCGACGAGGAGGACGGCTTCGTCTCCGTAACCCTCACATTTCCGAAAGAAGCTTCCCGTTGATTGAGAAAATACCTATCCTGCCATCGTTCCAGACCGCATAGGACCTCTCCTGTCCGCCTTTCGGTATGGATATGGAGCCCGGGTTCAGGAATGTTATCCCGTCCTTCCTGTCAAGCACCCTCAGATGGGTGTGCCCGGAGAAGAAATGGGTGTATCCTGTCCTGGGGCGGTTGTCGGGTGTGTATATGTGCCCGTGTGTCATGAATATCGATGCACCGTCGGCGAATATCATGGCCTGTTCGCTCATGCACGGAAAAGGAAGGACCATCTGGTCCACCTCGGCCTCGCAGTTGCCTCTTACGCATATTATCCTGTCCGCGACCTTCCCAAGCTCACTTATCACGTCCTTCGGGCTGTAGTTCTCCGGAACGTCGTTCCTAGGTCCGTGATAAAGGACATCCCCGAGTATCAGGATCCTGTCCGGTTCCGTCTCCTCTGTCTTCCTTACGATGAACGAAGCGCTGTCGGCACAGCCGTGTATGTCGGAAAATACCAAGAATCTCATAGTGCGATTATAGCTTTTCTTTACAAAGGCAATCAATCGTGGGAAACTCGGAGGCATGGACATGATGACAAAAAAACTTGGCAGGGCCTCGGCCCATGCCACCGCGTTCCTGCATGAGAACCTTTTTCGTGAATTCGGAGGTGATGAATCCTATATCAATCTGCGTCCGGCCATGCTCGTTGTTCCCGGAGGCGGATACAACCATGTGTCTCCGAGGGAGGCGGAACCTGTCGCAGTAAGGTATTTCGCCGCCGGATTCGATGTCTTCATCCTGTATTATTCCGTGGGTGCGGACATTGCCGTGTCAGACCCGCTCGAAGAGGCGCTGGAATGCATCAGGTGGATCAGGTCGCTTGACGGGATCGATGTGAAAAAGGTGTGCTGCGCCGGCTTTTCCGCAGGCGGGCACCTTGCCGCACTGCTCGGATGCTACGGTGGAAACGACCGTCCCGACGGCATGGTGCTCTCATATCCCGTAATAACCATGGGGGATGGGTGCCATGCAGGCAGCCGTGACATGATCACGGGTGGCGACGCCTCCAAGCGCAGGTACTACAGCGTGGAGGAGAATGTCGGACCGCTTTTTCCGCCCACATATATCTGGACCACGGCCGAGGATGCCTCGGTCGATCCTGAAAACTCGATAATGATGTTCCGTGCCCTGAGGAAGAACAATGTCGTATGCAGCCTCCACATATTTGCCGAGGGACCGCATGGGCTGTCGGTGGCAAACCGCGAGAGCGGAAAAGAAAACCCGGCCGTGGCCCCATGGCTGGAGGAATCGGTCGGGTTCTTGAAGAAGTCATTGGACATAAGGTTCTAGATGTACCGCAGCATCCCCTCGGATGCCCTTATCCCGCTTGCCCAGGCTCCGGTTATTCCCCTGCTGGTTCCGGCTCCGTCACCGGCGAAGAACACGGAGTCCGTGACCTGGAAGTTGTGATCCTTGTATTCCGGCTTGTTTGCGTAAAGCTTTATCTCGGGATAGTACATTATTGTCGACGGATGGAGGATACCAGGCACTATCGTGTCCAGGTTCTTCATCGCGGACCATATGTATCTCAGTATCTTGCTCGGCATCGCAAGCGATATGTCCGATGGACAGCAGTCCTTGAGACTGGGTTCGAAATCGTAAAGATCCCCGGTGAACGTGGCCTGCTTGCTCCTGCGTCCGAGACGGAAGTCCCCGACACGCTGCATGAGGGGCTTTCCTCCTCCCATCAGCGCCGCAAGCAGTCCGAGGTGCTCGGCGAATTCCTGTCCGGAGGCCAGAGGCTCCGTGAACCTGACGGTCTTGAGTATGGCGAAGTTGACAAGGCCGTTGTTCTTGTTCTCGTCGGCCTTGAAGGCATGTCCGTTGACGCTGTACCATACGTCCCCGCGTGCGGTCGCGTATTTTTCCTTGACGACATGGGCATTACCGCTGTTCGTGCAGAACGTCCTGACCTTTTCCTTGAAATAGAACTTCGGGTCGTAGTAATCCTTGACGATCGGGTAGTGCTCGAGCCTTGTCTCGACCCTTATCCCGACATCGATGATGTTGTCCATGTACGATATCCCGAGCATCTTCATCACATCCTGCAGGAAGTGGAATCCCTGGCGGCCGGGCGCGATCAGTATTGTCTTGTACCCGATTTCCCTTTTTGTGGTGGTGATCGTCCTGCGGTTGTTGTCGATGCCCAGCATCTCCTCCCCGAGCGAAAGTTCCACGCCTGCATCCTCCAGACGCTTCTGCAACTCCTTTATGAGTTCGAGCCCGCCGTCCGTCCCGAGATGCGTCTGCTTTATCTCAAGCAACGAGCATCCGAGCCTTTCAGCCCTCTGCTGGTATGTGGAAATGTTGCTTTTTGGAAGAATCGTCGGCTTGAGGAATTTTGTAACCTGGTCAAGATACAGGTTCGCAACGTCTTCCTGCCAGTATTCCAAAGGAAAGCCGATAGGGAAGGTGAAGTTCATCTTGCAGTCGTTTCTCATCCCTCCGGTGCTGAACGGCTTCTTGTCGAGCATGAGGATCCTCGCATCCTTTTTCTTTTCAATCAGTGAGAATGCCGCACCCATGCCTGCCGGTCCGCTACCTACGATGATCGCATCATATTTGTCCATTTTTCCCTCCTGTACGATAGTACAGTAAATATCGGATTGTATAAAGACCTGCAGGCATCCGGGCATGTCTTTAAAAATATTATATTGTTATCAATCCAAATTCGGAGTATTATATAAAGTATGAAATACATGGACGTAAGCACAGCAAGTGCCTTGTGGGGCATAAGCGACAGGAGGATACGCTATCTTTGCAACGAAGGCAGGATAGACGGAGCGATAAAGACCGGGTGGTCGTGGACCATTCCGTCCGACACGCCGAAGCCGAGGGACGGCAGGGTTCTCAGGCATTTCAAGAACATGGACATCCGCCCGGGAGGCGTCGATGTGGACCGTCTGCTGTCGCTCACGCTGATGCACCCATTGTCTTCGGCGATGAAGGGTGACAAGCGCTTTCTCCCGATTCTCAGGAACAGTTTAATATATTTGCTGGAGAATGAGAAAGTAAAAGTTTCCGAAAAGGATGTGAACCATGTCTTTTCAGGCAAGATAGTGCCCTCCCTTTCATTGGAGACACATCTCATAATGATCAATTTCCGGTCTGCCATGCTATCCCTGTTCGACCGCAGAAGCGGCGAGAGCTGGTCGGACAAGGACATGAGGCTTCTTTATTCCAAGCTCATGCAGGGAATAGACGACATCTCCTCGATGAGCTACAGGGACGGATTCTCGCTGCACGAGGTCAGGGGCAAGGAGAAGCTCAAGGTCGATGCCCAGATGGAGACCCTTCTGGCACAGTACGAGGGCTGGAAGGGGCTGAACGGTCTGATGCGCGCGGTCATGCTCTACGGGGAGATCGAACGCATATGTCCGTTCTCAAGGTATCCTTCGCTTTTTTCCTATCTGGTGCTCTCCGGGGAGCTTATCTCGGCAGGAATCCTTCCGCCTCTTTTCATGGTGGGTGACGAAGCCGAGTTCGAGGCATCGTATTTCATTGCGCTCACAAGGGGAAGGTACAGGGATTTCACCTCGTTCGTGGAAGGGAAGGTCTATAAGAGCTACAAGGAGCTTATGAAGGATGTATGACTATCTGTTCAAGGACGCCTGGGTCGCCGACGGGACCGGCAGGCCGCTGTACAGGGCGGATGTCGCGGTGTTCTCCGGTGTCATATGCCTTGTCGGCGATGCCAGTCCGGCCGCCAAAAGGATAATACGCCGTCCGGGACTCGTCCTCGCTCCCGGATTCATCGACATCCATTCGCACAGCGATTTGGAGGTCCTTCGGAATCCGGCCATGGAGGCGAAGCTCATGCAGGGGATAACGACGGACGTGAACGGCAACTGCGGCATAGGGGTCTTTCCATTGTCACATGATGCAGGGGAGCTGGAGAGCCTTTGCATGGATGTGCTTGGCCCGTATGACGGCAGCTGGTCTTGGACCGACTTCCAAAGTTTCAGATCCCTTGTCAATTCCAGGGGCGGGGTGGGGATAAACATGCTTTTCCACGCCTCGCATTCGGCCCTGCGCGTATATGCCATGGGAAAGGATCATTCGAGAGCTGCCACGGACGAAGAGATAGGATGCATGTGCTCCGCACTCGCCGGAATGCTGGACCAGGGATGCGTCGGTTTTTCCACTGGACTGTATTATGCCCCCTGCATGTATGCGGACCACCGTGAGCTTGAAGCCCTCCTGAACGTCGTGAGAAAGAAGGGGGCCATGTTCGCGGTGCATCACCGATGCGAGGGGGATGAATTCCTCGAATCCCTTCGAGAGGTGGTGGAATTGGCGGCAAAGACCGGAGTCAGGCTGGAGGTATCCCATCTCAAGGCGATAGGCACCAGGAACCAGCAGAAGGTGGACGCTGGTCTTTCGATGCTGGAGGATGCGGCATCTTCCGGATTGGACGTGGCCTTCGACCAGTATCCGTACGAATACGGCTCCACGAGCCTGTTCAGCCTGCTGCCGCCGGACATACTGAAACTCTCGCGTTTCGAGCAGCGTCTGGCTGTGAGCCTGGACAGCGGCAGGCAGGAGATAAAGGCCGAGATGCTGGATCCTCATGGATGGGACAGCATATATTCCCTTGTCGGACCTGCGAACCTCAGGATACTCCATATGGACAGCCATAAGGAGCTCTCGGGCAGGAGCCTGGAGGATATTGCCCGGGAATACGGGACCGATCCGCTTGATTGCCTGCTCGACCTGCTGGCAGACGAGACCGGCACCGCCCTGATGATGGATGTGACGCAGAGCGTGGAGAACCTTGAGAAGATCATGGCCCATCCCATGATGGGATTCGGTACGGACAGTCTGTTCTCTTCCCCGCATCCCCATGTCAGGACACGTGATGCTGCGATGCACCTGATGAGGGAATACGTGTCGGGACGCAAGGTCATGTCGCTTGAGGAGGCCGTCCGGAAGATGAGCGGCGTGAACGCACTCCGTCTGAATCTCCGCGACCGCGGATTCATAAAGGAGGGGATGAGGGCCGACATCGTCGTGTTCGATCCCGTGGAGGGCCGCGTCGACACGGTCATGGTGAACGGCGTTATAAGCGTCGAGGACGGAAGGCTCTGCGGAGAATTGGCCGGCAAGATACTTTGAAAAATGTACAAGGTGGGTTAAGATATTACTTATGTTAAGAGCTGGAGAAGATTATTTGGAAGCTGTATTGCAGCTTGAAGCGAAGCAGGAGAGTCCCGGTGTCAGGATAACGGACATAGCCAACAAGCTTTCCGTCACCAAACCCAGTGTCATCAGGGCGATGAAGCAGCTCGGGGCGGAGGGCTACATAACCCAGCAGGCCTATGGGGACATCTATCTCACGGACAAGGGGAGGATGAAGGCCAGCCAGGTGTATCATAGGCATTCCGTCCTGACGACGTTCTTTTCCGAGGTCCTTGGCGTCGATCCGGTACAGGCGGAACGCGATGCATGCCTCATCGAGCATGACATAAGCGCGGAGAGCATGGAAAAGCTTTCCACGTTTGTGTTCTCTTATCTGAAAAAGAGTGAATGATATGTCCAGATTATATATTTTCGACATGGGGGAGGTGGTCATTCTGGGGGTGAGGACCCTTGGTGCGATGGCTGCGCAGTACGGGTTGGATTATGAATCCTTCAGGGCCGACTACGCCCTGTATGACAAACCGCTGATGGACGGCTACATGGATCCGGACAACTATTACCGCCATATGGAGAAGAAATACCGGATCAAGATAGACGAGGATCTGTTCGTCAAGTATTTCAATCCTACATTGAACGTGCCTCTTATCGAGATGGTGGGGAAGATCAGGGCCCGCGGGGACAGGGCGGTCATCGGCTCGAACACATTTGCCCCTCATTGGGAGGTCATATTCGAGCGTTTCCGGGAGATTCCGATCAATTTCGATGCATTGTATGCATCGCATCTGATGCACATATCGAAGCCTGAGCCCGCTTTCTGGCGCACGATCTGCGACAAGGAGAACATCTCGTCCTACGACGATGTGTATTTCATCGACGACAGACAGGACAACGTGTCGGCGGCAGGCGGCATGGGCATACATGTCCACAGGTATCTCGGTGACAATGCCCTGCTCGCCGGATTCCTTGAGGTATGACCGTTGAAAGTTCAACCCGGCGGTGACGCCGGGTTGAGATCGTATAGGAGGAATCGATTCTCAGAAGCCGAGTTTTCCGACGGCCTCCAGAGAATTTTCTATGGCTTCGGGAAGGACGGCCCTTCCTTCGAAAGCTTTCATGTCCTTGAATCCGGTGCCGGTGATCAGGACGACCGTCTCCGCATCCTCTCCCAGCTCCTTTCTTATCCTTTCCACATCCTTCTTGTAGCAGGCGTATGCCGTTGCGGCCGCAGGTTCGGCAAGTATGCCAGCCTTTCCTGTCAGCTCGAGCTGTGCTTCGAGGATCTCCTCGTCCTTAACCCTCACGCACCATCCGTCGCTTTCCCTGATGTATCTGACCGCCATCCGTCCGTTCGCAGGAAGGTTCACGGATATGCTGTCCGCCCGTGTTGTCGCGTCGACGGGGATGAACCTTCCTGTTTCGAAAGCCTTCGAGATTGCGTCCGACCTTTCGCTCTGGCAGCAGATCACATGCGGCAGCCTGCTTATCAGTCCGGCTTCCAGCAGGTCGATGAACCCTTTGACAACCCCGGCGATGATGCATCCGTCCCCGACAGGGACGTATACCGCGTCGGGAACCTTCCTGCCCATCTGCTCGAACAGCTCGATTGATATGCTCTTCTTGCCTTCGATTGTCATGGGATTGTATGCGGTGTTCCTGTTTATCCCGCCGAAAAGCCTCGTGTATTCTATCGAAAGCTTGAACGCGTCGTCGTAGCTGCCTTTCACCGGAACGACATGCGCGCCGTACAGCACGGACTGCATGAGCTTGTTGACCGGTGCGCTTTCGGGGACGAACAGTACGATGTCCAGCCCGAATGCCGCACCCACCGCGCTCATCGCGGCTCCCGCGTTCCCTGTGCTCGCCAGGGCTATCTTCCTTTCCCCGACGGCCTTGGCCTGCTCGGCCACAAGGTAGCTGGCCCGGTCCTTGAAGGAACCGGATATGAGCTGGCTGTCAAGCTTCAGGTATGTGTTTGCAAGCCCGTTCTCCTCGTTCAGCCTTGCCGGTCTCACCAGTGGCGTCACCCCTATGGGGAAGGCCTCCTCCCCTGTGACAGGGTAGGGATAGAAGTCCGACGGCCGGACATGGTCCTTGGCCGCTGCGGCCTTGAGGACGCTTTCGTCCAGCTTGACGATAAGATTTCCCTTGTTGAACGTGCTTCCGTCGTTTTTACCGGCACACTCCGGACAGAGGTACATCACGTCCTCTGTCTCGTATGTGCGTCCGCAGTCGGAGCATATGTATCTGAATCTCATTTCGCAACCTCGTCCGGATGTCCGGTCATCATGGATCATTTGTCGATCATCGCGTTGAATTCCTCGATCAGGGCGTCGATCTGCGCCGTCATCTTCGGAAGACTCTTCCAATATGTGCGGTCGTACCACTGCCTGTTGAGCTCCTCGTATGTCTTTCCCTGCTGCTCGACCCATGTGTAGTACTTGAGGTTGTGTATCCTGAGCCTGTCGTAGTAGCCGAGCTCGAGCGCGTTGTCTATTCCCTGGTGTCTGAGGGCCGCCGCATGCACCTTTGCCGCCTCGGTCTCGCTGAACGCTCCCTGCTGGGCGGTGAGTTCGGCCAGACGGGATGTGTACATGACCGAGCTGTCGGTGAGGATGGTGAACACGACGTCGTCCTCCTCGAGCTCATAGTATTTCGCCATCTTGACCGCAGAAAGGAGGTTTCCGATTCCGGAGATGCCGAAAAGCTTGAGATCGTCGATCTGTTTGTCTGTAAGCCCTTCCTTCCTCAGATAGGAGATTCCGCTTTCCTCGTTGAACAGCCTGTAGATGTCCATGCAGTCCTGGTCGTCTATGGAAAGCACCATGTCTGTGTTCCTGACATTGTGGATCCATGGAACATGCTTGTCCCCTATGCCTTCTATCCTGTGGGCTCCGAAACCGTTCCTCAGAAGGGTGGGGCACTGCAGCGCCTCTCCGGCTCCTATTTTGATTCCAGGATAGACATCCTTCAGATGGTCTCCTGCCGCAAGGGTCCCGCCAGACCCCGTGGACGATGCATAGCCCTTCACGTTTTCGGGCTTGATGCCGAGCTGTTCGAGGACCTCGATGATGGCCGAGCCTGTTACCTCGTAGTGCCATAGGTAGTTCTCGAACTGTTCGAACTGGTTGAAGATCACGATGTGTGCGCCGCGCTCCGCGTCAAGCTCGTGGCATTTGTCGAATATTTCCTTCACGTTTGATTCGCATCCGGGCGTTGCGATGATCTCTCCGGCAACCGTCTTCAGCCAGTTGAACCTTTCCTGGCTCATGTCCTCCGGCAGGATGGCTATGCTCTTGCATCCGAGAAGCGCCGAGTTGTATGCGCCGCCCCTGCAGTAGTTTCCCGTGGACGGCCATACCGCCTGCTGCTCGACTGCGTCGAAATTGCCTGTCACCAAAGCGGGTGCGAGGCATGAGTATGTTGCGCCGACCTTGTGCACGCCGCAGGGGAACCACTTGCCCGCAAGTGCCAGTATCCTCGCCTTTGTTCCTGTGATCTGTCTGGGGATCTCGATGTAGTTGACCCCTCCGAAGAGACCTCCGGATTCCTTCGGTTCGTTATGCCAGTTTATCCTATACAGGTTTATCGGATCGACATCCCAGAGTCCTGTTGTCCTGAGCTTGTCCAGAACGTCTTTCCCGATGAGCTTCGGGTTTGTCATCTGCTTGAATGTCGGAAGCTTGATGTGCTTTTCCCTGCATCTCGCCGCATTCTTCTTGATGATGTCGTTTTTCTTTTCTAGGTTGATGAGCATTTGCGCCTCCACTGAATTTCTTTTTTCAGTATAATGGAGAAAGGCATATTGTAAAGCAAAAAATTAAGACATTGATTATTTTTTAATGCTATTTTGCGTTAAAACTAAATTTTCCGCTATTCTTTGTGATTATCACGCCCCGTTTTTTCGCTTCGGCGAAGGCTTTGTTGAAAAGAGCCACGACCTGTGCCCCCTTTCTCAGATAACCCATTTCAATGGAGAATGCCTCGAGAAGCTGTTTCTTGGAAAAATTCGTCTTGTCAGAGGTTTCCATGACATGGATTATGCAACAGATGGCTTCCGGCACCGGAATCTGGTAGGAATACCTTATCTCCTCCGGGTTTTCGGGGGTGGGGCGGTAATAGCCTTGGTCGTCTTTCCTGTGGTAGACGACCTGGTTCTGCACGATTTCCCTCTCCACCTCGTTTTTCACCGACATCTCCGCAAGAACGGTGCTTTTCAGATAGAAGTCCAGGGCCGAGCCCATGCGTTGGATCGAGAAGCTGTTCAGGAGGCGTTTGCACAGAAGTTCCTCCGTTATCGGCGCCTCGGTCTCTATGATGGCCAAAATCCTCTCCTCCGTGGTTTTCCTGTAATCACCTTTGAGGTAATCGTCGGATTTTACCTCCAGAATCTCCAAATCCGTCTTTTCATAGGCTCTTTTTTCTATCATGAGCACAGTTTATCGCCTAATTTTCTGTCAAGCAAGTTTTTATTGGGGAGAGGGCATGCTGTGGAGGGCCAAACGTGTTGCATTTTGTTGCAAATTTTGTTGACACTTCGTCCATATGGTTTAGAATTGGAAATGTAAAGGAGCGTGCTTATGGCAGACATAATGAGACCGGTACCGTTTGCTGAACTCTTGAACAGGATGGTGGGAGAGCTTAGGAACCACCACAGCGTTTTCGGTATTTCTGAGGAACTGTTTTACAGGGGGGATGGGAAGAAGAGCATCAAGGTCTTCTCCCAGGAATGCGAAACACCGCTCGGCCCGGCAGCCGGACCGCATACCCAGCTTGCTCAGAACATAATCACCAGCTTCCTGGTGGGGGCTCGGTTCATAGAATTGAAGACCGTGCAGGTCATGGACACGCTGGAGATAGCAAAACCATGCATCGATGCGCGCGATGAAGGATATAATGTCGAATGGTCGACGGAATACACACTGCCGAAGGCGTTCGATGAATATCTCAAGGCCTGGATAATCGTCCACATGCTCGACATGGCCATGAAGGAGAAGTGGGAGAAGCCGTCGTTCATCTTCAACATGTCGGTGGGCTACAACCTCGAGGGCATCAAGACGGAGAAGATGCAGAAATACATCTCCAGCATGATGGATGCGGGAAAGGATGAAAGGTTCGCATCGTACATTGCCGAGGCAAAGGCCGCTCTGGGCGAGGGACTATTCGAGGGTACCGTGTTCGACGGGTGCGAGAAGCGCGTTGCCGCCAACCTCGACAGGATCGGAACGTTCATAAGCCCTTCCGTGACAATTTCGACCATGCACGGCTGTCCTCCGGACGAGATAGAGGCCATATGTTCCTACATGCTGTCGGAAAAGAAGCTGGATACGTTCGTCAAGCTTAATCCGACACTGCTAGGGTATGACGAGGTCAGGAAGATCCTCGATGATCTCGGGTACGGATATGTCGGGCTCAGGAGGGAGTCCTTCGAGCATGACCTGCAGTACGGCGATGCCGTTGCGATGCTCAAGCGTCTTGTGGCTCTGGCCGCAAAGAACGGTAAAGGTTTCGGCGTCAAGCTCACCAACACGTTGGGAGCCGTCAACGACCAGGGTATCCTTCCTGGTGGGGAGATGTACATGTCCGGACGTGCCCTGCTTCCGATATCGACGACTGTCGCCCTGCGTCTGAGCCGTGAATTCAATGGAGCGCTTCCGGTTTCTTATTCCGGAGGTGCGAACGCGCTCACCGTCAAGGACATATTCGATGCGGGAATCAGGCCGATCACCCTCGCCACGGACATGCTCAAGCCCGGCGGATACACGAGGATGACACAGATGATCGGCATTCTTGCGAAGGACGGATGCTGGGACATGACCGGCATCGACTGCGACAGGCTCCGGGAATTGACCGAGAAGGCGAGGGACCCCAAAAGTTATATCTCCAAGGATTTCCGCGGAACAAGGAACACCAAGATAAGGAATCCTCTCCCCCTGTTCGACTGTTATGTCGCACCATGTGTCGAATCGTGTCCGATCCACCAGATGATTCCCGATTATGTGGCTCTTGCCGGTGAAGGAAGGATAGAGGAGGCCCTTGCCGTCATCTATCTTGACAACGCGCTTCCAAACATTACCGGGTGGATATGCGACCACCAGTGCCAGAACCATTGTACCAGGATGGATTACGAGGGACCCGTCAAGATAAGGGAGGTCAAGCGCCAGCTTGCTGAGAAGGCCTTCAACATGTACAAGAAGGAGATATGGGAGAAGCCCGAGGCCGAGGATGTGAAGGCTGCGGTGATCGGTGCGGGACCCGCAGGACTGGCGGCCGCGTTCTTCCTCGCCCGGGCCGGTTTTTCCGTCGATGTGTTCGAACGAGAGGCCAGTGCCGGCGGTGTCGTCAGGCACGTGATACCGGATTTCAGGATTCCAGGCGGGATTGTGGACAAGGATGTCGCGTTCATAGCCGATAATGGGGTGTCATTCCATTTCTCAACGCAAAAGAGCATAAGCGAATTGAAAGACGAAGGCTATGGACACATCTTCGTCGCGGTGGGTGCGGAGAAGTCCGCCGATCTGAAACTTCCTGGAAACGGGATCAGGGAAAGCGCCACATCTTATCTCAGACGCACGAAGAAGGGTGAAAGGACCGATCTGGGAAAACATGTCGTTGTAATGGGCGGAGGTAACACCGCCATGGATGCATGCCGTCAGGCCGCAAGGGCTGAAGGAGTGGAGGATGTCCGCATTGTCTACAGGAGGGGCAGGGCGGAGATGCCTGCTGACCAGGAGGAATACCGGGCGGCGCTGGAAGACGGAGTGTTGTTCGATTTCCTTGTCAATCCTTATGAGCTTAAGGACGGGGTCCTTTATCTTGACAAGATGGAGCTCGGCGAGCCGGATTCGTCCGGAAGGCGCAGACCTGTCGCCACCGGGGAGAAGGTGTCCGTACCTTGCTCGTATCTGATAACCGCGATCGGCGAGAAGGCCGACGACGAGAACCTCAGGGCCCTCGGATATCTCACGGAGGAGGACGGTGTGTACCTTGTAGGCGACGTGTCGACAGGTCCGAGCACCGTGGTCAGATGCATCGCCGAAGCGCGCACCGCCGTCGAGGATGCGATAGACAGGGTCTATTCCTCCATGCTCGATGATGACGATGGGGAATGCGGCTGCGGACACGGTGATGGGGACGGCTGCACGTGCGGCCATGACCATGAGGATGGCCATGAGTGTTCGTGCGGGCACCACCACGGGGAGGAAGACGGATGTTCCTGTGAGGCAGAAGAGGATGACGAGGAAGGCCGGGAGGAGCTCACCAAGGCCGAGAATGCATATTTCAGGAGCCTCAGGAAGAAGAAGGGCTCGATCAGGCTTTCGGAGGACAAGGATTCCGCTTCTTTCTTCAAGACCGAGGCCTCAAGGTGTCTTGAATGTTCATATTACTGCAACAGATGTGTGGAGGTCTGTCCAAACCGTGCCAATGTCGCCGTGGACATGAGGGCCTGGGAGGCCTTCGAGGATCCGTTCCAGATCGTCCACATAGATGCGTACTGCAACGAATGTGGCAACTGCGAGACGTTCTGTCCTCATGACGGAGGACCCTACAGGAGGAAGTTCACGGTATTCAGCCGGCAGGACGATTTCGAGGCCAGCACGAACGACGGTTTTTATGTCGGGGACGACAGGGCCCTCGTGGTCAGGGTCTCCGGCAAGATCCATAAAGGCGGGTTCGACAGGGACGGACTTGTCGTTGTCGATGGAGTTGAACCCGAGGTATGCATGCTGATGGATGAGATTTTCTTCAGCTACGACTATCTTCTCGGGGATGTGGAGGAATGATGGATATACTCATAAAGAATGTCCGGATCATGCAGACGGAGGCTCCTTTCGAGGTGTCAGAGGGCATGGATGTCCTTATAAGGGGGTCTGAGATACAGGAAGTGGGCAGGTCCATCCGCGCCGACGGATGCAAGGTCATCGATGCGGAGGGTAAAACGCTCATCCCCGGCAATGTCTGCTCCCACCACCATTATTATTCCGGCCTGTCGCGCGGGATGCTCGTGTCCGCCGGACCTCAGACCGATTTCATACAGGTCCTGAAGGAATGGTGGTGGCGTCTTGACCGCGGGCTTGACGAGGAGGCATGCTACTACTCCTCGCTCATCTGCAGCATGGATGCCATATTGAGCGGTACGACCACAGCAATCGACCATCACGCATCGCCCTCGTACATAGAAGGCAGCCTTAGCACCATAGCCAGAGGCATGGAGGAGGTTGGCATACGTGGGGCGACCTGCTACGAGGTCACCGACCGCAACGGCGGGGAGAAGGAGCTTCGGCGCGGTGTGGATGAGAACATCGCCTTCGCCAGGCATGTGGACGGGAAACTGGAAAAGGACGGATCTGTGCTTGTCGAGGCCATGATAGGAGGACACGCCCCGTTCACGATCCCTGAAAGCGGGATGGCGATGATGAAGGAGGCCGTGGATGAGACCGGAAGGGGGATGCACCTCCATATCGCCGAGGACAAGTACGATGTGGTGCATTCCCATCATGTCTACAACGAGGACATCGTCAAAAGGCTCGACCGTCACGGTCTTCTGAACGACAGGACCCTTCTGGTGCACGGCATACACATAAGCGACGGGGAGGTCGATCTTCTGAATGAAAGAGGGTGCTTTTTCGCGCATAATCCCAGGAGCAACATGAACAACCATGTCGGATACAACAGGCACCTGAAGGACATAAGAAAGCTTGTGCTCGGCACCGACGGCTGTGGCGGCAACATGTTCGAGGAGATCAAGATCGGGTTCTTCAAGCACAAGGACGACGGCGGCCCCTGGTGGCCTGCGGATTTCCTTACCGTGCTCAACCGTGGCAACAGGCTTGTCGAAAGCGTTTTCAATGGACGTGGCAGATGGGGGCGTGTGGAGAAGGGCTTCAAGGCCGACCTGGTGCTTCTTGATTACTTTGCCCCGACCCCGCTCGTGGCAGGCAATGCTGCGACGCACTTTGTATGGGGCATGAGCTCCAACTGCGTCGACACAGTCATCGTCGACGGAAAGGTGGTTCTTGAGAACCGGGTGTTCCCGCATCTCGATGCCGAAAGGATCTATAAGGAGGCATCGCGTGTCGCGGAACGTGTTTGGAAGAAGGTTGATAAAATAAAAGCATAGGAGAGACAGGAGTATGAGTATCACCAAACAGATTCAGCAGCTGGCGGAAAAGTACCGTGATTATACCGCGGAGAACCTTTCCAAGCTTGTCAGGACAAAGAGCTATTCGTCAAAGGAGGAGGATGTATGCCGCCTTCTGGTGGAGCTCTGCAAGGAAGCGGGTTTCGACGACGTGAGGATCGATGGCCTCGGGTCGGTGATCGGCAGGGTCGGCAACGGTCCTAAGAAGATTGCGTTCGACGCACACATCGACACCGTCGAGGTCGGCAACATGAAGAACTGGAATTTCGATCCGTTCTCCGGAGAGATCAAGGATGGTCTCGTCCTCGGACGCGGAGCGAGCGACCAGAAGGGAGGAGCCGCCTCCATGATCACCGCCGGAAGGATTCTGAAGGAACTGGGCTACGGCGGCGAATACACCGTTTATTTCACCTTCACCGTCATGGAGGAGGACTGCGACGGCATGTGCTGGAAATATCTCATCGAGGAAGAAGGGTTCAAGCCCGACCTCGTCGTTTCCACGGAACCGACCAGCTGCAGGATCTACCGGGGACACAGGGGAAGGATGGAGATCAGGATCATCCTCCGCGGGATCTCCTGCCATGGCTCGGCACCGGAGCGTGGCGTGAGCGCGGCCTACAAGGCGGCCCGTGCCGCTCTGGCCATAGAGAAGCTCAACCAGGACCTCCAGCCGGATGATGACAATTTCCTCGGAAAGGGTACGATCACCGTAAGCCAGATGGACGTCAAGGGTCCGAGCCAGTGCGCGGTCGCGGATTACGCCATGATCTATTGCGACAGGCGTCTCACTTGGGGGGAGGATGCGGATCTTGCGATCGCCCAGGTAAGGAAATATGTATCAGAGGCCACTGGCGACGATCCCGATTCGATCATCGTGGAGATGCCGGATTACGAGAAGGTCGGCTGGACCAACAGGCCGTATTCCCAGGAGCTCTACTTCCCGACATGGAAGATTCCCGAGACCCATCCGCTCGTGCAGGCAGCAATCGCCGATTACAAGGCTCTTTATGTGAAGGATCCCGTTGTCGACAAATGGACCTTCAGCACGAACTGCGTGGCCACGACCGGAAGGCACAAGATACCCGCCATCGGATTCGGCCCGGGCGACGAGGCCCAGGCACATGCTCCGAACGAGATCAACAGGGTGGAGGACCTTGTGATCTGTTCGGGATTCTATGCACTGCTGCCATATGCGCTTGAAAAACGCATCGACTGATTTTTTTGGAATGTTTTTGCCCGGCATTTTTCGAGATGCCGGGTTTTTTAATTATTGTTCATCCTCCTCCGTTTTGGTAAGCTTTGGGTGTGCATGAATCTGATCGCTTGACAAGCAAGGGTGGGGGGAATCCTTTTCCTCCCGCCATGCGTTTTTTGCTGCTGCCGTTCTATGGCAGTTATCTCAGGCTGAAGTACCACCTCAAATTCGAAGGCGGTGACAAGGCCGTTCCGTTCCACGGCCCGGCCGTGGTCTTCGCCAATCATGCCCATACATTGGATCCTTTTTTCATCTCAGCGGTATACCCGTACCACATAAGGTGGGTCGCCGGGTCCTATCTCTTCAAGATGAAGGGTGTGGGCTATCTTCTGCGCAACTGGGTCAGGTGCATACCGAAGACACAGGGACGCAACGACCTGCAGACCATCAGGAATATCTCGGAGGCATTGAAAAACGGGGATATCGTCGGAGTCTTTCCAGAGGGGACCCGTACCTGGGACGGGGACATGATGGACATAACGACCGGTACCGCCAAGCTGGCGAGGCTGTTCAAGGTACCGGTCGTCTTCATACATATACGCGGAGGCTTCCCTTCCCGTCCCCGCTGGGCGGACAAGGAAAGGAAGGGGCCCGTGACTGTCGAGGTGTACAGGACTCTCACACCGGAAGAGATAGCCTCGATGGACAGGGAACGGCTCGAGCAGGTTGTTTCCGAATGCCTGGGCTTTTCGAACGATGTGTGGCAGGATGAGGCCCGGATACCTTACAGGGGTGCTCGGAGGGCAGAGGGTATAGAAAGCCTTTTGTACCAATGTCCATGTTGCGGCGCCTATTCCTCGATAAGGGCGTCCGGTGACAGGATAGTATGTTCAAGGTGCGGTGCCCATGCGGTCCTGAATGATTATGACCGTCTTGTGGAGTGTGGCGGCATAGGTTTCTCAAAACTCTCGCAGTGGCATTCTTTTGAACGGCAGGGTCTGGAAAAACTTTTCGATACCCATGCCGACGGGCCTGTCTTCCCAATCGACAAAGGGGTGCTTTTCCAGAAGGGCGACGGTGGCCGCCTTGTCGATTTTTCCAAATCCTTTTTCCTGGAGACCGATCTCCGTGGGCTCCATTTCACATTCTCCGTTCCGTCGGGAAAGGAGGCCGTAAGGGCCGACTATGATTTCAGATCGATCTCGTCGATGGTGATCAATGCCAGGCAGACCGTCGAGTTCTTCCATGACGGCGGTCTTTTCCGCTTCCGCCTGGAAAAGGGTGCGAGCCCTTTGAAGATATGGGAGCTGTACAATCTCGTGCAATCAAGGGGGTGAGAACCATGGACTTTTCATATATGATTCATTGCGGAATAGTCTCCGCCGCGCTTCTTCTGGGGGCATTGCTGAGGGCGAGGATAAGGATTTTCCAGAAATATCTGATACCCTCTTCCATCATAGGCGGGGTTTTCCTGCTTTTGTTCTACAACTACGTGTCCCCCCTTTTCGGGCTGGACTCGGATTTCCTGGGTGATCTTGTGTACCATCTGCTGAATATTTCCTTCATAGCCATGGCCCTGAGGATTCCCGAGAAGGTTGAAGGGGCGAAGTCCAGGAGGGCCCTTTCCGCGAACGTCATAGCCGTCGTGGCCCAATACGGACTACAGTGTCTGCTTGCACTGCTCGTGGTGGCCCTTATGACCGCAACGGTGTTTCCTGATCTGTTTCCGGCCATAGCCCTTACCCTGCCTCTCGGATTCGAGCTCGGTCCCGGACAGGCGTATTCGATGACGTTGCCATGGGAGGCGATGGGGTTCGAGGGTGGTACATCGGTCGGCCTGTCGATGGCTGCGATCGGCTTCATTGTCGGAAGCGTCGGAGGCGTGGCCCTGATCAACATCGGAATCAGGCAGGGCTGGGTGAGCAGGGAGGATGCTGCAAAGCTCGAGAGCGGAGGGGTACGCTCCGGATTCCTTCCAAGGGCTTTGCAGAAGGAGGGTGCGAGAAACACCACTGAGGGTGAGTCCCTGGATTCGTTCAGCTACCATTTTGCTCTCATATTCTTCACGTACCTCATCAGCTACGGACTTCTTTCCCTCATCAGTTTCCTGCTGCATTTTGCCGGAAGCCTCGGGGATGAACTGGTACAGAGCCTCTGGGGCATCAACTTCATTTTCAGCATGTTCTGCGCAAACATCGTGAGGCTTGCCATGGTCAGGATGGGGATATCGCACACGGTGGACAACAGGACGTTCAACAGGATCAACGGCGTGTCGGTCGATTTCACTGTGATTTCATCACTGGGGTCCATAAGTCTTGCGGCCGTCGCTTCCTATTGGATACCGGTGCTCGTACTCACAGCGGTGGGCATATTCATAACCTGCGTGATCCTTCCATGGTATTGCTCGAGGCTGTATGACGACCACCAGTTCAAAAGGATGCTGCTGCTTTTCGGTACCGCGACCGGAACGCTCCCGACCGGGCTGTCACTTCTGAGGGTCGTGGATCCCGATTTCGAGACACCCGTTGCGACCGACTACGTATATGCCTCCGGCGTTGTGTTCTTCCTTGTCATTCCAATCATTCTATGCGCCAATTTGCCGGCTGCAAGCCATGCCCAGTCGGATCCGTTGCTTTACTGGATCCTTGTGGCGCTTTCGTTCGTATATACTGCCGGATGCGTGGTCGCCTACAGGGTCGTCTCCGGAAAGAAGGCGTTCGCCAGGCCCGGTACGCTTTTCTACACCGAGTGACGCGGGGCATGTCCTGACATGCGGCGGGGTATCCTCCGCCGCATCCTCCCGCTTTCCCTCATGAAATATGTCCCATTAATTCGGATTTATAGGTTTTTCTTAAGATAAATTTCATTTTATTACTCTTTTTACCATCAGTTTTTATATATGCATAAATTTTCCACATGCTTTTTCTTTGAATTTTCAAATTGTTGATTGCTGTGTTTGGGTGTATACTGTTGTCGAGGAATTGTGTTGTGTATAATTCTTCATTTTATAAAGAAAAAGATAATGGAGAGCACAAATGGGTGTGACACACATTGATGACAGGATCAGAAGAAGCGATGCCATCCAGAAGGCCCGTGGTGAGGCAAAATATGCATCGGATTACTTTTTCGACGACATGTTGTACGCCAGGATGCTGAGAAGCAGCGTGCCCAGGGCGGTGATCAGGTCCATAAGACATCCTTCCCTTCCGGAGGGTTACTATTTCATCAGCGCGAAGGACATTCCCGAGACCGGTATGAACTCCCTGCACATGATCGGGGACGACTGGCGGTGTTTTGCAGACGGTGATGTGAGATATGTCGGAGAGACGATAGGGCTTTTCGTCGGGCCCTCCAGAGCCGTGCTTTCAAGCCTGGTCGGGAACACTGTTGTCGAATACGGGGAGATGGAGCCTGCGGTGACGATAGACGATGCCATTGCGGTCAAGGGCGGTCCAATACTTGAAAACGGAAGCGATGTCATGTGCAGTCTCTACTGCGAGAAGGGGCGCGACATGGACGAGGTGTTCAAGGAGGCCGACGAGATCCTCGAGGAGACCCTGGAGACCGGGTTCCAGGAGCATGTCCATCTCGAGACCAACGGTGCGGTTGTCACCAGGGAGGGCGAGGACTATGTGTTCTACATCTCCGCCCAGTGTCCGTTCTACGTGAGGAAATCCGTCGCACAGGTGCTCGGCATACCTCTTGAGAGGGTCGTGGTCAGGCAGACCACCACTGGAGGCGCGTTCGGTGGCAAGGAGCATTTTCCTGATGTGCTTGCCGGTCCGCTTCTTGTTGCCGAGAGCATTGTCGGGAAACCGATAAAGCTCATTTTCGACAGGGAGGAGGACATGCTCTATTCTGTCAAGAGACATCCTTCCAAGACCATCTACAAGACCGCAATAAAGGATGGAAAGGTGACCGGAACCCGTGGCTGGGTGTATTACAACTGCGGCGCCTATCTGTCGGCTTCGTTCGTCGTCCTGCAGCGTGGGGTGTTCCACGCAAACGGTGTCTATGATATCCCGAACACCTACGTGGAAGGTTTCGGCATGGCTACAAACACCTTTCCCAGCGATGCATTCAGGGGATTCGGGGCACCTCAGACGCTTTACGCGATCGAGATGCATCTGAACCATGTCGCCCGCAGGATCGGGGTCGATCCGGTCGAACTCAAGAGAAGCATGTTCATAAAACAGGGCGGAGAGACCATCACGAACGGCCACATTGTGGAGAAGGTCATGCTTGACGAGATGCTCGACAAGATTGCCGGGGCCTCCGATTATTGGAGAAAGAGCAGGGAATACGGTTATGGAAGCGGACGTGGCATCGGCATGAGCTTCTACAACCATGGCGGTGCGTTCACAGGCAACGGCGAGCAGGCGATAATCAAGGCCCATGCAAGGCTTGTGAAGACCGGAGACAGGGTACGGATAGAAGTCGGTTCTACCGAGATGGGGCAGGGGTTCCAGACGATTCTCAGGAAGATAGCCGCAGCCGTCCTTGAAATCCCGATCGAGGATGTCGACTATCCGAATCCGGATACGTCGAAGGTCCCGGACAGCGGTCCTACCGCGGCTTCCAGGTCGACGATGATAGTCGGAAAGCTAATAGAGCGCTGCGCCCTGGAGATGAAGGAACGCTGGGGCGAGGGCGATTTCTCCGTGGAGAAGGAATACGAGCACCCGGACGGACATCCATGGGATCAGTCGGTGTTCCGCGGCGATGCCTACCTTGGTTACGGATGGGGTGCCTGCTGTGTCGAACTCGAGGTCGACAGGCTCACCAACGAGGTAAAGGTGCTCGGCATATGGTCCAGCCACGAGATAGGCAAAGCGATCGACGAGCTGATTGTGCACGGCCAGATAAACGGAGGCATAATCCAATCCCTCGGCTATGCATCGATGGAGAAGATGGAGAACAAGGGCGGCTATTTCAAGCAGTCCAGCATGTCGGATTACGTCGTTCCAACAAGCATGGATTTCCCGAAGCAGGAGTATTTCATACAGGAGAACCCGTATGAATGGGGACCCTTCGGGGCGAAGGGCATGGGCGAGCTGGTTTTCAACGGCGCCGATGCTGCATACTGCGATGCTTTGGAGCGCGCATTGGGAGTGGATACGTTCAAGATACCGCTTCCACCCGAGGATATCGAGGAGGCTTTGAAGAATGGACGCTAAGATTGTTTTCAGATTGAACGGGAACCAGGCGGTTTTCGTCGGCAACCCGCTTGCCCGTCTTGTCGACGTGCTCAGGGAGGACTTTGGCCTGATTGGTGTCAAGGAAGGCTGCGGGGAAGGAGAATGCGGGGCATGCTCCGTGCTCAAGGATGGCAGGCTTGTCACAAGCTGCATCATTCCCATGGCGTCCGTCGACGGTTGCGAGATATATACGATAGAAGGGATAAGGGATACCGAAAAGGGACGGTGCATCATCGAGGCGTTTGCGGACGGTGGTGCAGTGCAGTGCGGATTCTGCATTCCCGGAATGGTTCTTGCCTCATATGCGCTTCTTTCGGAGAATCCGGATCCCGACGAGGATGCCATACGTCTCGCACTCAGCGGAAACATCTGCCGCTGTACGGGATATGACCTGATCGTGGAAAGCGTGAAGCTTGCGGCGAAAAGAGGAGGTGGCCTATGGCAGTAGAAGCCTGTTACATTCCAAAAACGTTGGAGGAGGCCCTCGAAATCAGGAAGGAAACCGGGGCCCGTCCGCTTGCGGGAGGAACCGACATGATGGTCCAGACGGCCAGGGGGACGGGAATAGCGCCGGTTTTCCCCTATCCGGTCATGGTCATATCAAACCTCAGGGAGCTGAAGGGCATCCACAGGGATGAGGATGGTACTGTTGTGATCGGGGCGCTCTGCACGCCTTCTGAGATAGCATCCTCGCCGTTGGTGCCTTACCATGTCGCCGCAGCCGCATCCCGTATGGGTGCGGTCGCGCTTCGCAACTGCGCCACGATCGGCGGAAACATCGGCAACGCCTCTCCCAAGGGGGATCTGCCGCAGCCGCTCATCCTTCTGGATGCGGAGGTCGAGCTTTCCAGTCCCGACGGCGTGAGGACCGTGCTCCTGGATGATTTCATAAAAGGCAGCAAGAAGACGGATCTGCACGATGACGAGATTATAACCGCCGTCAGGATTCCCGAAGTCAGGGCCACCCATCTTTTCTATCACAAGGTCGGTACACGCAGGGCGAATGCGATAAGCAAGCTGAGTCTTTCCTGTCTGGCCCTTGTCGAGGACGGGGTCGTCAGGGATTTCAGGGCTTCCACCGGTGCCGCCGGGCCAAAGGTCAGGCGCAGCCGCGATGCCGAGAACATCATCATCGGTCTGCGTCTGGAGGAGATTCCTGACAACATCGGCAGGTTCACCGATGCCTGGAACGCGATCATAAGCCCGCATGCGATGCCCGAATGGAGAAGGGCGGGAACAAGACGCATGCTCACATATTTTCTTGAGAAGCTTTCTTCCGGTGCGGAGCCGGGGATAATCGTCTGACCTTTCATATGAAGGAGGTTTTGTGAGGGAAGTACTTAGACCTGCAACAGCACAGGATGCTGTGAGGATGGTTGAAAAAGGTGTTTACATGCTCGGAGGCACGGAAGTGCTGCGGCTCGGTTCCTCCGTGGACGCATCACGTCCGGTGGTGGATGTGTCCGCTGTTGTCCCTTCCGGGATATCCGTCGGCTCCGGCATGGTGGAGATCGGGGCCGGGACCACGTTCGCGGATCTGCTTGGGTCCGGGCTCGTTCCCGATTTCCTGAAGGCCGCGGCATCGGAAATGAAATCGCCACAGCTGAGGAATGCGGCGACGGTTGGAGGAAACATCGCCTCGAAAAGGGATGATTCATACCTCATTCCCGCGCTTGTGGCCGCATCCGCTGTACTTGTCGTAATGAACAGGAAGGGGGAGATCCACGAGTGCCCGTTGTCTGAATACGTGTTCAAGGATTGCTCCTGCCTCATCCTCAAGGTGGTCTTCAAGGCCGGGGAGGATGTAAAGGTCAGACGCTTCGCCCTGACCAGCCATTCCCATGCGGTGCTCACCTGCGCATTCGGCTCGTCCGAATGCTATGCTGTCAAGGGCGGAGGAATCGCCCTTGGACCGGATGATGCCGTTTTCGTCTCCGACATGTACGGTTCGGCGGAATACAAGAAGTATCTCGTATCCGTGGCCAAGACCGGAGCTGGGAGGTGATCTATGGAAATCAAGACTGTCATAAACAACAAAAACGTGGTGCTCAGGGCGGATGCGTGCGAGGATCTGCGCACGGTGCTCTACAGGAGCGGATACACATCGCTGAGGGACAGCGACGACAGGGAGGGCTTCTGCGGCAGCGACACCATAGTGTTCAACGGAAAGCTCATGTACTCCAACCTCATTCCCGCCTACAGGGCGGAGGGGGCCGTGATAAGGACCCCGGAGGTCCTGTCATCCGGAAGGAAACCCAACGACGTGCAGCGGGCCATGATCGCCTCAGGCGTGGTGCAGAGCGCATATAACGCCCCGGAGGCGGCGCTGATACTCACTTACCTGCTTGAAGGTAATCCTCATCCGACAAAGGATGAGATTCGGGACGCACTTTCCGGAATATTCATCCGGGATGCGGGCTACGAGCACTATTACCTTGCCGTGCGCCTTGTGGAGGAGGAGAGGGAGTTCGGAAGCTACAGGACCCCCGTATCCCCGTCATTCAGGGACAATCTCAGGTTTGTCGGAAAGCCGGTGGGAAAGATAGACGGCGAGGCCCTTGTCACAGGTGAGAAGGTTTTCGTCGAGGACAAGGTACTGCCCGGAGCCTACGAGCTCCTGGTGCTCAGAAGCCCGTTCGCCCATGCATATGTCAGGAGCGTGGACATCTCTGAGGCCGTGAGGCTGGACGGCGTGGAGACCGTGATAACATGCGAGAACTGTCCGGATGTATATTACATGCAGGCCGGACAGGGGAATCCGGAGCCCAGCCCGCACGACAGAAGGCTGTTCAACCGCAAGGTGCGCCATGTCGGCGACCGAGTGGCCGCAGTTGTCGCCAGGGATCGTGAAATAGCTGAGAAGGCGCTCGGACTGATAAAGGTGGAATACGAGCCTCTGGATCCGGTGTTCACGGTCGAGCAGGCCATGGAGGAAGGTGCCCCGCTGGTGCACAACGGATTTGTTGAGTACCGTTCCGGGGCCCCTGCGGATCTCGAGGACTACAACAAGGTGTACGAGGAGAGGGATGGCAAGGTCATCTACCAGTTCCCGCTCCATGGGGATATCAGACACAACATAGCGGCAGGCGCCCATGGCGGCATAGGTGATGTGGAGAAAGGCTTCGCCGAGGCCGATGCGATAGTCGACGAGACGTATCAGACAAGCCAGGTGCAGTGCACGCCGCTCGAGCCCCATGTCTGCTATTCGCGCATAGAGGGCGGCCGTCTGGTGCTCCATTGCTCCACCCAGGTGCCGTATCATGTCAGGCGCATCGTCTCATGGGTTTGCGGGATTCCGGAGCACAAGGTACATGTGATAAAGGAGCGCGTCGGCGGAGGCTACGGAAGCAAGCAGGATGTGCTTGTCGAGGATCTCTGCGGATACGCCACATGGATCACGGGAAAACCGATCTACTACCGCAACTCGCGTGCAGAGGAGTTCTACGCGAACTCCACACGCCATCCCATGAGGGTGCGCGTGAAGATGGGTGCGAAGAAGGATGGCACCATAACCGCGATCTACATGGATGTCAGGGCGAATACCGGACCGTACGGCAACCACTGCCTCACCGTGCCGATGAACGCTTCCAGCAAGACGCTTCCGATCTTTGCCGTGGACAACATGTACTATGATCTGACGACATACTACACCAACATACCGCCTACTGGCGCCTATCAGGGCTATGGTGCTCCTAAAGGCTATTTCGGCATCGTCTCGTGCATGGGACAGCTTGCGATGAAGCTTGGGATAGACCCTCTCGAGATGGCCAGGAAGAACATAGTCGGGCAAGGGTACATGCTTGAGATACTCCGCGGTCTTGGCGAAGGAAGGGAAGGAGCGGTCGTTCCTGTCGGTTCATGCGGCCTCAGGGAGGCCCTGGACAAGGGTGCCGGGATGATCGGCTGGGGGAAAAAGGAGGTGTCCGACGATCCGGACTGGAAGATCGGCAAAGGCTTTGCGATGATCCAGCAGGGGTCCGGCCTTCCAGGACTTGACCACTCCAACGCCCAGTGCAAGCTCGTATCCGACGGTTCCTTCCTGGTCTTGAGCGGTGGGGCCGATCTTGGGACCGGTCTTGATACTATCTCCGCCAAATGCTGTGCCGAGGTTCTCAAATGCTCGCTCTCGGATGTTTCCGTGGTCAGCGGGGACACCGACAGCTGTCTCTTCGACACCGGTGCGTATGCCTCCAGCGGAACCTATTTTTCGGGAAACGCCTCGCTGAACGCTGCAAAGGATCTTTTGAAGAAGATACTGCACGAGGCATCCCTGGAACTCGGCGAGCCGGAGGAGGACCTGTTTGTGACCGAGCCGGGCAAGGTTGTTTCAAGGAAGACGGGAAGGGAGCTCACGTATGCCAGCATAGCACATACGGTGCTCAGCGGGGAGGGACGCGGAGCCCTTGTGGGCACGGGCACGTTCGTCACCCCGAATTTCGCCGTTCCGTACGGTGCCCATTTCGCACAGGTTGCGGTGAATGTCAAAACAGGCGAGATCAAGGTCATGAAGTTCTACGCGCTACAGGATGCAGGCACGCCGATCAACCCGGAGCTTGCACTCTGCCAGATGTATGGTGCGGTGCAGAAGAGCATCGGACATACCCTCTACGAGAACATGATCCTCGATGGGGAGGGCAGGTGTGTGAATGCGAACATGACGGACTATGGTGCGCCGATGGTAGGAGAGGCGCCCGAGGATTTCAAGGCCGTCCTGATCGACGTCAACGACCAGTACGGGCCGTTCGGTGCGAAATCGATAAGCGAGATAGCAACGAACGGGGCCGCCCCTGCGATTGCGATGGCCATTGCGGATGCCACAGGCGTGTGGGTGCGGTCCTGGCCGATAACCCCGGAGAAGATACTCAGGGGGCTTGGACGGTTCTGAATGAAAAACGGCTGGTGCTGCGCATCAGCTGTTTTTTATGAAAGCACGTTCCTGCTCTGTTCCAGAAGCGTCACCGTCTTGTCAATGTCGATTACGTGCGGGCTTGTGATGTGCCTTTTCATCACCTGGATGAGCAACAGTGCGTAAAAATCCAGCAGCAGAGGGTCTGCATCCTTATCCCCGTTCCTGAGACGGGGAAAGAAGATGTACCTGAGCGCATCCCCGAGCTTCTTCTCAAAGCGTATTCCGGGCTTTTTTACCAGCAGCATCGAGAGACTCTTTGAATCCTCGTCCGTGAAGTTGATCAGTTCGGCCAGGAACTTCTTCAGATCCTTTTCCCCGTCGAGCTTCAGAAAACGGTATATGAGGTCGTCCTCTATCTCCTCGTGAAGGTCCTTGACGTTGTCGTAGTAGGAGTAGAAGACGCTTCTTTCCACGCCTGCACGGTCGCTGACCATCCTGACGCTTATCATGCCATCGTCGTCCTCCGTTTCAAGGAGCTCCAGAAAGCTGTCCTGCAGTGCGAACTGCGCGCTCGTGAATGTCAGCTTCGATATCTTTGCTATGTATGCGTAAGGGTTCATACGGGAATTCTACTCCATAACAGGTGTGGAGGAAAGATATTTGAGCAGCACCGACGCCTTTCCGCCGCAGGCCATGCCGAGACTTCCTTCGTCCGAAAGGTCGAAGTCGGCTATTACAGGCTTTCCTTTGGCCTGCAGCATGTGCAGTGCCTTCCTTTTCACCTCCTCCTCCAGAGCACCTCCTCCGATGCTTCCGATGCAGGCTTGAAAGGATACGAGCATCTCGGCCCCCTTCCTTCCGGGTCCCGAACCTGTCTTGGAGATTATCCTGCACAGCACCGCTCCTCCCTTGGAGCTGGAAAGCGCATCGAGCACGGCATGGTCCGCCTCGACGGAATTCCTGTCCCCGCGATAGGTGCTGACGATCTCGGCCATTATCGCGACGGCGATCTCCTCCGCGGTCGCCGCCCCGATTTCGAGTCCGATGGGTGAGTGGACCTTGTCCAGCAGCGATCTTTCGAATCCTTCTTCCTCAAGGGTGTTCCATACCGCGGCGATCTTCTTCCTCGAGCCGATCATGCCGATGTAGGCCGCACCTTTTGCCAGAACCTTCCTGAGGCATATGCCGTCCGCCTTGTGGCCGTGTGTGAATATGATGTAATACGGATTGTCGAAGCGGTATTTTCCAAGGTCAATGTCGGGAAACGGCATCACGTACCGCCGGGCTTCAGGAAACCTTTCACCGCTGCAGTATCCGGCCCTGTCGTCGAACACTGCGCTCTTAAGTCCCAGGATCCCCGCGATCGAGTAAAGAGCCCTCGCGATATGGCCGGCACCGAACATGACGAGCGTCGGAGGAAGGCTCATCTGCTCCTCGATGTTGTCGTCCCTTTTCTCGAATGACAGGGTCGAGTCGATTATCGTGCCTCCGTCCAGCAGAGCCTCCTCCCCGATGTTTTCTCCCGATATGACAAGGCTCCTTCTTACCGAGGGGATGCACAGATTGTCTTTCAGCCTCGTATAGTATTCATCCATCGATCTCCTCCCTGACCGCCGCTATCGTCATCTCTATCTCCTCCTTTGTTGAGAACGGTCCCGGCGAAAGGCGAAGCGTGCCCTCCGGATAGGTGCCGAGGCTCATGTGTTCGATTGGTGCGCAGTGCAGTCCGACCCTGCATTCTATCTTGTGCCTGCTGTACAGCCGGTCGGCCAGCAGTGCCGGATCCATCCTTTTCGTGGAGATGGAAACGGCACCGGTCCTTTCCTCGCCGCTTCCCGGGCCGATGATCATTATCCCGTCGATGCATTCCAGCCCGTGTACAAGCCGCCGGATGTTTTCCGAGTATCTTTGTCCGAGCTCCTGACGGTGGCTTCCAAGGTAGCCGACAGCCGCCTTGAGCCCGAAGAGTCCTGGAAGGTTCCTTGTTCCCGCCTCGAACTTGTCCGGAAGGTTTTCCGGCATCTCGATGCTGTCCGAGAATGAGCCCGTACCCCCCGCGATCAGCGGTGATGTCTTTTCCGCGATCGCACGCCTCAGGATCATCCCTCCCGTGCCCTGCGGGCCCAGGAATCCCTTGTGTCCCGTGAAGAAGACTCCTGCAAGATCCAGTTCCTTCATGCTTATGGCGACGAACGGTGCGGCCTGGGCGGTATCCAGAAAAAGCGGCAGCGAAGCCTTCCTGCACAGTTCGGAGAGGACAAACAGGTCCTCGATCCTTCCCGAGACATTGCTGGAGGCGTTTGCAATCACGGCCTTCGCCTGCCTTGGAACCATGGCCTCGAAGTTCGAGAAATCGGAGATTCCGTTTTTGTCCACCGGTATCCTCACGCTGTTGATCCCGTGGCAGGTCAGGGCCCTTTCCACCGCATTGTGCTCGTGCGACGTCGTGACTACCACATCTCCTTTTTCCAGATATCCGTGCACGAATATGTTCACCGCCTCCGTGACGTTCTGCGTGAAGAAGACCGTATCCGGATCATCGTGCCCGAATATTCCTGCAAGGTCCTCCCTGAGGCCGAAGACCACGTCCTCCTCCTCATATGCGTTGTCGCTGTGCGTCCTGGAAAGATTGCAACCCAGGTCGTTCATGAAGTGCAGCATGGCCTCCGCCACCCCCGGAGCCTTCGGCCAGCTCGTGGCCGAATTGTCCATATAGATCCTGTCCATGCGGTAATTGTATATCTTTTCCATTGCGTATGCAAAAAGATAATGTTACCATTTCTATCGATTCAGGAGGATCTGATGATAAATCAGAGAAAAAAACTGCTTATATCGGGGGCCCTTCTCGGGCTTTCGAGCATAATTCTTGTCGTACTTGGAAACCCTGGGAACATGGGGCTGTGCATCGCATGCTTCCTCAGGGACATCGTCGGTGCCCTGCATATCCATCCGGCTCAGAACGTATCGTACATGAGACCGGAGATACTTGGTATAGTTCTTGCCGCTTTCATTGTTGCGGTTCTGAAGAAGGAGTTCCGGCCACGCGGCGGGTCCAACCCCGTGCTCAGGTTCCTTCTGGGCGCGTTCATGATGATAGGGGCCCTGGTGTTCCTTGGCTGTCCCGTCAGAATGGTGCTGCGCCTTGCCGCAGGCGACATGAACGCGCTTGTGGCCCTTGTGGGATTTTCCCTCGGGGTTGCCGCCGGATCGGCATTTTTGAATCAGGGCTTCTCCCTGGGACGCAGCAAAAGGCTGCATGTGGCGTTCGGCCTTGCTTCCCCGGCGTTGTTTCTGATCTTTCTGTTCATTCTGCTGTTCTTCCCCGTGCTTCTCGTGTTCGGTGATGCCTCGCCTGCGGCCAACCATGCACCTGTCGCCGCATCCCTCTTTTTCGGTGCGGTCGTGGGAATTGCGAGCCAGAGGTCGAGGATGTGCATGGCCGGAGGAATCAGGGACCTCATCCTCTTGAGGGATCCAGGACTCATCATGGCTCCGATCGCGATGTTCGTCGTGGCCTTGGTCGGTAATGTTGTGATCGGAAAGTTCAATTTCGGATTTGCCGGACAGCCGATCGCCCATACCGACGGTCTCTGGAACTTCCTGTCGATGTTCCTCGTGGGACTTTGCGCGGTGATGCTCGGAGGCTGTCCCCTCAGACAGCTCATCCTCTCCTCGGAAGGGGATTTCGATGCTTTCGTCACCGTCGTCGGCCTTATGGCCGGAGCGGCTGTGTCACACAATTTCGGTGCCGCAAGCAGTGCCAACGGCACGACTTCGAACGGAAGGATTCTTGTTGTCGCCGGCCTTGTTTTCGCCCTGGCTGTCGCGGTTCTTATCACTTTGGGAAACAGGAGGAAGGAAAATGGTTGATGCACGTGGGCTCAGCTGCCCTGAGCCGGTCATAATGGTGAAGAAATTCTTGAAGAACAACAACAGGCCGTCGGATGTGGATGTCCGTGTGGACAACATCGCCAGCAAGGAGAACGTGACCAGGTATCTCGAGGCCATGGGCTACAAGGTGGATACCGTCAAGGAAGACGACGGATGGTCGTTGAAGGCATCCCTGTAGTTTTGACCTTCGCCTCACATTACGAGGCGGTGAAGCTGAAGCGCGCCCTGGAGAGGAAAAGCATACCTTGCCGGCTCATACCTGTTCCCAGGAGCCTATCATCCTCCTGCGGGACGGCGATGGAGATAGGGGAGGCGGATGTTCCTGATGCCATGCGTTCCGGTCTGGCCGAAGGGGCGTTCAAGGAGGAGGAAGGAAAATGGTCAAGCTTACAAGGCTGGTGAAGACAAGCGGATGCGCGGCAAAGCTTGCCGCCAAGGATCTGCACGAGGTGCTCTCGTCCCTTCCCAGAAAGACCGATGGGCGGCTTCTTGTGGGGTTCGAGGGCTCGGACGATGCTTTGGTGTATGACCTGGGCAACGGGGAGGTGATGATATCCACGGTGGATTTCTTCCCTCCTGTGGCGGACGATCCGTACACCTTTGGACAGATAGCGGCGGCGAACGCGCTTTCGGATGTCTATGCGATGGGAGGGGATCCGAAGGTGTGCATGAACCTTGTCTGCTTCCCTTCCTGCCAGGATCTGGGGATTCTCAAGCAGATACTCACAGGAGGCTGCGACAAGGTCCACGAGGCCGGTGCCGTGGTCGCAGGAGGACATACCATCGCCGATTCGGTGATAAAGTACGGACTGTCGGTGACGGGCTTTTGCAAAAAGGATTCGTTCTGGACGAATGCGGGCGCGATGGAAGGCGATGTGATAGTCCTTACAAAGAAAATAGGGGTGGGGATCATCAATACCGCCGCGAAGGCCGACGAGGTCCCTGAGGATCTTTTGGAACAGGCATTGCTTTCAATGAAAACCCTGAACAGGCGGGCAAAGGAGGCCGCAAAAGGCCTTTGCGTCCATGCCGCCACCGACATAACAGGCTTTTCACTGCTCGGACACCTTTACGAGATGGCGTCATCCAGCGGTGTCTCCATAACCATTGACCATGAAAAGGTTCCGTTATTTGACGGCGTAATTGACCTCGCCCGCTTCGGATTCTTGAGCGAGGGGGTCTACAACAACAGGGATTACATCGAGGCAAGCGTTCATTTCGATCCCTCCCTGAAAAGGGAGGTCCGCGACGTGCTCTTCGATCCGCAGACCTCGGGAGGGCTTGCCCTTGCCATGCCCGAGCCGGATGCCATGGAATATGTCGGAAGAATGTCCGGTACTCCCGCCTGCGTGATCGCCCGAGTGGAGGGCAGGATGGATTTTCCCGTATTCGTGGTCTGAATGACTTTTCCCTCAGTCCGGATTACGGTCCTTTCTTATGCTGTTCCGGACTGTGTCAGCTGGGGAGGGGCATGGTTCCTGCCGGCCCTTCCTCCTTTTTTCATGCTCGAAACCTGATTGCGGCGCCTCATGTGCGGATGAAAGGTCATACAGGCTGTAATGCAACAAAATGCAACATTTTTCTTGCCTTATCCATACTTCCATGATATGCTTATCCACGTATAGGATAGGAGGACCTGTGATGGCCAAAGATAAAGCAGAAATCAAAGCTCTGATCGAAGAACTTAAGAAGCTTAAGACGGATAACATGTATCTCAACGACTTCTACCACACATGGAAGGAAAGCGACGACGAGATCATGGCTGTGTTCAAGGTTGCTGAAATACTGCGCGGGATGAGGGAGAACAACATCAGCACCAAGGTTTTCGATTCCGGACTCGGAATCAGCATCTTCCGCGACAATTCCACCAGGACGCGTTTTTCATTCGCATCCGCATGCAATCTTCTGGGCCTGGAGGTGCAGGACCTCGACGAGAAGCTTTCACAGATCGCCCACGGCGAGACCGTCAGGGAGACTGCCAACATGATATCCTTCATGGCCGATGTCATCGGAATCCGCGATGACATGTATATCGGAAAGGGCCACACATACATGAAGACGGTCAGCGAGGCCGTACAGGAAGGGTTCAGGGACGGCGTGCTCGAGCAGAGGCCGACGCTTGTGAACCTCCAGTGCGACATCGACCATCCGACACAGTCCATGGCCGACCTGTTGCATGTGATAAATTACTTCGGCGGCGTGGAGAACCTCAAGGGAAAGAAGGTTGCGATGACATGGGCATACAGCCCCTCGTACGGCAAACCGCTTTCCGTCCCGCAGGGCATCATCGGACTTTTCACAAGGTTCGGAATGGATGTAGTCCTCGCCCATCCGGAGGGATACAACGTCATGGAGGACGTTGAGAAGGTTGCCGAGGAGAATGCCAAGAAGTCGGGAGGCTCCTACAAGAGGGTCAACTCGATGGCCGAGGCCTTCAAGGATGCGGACATCGTATATCCGAAATCATGGGCTCCGTTTGCCGTGATGGAGGAGAGGACGAAGCTTGTCGAGGAAGGCAGGTTCGACGAGCTCAAGGAGCTTGAGAAGAGATGTCTCGCCAACAACGCAAAGTTCAAGGACTGGACATGCACCGAGGAGCTCATGAAGACCACCAAGGACGGCAAGGCGCTTTACATGCATTGTCTGCCTGCCGATATATCCGGCGTCTCCTGCAAGGAAGGCGAGGTCGAGGCTTCCGTGTTCGACCGCTATCTCGTACCGCTTTACAAGGAAGCAAGCTTCAAGCCGTACATCATCGCGGCGATGATCTTCCTTGCCAAGTTCAAGGATCCTTCCAAGAAGCTTACCGAGCTTCTTGAGGCAGAAGTGAAGAGGATCAAATGACTCTCCTTCCATAATAATGTTTCCCAGGACCTGTGTCCTGGGATTTTTTTTCAGCCCAGCGCCACGTCCAGTATCATCATGACTACGAAGCCGAGCATCGTGGAGACGGCTCCGGCATGCGGGTGTTCCTCGAGCTTGCTGTCCGGGATGAGGTCCTCCGCGACGACGAATATCATGGCTCCGGCGCTGAAGGACAGCAGGTACGGCTGGAGTGCTGTAAGATGGTTCGCAAGAAAAAAGCCGACCAGGGCGGAGACGGGCTCCACGGCCCCGCTGAATGTTCCATATGCGAAGGCCTGCGTCCTGGACATGCTGTTTCTCATGGGCAGGCTGACCGCGGCTCCCTCGGGGAAGTTCTGTATCGCGATTCCTATTGCAAGCCCGAGTGCGGAGATGAATGACACCGTGGGGTTGTCGGATGCCGCGGCTCCAAGCGCAAAGCCGACCGCAAGCCCCTCGGGGATGTTGTGGATGGTCACTGCCAAAAAAAGCCTGGTTGATTTCCTGAGCGTGCTTTTAGGACCTTCCTCCTCGCCGTTCCTGTGCATGTGTGGTACGATGTGGTCGATCAGGATCAGAAATAATCCTCCCAGCAGGAAACCTGATGCAGCAGGGACGAAGGAAAGTTTTCCCAGATGCTCCGACTGTTCTATGGCGGGAATGATGAGCGACCACACGGAGGCTGCGACCATGATTCCGGAGGCGAAGCCAAGAAAAAGGGTCTGGGTCCTTTCCTTGATCTCATTCTTGAATAGGAATACGAGTGCCGATCCAAGGGATGTCGCGAAGAACCCGATCAGCATTGCGAATGTCAATGATAGTCTGTCCATACCTGAATCTTACCCGTTTCAGGCCGGATGGAAAAGGGCCGGGAAAAACCCGGCCCGACGTCTTCACGGCCTCGTGTCAAGCAGCTTTTCAAGCTCTTGGTCGGTTAGCTCGTAGTTGTAGAACAGGCTGTAGAATGTCCTTACCTCGTCCTCGATGTCGATATCCGAATACAGCTCGGGGTAGAGAAGGCTTCCCAGCCAGTATATCCCAATGATCCTGTTCACCCCGGGGGGCGTGTCTATGAAGGAATAGGGACCCGACGGGATCAGATGCACCTGTCCGTTCCTGACTGCGGAAAGCTCCGCCCATCTGGAATCCGTGGTGGCTGTCCTGTACGCATCCTCCTCGGCAAGCAGTATCACGTCCGGATCCCACAAAAAGAGCTGCTCGAGAGAGATGATGTTCCCGCCGCCGGAGTAGGTGGAGGGCACAACGTTTTCCGCACCTATGAGCTCTATCACCTCACCATGGAAATTGCCTGTCGGGATTCCGTCCAGTCCGTCGGGAGCGGATGAATAGTACACCCTCACCGGATTTGCTATCAGTTTTTTTGCATCCTCCGCCTTCTTGAGGGCCCTTTCTGAATATGAGGCCAGTTCCTCCGTCTTCTCCTCCTCTCCTATGAGCTTTCCGAGATTGCGGTATGCCTGTGCGGAATTCGTGAGATAGGATTCGATGAATACGACAGATATGCCTATCTGGTCCTCGAGAACGTCCAGATCCGTATCTATCCCGTCCTTTATCTCGCCCATGTCGATCACGACCTCGGGGTCTGCAAGGATGAGGGCCTCCTTGTTCAGGTTGGCCTTTTTCCCGTAGAACGTCCCGAACTGCGGAAGCTCCTTCATGCTTTCCGGCATGTAGAACATAGCCTTGTCGTTGATCGTCGACGAAAGTCCTACCATCTTTTCCGGCGCGACAGTCGCGATTATCATCTGTGCGAGGTTCCCCGACGGTGCGATGCGTGTTATCCCATTTTCAAACGAATGCGTCCTTCCGAGCGAGTCGGTGAACGTCGTAGGCGCTTCCGGGACTGCCCGGGTATCCTTTGCCGCCTGTTCCTTTGTCCCCTGCGCAAAAACCGGGGACAGCGCCAGAAGCGCGGCAATCAGTACGATTGTGATTCTCTTCATTCTTGTATTCTCCTTTCGATCAAATACATGTACATCTTCTTCCTGTTGCGGAAAAGAAGCGGATGATCCTCGTCGGTGCTCCGCTCCAGGAAAGGTATCTTCGTGCTGTTGTAGCTGGTTTTGAAGAACCTTGCGGCATCGTCCATGCTTTCCAACGGTTGGTTGAACTCGTGGAAAAGAACCTTTTTCCCGTATGTTGCCCCTGCTTTCTCCAGAGCAAGCCCGACCTCTGCGCTGCGGTCCTTCCTGTCGGACCACCGGTAGCCGGAATGGGCGCTGATGACGTATATCGTTTTCTTGGCAAGGGCAGTGTACCGGCGTACGCCCTCCACGCAGGACATGTTTCCGAAAAAGAGCATCAGCAGCACATCCGCACCTTCCCTGATGTCATCCGCATCTGCATATGCGACGAGATCCGTTCCTGCGCGCCTGTTGGCGCTTTCCACCGCGGCCTGGCAGTTGTCATATCCCTTTATGTCATACCCGCTCCGCCACAATATCTCCGTGACATATCCCAGGCCGGCTCCGAGCTCGATGATCCTGTCGCCCCTGGATATGTGCTTTTCAATCTCCGAGGCTAGGAAGCGGTGGAACGATGTGTCCTTCGCCGCCCTGTCGTAATACCCGATCCTTTCGCTTGTCCAGAAACCATTCATTCCGGTATGCATATGTATCTCCTGTTCTTCCCCGTGTCCACGAGGTCGACGAACAGCTTTCTACCGTAAAGTCCCTCGAGAAGGTGCGCGTCGACCAGCTCCTCCCTGCTTCCTGAAAAGACTATCGAGTTGTTGTCCATCAAAAGGATCCTGGTCGCATACATCAGCGCCTGTTCGGGGTTGTGGGTCGAGAAAAGCAGACCGACCCCTTTTCCCCTGAGCATCTCGAGCGTCTCGAGCACGAGGATCTGGTTCCCGTAGTCCAGGCTCGCAGTAGGCTCGTCAAGGATTATGAACGAAGTGTCCTGCATGAGGGCGCGCGCTATCAGGACCATCTGGCGTTCCCCTCCCGACAGCTCTGCGATGTTTCTGGACGCCAGATGCCCGAATCCGAACCGTCCAAGTATCTCAAGCGCCTTTTCGCGCTCACCAGCTCCGGGGGCGCTGAACCTGGGAATGTAGTGTGCCGCACCCATCAGCACGGTCTCCAGCACCGTGTAGTTGAACTCCTGTCTTGTCATCTGCGGGATGTATGAGATGTATTGTGCGATGTCGTTCCTGCAGAGCTCCTCCATCGGCCTGCCGTCGATCAGGAGCTGTCCTCTGCTGCTTTTCAATATCCCGAGCATCAGGCGGAACAATGTGGTCTTGCCTGCCCCGTTGCGCCCCAGAAGCGCGACCGTCTCTCCTCCGTCTATTCTGAATGACACTCCGCTTATCACCGGACGGCCACGCCTGTAGCAGAATTCAAGGTCCCTGGCCTCAAGCCTCATGTTTCTTCGCCTCCCTCGATATCAAGAACAAAAAGAACGGTGCGCCGACGAAGCTGGTGAGGATTCCCAAAGGTATTTCCGTGGTGGTTGCTATCCTGCTGATCGTGTCTACTATCGTGAGGAACGAGGCGCCGAGAAGCATCGACAGAGGAATGGTCGTCCTTGTGTCGTTGCCCACCATCATCCTTGTGAAATGTGGTATGACAAGTCCGATCCAGCCGATCTGTCCCGAAACAGCCACTGCGGCCGATGTGAGCAGGGTGGAGGAGAGGATGCATATCAGTCTGAGCCTTCCGGTATCAAGTCCGAGCGACACGGCCTCCTCCTCCTCGAGGCTCAGGAGGTTGATCCTCCAGGAAAGCAGCAGAAGTGGTATGAAGGCAACCAGTGACGCGCCGGTCAGCAGATACAGGTCGGAGTTCCTGTACGTCGACAACGAGCCCATCAGCCAGTAGGTTATCGACGGCAGGGTGTTCTCCGTATCCGCCACCAGCTTCACGAAACTCGTGGATGATGAGAAGAGGCTGCTTATCATGATTCCCCCGAGCACAAGGGCAAGCATCTGGTTGTATCTTATGTGCCTGACCATCAGCATCACCAGGAAAACGGCGGCAAGGCCGAAAAAGAATGCGGAAAGAGACACCCCCAGATAGTTCGCGTTGTACAGGAGCGCAAGAGAGGCTCCGAATGCAGCCCCCGACGATGTCCCGAGCACGTCAGGACTCACAAGGGGGTTCTTGAAGACCGTCTGCATCACGAGACCCGAGAGGGCGAGGCCGGCTCCGATCAGCGATGACAGATAAAGTCTGGGAAGTCTGATCCTGAACACTATCGTCTCGGCCTGGCTTGTCCATGTACGCTCGATGCCGACAACCTTGGAAAGAAGTATCTTGACGAGATCCGACGGGCTGATGGCATAACGTCCTACCGAAAACGAGAACAGGATCGATAGTATGAAAATGAGTATGAAAACAAAAACCGCATTCTTCTTGTTGAGCCTGTCCATCGTGGAATCCTTTTGAAACTACGACTATTTTACATTATATTTTCAAAAATGCAATGGGACTTCAGGAATAATCGGGATCAATGTTGAACTGGAAGGAATATGTAGGAAATTCCCTTTCGAGAGCGCTCTGCGCATCGTTGCGGAATTTTGCCAGATCCCTGACGGAGAAGCCGACGACAACATCGAAATGCACCCTGGAGTCTTCGAAATGCACATGGAAAGCGTGTATCTCGATTATGTCGTCCTCCACGGATTTCAACACCTTCATCACCTCGCTCTTCATCAGAAGGACGGTCGGGTTGGAGTCGTTGACCGCATACATCCCGAAGGTGAAATAGATTCCCAGGGTCTTCATTATCTCGTTCTGGGCTTCTGTCATGGCATCGAATATCTCCTCTCCCTTCGCTGCTGCGGGCACCTCCACGTTTATAGTACCGATGCTTCGGGAAGGACCGTAGTTGTGGATCTGTATCTCGTAGCCGCCCTTGAGCGGAGGATGCTTTGAGATGACATCCCTTATCTGCCGGACGGTCTCCTTCGCCGGACGTTCCCCGACTATCGCGGAAACGGTTTCGAGCACGGCACGGGTGCCTGCGTAAAGGACGAACATTGACACGAAAAGACCGGCATACGCATCCACGTTGAGGCTTGTGAACGATGAGAGTATGACGGCAAGCACCGTGACGCTGGAAGAGAGCGCATCCGAAAGCGCGTCGGTGCCGCTGATCTTGAGGGCATCGCTGTCGACCTCGATCCCGTTCTTCCTGTTCAGACGCCAAAGAAAGATCTTGATCAGTATGGTGGACGACAGGATCAGGATCATGAGCGGGCTTGCAAAGACCTCTGCCGGTGAGAATATCTTCTCGATGCTGACCTTCAGGAAGTTCAGTCCGGCAAAAAGCACGATGAACGAAACCAGGAGCGCCGATATGTATTCTATCCTTCCGAACCCGAGAGGGTGGGAGTGGGTGGGCTTTCTCTTGGAGAGTCTGTAGCCGAGCATGGTGACAAGGCTGGAAAGCATGTCCGAGGCGTTGTTGAACGCATCAAAAATAACGGCAACCGACCCGGAGGCGAGTCCGACAAGGGCTTTCGCAACGACCAGAACGGCGTTGCATGCAAGTCCTATGAGCGAGTTGCGCTGTATTATGTGGCTTCTCCTGTCATTTTTGTCCATGTTGATGATTTTACGGAATAAGATGTCTGTTTGCAACAGTTTCCAGTTTGCCTTGTCTAATACATTATTTCATGAAGCATAACGAATTGATCACATGAAAAAGCTTTTCAAGGCAAACTATTCCGGAAAAACCGTCATAAATATTCTGAAACAGGGGAATCCTCGAAGGAGTCGGTCTGCAAGCCTTCTCTGTTTTTTTCAAGCCAGACGATGGTCCCTTCCTCCGTCAGGTTGATGAATTCGAGATTCTGATTATTTGCAAACGACCTGTGTCCGATGGTGACGCCGTCGGCAAGGATCAGTTTTGAGATGTTGTGTCCGTTGAAATAATCGTCCGGAATATGGAAGGCTCCGCTTTTTATATTGAGCCCTCCAAGTCCCTGCTTGTTGATGTTCAAGGGATATTCGAACTCGTTTCCGGTGTAAAAACCGACAACCGTCATTCCGTTCACGCTTTCCGGTATCATGAGATATCCGTCTGTCCCGTATGCATCCGGCCATATGGTGTATGCCGCGGCCAGACATGTCCCGTACTGGTGGGTCGCATCGTTGTACCCGCTTGAGACGTATATGACATCACCGTAATTGTCGCCGTATGTCACTGTTGCCGGCATGAAGCCCTCCGGTATGACGAGATCCTTGTTGTGCACGGTCAGGTTTTCCGGACTCGAGCCTGCGAACGCTCCTTTGCCGAAACGTGTGTAAGAGGAGGGGATGACGAGGGATTTCATATCCGCAAGATTGGTGAATGCCCCGTCGTTTATGCATTCCACCTCGAGCCTTCCGCCGAAGATCGCCTGAGGAAGCTCGATCGCGGTGCATGCCTCGTCGCAGCCTTCCGATCCGGATACCCCGATCCTCCCATCATCGTTGCGAGTGAACGAGAACGGACCTGCGTCCTTGAGTATGCATGTCCTCTCGAACGCTGTGAAGGCGAACGAATCCCCTTCCATGACGATATCGCTCCCAAGCGGATCGAACGGATTGCCTGCGATCGTGATTCTCTCCAGTCCGGATCTGCTGAACGCGCAATCGCCGATTTCCATGATTCCGGCGGGGAGGTCGAGCTCCTTGATTCCCGTGCACTCGAATGCGGAGGCACCTATCTTACTGACTTGCGATCCGTCTTCAAAAACCACGGAATCCAGGCCGGTCATTCCCTTGAACGCACACTCTGCTATGCCAAGTACGGCCTTTCCCTTGAAAAGGGAGGGTATGACAAGTTCTTCCAATCCGGCATTCCCCGATCCTGTCACCACATATGCAAAGCCGTCGTCTGTGACGATCCTGTCGTATGCAAGGTTGTCGTCCATGAGGTTGGAATATTTGTCGTATTCCGTGTTCTGGAATGCCAGTGGATGCACTTCCACATTCTCCGGAACCGATACCTCCGAATCCTTCCCGAGGTTCGGCATGTCGGCGAAGGTGTAGGCACCTATTGCTTCGACACCCCCTTCCTCGATCGTTATACCGCTGTACAATGTGCCTCTGAAGAGTCCGTCCCTTATGCTTGTGATCCTTGTTCCGTCCTGACTTGCGGGAATCTCAAGCATGCCGCCGTCCTGCTGGAGTATTCCCGTCAGCTCCAGCGTCCCGTCGTCCTTTCTTCCATAGCTGAAAATCCCGTCGGTCGGATTTTCATATATCGGGTTTCCTGAAATGATGTCGCCGCCGATTGCGATGCCGCCATGGTTGACTATGACCGATATCCTGTTGTCCCTGAACGCATCCTTTCCGATTCCTGTCACGAACGAGGGTATCCCGAGACTTTCGATCATGTTGGACATGAAGGCTTCCTCTCCTATCTCCAGAGCCTCGTTTTCTTCAAAGGAAAGGCTTGTTATCCCCTTGTTTGCAAATGCCCCGTCGTCAATTGCGACAACCGGAAGACCACATAGGAATGATGGGATTTGGAGCTCAGTCTTCTCCATCCCGTCCTCGAAACCGGCCAAGACATAGCCGCATGCCCGGCCCGCTTTGGTTTTTGCAAACGCCGCAAAGCCGTCGGAGCAGAACATCCTGTCCTCTTTCCGGGGATTTTTCCTGAATTCTGCCTCTGTCCCGTCGAGCACCAGGGAAAGCTCCCCGTCCGCCTGGTCCCGGTTGAAATCCTTGGTGACATCATCCCCTGAGACGAGGAGGTAGGGCTCCTCGAGCCTGAAGCCCCTTGTTTCCTCCTGGCCGTTTCTCATGATCCTGATTTCACCGGAGGAGAAGCTTACGGATGTCTCGTACCCGTTTTCCCCGCTGTAGCTGTAATAAAACGCACACTCGGGAGGAATGGTTGAAAATTCCGGAATGTAGGGGGAGAGCACTTTGTCCTCTGAGACGAGTCCGCCGCTTTCGGAGATGGTGAATTCGGTTCCATCCACCATGACGGTGTCCCTTCCGACGGGCGTGAACTCCACTGTCCCGGTAATCCCGTTCTTTGTCGTCTCCAGCATGCCGGTTTCGAGGAACGTCCATTTTTCCTTGAAGCCGTCATCAGCCACCCACTGGTAGCTTGACGGGAAGATGATGGATGCGGATTTTGCGAAGACCCTGCCGTCCACTGTGATCGAGCCTTCCCCGATTTCAAGCGGGTAAGGGCCGTACAGGCTTCCCGAGGCATCCTGGAACGTGACGGTCGATCCGACCGTCTCGAACATCATGAGCCCCCCGGTGTTGTCGTTCCAGGCCCTGGAGTATATGAAATGCGGCTTCCCATCATCGAGTGTTATGAAAAGCACGCATCCCGAATCATCCTGCCATGTGCCGATGGGGATGTCCATCGTGCCTATGCTGTTTGAAAAAACGTATGTGGCACCGCTTCCGTCGGAAAGCGAGAATCCGTCGTCAGTGAAAGCAAGGACGAAGGTCTCCTTCTCCGGATATCCGCTCTCATGGTAGAAGGTTATCCTGTAGTCTGATCCAAGGCTGTAGCGCAGGCCACCCCTGACAAGCCTGATCGTGCTTCCTTCTGCGTCCGAATAGTAGTTGTAGCTGTCCTTTCCCGTGATCTGGATGACATGCCTGTTCCCGCTGCCGTCCGTATGCATGTAGTCGCCGTCCGCTATGACGGGCATCGCGGGTTCGGAAAAGAAGAAATCACAGGAAACCGCAAAAATAAGGATTAATGCCACGGCCGTGGCTTTGAATATTTTTTCCATACCGTCCACAAACGGCTAATATCTTATTTCCAGTGATGCGTTTAGTCAACCGATCCACCGGACGGCGGAAGGAGAAAATCCCTTATCAGACGGTATGAGGCGTCGTTTGTCTCCCTGCTGCTGTTCAGGCATTCGTGCCTCGAGAGAGGGATGTCCGCGATCTCCAGATGCGGATTTTCGAGAAGTTCGAAAACATCCTTGTCCACATAGCTGTCGTCCTCTGCGCGCAGGAGCAGGACCGGAATGCCTATCTTGCCGAAGTTGCTGCGGGCTTTTCTGCTGGCCTTGATCCCCTCGTTGAGCCATTTCCATGTCGCTCCGGATTTCTGGTATTCGGGATGGGACGTCCTGTATGACAGGTTCTCCTCGAATCTTCCCCTGTCGGCGCCGGCCGAGCTCTGGAACGTGTCGTTGGTCTTTTCCCAGACCCCCTGTCCGAACACGAAGTTGTCCTTCCTGTGGTAGCGTACCATTATGTCAGACAGCCTCAGGGCCGCGTTTTCGCCCACCCCGTGCGTGTTTATCTTGAGCATGGGGGAGGAGAGGACGGCCTTCTCAAACGGGGACGAGGGGTTCTCCTCGAGATACAGGGCGGCAGCACAGCCTCCCATGGAGTGGGCGAAGATGAACCGCGGCCCCTCGTCCTGCATCATGGACGAGACCTTTTTGATCGTATCCACATATTCTTGGAAATCCTCCGTATGTATCCTGTCCGTCATGCCGCCCCGGCTTTTTCCGTGTCCGGGGAACTCGAAGATGGTGCATCCCATGCCCATCTTCAGGAAATTGAATATTATCTCCCTGTACTTGTACATCCCTTCGCTGAATCCATGTACGACGAGCATGGATGCCCTCTGGCGGTCGGCGGTGTAGCACCGGGCGTTTATGCCATCGATGTCCATGACCCGTGCCCTTTCCTCAATGTAGGGCTCGATTTCCTCATCCATGTATCTTGAGAAGCTCATTTTTCCTCCCCGATCTCCAAAAGGATCTTCTTTTCATTGTAGAAAAGGAAAAGCACCATTCCTGCCAGACAGAAGAAGCCGGAGGCGATCGCGACCGCCCTGTATCCTGACGAGGTCGAGATCGACGTGAACAGCAGCATCGACACCGACTGCCCGAGCTTGAACGCAAAGGTCCTCGATGCGAAGAACATCCCCTCGCGGTTTATCCCTGTCCTCCTGCTGTCCGCCCTGGCTATGTCGGCCACCACGGCCTGCGGGAGTATTCCGAAGATCGCCATCGCCCCGGAGGCTATGAACGACAGGATGAAGCCCTGCGCCATTTTGGGAATCCCGAGCCTGCCGAGCACGGACGTGAAGAGGTATGCGCATAAGAATAGCGCAAATCCTATGCATATCGGTTTTTTCTTGCCGATCCTGTATGCGATCCGGTTGATCGGGATGTAGAAGAGGAGCGAAAGCGCGGTCATGAAAACGAAGAACACCGTTGTCATCGACTCGTTCAGGCCGAGCAGTGCCGTCACGAAGAACGACAGACCGGTCTGGAACATCGTGATCGCGATCCAGTACGCGATGTCCGAAAACACGAACAGCCTGAAGTCCCTGTTCCTGTATGTCGCCACAAGGGACGAGATGGAGGAGGGATCGCTTTTCGTTTCCGTGACGTAGTCCTTTTCCCTGATGGTGAAAACCGGTACCAGCAGGCAGACGGACGCTATTAAAGAGAGCATGGCGAACGTCAGGCGCATTGCAGGAATCCTTTCGATCCCCGCTTTTTCAAGGGCGCCCCATATCACGGGGGCCGCGTATGCAGTCGCAGTGCCGAGGATGAAGGTGAGGCTGATTGCCGTGGATATGTCCAGCCTCTGCCTGTCCGTATGCCCGAGCTCCGGGATAAGCGCGTTGAACGGCGTGCAGTAGCAGGTTATTGCGAAATAGTGGCAGAGCAGTGCTGCAAGAAGGAATATGGCGTTGATGGAGCTCACACTGTCAACCGGGGAGATGAACACGGCCACGGTCGACAGCGCCAGGGGTATCGCGGACCATTTCAGAAACGGTATCCTCCTTCCATCCCTGTGTTTGAGCCTGTCCGACAGACCCGCCACCAGAGGGTCGGTCACCGCATCGAAAATCCTGCTTGCCGCGGTTATCGCACCGACGGCTGTCGCAATCCCCAGTATGACAAGCCCCTGGGCTATGAACAGCCTGTGCCCTTGTCCGACCATCTCCTCGGACGGCTGATAGAAGTACACCAGCCAGTTTGAGATCATGCCCGAAAGCATGGCCCAGCCGAACTGTCCCGTGGCATAACACCAGATTTTCTTCCTTGTGATCTCCATGCTTCAATTGAATCATGTGCGAATGGTAATTTGCAATAAAAAGGTTCAATCGGATTGAAAACAATGTATAATCTCGATTGATGCTTTATAAGAAACTTGAAGAGATGCTGATAAGGCCCGGACGGAGCAATTTCATCTCCGTCACCGGGGGCGGCGGCAAGACCACGCTCCTTTCCTCGTTCGGGCTTCATCTGAGGAACAGGGGGTATTCGGTCCTGCTCACGACGACAACGAGGGTCCAGGCCCCACTATACCACGATTACGGGGCCGATGCCGTCATCCAGGACGAGGTTGCGATTCTTTCGCACGAGGTCGTTAAGAACAGGATGGTCTTCTACGCGGAGGGCAGGAGCATGGATGTCAAGAAGGCCTTCGCACCCAGGGACGAGGTGCTTGAGATCCTTGCCGGCCGGTTCGACTGCATACTCTGCGAGGCCGACGGTTCCAGGGGGTTGCCGATGAAGATCCATTCGTCCCGGGATCCGGTCATCCATGAAAGGACGACCGCCGTGATCGCCGTCATGGGGTATCCCGCCCTTTTCAACAAGGCATGCTCGGTCGTGTTCGGCGAGGAATCGGAGGAGGTTGTCGACAGGCGATATCTCGAAAGGTATTTCAAGGACCCGGATGCGGTGCTGAAGGGAATGGCCGGCCTGCCGGGCGTCGTCCTGGTCAACGCATCAGAGACACTGGATGAAAATGGTCTTGCCCAGTTCTCCTCTCTCGACATCCCGTATCCCGTGGTCTTCTGCTCGGAGCAAAAGGATTTGATCTATGCCAAGATATGAGAAGCTTGAAAGCCTCCTTGAAAGGAACGCGGCGTTCTCCGTCGTCTCCATAATATCCACCCATGGGCGTACCAGCCGCAGGACAGGGAGGATGGTCGTCTCGCTGCTCGGGCGTGAGGAAGGGACGATAGGTGGCGGCAGGCTCGAGCATGAGGCCGTTGTGCTCGCACAGGAAAGGATAAGGCTCGGCTCGAATCTCGAGACCGAGATCCCCAACGAGGCCGGAGGGAGGGTAAGGATTTTGATCGATGTTGTCAGAAAGGAAAGAAGGGCTGTGATATTCGGTGCCGGGCATGTAGGCCTGAACACCGCCAGAATTCTGTCATACCTGTCGTTCGAGGTAGTCGTGATCGGCAAGCAGGACGGACACGAGGAGTGCGACGGGATCACATTTTCGGACGATCTCGACGATGGCATCGTGCTTGACGGACATACGGCCGTGCTGATTTTCAATCCCAGGGAGGCCGGGGAGATTTATTCCCGCATCAAGGACACCCCCGTGTTCTTCATAGGCATAATGGGTTCGCGCGGGACCGACAGGAACTACGACATGCGCATTCATTCCCCACTGGGCCTGGATCTCGGCGGGGAGAGTCCTGAGGAGATAGCCATTTCCGTATGCTCGGAGCTTCTGGCCGCGTTCAACAATGCCGATGCCTCCCGCTGTTCCTCGTATCTGGACAATGTCGTCGTTGTCCGCGGGGCGGGGGATCTCGCCAGCGGTGTCATACTCCGCCTGTCACGTGCCGGGTACAGGGTGATCGCGCTCGAGTGCGGAAAACCGCTCGTGATAAGGCGTACTGTCTCCTTTGCCGAGGCCGTATATGACGGAAGGGCCGTGGTGGAGGGGCTTGAAGCCCGTCTTGCCGGAGATCCTGCCGAGATCTGGAGGATCCTGGACGACGGGGCCGTCCCCGTCCTGGTGGATCCCGATGCATCGATACTCTCGTCCATCAGACCGCTTGCGCTGGTCGATGCAATAATGGCGAAAAGGAATCTCGGAACCCGCAGGGGAATGGCCGGGCTGACGATAGCCCTTGGTCCGGGCTTTTCGGCCCCGGAGGATGTCGATGTCGTGATCGAGACACGTCGTGGGCATGATCTGGGACGCATCATCAGGGTCGGCAGCGCGGAGAGCAACACCGGCATCCCCGGTCTCATAATGGGATACGGAAGGGAGCGCGTGGTGCACAGCCCCGCTTCCGGCGTGGTGCGCCATGACAAAAAGATCGGCGACATTGTCGGAAAGGGCGATGTGATATGCCATGTGGGGGATGTCGCCGTGCGTGCCGGCATTCCCGGAATGCTGAGGGGCCTCATACGCGACCATCTCGAGGTGGAGGAGGGATTGAAGATCGCCGACATAGATCCTCGAGGAGCGGAAGCCAGCTTCCAAACCGTGTCGGACAAGGCCATGGCCATAGCCGGAGGTGTGCTCGAGGCCGTCGACGCGTACAAAAAAACAATTGGAAAATGACTTTGTCCCGTCCTGCGGCGCCATGTGATGTTGCCCGCGGATGCGTAAAGAATTATAATGCCATAAAAATGGTGGGATTATGAGTGTTTCAGATACATTGGATGTCCAGCTGGAGCTGTTGAGAAAAAGCAGGCTTGTCCTATCCTCGTCGTCCCTCGGGGACAGGAATGCGGCATTGATGCTTGTGGCCGATGCGCTTGAGAGGGAGAAGGAGTACCTTTTCCAGGAGAACCGAAGGGACCTGAATGCATCGGCGGGCAGGCTTTCCGACCAGATGCTCCATCGTCTGGCATTCACGGAGGACAAGCTCGAATCCGTCGTGAACGGTCTCAAGGATCTTGTGGGCCTTCCCGATCCCGTTTCCAGGACATTGGAAAAGAGGATGCTCGACGACGGTTTCATATTGGAGCGGAGGAGCTTCCCGATCGGGACGATAGCGATGATATTCGAGGCCAGGCCCGATGCGCTTGTCCAGATGGCCGGACTCGCACTCAAGAGCGGCAACGCAATCGTGTTGAAAGGCGGAAGCGAGGCGGCATGCTCCAACAGGGCCCTGGTCAAGGTCATCAAGAACGCTTTGGATGGATCTGCCGTCGGAAACGGCTGGCTGCTCCAGATCGAGAGCCACGGGGATGTGGATGCGATACTCAGGAAGGACGACTATATCGATCTGGTTATCCCCCGTGGCTCCAATGCGTTCGTGCGCCATGTCATGGAGAATACCGACATTCCCGTGCTTGGCCACGCGGACGGGCTCTGCTCCATCTATGTCGACAAGAGTGCGGATGTCGATCTTGCTGTCAAGGTTGCGGTGGATTCGAAGGTCCAGTATCCCGCGGCCTGCAATGCGGTCGAGACCGTCTTGGTCGACAGCGGTATCGCGGAGAGATTCCTTCCTCCTTTCGCAAAGGCCTTGAAGCCCTATGGCGTCCTGATCCACGGCGATGAGAGAACCGGAAGCATCATTGACTGCCTGAAGGCGGAGGAGAAGGATTTTGATACGGAGTTCCTGGCCCTCGAGCTTGCGGTCAAGGTCGTGGATTCGCTTGACGAGGCAATCGCGCACATCATGGCGCACGGATCAGGACATACGGACTGCATAATCACCGGGGATGATGAGGCCCGCGACAGGTTCTTCAACATGGTCGACAGCGCCGATGTCTTCTGCAACTGCTCGACACGTTTTGCGGACGGATTCAGATTCGGTCTCGGTGCCGAGGTCGGAATCTCCACGGGAAAGATACATGCCCGCGGCCCTGTCGGCCTTTCCGGACTCATGAGCAGCAAGTGGCTTTTGACCGGGCATGGGGAGACCGTTGCCGAGTATTCTGGTAAGAACGGCAGGAAGTTCAAGCACAAGGATATCCTATGAGGGACTTTTCCAATATCAAGAGGGTGGTCATCAAGGTCGGTACGAACCTGCTGACAAGTGATGATGGCATCGACGAGGAACGCATAGGCGATATCGCAAGGCAGATTGCGGAACTGAAGAACCGGGGCATACAGGTGATCCTCGTCTCATCCGGTGCCATAGGCATGGGGGCGAAGCAGCTCCGGCATTTCTCGCCCGTGGTGCATATAGCCATGCGCCAGGCGTGCGCCGCCATCGGACAGCCTGTCCTGATGAGCGCATACCAGAGGGAGTTCTCCAAACACAACCTGCTCTGCGCACAGGTCCTGATAACCAGGAGCGTCCTCAACAACCGCAAGAGCTACAACAACCTCAGGTCCAGCGTTTCGACCTTGCTCGCCCTTGGTGTCGTCCCCGTGTTCAACGAGAACGACGTCGTCTCCACGAGCGAGATAGGCAACGTCTTCGGCGACAACGACAGGATGAGCGCCCTCGTCGCCTCCAAGATAGATGCGGGACTCCTCATCCTGCTTACGGACATCGACGGGGTTTATACGGGTAATCCCAAGAAGGACAGGAACGTCGTCATGCTCCGCACGATAGAGAAGCTGACTCCGGAGATTTTCTCGTATGCCAGAGGAAAGGGTTCCATGTTCTCCACAGGCGGGATGCGGACGAAGCTCCTTGCCGCGCAGATCGCGAAGGATGGCGGATGTGGCACCGTGATCGCCTCCGGGTACGAGGAGGACTCCCTTGTCCGGATAATGTCCGGCGAGGAGCTTGGCTCGTACATCCTTCCCGACAGACGGCTGAGCCAGAGGGAGAGGTGGATCATGAACACATCCACCGAGGCTGTGATTGTCGTCGACGACGGGGCAGCCATTGCCCTCGGCAACCACAAGTCGCTTCTTCCCTCGGGCATCGTCGAGATAAAGGGTACGTTCGAGAAGGGGGAGGTCGTTCTTGTAACAAACAGGGCGGGAACAGGTTTATTAAAAGCGGTGCCGAATTTCAATTCAACCGAACTCAAGGCTCTCATCGGTCACAGGAGCTGCGATATAGACTCTATTTTGGGAAAAGGTAGGAGGGATGTTGTCTTCAGACCGGAAGACACAAGCCCCGTGGAGCATGATGTCTGATTACAGGACCATACATAGAAAACAGGATCTGGAGATGAAGATCTCATCACTGTACCGGCAGGTGCAGCTTGCAATCGGGCTGCTTGACGTGTCTGGAAAGGAGGATCTCATCTCATCCCTGGACTGGTTCAGGGAGAACATGAATTTCTGCCTTCATCTGGTCACGACTCAGGAGAGGGCCGAGGAGATGGACCTCATGGAGAGGTACCCCGAGGTCACTTTCATCCTTTTCAAGAACCCGACGACCACGGGAGAGTACATAAATGCATTCGCGGACGAATGCTACACCACGTATTTTCTCGTGCTCAGGACCGATACGGTGCTCATCGGATACCAGGGACAGGAGCTGATGGAGGTCATGCAGGGCAAGAATCATCCAGCCCTCATAACGCCTGTCATGATTTCCAGCGGGGCGGAGGTCCTTCCGACGCTCCGTGCACCGCACCTCAGCGGCAGGGATTTCGATCCGCTGAGCTTCACTCCCGGAATCGACGATGCCGGGCTCGAGGAGAACCTCTATCCCGTGATGGGGATGGGACTGTACGACAGGGCTCTTTTCCAGAGGCTGAGGGCCTATGACGAGCTGATAACAGGAGAGTTCTACCAGATGGCCGATTTCGGACTGCGCTGCTATCTTCTCGGTTATTCGATATTCACCACCAGGAATCTTGCCGTCCAGTTCCCCCAGCGCATGACTGTTGTCGAGGACCGGAGCGCGTGCGAGGGAATGAACAGGTTCTACACGAAGGCCCTGAGCATAAGAAGGATCGCGGGAAAGAACGTTGTGGAGAAATGGAAGCCGTACGTGGACAAGCCCCTGTTGAACGACGAGATAAAAAGGAAGCAGGTAATAATCCAGAAGACCGACTTCTTTTCGCTGATGGAGAACTGGAAGGTCGGCAAGGAGGAGTAGGGGTACGGCCGTGCCCACCGGATCCCGCATCAGGTCCTGATCGACACCATGGGTGACCGTGCAGAATTTTTCCATGGGTGCGGGTAGATGAAAAAAGGGAGGATGGCTCCTCCCGGGGTACAGGCTTTCATGGGAGATGAAAGACCGCGGCATTCCCTTATCTGCTGCTATTAAGGAAAACAAATGCATAAGTCTGATCCATGATCGGTTCTTCAAACTGCCGCGGTCCTGTTTCAATGGTTCCTGCACCCTCATGCATGATAGCAGGAAACCGTCTTAATCCGTCATGAAGAAATCTTAAGAATTCTGAAATCCGTCCTGATGTTTTTTTTGAATGCCGTCCCGTACGTGCTATGATGTTGTAAGGAGGTGGAAGATGGGAAGGAATGCAGACATCTTTCGTCCTGCCATAGGGCTCGACATACGTAACAGGACCGTCCATGCCACGGGTGCGACACGGTTCGGAGGAAGACCCGATGTCCCGGATGGTTTCTCCTGGCCTTCGCGCAGGGGAAGGAGGGGGGATCTCCATCATCTATGTTTCATGGCCCAGTTCGACTGCCGCATGTTCCCCGCACTGGATAAAAGCGGTCTTCTGCCACAAACCGGTGTGCTGTCGTTCTTCTACGACATGACGGACCAGCCCTGGGGCATCTCCCCGGAGGAGCTGTCAGGAGGAAGGGTGTTCTGGTTCGGTGATGAGACCTCGATCCATGAGATGGAATATCCCGACGATCTGGACGGCTGTCAGAGGTTTCCAATGCTCGGGATAGATGCGTCTTCCTTTGTTTCCATGCCTTCCGCCGAGGATTTCTTCCTCATGTTCCCTGACCAGGACTTTTCTTCATATGCGGAAGCCTGCTCCTCCGCCGGAATCGGGTCTGCCTCATGCGGTTCCCAGCTTCTAGGCTGGCCGTCCGTGATCCAGGATCCGATGCCCGTGGCCTGCGAGCTTCTGAGCAACGGATATGCACCAACCGTCGGATGGAAGGGCATACCTGCGGAAGTTGTGCGCAAGGCGAACGGGCAGGCCGTATATGACTGGCAGCTGCTCTTCCAGCTGGACATGGTCGAGAGCGACGGATTCTCCCTCATGCTGGGCGACTGCGGCATGCTTTATTATTTCATCAGGAGGGAGGATCTCCTGATGCGCCGGTTCGACAGGGTCGTCACGATCGTGCAGTGCTGCTGACGGAGGCTGTCGTGGATGTTTGTTTCGTTGAAGCCTCGCGGCGCTTTTTCAATGATTTCGGGCAATGCCGCCACATGGTCCTTTCCACGTGCTTTGAAGGCGTGGTGTCGTCAAGGATGATGAGCGTCGTGCGAATAGGGGAGCTCCTCTATTTCCAGACCTGCAGGAATTTCAGGAAATACGGACAGATCGCGGCGAATCCCGCATGCGCGCTCTGCATCGACAACATGCAGATTGAGGGGGTGTGTGAAAACATCGGTCGTCCTGCGGACCATCCGGATTTCATGGCCTGTTATAGGCAATGCTTCCCCTCGTCGTTCTCAATGTACAGCCTGCTGGAGGACGAGCGGCTCTTCTGTTTCACCCCCTCGCTCGTGGAGCGGTATGTATACCAAAACGGTTCTCCGTTTTTGGAAGTGCTGGATTTCAATGACGGCTCATACATGCTTCATGAGTGCGCGGTGTGCACGGTGGTGCCATGAAGGGTTTCTCCCGTCCCGTGACGCAGTTCTCCCTGTGCGGACTCAACTGCGCCCTATGCACGATGAATATCGGCGGATACTGTCCGGGATGCGGCGGAGGGGAGGGCAACCAGAGCTGCAGGATCGCGCGCTGCAGCCTGGAGCATGGAAATCCCTGCTTCTGTTTCGAATGCCCCATGTACCCATGCCCGCTGTTCGATTCCTTCGATTCATGCGATTCGTTCATCCCTCACGGCGTCCGCACGAGGGATGTCGAAAGGATGCGCACGATCGGTCTTGCTGGCTATCTGGAGGAGCTGGAGGAAAAAAGGAAACTGCTTCTTGCCCTCATCAGGGATTTCGACGACGGCAGGAGGAAGACGTTTTTCTCCGTTGCCGTGTATCTCCTGGACCTCGGGGATCTGGAGGAGGTGATGGCTGAGGCCTCGGATCCTGCTGGCTTGGGAGGCATGGACAAAAAGGCAAGGGCGGAGCATGTCTCGGGGCTTCTGCGGCGCCGGGCGGCTGAAAAGAAGCTGGAGCTGAGGCTCAGAAGGGCAGGATGTGGTGACAGGAACCGCTGATTGTCATACCATGTTCTCATGAATACGGTGCTTTTCGATCTCGACGGGACACTCCTTCCGATGGACCAGGAAGTCTTCATAAGGACATACTTCTCCCTTTTGTGCAGGAAGCTGGCACCATTGGGCTATGAGCCTGCGGCGCTGGTGGACGCGCTTTGGAGCGGGACGGCGGCCATGGTCGCCAACGACGGAAAAAGGTGCAACATGGACGTGTTCTGGGACAGCTTCGCATCCGTCTTCGGACAGAAGGTGTACGACGACATGCCCGTGATCGATTCTTTCTACTTGAACGAGTTCGGGCTGGCCTCTGCCGCATGCCATGGAAACCCCATGGCGGCGAAGCTGGTCAAAAGGCTCAAGGACGCCGGATACGTCCTGTTCCTTGCGACCAATCCCGTGTTTCCGAGAGCCGCGACGCTCGCCAGAATAAGATGGGCCGGGCTGGATCCGGATGATTTCGCCGGTATCACGACATATGAGGAGGCGAGGCACTCCAAGCCGTCGCTTGAATATTACAGGGATATCCTTTCGCTTCTGGATGTTTGTGCCTCCGACTGCCTTATGGTCGGCAACGATACCTCGGAGGACATGGTCGCATCTTGTCTTGGCATGGATGTCTTCCTGCTGACCGACTGCCTGATCAACCCGTCGGGCATGGATGTCGGGATTTACCCCCATGGCGGCTTCAGGGAGCTTGAGGGATACATCTTCAAATGAAAAGCGGGGCCGAAGCCCCGCCTCTGTCAGACGTTCCTGTCCTCCTTGGATTTCGTCTCCATTATGAGCTTTGTCTTGAGCTCCCGCAGCCTGCTCGAGAGGGACACCTTGTAGATGTGTGGGTTTATCTGCCTCTTGTAGCTCTTGTCGAACTCCGTGAGCATCTCCATGCTCCTGCGCTGGATCTCGTGGATGTTGACCTCCGGGTGGACCCTCCTGCCTTGCTCCATCTTCTTTGAAAGAAGCGGCTTGAAGCACGCATAGCTGTTCTTCTTCATCATGAAGAAGTCCTGCGTGCTGAAGGGATGGTAGAACGGAATGTTCGTTCCCATCTCGATATCCTCGTCCGCAAGCGTGATGAGGTCGGCCAAGGCCGATCCGTACATGTCGAAGAATCTCCAGACCTGCTTTATTCCCGGGTTTGTGGTCTTCTCGTAGCTGTTGGAGACCTTGAGCGTCGGGATGAATGTTCCGTCCTCCTCCTTTGCGGCAAGCTTGTACACTCCGTTCAGCGAGCTCTGGGTGCCGCCTGTGACAAGATGTGTACCGATTCCCCAGCTGTCTATCGGCGCGTTGTCGTTGACGAGGTTGAGGATGATCTCCTCTGTCAGGTCGTTCGAGATGGTTATCGTGGCATCGGAGAGGCCGGCTTCGTCAAGCCTGCGCCTGATCACCTTCGGAAGGTACGAGAGGTCGCCAGAGTCGATCCTGACTCCGATCCTCTTTCCCTTCTTCTTCTGCTCGAGGCCTACCGTGATAGCCGCGTCGATACCGCTTCCGAGGGTGTCGTACGTGTCTATCAGGAGCACCGCGTTGTCTGGGTACAGCTCCGCGAAAGCCCTGAATGCCTCCACCTCGCTGTCGAAGCTCATTATCCATGAGTGGGCCATCGTCCCCGCTACGGGGATTCCGTATTTCTTTCCGGCATATGCGTTGCTGGTGACCTTTGTGCCGCCTATGAACGAGGCTCTGGATGCCGAATGCGCGCCATCCTCCCCCTGGGCCCTTCTGAGACCGAATTCCATGATTGCGCCGTGGCCCTTCGTCGCCAGCGTCATCCTTGAGGCCTTTGTGGCGATCAGGGATTGGAAGTTCACAGTGTTCAGGAGTATCGATTCGATGATCTGAGCGTCGATCAGATCGGTCTCGACCCTTATCAAGGGCTCGCCGGGAAACGCGGGTGTTCCTTCGTCGAAGGCGTATATGTCCCCGTGGAAGCTGTAGTCCCGGAGGAAGTCCAGGAACGGCTTCTTGAACGATCCGAGCCCTGCGAGGTAGTCTATGTCCTCCTGGCTGAAACGGAAGTTCTCAAGCTTGGTCAGAAGCTCCTCCAGCCCCGTGAAAACGATGTATCCGCCGTTGAACGGGTTGGTCCTGTAGAACATGTCGAACACGACCCTCGGGTTGTGCTTCTTCAGAAAATATCCCTGGGCCATTGTCAGCTCGTAGAAATCGGTTATAAGCGCGCTGGTCATCTCTCAATCCTGTCAAATCCGCAGTAGGGCACGAGGACCTCCGGAATGTCTATGGAGCCGTCCTCCCTCTGGTAGTTCTCCATTACGGCGACCATCGCTCTCGAAAGGGCGACCGCCGTACCGTTCAGCATGTGGACGAACCTTGTCTTGCCGTCGTCCTCCCTGTATCTGATATTCAGGCTGCGTGCCTGGTAGTCCGTGCAGTTGCTGGTGCTTGTGACCTCCCCGTATTCACCGTCGACGCCTCTTCCCGGCATCCATGCCTCGATGTCGAACTTCCTGTATGCCGGTGCGCCGAGATCACCGGTGGCGGTGTCGACGATGCGGTAGGCTATCTTGAGACCTCCGAAGATCTCCTCCTCGATTGAAAGGATCTCCCTGTGGTATTTCTCGCTTTCCTCCGGTGTGCAGTAGATGAACATCTCGAGCTTTGAGAACTGGTGCACGCGGTAAAGCCCCTTTGAGTACTGTCCGGCTCCTCCCGCCTCCCTGCGGAAGCAGTGGGAGAGCCCGGTCATCTTTATCGGAAGCTGGTCCTTTGAGAGGATCATGTTCGAATAATAGCCGCCCAGCGTTATCTCTGCGGTTCCGACAAGGCATGTGCCTGTGCCTTCGATCGTGTAGATGTTGGATTCCTCGCCCCTTGGATTGAACCCGATTCCGTTGAGGATCTCCTCCTTTGCGATGTCTGGGGTTATGAACGGGGTGAATCCATGTCTGATGACGATGTCCATCGCATAGCGCTCGAGCGCCATCTGGAGGATCACGGCCTTGTTCTTGATATAATAGAACTTCTGGCCGCTGACCTTCGCCCCGCTGTCGAAATCGAGCAGGTCGAGCGCCTCTCCGAGCTCCACATGGTCCTTTGCCTTGAAGCCGAACTTCGGTGGCTGTCCGACGAATTTGACCGCGAGGCTGTCCTTGTCCTCCTTGCCCACGGGGGCCTCCGGACTTGCGTAGTTCGGAATCGTCCTGGCCGCTTCAGTGAATTGCTGGTCGAGAGCCGCGAGGCGGGCCTCCTTTTCGGCAAGCGCGGTCTTTATGTTCTTGCCTTCCTCTATCAATGCCGCTCTTGTTTCGGGATCGAGCCTGCCCTTCATCCTGGATGCGGTCTCGTTCCTTTTAGCCCGAAGGGCCTCGGTCTCCTGCAGGACCCCGTATCTCTCATCCTGGAGTGCGATTATCGCATCCAGATCCACGTCCATATAGCGGTTTTCGATGTTCTTCCTTATTTCGTCGTACCTGCTTTTCAGTTCTTTAGTATCAATCATCCGAGTCTCTCCTTGGCATTTTCCTCTAATTCTTCAGATCTGTCGCTCGCGGCTCTCACCGCCTTGTACAAAGAGTTTGTGAATCCGTTCTCCTCGAGTGCCTCCATCGCCGCGATGGTCGTGCCGGAGGCTGAGCATATCGACGGAATCAGGTCCGCCGGGCTTTTTCCCGTGAGATCCAACAGCGAGCATGCGGAAACCAGCGTGTCCTTCACTATCTGCGATGCCATCTGGTATGGTATGCCCACGCCGACCCCCGCCATTGCGGAGGAGTTGATGAATTCCAGCGCATACGCTATCAGGGAGCCGGAAATGCCGATGAAGGCCGAGAACTGGCTTTCTTCCATCTGGAATGCCGATCCGAACGATCCGGCGATGTCCATCGCCATCTTTCTGAAGCCTTCTTCTGCACCTTGGGGGAACGCGACCGCTGTCACGGCCTTTTTCGCCTTTGCCGCCATGTTCGGCATGAAACGGGCTATGTTTTCCGTTCCGAGGTTCTCCTGAAGAGGGGAAAGCGGTATGCCTGCCGCTATCGAGATGTATCCCGCCCCGTCCTTCCTGATTGAGGAAAGAAATTCCTTTGTGATGTATTGGGGCTTTATGGCAATCAGGATCACGTCGGCCGTGTCCCTTGCCTGTCCGAGGCTTTCCGCGGCCTCTGTCCCCATGACATCGCACCTGCTTCCCACACTGTCGTAGACAGTCACCTTGTAATCTTTGTTCCCTGCCAGCGCAAGGGCTATGGAAGAGCCCATGTTGCCGCACCCGATAATGGAGATCCTGACCATCATTCCTCCCAGCTCAGACGATGAAGCTGTCCGCCAAGCCTGAATCCTTCGAACCCGGACTGCCTCAGCACCTCGTATACGGCGATCGCAACGGAGTTGGAAAGGTTCAGGCTTCTCGTATCACCGAGCATCGGGATACGGACCACCGAATCCCTGTGCCCGACGAGAATCTCCTCGTCGATTCCGCGGCTTTCCCTGCCGAAAACGAGATACACGTCCCCGTCTTTTGGATATTCTACATCACTGTAGACTTTTTGTCCTTTGGTTGAAAAGAAAAAGAGTCCGTCCCCGCCGTGTTTTTCCATGAATGTCCCGACATTGTCCCATTCGGTGATGTCGACATCCTTCCAATAGTCCAGACCGGCATGGCGGACCGCCTTCTCGGATATGTCGAATCCGAGGGGATGGACCAGGTGCAGCCTGGCGCCCGTCGCAGCACAGGTTCGTGCGATGTTTCCCGTGTTCTGCGGGATTTCCGGTTCGAAAAGACAGACGTTCAACATGTGGACAATATACAACTATTGGCACCTCTTGCTCAAGTTTCCACCCTCTGGTAGATTTTAAGCATGGAATTTCTAAAAGCGGCTGTACTGGGAATAATCCAGGGAATAACCGAATGGCTGCCGATCAGCAGCACTGGGCACATGATACTTGCGGACGAGTTCGTCAGGCTTTCTGGCAGCGAGGAGTTCAAATCGGTTTTCTGGGTTGTCGTCCAGCTAGGTTCGATCCTTGCCGTGCTTGTGCTTTACTGGGATGTCCTGAGTCCGTTCAAACGCGACAGGCTCGAACGGAACAGGACCTTCGGCTTATGGGCGAAGGTCCTGGTAGCGACAATACCTGCGGCCGTTGCCGGCCTTTTTCTGGACGACTACATCGATTCAAAGCTTTCCACCTGGCCTGTCATAGCCGCGGCGCTCTTCGTATATGGTGTCCTGTATATCGTAATCGAGAAAAAAGTGAGGATTGCGACCAGGATCCATGACATCGGAGACGTCGGATATTCCGATGCCCTCAAACTCGGACTGTTCCAGATGCTCGCCCTTGTGCCTGGCACGAGCCGCAGCGGCTCCACGATACTTGGCGGCATGCTGCTCGGCTTTGACCGGACCGTTGCTGCAAGGTTCTCGTTCTTCATGGCCCTTCCTGTCATGGCGGGGGCGTCCCTCCTCAGGCTGCTCAAGCACGGCTTCGGCTTCTCAACGTACGAATGGACCGTGATGGGCGTCGGCACCTTGGTCTCGTTCCTTGTTTCCCTTGTCGTGATCAGGAAGCTCGTCGATTATGTCAGGAATCACGATTTTTCCCCGTTCGGGGTGTACAGGATAGTCCTTTCAGTCCTTGTCGTCCTTTATTTCGGGATCTTCTAGGCTTCTGGCCTTCATCAGGCGGGAGCCTTTCCTGTTCAATTCCAGCACGGCCTTTTCAAGCCTTCTTTCCTTTTCCTTCTTCTCTGCGAACAGCTCCGGCTGCTCCACATCCTCTCCCTCGTAGACGCTCGAGAGCACAAGACCAAGCAGCCTGACACCCTCGTTGTTGTATTTCTGCCTCAGAAGGGTTCTTGCTATGTTGAATATGTCGTTGGAGCTGTAGATCGCCTCCTCGGGCGTGCTCTGGAACGTGTATGTGGAGAAATCCCCGTATCTGAGCTTGATGCCGACCGTCCGTGGCACCACCTTCTCCTCGAGAGCCCTGAACGAAAGCTCCTGTGCCATTGCGAAGAGGAAGTCCTCGAGCGCGTCGATGCTGTAGACGTCCGGATAGTATGTGCTCTCCGTCGATATGGAATGGCTTTTCACCTCTCCCTGGTATATCCCGGGATCCTGTGCCCTGGAGACGGAGTACAAGTATTCAGACAGCCCGGCTCCGAACGCCTCCTGCAGCTTCTCCTTCGGTATGGCCCTAAGCTGCCGGGTGCTCGTTATGCCCTTCCTCACGAGCCTTTCATATGTCTTGTCACCTATCCCCCAAAGCTTTTTCAGCCCCACCTTGTCTATGAACTCGATCTCCCTCGACGGGGGAACGATCGTGAGGCCGTCCGGCTTATGGTAGTCGGAGGCGAGCTTTGCCAAAAAACGTGAGGATGCGACGCCGACGGATACGGTGAGCCCGGTTTTTCCGTATATCTCGTTCTTGAGCCTCCGCGCGGCTTTTCCTGGCAGCCCGTATATGTTCTCCATGCCGCTTATGTCAAGGAACGCCTCGTCGACGGACACCTGGAGGAAGCCTGGGGCGAAGGCCCTGATTATGTCCATCACCTCGACGCTCTTCTCGTGGTATCTTTTCCCCCGCGGATGGACTACCGTGGCATCCGGGCACAGCTTCAGTGCAGTAGTCATCGGCATCGCTGAATGCACGCCGTATCTTCGCGCCTCGTACGAGCAGGTGGACACGACGCTCCTCGGCCCCTCGTGGCCGATTATAAGGGGCTTGCCCGCATAACCCGGATTGTCGAGGATCTCGACCGAAGCGAAAAAGGCATCGAGATCGATATGTAGGAATGCCTTGGACATGGCTTTATGATACCACAATGCCGCTTTTTCTGTTATATTCATTCTTATGAGGAAGATTATTGCGCTGATATCGCTGTCACTGGCCCTCCTGCAGGTCCTTCCGGCGAAGGCCTACGGCTATGACAATTTCCAGAACTCCGCATTGTACATTCCTTCCTATTCCGACAGGTTCTTCGATTCCCTTGTCAATCCTGCAATGCTCAGCCGTGTTGAAAGCGGGAACATATTCTATTTCACGACGATAATCTCTGAGGAATGGGACATAGGGGAGATCAGGGAAGGTGGTCCACTGCCTTTTCTCCAGAATCTCAATTCCGAGTTCATCTTTTCCTTCGTGGGCAACAACCTCAGCCTGAGCGCCATAGCCAACACATATTTCGGATCGCGCCATGTGGAGGACGGCAAGCTGAGCATGAACGTATACAACACGTTCGGAATCGACCTCAACTGGTCGTACGGCTTTCCGTACGTGTCCCTGGGCATGAGGATAAAGGGTGGCAACACTCTCATCCGCAGGAACAAGAACATAACAGGCATACTGAACGCTATAGAGAATGCATATTTCTCGCAGTTCGAGAATTCCAGCGGAATGGAATACTTTTCAATCGGAGCCTCGATTGCCGTTGAGGTCGGCTTTTTCGAGTCTTCCATTATGTTTGACGATATCGTTTTGCTCAGGGACTCCGATCTTTACGCCGGCTGGGATACCCTCCTGGATTCGATGAGCCTGTCGTTCTCTCTTCGTTATCCCGAGTTCACCAGGCGTGGCAACCTCAATTTCTGCCGTCCAAGGATAGGCTTCTCGATGAAGGGAAATCCTGCAAGGAAGCTGGAGATAACCGCAAATGCCGAGCTCCAGTTCCAGCTTCTGCCGGATTTCGACCTCAACGTCGCCTTCGGCTACAAGGAGAAGGACCACAGCCTGTTTGATTTCGATCCGTCGAACGGCCTGCTGATGCTCGCGCTGGAGCTGCAGGGAGCAAACTATTCGGTCCGGACCATGTGCAACATCGACACCGGCACGTTCACCAGGGTGTTCCCGACGATTTCCTTCACTCTCGCCCGATGATCATCTGAGCGGAAGCCTGAGCGTGAATACAGCACCTTTTCCCAGCTCGCTCTCGACCGTTATTGTCCCGCCGTGCAGGATGGCTATGTGCCTGGCTATGGCAAGGCCCAGCCCGGTGCCGCCGCTTGCGCGGCTGCGTGCCTTGTCGACCCGGTAGAACCGTTCGAATATCCTGACCTGGTCCTCCGGAGCTATCCCGCAGCCTTGGTCGCGCACGCTTATGTATATGTTGTTCTCCTTTCTCCATGTGGATATCCAGATCTTCGAATCCCCGCTCGAGTAGTTTATTGCGTTCACGACCAGGTTCATCACGGCCTGGACGATGAGCGAGCTGTTGCAGAGGACCTCCGTCTGGTCGCTTTCGACCTCTATGGATATGTTCTTGCTCTGTGCCTTGTACAGCGTGTAGCTGAGCACCTCGCTGATTATCTTCCTTATGTCGCTTTTTTCCATGGTCGGCAGGATCTCCGACCTGTCGAGGCTGGTGAGCAGGAGAAGATCCGAGAGTATATGCTCCATGTGCGTGCTGTTCTTGTGGATGATCTTTGCGAAATACCGCATCTCGTCCTCGCTCAGCTTCTCCTCGCTGATTGTTTCCGAAAAACCGACTATCGCTGTCAGTGGTGTCTTGAGCTCGTGCGAGGCGTTCGAAATGAAGTCCTGCCTGACCATCGCCAGCCTTTCCTCCTTGGTGACGTTCCTCAGCATCATCACTGCCTCGCTGGACGAGTTCCTGACCATGTGTATGTTGTAGTTGAGCTCCCTTCCTTTTCCGTGGAGCCTTGCCTCCTGCCCGATGTACTGCTTGTATATCACAAGGCGGAAATCCTCGGCTTCCTTCTTCGCGAAGATGTCATCCAGGGCCTTCTTCATCCTGGACGACGGCAGTGCCTGCTCTATGTCCTTCTCGATCAGCGATGATCTGAATATCTTTCTCGCGCTGTCGTTCTCGAACGTGACGATCCTTTTCTTGTTCACAAGCAAAATCCCGTCGTCCAGCGAGTTTATGATCCTCAAAAGCTTCTTGTCCACCTACAGCTCCGTCCATTTGTAGCCCACACCCCAGACCGTCTGGATGTTCTGGCCCAGATGCACAAGCTTCTTGCGTATGCTTGTTATCTGGACGTCGATGCTCCTGTCCGTCACGGCATAATCCTGGCCCCTGACGTTTTCTATGAGCTCCTTGCGCGTGAACACCTTCTCCGGGGACGAGAGCAGCGTGAATAGTATCTCGAATTCCGTCACCTTCAGATCAACCCTCGCCCCGAGCAGAGTGCATGTCCTTGTCTTCTGGTCCAGCTCGAGACCGCTCGGGCTGGAGGCCGTCATGTTCCCGCTTTCGGTCGTGTCTATCCTTCTGAGCACGGATTTGATCTTGGCCAGCAGCACCTTTGGGCTGAAAGGCTTTGTCATGTAGTCGTCTGCTCCCAGCTCCAGCGCGGTTATGATGTCCACATCCTCCGTCAGGGCGCTCGTGATTATCACCGGAAGCTTCTTGTTGCGCGACTCGTACCGGATGTATTTCAGTATGTCGATCCCGTTCGTTCCCGGAAGCATTATGTCGAGTATGACAAGGTCGAAACGGCTGCTCCTGAGCTTCTCCAGAGCCTCGTCACCGTCCTCGGCACTGTCGGTCTCGAATCCTCCGTTTTTCAGATGGAATAATATCAGCGTCCTGATGTCCGTCTCATCTTCAACAACAAGTATTTTCATTACAGTGGAAATGATACCATAACTTCGAATGGAAAAAAACCGCGCGATGGTGTAAATTCTAGTCATGCTCTCAGTTGTTGGTTTTGATTACATGGACGATGTTTCGGCGCTACGTGGAATCTACGGGCTTCCTGTCGGACGGAGGCAGGAAATCGAGAAGCGCGTATACAGGGAGAACCGTCCGGAGGCGATGGCCATGCTGGTCACCTGCACGAGGATCGAATTCTACTGTTGCGCAAACAGGCCTGTCTCCTTCGAAAGCGCCGAGCGGGCCCTTGGTCTCAACCATCTGGAAGCAAGAAGCCACAGGTATCTGCTTGAGAAAACGGACGCAGCCACCCACGTCTACATGCTGTCGTCTGGAATCCTTTCCCCGCTCTTCGGCGAGGATACGATCGTTTCTCAGATTTCGGAGGCGCTTGGCCGGTCCATATCCCTTGGCCAGGGATCTTCGGCCCTGAACCGCCTGCTTTCCGACGCGGTCTCCTTTTCACGGGACCTGAGAAGGACGAGGAGGATGCGTGTGTTCGATTCATCGATCCCGGAAAGGACGGCTCAGCTTCTCGAAGGCTCGTCCCGCGTGCTCGTCATCGGAAGCGGGGAGCTCGCACGAGGAGTTGCCGCGCTTCTGGTGGAAAAAGGGCATGATGTTTCCATGACGCTGAGGGACGTCGGCAAGACATTCCTCGTTGTTCCCGGTGCAAGGACGGTCGCTTACGACGACAGACGGAAGCATCTGGGGGTGGTGGACGCCGTTGTAAGCGCATCAAGCGGCTTATACTATACTCTTGACAAGAATGATATTCCGTATTTGGAAGGAAAGAAACTAATAGATCTTGCCGTTCCTTATGACATCCCGGACGAGCTTGGCCCGGTACGCCTTGCAGATTTAGACATACGGACGCCGGAGAGGGACGAGCTGGTCAGCTTCGTCTCGGCCGAGGCCGGAAAAAGGGCGGAGGCATATTTTTCTTCCCTGTCGTTCTTGGATGTTGGTGTCAGGGCGGAGGATGTGGCCCTGGAGACGGTCAGAAGGCTCCACGGACACGTCTGGGAGCTCGACGGGCTTACCGTGGAACAGAAGAAAGACCTTCTGGACAGCATCGGTGATTCCGTCCGGAAGGCCTACATCTCGAAGGAGAGGGTTTTTCAGAATACCAAAAAGTCGTTGGAGTAGGTTACACTGCAGCCTTTCTCAAGCTTCCTGGTCTCCTTCATTTCCTCGATATCCTTATTTCTCTGCGTGTCTCCGAATGAGAGCATCGGCTCCAGGCACAGGAACTGGGCATGCTTGCCCAGGGTTGTCCAAAGGGTGAACGTGCTCATGTCACCCAGACAGGCGGTGACCCCGTGTTCGCCCTGGGACGACGTCAGCGTGACCTCGCGGCTTTTCACGTTGTCCAGCACGATCGGACCCTTGTCCGTCTCCCTGCGGCTGAGCTCGATGGAATCTCCGACCAGGAAATCCTTTTCATGGATGAAGACCCCGTCCTTCGCATACTTCCTGTCGAGTCTTTCCTCGAGCTCGAAGCTGGCCGTGTATGTCTCCAGGCTGCAGCCTTTGCCGTTTATGTCCAGACTGAACGCCGGATGCCAGCCGAACGTGTAGTACAGATCGTCCTTTGCCATGATCGTGGCACTGGCGTTGTACCCGCTTTCCAGAAGCGTGTAGCGTACGGTCAGCGAGAATCCGTACGGGTAGTTCTCCCTCCTTGTCTTCTCGGAGTCCTCGAGCCTGAATTCAGCCCAGTCGCTTCCTGATGCCACAAGCTCGAACTCCGTGTCGCGTGCAAAGCCGTTGTTAGGCATGCTGTACTCGCGGCCCTTGACCCAGATCTTGTCATCCTTTGTCGGTCCGATCATCGGAAAGAGCAGGGGAGCCCTGCGGAACCAGTATTCCTTGTCACCCTGCCAGAGGTATTCCATTCCGTCCAGTTTGAGGCTTTGGGGCTCGGCTCCCAGCGTCGAGACTACCATAGCAAGTTTTCCTTTCTTGATTTCTACATTCATGTCAATCCTTCCTCATGTTTTTGGATTATACCACAAAAAAGGGATGTGAAAGCACCGCCTGTCCGGGTTATCATGCTGATTATGGCTGACATCATCATTGTGACCGGCGGAAGAAACGCCGGAAAGACGGCTTATCTAAAAGGCCTTTTGGAATCCGGACTGTTCTCATCGGGCTTCCTTACCGTGTCGGACGATGCCGGAAAGAAGGTGCTCCGCTTGCTGGATGTGGAAACCGGGGAGAGCCGGATGCTGATGAGGGAGTCCGGAGACGGACCTGACAGGATAGGCAGGTATGCTTACGATCCCAATGTGTTCGAATGGGCACGGGAGAGGCTCTCCGATGTCGTATCCGGCACCGTCGTTCTCGACGAGATCGGCCGCCTCGAGCTGTCGGGCGGAGGTTTTGATCCAATCCTCAATACGCTGCTACGAAAAAGGATACTGCTGTACGTCTCTGTCAGGACGGAATTTCTGGATGAGTTTCGCGCACGTTACAAAATAGGTGGATGCCGGCTTGTGCGGATTGACGGGAACAAGGTTGGTCAGGGGTCCTGACGAACCCCGTGTCAGAACGGATAGTAGAACATCACCTTGTAGCAGAAGCGCAGAACAAGCGAGAGTGTGAGTATCAGGATCATGACCGAGATTGCAAGGTAATCCTGCCACCGCATGGCCCTGCTCATGTACCATGTCCTCTTTTTTCTGTTCTTTCCAAAACCTCTGAGAACCATCGCGTTGGAGATAGTATCGATCCTGTCAAGTGAGGACAGGAGCAACGGACCTATGACCTTGGAGACGTTCGATATCCTTTTGCCCAGCTTGACGTTCTTTGATATGTCGACGCCTCTTGCCATCTGTGAATTCATTATGTGTCTGAAATCGTCGGTTATCTCCGGTATGTATCTGAGCGTGAGTGCGACGGCATAGCTTATCCGGTATGATATTCCAAGCCTGTTGAGCGAGGATGCGAATTCCGACGGATGTGTTGCGAAAATGAATACGAGAGCAATCGGGAATATCGTGAAATACTTCAGGCAGACGGTGACGAGGTATACGAGTGTCTCCAGCGAGAGCGCGTAGCGCATGGAAGGGTCACCGAGTATCACTGTCCTGCTCCCGATGTAGTATGTGCCCTGGTCGGGAGAGAATAAAAAGATAGCCAGTGCGTTGACGGTTATCATGAATAGCATCACGCACATCAGCGGGACGAACCGTCTGAACGGAATTCTGGAAAGCAGCATGACGACGATTGCAAGGGCGAAGGAGCCAAGCAGTATCCTCAAATCGAACGTGGTTAGGCAGAGCACGAGCCATATGACCAGCGATAGGAACTTCGTGACCCCGTTGAGCCTGTGGATGGGGGAGTCCATATCTATGTACGAGAGCCCGAATCCGTATTGCTTCCGGCTCTTGTCTCCGCTCTTTGCCTTCTCCCTCTTCCTCTTTTTTCCTTCGTCGGTCCTCAGCCCCGGTGCCGTGCCATTTCCTTCCATGCGGGGTGCTGCGACCTCCTCCACGCTCTCCTCCTCCCTGTGTATGAATGTCCTGATGAACGACGGTGCGTCCTGCCCTGGAAACATCATGTCGCAGAGGGTGTACAGGCTGGTGACCTTCAGGTTTGCCTTTTTCATGAGACGACTGTCGGAAAAGACTTCGGATATCTCACCGTCGTCAAGCAGCTCTCCGTCGGATACAACGATTGCCCTGCGGGTGTATTCCAGCGCCAGATGCATGTCGTGCGTGACGAATATTATGGTGATTCCGAGCCTCCGGTTGAGGTCTCCTATGAATCTCATCAGGGCGGTGTAATGTCTGTAGTCCTGGCCTGCGGTCGGTTCGTCGAGGATCAGAACCTCCGGGTTTGACACAAGTATGGATGCGATGGTGACACGTTTTTTCTGGCCGTAGCTCAGTGCTCCCACGGGCCACTTGTAATGCTTGCGGAGACCGCAGAGCTCCAGTACGGCAAGGACCCTCTCCCTTATCTCGTCCTCGGAAACTCCCTTCTGCCTCAATGCGAAGGCGACCTCGTCGTAAATCATGGAATGGCTGATCATGTGGTTTGGATTCTGCATGACATACCCGATCTTGGTGCTGAGGTCGGTTATCTTCAGCCCCGCTGCATCCAGACCATCGACTGTTATGCTTCCACGATCCGGTTGGAGTATGCCCATCAGAAGCTGGGCGATAGTGCTCTTGCCCGCTCCGTTCTTGCCGAGCAACGCGCACATCTCTCCTTTTTTGATCGAAAAACTGATGTCCTTCAGCACATCCTTCCTGCCATCATACGAGAAGAAGACATTCTTGAAGGCTATTATTTCGTCGTTTTGATTTTCAGGTACATCGACCTTGTGCGTTTTCAAGAACGAAGCCATGTCGTCTTTGAACTGATCGGTCTCAAGTGCTTCGATGGGACTCAGCCTGCCTTTCGCCGATGCAAGATCGCATCCTGCCATCCTCAACGCGCTTATGTAGAGCGGCTCCCTTATCCCGGCCCTGGCGAGCACGCCGCTCCTGAGAAGTGTCTCCGTGTCCGTGTTGAGCGTCACCTCGCCGTTCTCGACAAGTATTATCCTGTCCACTGGGCAGATCAGCACGTCCTCGAGACGGTGCTCGATTATTATTATCGTTTTTCCCGTCTGCTTGTGCAGGCGGTCGATCAGTCTTATGGCCGTCTCCCCGGTGGCCGGATCAAGATTGGCAAGAGGTTCGTCGAACAGCAGTATGTCGACGTCGTCAACAAGCACGCCGGCTATGGACACCCTCTGCTTCTGGCCACCGGAAAGCTCGTTCGGGGACTGGGACAGATATTCCTGCATCTCGACCAGTGCCGTCGTGTCCAGGACCATTTTTTTCATCCTGTCCGCAGGCATGCACTGGTTCTCGAGGCTGAAGGCGACATCCTCTGCCACGGAAAGCCCGACAAACTGTCCGTCCGTGTCCTGGAAGACGGTGCCGACCTTCTGGCTGAGCTCGAAGATGTCGCTGTTTCCTGTCTCAAGTCCGCCGACGTTCAGCGATCCTTCGATCCTTCCTTCCATCGCATGCGGGATCAGCCCGTTTATAGCATTGCCGAGCGTGCTCTTCCCGCTTCCCGACGGTCCGATCACCAGTACCTTCTCCCCGTCCTTTATCTCAAGATCCACATGCTTGAGGGTGGGGGAGGTCTGCGATGCGTAGGTGAATGAAAAATCGCTGAAACGTATCATCTCAGTCTTCCAGCTTCAGGTTCTGGCTGTTCGCGTTGCGGCGTGCAACGAGAAGCATGAGCGCCGTTCCTATCGTTCCGATCATCACCGTGTTGGAAACCGCGGCGATGAGCTGCTGCACGATGACCTTGCTGACCGGTTCCGCATACATGACGCAGTCGATTATTGCGCTGACCATGTAGCCGAGGAAGTTGGCTACGAAGGAGAGGACGATGAAGATCCCGATCTCCTTTCCTCCGAAGACGCCCTTTTCAAGGCTCTTCTTCGTGAGGTATGGATAGATTCCGATGATCGCCCCGACCAGACCGCTTCCAAGCACCCAAGAGAACCAAACGCCCCAGCCGGAGATCGTGTCGGTGAGCCAGTGCCCGATGAATCCGACGATGAAGCCCACGACAGGGCCGAACATTGCGGAGAAGATTCCGAGTATGGCCATCGCCGGTTTGAGAGTGGTGTTCGCGAAAACAGGGATTCCGAAGTATCCGAGCCCGCCGTAGAGCGCCGCTCCTATGGCGACGATCACAACCAATTTCACGTAATTGATCGATTTTGAGTTCTGATTGCTCATATTTCCTCCAAAACAAAGCTTAAGCAAGCTTATTTCTTTTCAAGTTTAATCATCCATCCTTCTCCCGTGCCTATGCGGTACTCCGAGGAGAACGAGCCCTGGTTGAGGGCGATCCCTACGTTCAGAAGGCTGTTGATGTAGATCAGCGGCTCCATCTTCCCAACCTCGTTGAAGCTCTTGCAATACCTCATGTCATAACCGTACACGGTCATTCCGTCATGCTGTATCGTGACATGGAACCTGTCTCCATGCCTTATGCCTCCCTTCTGGAAAAGCGTGTCCGGGATGTTTGTCCAAAGGCTTCCGTACCTTGTGTCGAGGATGTCTATGGCGCCGTAGAACGAATTGCCGTCTATGCGCGCCTCTTCGACATGCAGCATGACGGGTTCCCTGTCGAGTTTAGGACCGACTCCGTCGAAATCTATGATTCCGGATGCAAGCCGCGCGCCTGTATATGCATATACGTCACGGCCGTGGAAGGTATAGCTGCGCTGGCTGTTCTTGAGCCTGTTGACGGCCTCGCTTATCTCCCTGAGCTCCAGGATGCCGACCTCGCGTCCGATATGTGTCAGGGTGCCGTTGTCGGGCGTGACCACGATGTGCCCCGTCCTCGTGAGGGCGGCGACGCTCTTCCTGTCCGAACCCACGCCAGGATCCACCACGCAGACGAAGACAGTGCCTGCGGCCCAGTACGTCATCGCCTGTATGAGGCGGTACGACGCCTCCCAGATGTTGAATTGGGGGATCTCATGTGTCAGGTCCTCGAGCTTGAGAGATCTGTCGACCTCGTCCGCAACACCGTGCATGGCGCTCACAGCTCCGTCCACATAGCCGAAATCGCTCATGAATACAACGGTTTTCCTTTCCAGCCAAGGACGGGTGTCCTTGAGTTCGTTCAAAGTAAAGTTTCCTGCCATTTCAATTCAATGACATTATTCCATAATCGTATGTGTTTTGACTAGTGGGGAGTGTTTGTTTCCTTCGTACAAATGCCTTGAGCAAAAAAAAATACGCCCTATTGGATTCGAACCAATCACCTACTGCTTAGAAGGCAGTTGCTCTATCCAGGTGAGCTAAGGGCGCATCTACACTTTGTCAAAGCTTGATTTAAGCTATCACAAAAAGATTACAATTTCAATATGCTTTTGTAATCTGTTTCACAAAAATAAAAGCACACTTGTGCACATTTTTTAGCACACTGTTTTAGCACAGTTTTTCTATTCTTCTTGTCGGCCTCTGCGAATAGAACGAATTGCAGTTCCAAATGCTGTAACAATGCATTTCGGGAGGTGCTATGAAAGACCCGGTTCTTGCTTTATCCATCTGCCCTTTGACGTTGCAGGGCTTCCCGCATATGCATCTTGGCTTCTTGCCGCACACGGCACGAATAAGCTCGTAGTCCTCTTCGAATACTTTACAACGTATCTTATTCTTTTTCATACCACTATTATACAGAAAAAACGCATTAGCACACATCTTCGCTTTCATCATCTATATACTCTTCGTTAAAGTCAGCAAAATCATTTTTATCCAAAGAGAGCGACTGTCTATATTGTTCTGCCAGTGCAGTCCTATTAAATTCTGCGGAAGGATATATTTCATTAACGAGGCTTTCTAGTTCATCTATAGATACTTTAAAAAACTCTTTTCTTCTATTGACCTTATTTACTCTCTTATCATCCAGCCTGTGGTGCAACTCCGTTTCAAGTCCTACTGCATCTTCGGAGAATATAAAAGAGTGAACGTCAAAATTAAAAGGAACACTTGCGGAACCTAATTCATCTACACGTTCTTGAGGGACAAGCCTCCGGGTCATTCCTATCTTCATATGATGTGACCCCTGTCAAGTAATATCTATTATCTTTTTTCCATACTCCTTATTTGTTACTTTCTATAAAGATATGCATCCAAGGCTCTCTTG
>CASFDW010000005.1 GCA_949293595.1 uncultured Spirochaetales bacterium | reverse complement strand
TTCTTTCTGCCTTCTGCCTTTTGCTGCTGGCATCAAGCTGTTCGCAGATGGGTTTTGATGATTTGTTTGGAAAGGACAGCTATGGCGCAAAAGACTTGGAAGGGCTCACGTTTTATTCATACGACGACAGCCTGGGCTTCTCTTCTGTCAGCTTTTTGCCTGATGGCAGAGGAGTTGTTTCAGAAGGAGGAAGGGCGCCTGATAAAGAAATGACCTACACAGATGATGCCATTGTCTGATAATTTCCAGACCTGGAGCTTCTCCTGGTATTTATGATAGATGGGTTCACGTGTTTCCTTGAAATAGGGTGATGAGCTGTCGATCATGAATCAAATCTTCTTCGGCTTCCTTTGCAATATTCATCCATGTCAGCTGATGACAGGGCTTTGATAATATCTGATAATATAGCAGGGGAAATGAAAATGGTTTCAGATGATCTGCCAACAAAACTTGGAATTGCGACATATATCGGGACTGGCAACGGACGATCCATCCATAATATCGCAGAGCATTTCGGCATTTCCATAAGAACCGCCTACCGCTTTCTCGACAGGCTTCAGGCGGAAGGCTATCCGCTTACGAATGAGGGGAGAAAAAACGGCAAGGAAAAGCTTTGGACAATGCTTGATGCGCATAGCGACCAATACGGCAATGCGTTGCCATCATCGGAGTTCTCGCAAGAAGAATGCATTCTTCTCCACTATGTAATGGCAGAGCTGAGGAAAAGTGAGGAGATCCTTCCTTCATTCAAATCTGTCAGAAACAAGCTTGCAATGATGCTAAGCCAAAAAACGGTGGCGTTCCCGTCTCTTGACTATTCAAAGAACATCTCCAGGAAACTGTTCCCGATCGAGAACATAAGCTCCATAAGCAAGATTGCATCAAAAGGGACACAGCGTATCGTCGCCCAGATATTGGAAGCCATCAACGGACAAAACCGTATCTGCATGACTTACCACGTTCCGAACAAGACTTCAGCACTTGAAGTCGGAGAGCTGTCTCCGGTCTTTGCATTTTTCTTCGATGGAGGGATGTATCTGCAGACGCTTCTTGAAAACGGGGATCTGAGGACGTATGCAATCGAGAGGATCGAATGCATAAGCATCATCAGGGATAGCATTGCCATGAAGCCTGACTTCGATCCATGCACTCTTCTGACGGATCCCTTCGGCCCTTTTCTCGGAAGAAGGAGGATAGAGGCGAAGGTCTGGATAGCTTTTGAGCAGGTGCAGTATGTCAAAGAGCGGAAATGGCCGGATAATGTCATAATCAGTGATAATGAAGACGGCTCTGTCATCTTCGAGGCAACAACCTATGCCGAGTGGGAATTCCTGAACTGGATACTCTCGATGCGTACCCAGGCGGAACTGCTTGAACCTGAGTGGCTGCGGGAAGAGCTTTCTTTCATCCTTGATAGGACGGCTGCTCTTTATCACACCCTGATGTGATTTCTCCTTTCTTACGGGCCCCGCAGGTCCTTGTTGTTAAATGCTTGGACCGACAAAATGGATACGCCTAGAAAAACTAATTCCCCGTTTTACGACATCATATGTCCGCCTGCGTTGACCATGGCGCCATAACTGTTCCCGTATTGCCGGAAAGCTGCGGCAGTTGTAACTGTTTTCAGCTTCATCCTGAACGGTGTTGCCATAGTGTGTCACTTGAATTCTATGATCTTTTTCCCAAACAATCTGAAAGGGCTGGAAAAATGGTGTACACATATATCTCATCCGGAGCCATTGGGACCGGTTAGGTAGGAGGGTGCGGATAAAAACCTTGAGCGGGATGGTTGATGATCGGGAGAAAACGGTGCGCCGGTTCCTTGGCCTTGGAGGCATCCTGATGATGCAACCCCATGCCTCGGATGGCATGGAGCTGCTTCATAAAAATGCGAGTCAATCGTCGGTAATGGTTAATTACAAGAAAAAATATATGAACATGTTTATTCTTTTTTTAATTTCATGCAATTTGCTTAATAAAACTAAATAAGCGACTGCCGCTTTTTTAGCATGGATATGTCATTTGCACGTCCTGGATTATTGGGCAGGGTTGCAAATGACCATGGTTTTGTGATAATTGTTTATCCGGTGCTCTGAGGCACTTTATTTTCAACCTACAGGAGGATGACGTGACTCTAAGATTTATTAAAGCCGACGGAGACGATCCTTTAAGTAGGTTGTTTCACTGCTGACCCGGCTTGATAATCAACATCTTTATGTCCCGTTGACGGGTTATGGACAAGAACAAAGAAATCCTTTTTTCCTTTGTAAATGAAGGAAGATGGAAGGAGGCCGCACTTCTGCTTGCGGAAATGAACGAGGTGGATGCGGCTCTGCTTCTGGAAGAACTGAACCATGAGGATGTGCTTACTGTTTTGAGGCTTCTGGACAAGGATCAGGCTGCGGAGATTTTTTCAAAGCTTCCTGATGAGATGATGGCCGCCCTGATCCAGGAGGTTACGGGTAGCGAGATCCGTATCATATTGGACAGGCTTGCATTTGACGATGCCGCCGACATGCTGTCGGAGGTTCCTGCGAATATCGTCCGCAGGATCCTGCAGAACGTAGGAAAGGAAGACCGTGATGTATTGAACAAGTTCCTCAGCTACGGCGAGGATTCGGCGGGGTCGGTCATGACATGCGAATATATCGCCCTGAAACAGTGGATGAGGGTTTCTGATGCGATTGCCCACATAAGAAGGAACGGGCGGGACAGCGAGACCATCTATACCTGCTATGTCACAGACGACGTGAATCATTTGATCGGGGTGGTCAGTGTCAAAAGCCTGCTGCTGAATGACAATGAGGAGCCGATAGGGAATCTGATGGAGGATGATGTCATTTTTGTCGAGACGTCGACCGACCGCGAGGAAGCCTCCAGAATCCTCTCCAAGTACGATCTCCTCGCCCTTCCTGTCACGGACAGCGAGAAAAGGATGGTCGGAATAATCACGGTCGACGATGTCTTGGATGTGATCGACGAGGAGGCCACCGAGGATTTTGAGAAGATGGCCGCAATGGCCCCAAGCGGCAGGCCCTATCTCAAGAGCAGCATCTTCTCTCTTGCAAGGAACAGGTTCGTCTGGCTTTTGGTCCTGATGGTCAGCGGAATGATAACCGGAGGAATACTTTCTAGATTCGAAAACGCCTTTTCCGTCCTTCCAATACTGGTGACATTCATACCGATGCTTACGGATACGGGAGGAAATGCCGGTAGCCAGAGTTCCACGATGGTCATCAGAGGGATTGCCTTGGGCCAGATAGGGATGAGGGATGTCATCAAGGTTTTAAGAAAGGAATTCGGGGTTGCCATGATTGTCGGATCCGGCCTGGCCCTTGTGAATTTCCTGAGGATCATGATGTTTGGGGACGGCGGACTTCTGGTTGCCCTGACTGTCGCTATCTCCTTATATGCGACCGTCATCATGGCCAAGACCATCGGAGGTGTTCTACCCATTATCGCCAAGGCATGCCATCTCGATCCTGCAATAATGGCTTCTCCGTTGATCACGACAATGGTCGATGCTTTTTCCTTGATCATATACTTTTCACTGGCGACAAGGATATTGGGGATATGATCGGGAATGGTTAATGCTTTTATATCCTTTCTCCGTTTGTTGTTTCCGGCCGTGGCATGCCCCACGGCCGCTTTTTTTTCCTGGCATCTCCATCTCCGGACAGTATCTGGCCCAAACCATCTGATGGTATGTGAATCTGCTTCGTGGGTATGTTTTCTGATATTTCAGACGTGGATTGTGGGACATGCCTCCGGCGTGGATCCATAAGCAAATGGGTTGTATGGTTAACAAAATAATTTGTTAACTTAAATTCTTGTTAATCTTTTGTTAACTAATTTTTTCAATGGAATAATTACTTATATAACAAATGATTACTTCTGATATATTATTTCTGCATTTTTTGTTGTTTATGTAAACAAATCATGATAGTATTAAATCAAGGAGCTTGGAATGACGGTCAGAGATATTGCCAAGGAAGCGAATGTTTCGATTGCAACGGTATCAAGAATCATCAACGGGGATTTCTCCAGGGTCAGCGCTGTCACGAAGGACAGGGTTTTGGACATAGTGAGGAAAAGCAATTACGTCCCTAAGAAGAATTCCGTGAAAAACTCCTTGAAGCGTTTCATCCTGGTTGTTCCGTCGATAGACCATATGTTCTTCAGCGTCGTTGCAAAGGAGGCCAGCGGATATGCATTGAGGAACAATCTGGAGATGGTGCTTTACTCGATAGATAATTCTGTTGAGAGCAGGGATGATATCATAAAAAGGATCGCCTGCTCGGATATCGATTGGATTTTGTACATGGGGATTTCCAGCGGGGATCAGGATTCGATCATTTCGCTTTTGCCTCCCGAAAAGAAGATAGTGTTTCTTGATAATATCCTTTATAAGGATGGAATTCCTGCTTCTGTCATTGCCGATGGAGAGGAGGCGATGTTTGCTTTGACCGAATATTACATCGGCAAAGGCCATCGAAGTATCGCTTATATCACCGGAACAAAGGATTCCCGGTTCAATAACGAGAGGCATAAGGGATATGCCCGGGCCCTTTTCAATCATAACATCATCGTCAATCCCGAGCTGACCAGATTCGGGGACTTTTCCTTCGAGAGCGGTTATGAGTGCATGGATAAGCTTTTCAGTCTGGGTTATGGTTTTTCCGCTGTCATATGCGAAAACGACATGATGGCGCTGGGAGCCATGAAATCGATTCATGAGCATGGGCTGTCGGTACCTGACGATATTTCCATTTCGGGATTCGATGACACATATATCGCAGACAAGCTGAGTCCGGCCTTGACGACGATACGCCAGCCTCTGGCTGAAATAATAGAGAAATCATTTTCTTTGCTTTCCAGGATGAGCAGTGGCGAGCAGATTTCTAATTACATCATCAAGCTACCATGCCGGATTATTGAACGTGAATCGGTGGTTGATTTCGTTGAGAGGTGAAACATGGAAAAGAAAAAGTTGATTTATGACTGCGATCCAGGAACCGATGACTCCGTTTCCATTCTCATGGCCATAGGCAGTCCCGAAGCAGAGCTTCTCGCAATCACCTGCGAGAGCGGTAATTTCAGGGCTTCTGAAAGTGCCGATCATGCCTTGAGGGTTTTGGAATACATTGGAAGGACGGATATTCCGGTATATAAGGGGACGGACCATCCGCTTGTGAGAAAGTATCCGAAAGATCCGTACTGCCATGGTGCCGATGGTCTTGGCAATCATTTTTTCCCGGATCCGGCCATCAGTGTGCAGGACAAGCATGCCGCTCTTGCGATAATAGAATTGGTGAGAAAATATCCTGGAGAGGTCAGTTTGGTCTGCTCCGCACCTCTGACCAATGTCGCTCTGGCGTTCCTTATCGATCCGGGGATCATCCCGTTGATAAGAAAGCTGTATCATCTTGGCGGCTCCTATGGTTTTTCCAAATATGCGTTCACCAATGCCACCGGCGATAATCCGATGAGCGAATGGAATATCTTCGTGGACCCGGAAGCAGCGGATATCGTATACAGCTCCGGCGTTGATCTTGTGACCATAGGTCTGGATGTCGCATTCAATCCCGAATTGGTCAATATCGAACCGTGGGCTTTGAAGGAGCTGGAGAAAAATGGTAATCCTGCATCGAAGTATGCTTTGGAAATAATCGATTACATAGACGGGAACAATACGATCAGTGATATCGGCCTGTTCATCAACGGCCCGATAGACACGACTCTGATGTGTGCGTTCCTCGATCCGTCCATGATCAAAACGGAAAAAATAAGAGTCAAGATCGACACTTCCGACAATGCCCTCACAACCGGCATGACCATCTGGGAGCGCAGGGATCATTTTGCATGGAAAGACATTCCTGAGATAGAAACGGCTGTCACGATCGATTCTGCCGCCTATCAGAGGAAATTCATCGATGCATTGAGGGGGCCATATGGGAACAATACATAACCGTGCGGAAAAAGGTGATATCGCCAGGACTGTGCTGATGCCCGGGGATCCCAATCGGGCGCGTTTCATAGCTGAGAATTTTTTGGAAGATGCAAGGCTTGTGAACGATGTGCGTTGTGCGTTCTGCTACACCGGTACCTATCATGCCAGACCCGTTTCGGTCATGGCCAGCGGAATGGGTGCTGGAAGCATGGGAATCTATTCATACGAACTTTATACTTATTATGATGTGGAGTCCGTCATAAGGGTTGGTTCTGCCGGTGCGATAGTGCCCGACCTGGATCTCGGGGAGATAGTCCTGGCGACAGCCGCATCTTCCGATTCCGGTTATGCTGACAGATTGGCGCTTGGGGCGGCTTTTGCCCCTGCCGGTGATTTCTCCCTCATGCGCCGGGCTGCGGATTATATGGACGCAAACAATATATGCTATCGCGCAGGAACTGTTTTTTCCGGTGCGGCATTCCATTATCCCGATCATTATTTTGACAAATGGGCCGGAATGGGGGTGCTGGCGGTGGAGATGGAGGCCGCGGCGCTTTATACCAACGCGGCGCAGACGGGGAAAAGGGCGTTGGCGATGGTCACTATTTCAGATCAGCTGATAGACGGACGCAAGCTCAGTCCGAAGGAAAGGGAGACCACGTTCTCCTCGATGATAAAGACTGCGTTGAGCCTTGTTTGAAAAAGGAGGGAAAGATGGAAAAGAGAGAAAGGGTATTGGCTTCGCTCTACGGTATGGCCACTGGCGATGCGCTTGGTGTTCCTTCGTCGTTTTTGACCCAGAACCAGATCCGGAGCACTTGGGGCTGGATCGACACGTTCTATCCTCCCGCTCCCGGTCATATCTTCCATGATGGACTGAAGGCGGGGGAGTACACCGACGATACGGAACAGGCACTGGCCCTCATCAACGCTTTTTATAAATCCCGCAAGGTTGTCCCGATGGATGTCGTGGAGGAAATCCTGAAATGGGCGGAACGAGTGAAGGACAAATATAGGAGTCCGCTTGGGCCGAGTACCGAAAGGGCTCTGAAGGCCATCAAGGCCGGTGCGTCCATATATGAGAGTGGGAGATATGGGAATACCAATGGTTCGGCCATGCGGATTTCCCCGATAGGGCTCATACACGGGCTTAAGGATACATCGCTTGATGAATTGGTCGGCGATGTTTATCAGACCTGCATTCCGACGCACAACACGACCGTATGCGTTTCGTCGGCAGCGGCGATCGCCGCCGCAGTCTGTTATGCGCTGAGGGGTGAAGAGATCGGACAGATACTGGAGAAGGCTGTGGAAGCAAGCGAGATCGGACGTAAGTACGGGTATGAGATAGCTTCCGGCAATGTGGGGAAGAAGACTTTGTTCGCTCTTGATATTGTCAAGAAAAATGCATCGGACCCGAAGGCCGCTCTCAGTGTATTGTATGATTATTTCGGTGGAGGGGATCTTGCGCAGGATTCGATTCCTCTTGCCCTTGCTCTGTTCGCGCTGGGACGTGGCAGCGTGCGCGAAGTGAATGAATATGCTGTGAATCTCGGCGGTGATTGCGATACGAACGCAGCCATGGCCGGTGCGATAGCAGGAGCCTATTCCGGGCTCTCCACCGTGCCGCCCGAATGGATAAGAACGGTGGAAAGTGTGAACAATATCGATTTCAACGTATATGCGGACCGCATTTTCGAGATAGCGGAGAACTGGAGCGTATGGACTCCTGAAGGAGGTGAGGATGCCTAAAGTGAAAAAGCAAAGCTTCGGTAAGAAGATAGAGCCTTATCTGTATCTTGCACCGGCCTTGATATTCTTCATAATGTTCACCTATTATCCGTTTGCGAAAACGGTATCGTCCAGTTTCTTTTTGGTGAACAGGATGGGGGAATGGCGTGAATTCATCGGTTTTGAGAACTATATGAACATCCTTTCCAATTCCGATTTCCGCGGAGCTGTGAAAAATACGTTCATATACATGTTCTTTTCCGCTCCTGTATCGATCATTATCGCCCTGATTCTGGCAATAATCGCCAACAAGCCTACAAGAACCAGCAGGATATATGAGACTCTCTTTGCTCTCAGCATGGCCATGTCGATGTCCGTTGCCGCGATGATCTTCAAAATCGCTTACAACCCGACCATCGGTGCTTTGAATTACATCCTGGGAGTGAAGATCAACTGGCTCAACGATCCTAAGTTCGCGATGCTTTCGATCAGTTTCATTTCGACATGGTTGAACATAGGATACAATTTCCTTTTCCTTTTGGCCGCGGTCAGGGGAATCGATACGAATTTGCTGGAATCGGCATCGATAGACGGTGCGTCGCTATGGCGGCGGACGATTTCCATCATAATCCCGCTTGTGAGCCCGACTTTGTTCTTCCTGATAATCACGCAGATGGCAAAGGCCATGATGATGAGCGGCCTCGTCCTCATTTTCACAAATGGCGCAAGCCTGTCCACGACAGCGAATGTGGAGACCATGATCAGTTTCATGTACAAGCAGGCAGTCAACAACCTTAATTACAACGATGCATATGCCGCTGCAATCATTGCATTCATTATGACGTTCGTCCTGATGCTGATCAGTTTCAAGTTTGAGAAGAAGGGGGTTTATTACAATTGAGCATGAGAATCACCCGCAATACAGTCAAATCTTTTCTTTATCAGACGATGGCGATTATCATCGGTCTGATCATAATCATTCCCGTCATTTATGCCGCTTTGATTTCATTCATGGAACCTAGCCAGATAATGAGCAGGCCGCCGAAATTCATCCCGCGCAGGTGGATTCTTGACAATTACAAGCTGGCCATAACCACGACGACGTTGGGACGCTTCATGCTCAACTCGTTATATATTGCGTTGGTCTCCTCCCTTGCCAGGGTGATCACCAGTGCGATGGCCGGATATGCATTCGCATTCTACAATTTCAGAGGAAAGAAATTCCTGTTCTATCTGTTCATGGGAACGATAATGATTCCTGGGGATGTGGTGCTGGTCACCAACTACCAGACTGTCGCGAATCTGGGTCTTATCAACACTTATTTGGGCATGATGATAATTTTCCTTTGTTCTGCGACACATGTTTTCCTCATGAGGCAGTATTTCCTGACATTCAGCATCTCGTTGAAGGAGGCTGCAACGATAGACGGTTCAAGCAACCTGCGCTTCTTCTTGCAGATCCTGCTGCCTCTTTCAACACCGGTGATGACGACGGTGTTCATCTCGTCGTTCATCGGAACATGGAACACGTACCTGTGGCCTATGCTGGTTACGAACGACAATCTCATGAGGACTGTGCAGGTGGGTGTTACCATCCTGAACTTCCCGGATGGGATTGTCTATGGCCCGATCATGGCCGCATCCATTTTGGTCCTGCTCCCGACGCTTCTGATTTTCCTTATTTTCCAGAAAAGGATTGTCGGCGGCATCATGGGCGGATCCGTCAAGGGTTAGTATTCAAACTTCATAGAAAGGAGATAAAAAGATGAAAAAAATCGTATCTAGTTTCCTAGTATTGCTGCTGGCTGTTTCGATGCTCACCGCCGGCGGGTCGTCGGAGAAGGCCTCTGATTCCTCTTCCGATGTGCGCGTTGTCGAGTTCTGGCATACGATGACCGGTGTGAACGCCACGGCCATTGATAAGATAGCCGAGGATTTCAATGCCACGATCGGAGCTGAGAAAGGTATCCAGGTCAAATCAGTTTATCAGGGAAATGATAACAGTGAGAAGCTGAAGACCCTTGCACAGGCAGGAGACACGAAGAACTTCCCTGATGTCGCGATGATCGTCGGTGCTGGAATTCCTGCTGCTGTCGGATATGAAAGCCTTGTTCCTGTCGATGATTTGTTTGCACAGGGGTCCACGTTGGTCAAGAAAGAGGACCTCATGCCCAATCTGGTGCGTGCTTTCTCTTATCAGGACAAGATGATCGGCATGCCTGTCAACTGTTCCGCACTTTTGCTCTATTACAACAAGGATATGTTTGACGAGGCCGGCATTGCCAATCCTCCTGCGACAATTGCAGAGATGGCTGAGGATATCGAGAAGCTCACCGTGAGAAACGATAAGGGTGAGGTTGAGAGGTACGGGCTCAATGTTGCTGTCCGCCGCTACCAGATGGCGAACTTCATCGGCGGCCAGGGGGAATACAATTTCTTTGGAGACAACGAGGGTGGAAGAAAAGCCCCGATGACAAAGGTCACCTTCGGCGAGGATGGAACCCTCAGGGCCTTCCTCAACGAATGGCAGAAGGTTGTCGCCACTGGCGGATTCAAGCCGTATGAGGATGACATCAACGAGGAGTTCGCTCTTGAACTTCATGCCATGGTCATCATGAGCTCCGCAAGAATCGGAAAGATAAGGGCCCTTGTTGGCGATAATTTCAACTGGGGATGCGCTCCGCTTCCGAAAGTCAACGCTTCTGATACGGGAGGAATCGCGGTAGGTGGAAGCTGCGTTGTCATTTTCGATCCTTCCAACGATCCCGAGCAGGTCCAGGCGGCATGGGAGTTCGCACAGTTCATGGCCACGCCCGAGGTACAGTTCGAATTCCATAAGGCTACCGGATATATTCCTGTCAACAACAATGTCTACAGCCTCCCAGGAGCTGACGAGCACTTTGCGAACAACCCCGAATACAAGGTTGCTGTGGATTCCTTGTATGCATCCCATCCTTATGTCCAGGAACCGTTTGACATCATCAACTGGGAGATCGACAGCGTGTTGCAGAACCATCTCCTGGCATTTGCGAACGGGACGGAATCCCTGGATGTATGCCATGATGCGATTGTCAAGGAATGCAATGACAAGCTTGCCGCATACCATAGGGCGAATGACTAGTCGGAAAGGCAGGATGTATGTCTGATATCAGATTGGTTGTAAGCGATATCGATTGCACCCTTATCGGCAGGGATGAGATACTCCCTGCCGATGCTCCTTCCATCGTTCCTTATCTGCGTGAAAGGGGGGTCATGTTCACCCTGGCCTCGGGGCGTGTCGAAACAAATGCGCTCAGGTTTGTGAAGAAAATGGGGATCGATATCCCGTATGTTGCCACCAACGGCGCAGTGATCGCCGATTGTGATGGCAATGTGATAATGAAGAAAAAGATCGATGCCTTGCCTGCCAGGGCGATCATGGAAAAGGCGTACGAACATCATTTGGCCGTAATCTATACGGTCGACGGCATTGAATATGTATTTGATGAGGATGTCCCCTACATACGCAAATATCCTCATCGCTTCAAACGGGACGGGATATGCCATAAGATCACGGAGGACGAGTACGCACATCTGAAGCTTGACAAGGTGTCCATAATGAGTGACAGCGATGACGATGTGATTGCAGAACTCGAAAAAATGTGTGCCGGTCATGAGGATGAATACATCTATACAAGGTATCAGGACAGGTCTGTGGAACTTGTGAACCGGACGGCGACCAAGGCGAGTGCGGTGACGGAACTTGCCTCGATGCTGGGTATTCCGATGGAAAACGTCATGTTCATCGGAGACCACCAGAATGATATTGAACTGATGCAGGCAGCCGGAATAGGCTGTGCTGTCGGCAACGCCACTGCAGATGCCAAGGCTGCTGCGGATTATGTTTGCAGCAATGAGGTGTTTGATGGCGTGAAAGAAGCGATTATGAAATTTGTGGGGGAGTGATATGCGTGTAGCCACATCCACATGTATGTATTTCAACAGGCCGGACGGATCCAAGATGGATCTCAACAAAACCATTGTTGCCCTGAATGATGCGGGGTATCAGGTCTTGGATATGAACTTCCATGACGCCTCCGTGTTCAAGCAACCGTTCGTGACCGATGGGTGGGAAAGCTGGGTCCATGGCCTTGCGGAGACTGCGGAATCAAGAGGCGTGGTTTTTTCCCAATCCCATGCCCATTTCTATAATTACTGCCAGGATTCACCGGATAATGATTATCTGGAGACATTGGTGAAAAGAAGCATACTAGGCTCCGAGATACTCGGTGTCCCTTGGGTGACAATCCATGCCGCCACCGATTTTGCCGCCGAACGCCCTTTGAAATCTTCGAAGGAAAAGTCCGTCGAGTATTTCAAACGACTTTCGGATTTCGCAGGAGAACATAACACAGGACTTGCGATCGAGAACCTGTGGGAGCTCAACATAAGTCCTGAAAGACGTTATACCAGTTCGCCTGAAGAGCTGGTGGATCTTGTCGATACACTTGATCGGAAAAACATCGGAATCTGCTGGGACGTGGAGCACAGCCTGATAATGAAGCAGAACACATCCAAGGTTTTGTCTTTGATCGGGCCATATCTCAAAAATACCCACATATCCGATTTTGTTCATACCTACCACGACCATATCCTTCCATATGAAGGAATTGCGGATTGGGAGGAAATAATAGACGGGTTTGCCGGATTGAAGTCGTTTGAAGGGGATTTCACGTACGAGGTGCACAGGTTCACGATGAGGCTCCCCGATTTTGCAATCCCTTCTGCGCTCAGATACAGTTTTGAACTGGGAACAAGAATCGTTGAAGAAATAGAAAGAAGGAGAAGAGAATTATGAAACCGGAAGATTATTCGAATCCCATGAGGGATCAGGCTTTGACATTGCCATCTCTTATGAGAGATATGTATGCGGACATAGAGCCGAAGGCCAGGGTGGTCATGACGACCCCGGAGATCTTCAACATCCAGCAGGTCATCCTTACCGGATGCGGGGACAGCTGGGCGGCCGTGGTTGCGGCCAAGATGATGCTTGAGAAACTGACTGGATTCCGGTGCGAGGCCGTAAAGACCATCGATCTGGCAAGATACTATCCGTCAAAAAGGCTTGGCGGCGCCCCTGGCAATCCTCTTGTCATAGGTGTTTCCAACTCAGGAAAGGTTGCCAGAATGGCCGAGGCTATGGAGCGTGCCACGAAGTACGGGGCCTTCACGCTGGCCGTGACAGGAAACGAGGATTCCCCGCTTGCCCAGGCCTCGAAAAGGGTATTGAAGCTCGATATTCCGAAATTCGCCTCGGCGCCCGGGACCAGAAGCTACATGGTCAGTGTCCTTGCATTGTACCTGCTTGTCGTACGTATCGGCGAGGTGAGGGGAAAGTATACGATGGATGAAGCGAAAGCTATGAGGAAGGAGGTCCTCAGGCAAGCCGATCTTCTTGAAAAGATGCTCCCGGAAATGGATCTGCAAGCCTTGAGGATTGCCGATGCCTGGAAGGGGTTCCCGTGTTTCGATACCGTCGGAAGCGGATTTGATGAACCCACTGTCTTCTATGGCATGGCGAAGGTATACGAGGCGATAGGAAAATTCTCAACCACCGTCAACACCGAGGAATGGCTGCATCTTAACTTCTTCATGAGGGACAGGGAGAATATCGGAACAACGTTGGTTGTCAATTCCCATAACGCGGCACAGTCAAGGGCGAGGGAGGTCATGGGCTACATGAAGCAGCTGGGGCGTCCGATGATCGTGATTTCTGACAAGGGCCGGGATTTCTGGGGAGTTGATTGCGAGTACGTACTTGTTCCCGGGAGCGAATATGAATTTGCAATGCCGCTGACGCATTTTGTTCCATTCTCGCTTATTTTCGGATATATCATGAATATGATAGGTGAGAAGTCCGGCAGAGGCGTCGAGGGCCCATGGAGCTTCAGCAAAGGGGCTGCATGTGTCCGCGAAAGTGAGAAAGTCATCTTATAAGGTACGAGGAGTGGAAAATGTTGAAGAAATATAAGATTGCCACAACCCATAAGGCTGTCATAAACATAACGGAGGAGGTTAAGGCCGCTGTTGAGGAAAGCGGCGTGAAGGAGGGGATATGCGTCGTTTACAATCCACATACAACCGCATCCCTCGCCGTCACGTCCTTCTGGGATCCGGCCGGGTTCGAGGACCTTCAGGATGAAATATGCCGTTTGATACCGACCAGGATAGACTTCAAGCATCAGCATGATACTCCGCAGGATGCCGCAGGTCATGTCAAAAGCGCCATTACCGGCATAAGCATTGACTTCATAGTGACCGAAGGCAAGCTTCTGCTGGGATCCTCCCAGGGTATTTTCTTCCTGGAGTTCGATGGACCGAGAAACAGGAGCTTCATCGTCAAGGTCCTTGGAGATAAATGATGGAAAGAATTATATTGGATTGCGATCCCGGAATGGATGACAGCGTGGCCATCCTCCTTGCCTGTTCGGATCCGGACATCAGGCTTGAGGCTGTTACGGCTGTCAATGGAAACTACCCGGTGGAGACCACCTGTAAAAATGCCAGAAAGATTCTTGAGCTGATCGGCCGCACGGATATTCCGGTGGCCATGGGGATGAGCCACCCTATGGTCAGGAAAAGTCCGAAGGATCCTTTCTCCCACGGTTCGGACGGGCAGGCGGAGGCGTTCCTTCCAGAGCCGTCGATGCCTGTCATGGAAGCTCACGCCGTCGAAGTCATAAGGGATGTCGTATCGAAAAATCCGGGTGAGATAACCATTGTTGCAACCGGACCGATGTCCAATATAGGAATGGCGATAAGCCTGTATCCGGATTTGATTGGCAAGATAAAGCGCATAGTCGCCATCAGCGGTGCGTTCGGACTCAATGCCGCTTCCTTTTTGAATGCAACGGGAGATACACCTCAAAGCGAATGGAATGTCTATGTCGACCCGGAGGCCGCGAGGCTTGTCTACGGAAGCGGCATACCTCTGAAGCTCATAGGTCTTGACATTGCAACCGACTTCGGAGTGGATTTCAACGATGATCAGATTCTCAGGCTTCGTGCAAGCGCAAATCCCGGTGCTCGTTTTCTTGATAAGGCGGTATCTTTTGTCCAATCCAGAGGATTTTCCTCCTATTGCGCAGTAATCGATGCGATAGCCGTTGCATACGTCATTGACGATAGCCTGATAAGTTTTTCCGGCTATCATGTAGGTGTGGACATAAGGGATGGACTGACCCTCGGCATGACAGTCAGGGATGGAAGACATCATTTCGTGTGGAAGGATCTGCCGCTTGTCGATATTGCCGTCGGTGCGGATTATGCAAGATTCCTGGAGCTGGTCATTTCCAGTCTGGCATAGGGTAAAGGGAGCGCGCATGTCTGGTTTGTATATTGCAGGTCCATACTGTTTTTATGACAATGGTTATTCCGATTGGTGGGCTGACAGGAAGAAGGCTGAAGGTAAAGGCCTCCAGGTATGGATGCCGACTGCCACGGAGCTGAAGCTTGATGCCGGGGATCTGAGGCTCAACGCCATGGAAATCTTCGCGGATCTTCTCAAGATGAGGGAAAAAACGGATATCATCATAGCGGATCTCGAGGCTTTCAGGGGTGTGGAGCCTGATGGCGGGACGGTATTCGAGCTTGGGATGCTTTACGGAAAAGGCGGCCGTCTTTATGGAAGGACGACCCGTCTGTGCAGTCAAAGGGAAAAGAATCCAAATCTGGTATTTGGACGGGACGGGGTTGTCCGGGATGAGAAGGGATATCCCCATCCGTACCTTGATCTGCCGTTCGCTCCTTCGATCGTTGCATCCACCAGGCTTGTCGAAGGTGGTTTCGAGGATGCCTTGAATGTCTGTCTCCAGGATCTGGCCTTCGAGCGGATGACCGGAAGAAAACACGAGCTGGAAATCAGACCCGTTGAATTCGGATCCTGTTTGGAGCCGGTCTTCGTTTCAAGCTTTTTCCGTTATTCTCCCGACAGGGCGGAGTTGGAGAAGGATATTGCCGGACGTTTGGAGAAGAAAGGATATCTGGCTGTGTTTCCATTCGTCTCTGAGGAGGAAGACCCATATAGGAATGCATATGAGTGTTTTGAGGAGAACATGCGCAGGATCGAGGCCTGCTCATCCTTTGTTGCCGATCTGAACGATTTCAGGGGGTATGAGCCATCTTCGGATGTTGCGTTCGAATGTGGATTTGCCTTCGCACGTGGTAAGAAACTTTACGGGTTCATGGAGGACACGAGGATAATGAGGGAACGCATTCCGTCAAAGGATGGAAAGGATGCCCAGGGCCATATAATAGAAAACTTCAATTACCCGATAAACCTGATGTTCGCCTGTTCCATTGAATCCATAGAAAAAGCGGATCTTGGCAATTTCGAGAAAATACTTGGGTGATGCGGATGGAAATTGAGAAACTGGCTGTTTTTTCGGGCTCAAGGCTTGGAAACAATCCCGCGTATGTAAAAGCCGCAGAGCTGTTGGCCGATACGATGTATGAAAAGGGCATGACCATGGTTTACGGCGGTGGCCGGATGGGTCTGATGGGGGTTGTTTCCGAGCGTTTGATGAAATTGGGGGGAAGGACAATCGGGATTGTTCCCGAGATTTTCCGTAACAAGGATGACGAGAAAATGGTTTCGGAACTTTACAGGACTGAAAGCATGTCGGAGAGAAAGGATCTGATGATATCACTCGCCGATGCATTCATCGTCCTTCCAGGGGGGATCGGGACAATAGACGAGTATTCCCAGACAATCGTGTACAGACAATTGGGTATGATGTCGAAACCTTCCGTGGTGTTGAACATAGACGGTGTTTTCGACAACCTCGAGAAGCAGATGGATGTGTTGATTGAACAGGATTTCATCTCTCCGGGGAATCGCGACCTTTTTTGTTTCGCCGCATCCGTGGAGGAGGCTTTTGTTTTTTTGGAGCATGGTCTCCGTCAGTGATGGTCGGTCTCCTGCCAGCGATCCGTGTATTTCATGATGTTTCAGTTCTGGATTCTTGATGAGCAGAAGTCCTCTGCAACGCTCTTGAACACAATCGACGGTGGAAGTATCAATTCCGTAGGTTCCTTGTTCGGGTCTATGGCCTGTGCAACAATGAGCTTTGTGGCCTGGTATCCCTGGACTGTCGGACTTTGGAATATCGTTGAAAGAAGTGTGTCATCCTCAAAATACGGGAGCATGTCGAAATGGATGTCGGTGCCGATCGTGACAAGCTCCCCGGACCTCTTCAGATCCCGGATGATACGGCACATCTCCACGGTCTCCAATGCCGACACGGAATATATTCCGATCAGATCCGGCATGCTTTCAATCAGGTTCTTCATTATTGTCTGCGTGTTTTCCGCATTCCCGGTCATGTGGAACTCCAGAACGCTGGCATTCGGACATTTTTTTGCCATCGCATTGCAGAAATCAAGGGATCTTCTTGTCTGCCGCTGGGTTTTCTTGCTACCGGATATGATCAGGACGGTTCCGACTTTCTGGTGCAGATAGTTCTTGAAAACGTCCGCAGCCAAATCGCCTTGATGGGGCACGGTTATTTTGAAGTTGCAGTTCTTCATGTTCTCCATCGGATCCCCGTCTATCGTATACACGGGAATCCCCTTGTAAAGAAGTTCCTTGAGCGCTTTCTGAATCTGTGGTTCCGAATGGGTGTTCGTTATCACGCCTTTCAGATTCTCCTCCTCAAGAAGGCTTTCGAACTCATGGGCGTTCTGCTCGACCTCACGATTGAGGAAGGTGATGTTGTAGACCGCGAATTCCTTTTCCGCGTTGAATATCCCTTCCCATACGGAATTGAAGAAGAACCTCCTCCGTCCGTTTCTAACGGGAAGCAGGACCGCGATCTTCATCGGCATCCTTCTCAGTGCCGAGGCTGCGGGATTGACCATGTAACCAAGTCGCTTGGCTTCACTCAGGACTCTTTTTTGCGTTTCGGCAGTATAGCCGCCTTTGTTGTTCAAGGCCTTCTGAACTGTCCCTACAGACAGGTTCAGGTTTTCAGCTATATCTTTCAGCCTTATGTTTCCATGCCCTTCATACATATTTTTACAATAACGTTATTTTAATATTATTTCAATACATTAGAAGAAATAAAATCAGATTGATTTATTAGCAAGAAATAATTTTTTATTGTTTTGACTAATAACGTTATTCTACAGATAATGAAACCATCATTTGAGAGGTTCGGGATGAAATTGGATAAATGTTTTTATAAGAAGATCGATTTCTGGTTCGGAATAGGAATGTCTGCCACATTGTTCATTTTCTGGTCTCAGATTGGAAAAATCAAAGCTGACACCGCAAAAGTGATGCCTGCTGTCATCATTGTCGCTTCCTGGATATGCTGTCTGTTCATCATCATCAAGTCGCTGTTGTCCGAAAGTGCGAAGAAAAAGAAGGAGACGCCAAGAAAACAGACTTTGTGTCTGCTTGCCACCCTTGGTTTGTCATTGCTCTTCCTTCTCAACATCAAGGTGATTGGAATGTATACGAGTCTGTTCCTGACAATCTGTGCAATCAGTTTGGCGATTACATATATGGAAGGGAACGTTACAAAAAAGAAGGTTTTGTTCGCAATCGGTTACGATGTCGTGATCATTTTTGTGATTTATCTTCTGTTCGGTGTGTTTCTCGATGTTATGGCACCGAAAGGAATCTTTATTTGAATTTTAAATAAATATAGTGGAGGTTTTTATGAAAAAGATTTTGGGAGTTATTTTGGTTTTCATGCTTTGCTTAAGTGCCTTTGCCCAGGGTGGGAGCGAGGCTGCAGCAGTTGCCGATATGAGCAACTATCCTTCAAGAACAATGACGTTCATTGTTAATCGTGCAGCCGGGGGGTCGACCGATCTCATTGCCAGGGCTGTTGCCAACTCGATTCAGAAGGATAAGGGCATCACCACAACAGTTGTCAATTATGACGGAGGGGATGGACTGATCGGTGTCAACGAGCTCATGAACGCTGCTCCGGACGGATATACCTTCAGCGTGATCGGATGCACGGAGATCCCGAACATGCTCGCGAATTTCGAAGAGGCAGCTTTCACAAAGGACGATCTTTATCCCGTATGCCAACTTGCTTCAAAATCCAGGATACTCGTATGTGCTCCGAACAGTCCGTTCAAAACACTTGACGATCTGAAGGAATATGCACTCGCACATCCTGGTGAAGTAACATGTGCTGTGGCAGGATCCAATACCATGTATCTTCCTGAAATTATCGAAAAGGAATTGGGAATAGACTTGACAATCGTCAATGCCGGATCTGGTAACAATGCTTTTACGATGGTTCTTGGCGGACACTCGGATATTGCCATCATTGGAGCCAATTTCTATAAGAATGCCCAGGTTGAGAATCTTGCAATTCTTGGTGATTCGATGCCAGTTGAGGATTTAGGTGAAGGTTTTGCACCCACATTTATTTCACAGGGGGTTGCTTTCACCGACACTTCATTTACCTATGTCATCGCTGCAAAAGGTACGCCTGAAGAGTATATCAGATACGTTTCCGACATGATAAAGGATTGCATAGATAATGGAACACTTTATGAAGGTCTTGTAAATGCTGGTCAGGATCCTATGTTCATGGGGTATGAAGAGTTCAAACCGTATTATATGGACTATATCGATACTATGGTCGAGATTTTGAAGAAATGACAGCTCGGTCATCTGTCTCCGGGCAGATGGCTTTATGGATCCACATGCCGGCTTCGTTCATGTGGCTCCGTGAAGCCAACAAATATAGGAGTGATTGATTATGCTTTTACAGGCACTGACAAATCTTTTTACAACGAATGCCATGTTGATGATTGTTATTGGAACATTTATCGGAATTGTCATTGGTGCGATTCCTGGTCTTGGTGCTGCAATTGGAATCGCGGTCATGCTTCCGTTTACCTATACAATGACTCCACTCGGAGCTATTGTTCTTCTTGCAGGCATCTTCATGGGATGCGGGGTTGGAGGATCCTTCTCTGGTATCCTTCTAAACATCCCTGGAACAAACGAAGCCATCTGCACGACAATCGAAGGTTATCCGATGGCTCTCAGGGGAGAAGGAAAAAGGGCTCTCTACCTTGCTTCAATCTCCAGTACATTCGGTGGAATTGTAGGATGCATCGTAATGATTCTCTTCGCTCCGACATTGGCCCGTATCGCTTTGAAATTTGGTCCTGGGGAAATGGCCGTGACCGCGATAATCGGCCTTACAATCATTGCTAGTTTGTCAGCTGGTAATCTTGCAAAAGGTATATTGGGAGCTCTTGTCGGCATGCTAATCGCAACAATCGGGATTGATTCAGTGTCGGGAGTCACCAGATTCACTTTTGGACAAGCCTCTCTTACCATGGGATTTAAGCAGGTTGCCATCGCTCTGGGCTTGATTGCCGGAAGGCAGATTATCCTTGAAATCAAGAAATCTTTTATGGAAAGGCATGGTGATCTTTCGGATAGAAATGGAACAACGAAAATTGAATTGGAGGATGTTTCGGCTTTGGAGGTGACAAAGGAGGTATTCGGAAAGAAGAACATTTTCACATTGCTCAAAAGCACGATAATCGGCAATGTCATCGGAATTCTTCCCGGTGCTGGTTGTGCAATTGCCGCATTTGTGTCCTATGGCGAGGCAAAAAGGACATCCAAGATTCCTTTCGGTACTGGCGTTTCTAAGGGAATAATCGCTACAGAGGCGGCTAACAATGCAGCTGTCGGTGGTACTTTTGTGCCGATGTTATCGCTAGGCATTCCCGGCTCAAACTCCTGCGCTTTGATTTTCTCCGCCTTGACGGTTCATGGCATTGTTGCTGGCCCAACACTTTTCACGGACCATGCCGACTTGTGCTACGGCTTTATGTATGGACTTCTACTGAGTTCGGTTGTGATGGGTGTGCTTTGTTTCATACTAACTCCGGCTTTTTCGAAAATTGTAAAGGTTAAGATGAAATACATAATTCCGCCTGTGGTATGTTGCATAATGCTTGGATCGTTTGCCATCAGAAACAACATGTTCGATGTTATCGTAACTCTGATTTTCTGTGCGGTCGGTTATTTGTTCCATATCGTGAACATACCGGTTGCTCCGATGTTTCTTGGTTTTATCTTACTTCCAATCATTGAGAAGAACCTGCTTTTGGCCAATACGATTGCAGGAGCAAAGAGCATGGGGCTTGTCAGATTTCTTTTCTCGAGTCCGATTTGCTGGGCGATCATGGTGATTGGGGTGATACTCCTTTTACTCAATATCATGGCGATTAAAAATCAGAAGAAAACAAAGAAGTCGATTTGAGGAAGGACAATGAACAGGCCGAATATAGTATTCATCATATCCGACCAGCATAATGTGCTGGACGTTGCGGATACTCCGAACCTGAACATATTGTCCCAAAACGGGGTATGTTTCAAAAATACATATTGCAGTTCTCCTCTCTGCGTACCGTCCCGGGCAGGCCTGCTTACCGGCAGGCTGCCCGATGGGACGGGTGTGTGGAACAATGTCCAGTGTCTGAGGTCGGACGAGGTTACGGTGGCGCACAGCCTGGGGTGCAACGGGTACCGTACGGCGCTGTGCGGCAGGATGCACTTCAATTTCCATGACCAGCTGCACGGCTTCGACGAACACCTGGTTGGGGAGATAACACCCACATTCCCTCGTCCAGAACGGCAGAAGATGGTCTATGGCTGCCTTGCCGGTAGTCCGGACCAGTCTAGGATAAGCATCGAAAAATCCGGGCCGGGGCATTCCAGCGTCCATGATTATGATGCCGACGTGGCTGCCGCCGCCTCTGCCTATATTTCAGAACATGCCGCTGATGATGAACCGTTCTTCCTTACCGTCGGTTTCTACGGACCGCATTGCCCATTTGTCGCAGAGAAGGTTCTTTTCGATAAGTATTATGACAGGCTGAAGGATATCAAGGCTTTCACCGGTTATGAGAACCTCCATCCCGGGTATAGGAAGTTCATAGACCTCAGGGGGATACGTGATGTTTCAGATGATGAATTGAGGAGGGTTTCCGCAGCATATTATGCGAACGTCGAATATATGGACGGTCTCATCGGAAATGTTTTGAAAAGCATCGAAGATACGTGCGGGGTCGAGAACACAATTGTGGTGTATTGTTCCGACCATGGGGAGTCCCTCGGCCATCACGGTCTTTTCTGGAAGAGCAATTTCTACAGGGAATCTGTCAACGTCCCGCTGATTGTCTCCTGGAAGGGGCATTTCCCCGCAAGAGTTGTCAAATCTCCAGTCTCGCTCCTCGACATAGCTCCGACATTTGTGGAGCTTACAGGCTCTTTGACGCTACCGGATTGCGATGGTCGCTCTCTTGCAGACATGCTGGAGGGGAAGAATGCCGATAAGGACAGGACCATATTCTCTTTCCTGGAGGATCTGAAAGGAGATGATCCTTCGGCGATGATCGTCAAGGGCCGGTACAAGCTGATAAAGTTCTGCGGAGCTGAGAAGCCGGTTCTATTTGATCTGGAGAACGATCCCGATGAGGATGTAGATCTGGCCGGCTGCGATGGTTATGAAGAGATTTGCAGTTCCCTTCTTTCAGCCTTGCATGAAAGATGGGATGAGGATGCACGTAAGGCCCACCTGAAGACAGCAAAAAGCCAGGCGGCGCTCATAAAGGACTTCATCAAGAAGAAGCACCCTACGGCTTCCGGAGAATGGCCTGCAGAACGCGGGCACAACCAATTGCTTTAGGAGAAGATGATGAAAAACATAATTTTTCTGATCAGCGACCAGATGCAGCGCAAGGCTGTTTTGGAGGATTCCCGGTGCCGGATGGACAACCTCAGGAAACTTTGTTCCGATTCCGTGGATTTCCCAAACGCCCATGCATCCAATCCAATCTGTTCTCCCGCCAGGGCGTCCATGATAACAGGAATGCTGCCACACAACCATGGTATGGTGGATTGCACGCATACCGTTCCGTCTTACAGGGCTGAGTATGATTATTCTCTCGAAAGCATTCCACAGGTGCTGGAACGTAATGGATATGACATCTGCTATTATGGAAAGTGGCATATAGAGAGGACATACAAGCTGGAGGATTTCGGCATAGACGAGTACGAGACGGAGAAGGATATCCCCAAGCGCACTCTCACTCCGGTAAAGAAGATTGCTGTTTCGGATGAAGGATACCGTACATCGACAATCTGCGGGGTATATGCCGAGGACGAGACTTTCTCCGAGGAACATTACATCTATGATAAGGGAATGGATTTCATCCGCCGGAAGAAGCATGAGGGAAAACCTTTCTGTGCATTCTTGTCTACATATGCACCACATGACCCTTATGTTGTCCCGAAAAGTATTTATGACCTGTATAGGGAAGATGATTTCGGTGTCCCGGGTAATTGGAATGACGGCTTGGACGACAAGCCCGGTCTTTATCGGAGGCTTCATGAGGTATGGAGCGACCTGTCCGATACGGATATAGGCGAGATCGTACGTTGTTATTACAGTTGCTGCACCTTGGTCGATGTGCAGGTCGGCCGGCTCGTTTCGTTCTTGAAAGAAGAGGGGCTTTATGATGATACCCTTATCGTGTTCACCTCCGATCATGGTGACATGTGCGGAGCCCACGGGTTGTTCTGCAAGGGTGTCGCCCCGTTCGAGGAAGTTTACAGTATTCCTTTTGTGATCAAGCTTCCGGGCAATGTTGACGGCGGTATGCGCTGTACGGTGCATGCAAACACCTGTGACATCATGCCTACGGTACTTGATGTAGCCGGAGTGGATTTCAGCGGAAAGACCGACGGCAAGAATCTGATGCCGTTCATCATGGGACGTGATGGCAGGGAGGAGTACACCGTTGCAGAGTTTTTCGGACAGCGTTTCAGTTACACCCAGCGGGTGGTGTGGTACAAGGAATGGAAGTATGTGTTCAACACGTTTGCGGAGGATGAGCTTTATGATCTGGAGCAGGATCCTGATGAGATGTGCAACCTGATTTCTCTTTCGGAGTATTCAGAAATCAAGAAGACTTTATGCCGCAAGATGTGGGAACGGGTTAGGGCTACCGGGGACTGGTCCCTTCAGGATTCCCAGTATTTCATGCATAGGTTTGCCCCCGTCGGACCATTGAGTGTGAGTGCTGAGTTTTCTGATAGATTCAGTATGTTTAATAAATCTTTTTAATTATAGTTGTAAAAGCATATGCAGAAAAATATTTTTTTTATTATGGCAGACCAATTCAGAGCAGATTGTGTAGGTTACGATGGTAACAAATATATAGTAACCCCGAATCTTAATCAGCTTGCCTCTGATTCGGTTTTTTTCAAGAGAGGATATTCTCCATGTCCGGTATGTGTTCCCGCCAGAGCCTGTTGTATAACTGGCATGAAACCTTCAAAAACAGGTTTTTTCAATAATGATTTTACAGTTTCGTGGGATTTTAAAAATACTGTCGTCGAAAGATTGCGAAATTCTGGATATCAAACAATTAATATAGGGAAAAACCATTTCAAGCCTGTTAGGGCACATTTGGGATATGAAATCAACCAACTTTATGAAACAGGATTATCTGAGGATGGGATTTCTTCCGATTATCACAAATGGCTTAAGGATAATGGTCCGTCCTATATTAAAGATACGGCAATGGATATGAATCGTAATTCATGGCTGGTACGCCCATGGACTGCACCAAAGGAATTGCATCCCACGGAATGGACAATTACTGAGGCTATTGAACAGATCAAGAGACGTGATCCTTCCAGACCGGTCTTTATGAAAGTTAGTTTTCATAGACCACATCCTCCAATCGATCCTCCCGAACTATACTGGGATATGTATAAGGATGCGGAGATTCCCGGTCCGGTTATAGGGGATTGGGCTCCAAAGTTTGACAGAGATACAGATTGTCTGATTCCGTTTGAAGGCAGAATAAACGATAAGATGCTTTGTCGTGCAAGACGTGGATATTATGCCCAGATAGAACACATCGACAGTCAGATAGGAAGATTTCTTGATTTTTTGAAAGCTCAGAAACTTTACGATGATGCGCTAATTGTTTTCACAGCTGATCATGGAGAACTTCTGGGTGATCATAATATGTTTAGGAAAGGTCCTCCTTTCGAAGGTTCCAGTCGGATTCCTTTTATTGTGAAATTTCCTGATGGTATGAAAATGAATGGAAGAGAGAATATTCCCGTGTCCTTGCTTGATTTTGCTCCTACCTTTCTTGATTATGCAGGTTTGCATATTCCCGATGAGTATGATGGAATATCATTGTTCAGGCTTCTCTCCAATAGAAAATTACGTTCATTTGTTGTTGGAGAAAGTTATCGTAAAAACAAACAAGTGACAACAGGTGGAATGTTTGTTGTTTCAGAGAGATTCAAATATATTTGGAATAGCTGGGAAGGGGAAGAATTACTTTTTGATTTGATTGGAGATCCGTATGAACTCTGTAATCTTTCTTTGTCAGATAAATTCAAAAACATTCTTCTTCAAATGCGTAATATTGTGATCGAGGAGTATGCAATTCGTCCGATGGACAAGATGATTGATGAGTATGGCAAGCTGATCAAAGGTCGTATTCTCCCTCATTATCGCAGGCCGTCATGATTTTCATGTTTTGGGAACTCTGACCGTAGGAAAGTCTTGCAATCCGATGATGCGTTGTTATTAATTATTTTGTCGGATTGCCTGTTTTTGTTTTATTTCCTGTTTGTAATTTCATGAAAAAGTAACCAAATCGTCATATGTTGTTTCAATAGACATGATATAAGTCATTCATGTTTTTCGAATTTGTTTTGCCTATGGGGTGAACAAGGGTTAGAATGAGCATGGTGCATTAAGACTACGGGGTAGTCTGTTCAAGCTGAATCATAAGGAGAGGGTGGGCATTCCCATGGATATAATACTGGACGGTCTGACAAAAACATTCACCTCCAAGGAAAATACCGAGACCATTGCTGTGAACAATCTGTGCGTGACGATTCCCAGCGGTCATCTTGTCGGTCTTCTCGGTCCCTCCGGATGCGGGAAGAGCACGACTCTCTTCCTTCTTGCCGGCCTTCATGAGCCGACGAGTGGAAAAATATATTTCGGCGATGAGGATGTCACGGCTCTTCCTCCGGAAAAGCGCGGCATAGGGCTTGTTTTCCAGAACTATGCGCTTTATCCCCACATGACCGTATACGACAACATTGCTTTCCCGCTTAGGAACAGCAAAAGCTTCAGGCTCTCGCATCCCGATGCAAAGGAGAGGAAGGCGGCAATCGATGACATAGTGATCAGAACGGCAAAGATCGTTGCCATCGAACAACTTCTCACGCGCAAGCCCGCACAGCTCTCCGGCGGTCAGCAACAGCGTGTGGCGATTGCCCGGGCCATTGCGAAACAGCCGAAGGTGCTCCTTCTGGATGAGCCTCTGTCGAACCTTGATGCCAGGCTGCGCATCCAGACGAGGGAGGAGATAAGACGCATCCAGCAGGCAACCGGAATCACCACGGTTTTCGTCACCCATGATCAGGAGGAGGCGATGAGCATCACTGACGAGATCATCGTGATGAAGGACGGTGTCGTGCAGCAGGTTGCGCCTCCGCAGGAGACATACGTGCATCCCGCAAACGCCTTCGTCGCACAATTCATGGGCAATCCTCCGATCAATTTCTTCGACGCGTCCATTTCATCCGGCCACGTCATCCTGAACGGAGACAAGGCCATAAGGACAACTCTTCCCGATGGCAGGTACAAAGTAGGCATACGCCCGGAGAGCTTTGTTCCAGACGAGGCCGGGAAAGATGGTGTATTCCATGTGGATATCGGTTACAAGGCCACTGTCGGCCGGGATTTCCAGGTAAGGTTCGATTTGAACGGTAAGTACTCGGAGGCTCTGATAGAATCGGATTACGAGGTCTCAGAAGGTGACACCGTATTCTTCTCCTTGAAAAAAAGCGGTGTGCATATCTTCGACGACCAGGGGGTGAGGATAGAGAGATGGTAGGACAGAATCAGAAGAAGACTTTTCTGAGGGCCATGCTCTATCTGTTGCCGTCCCTTGTGATCATTGCGGTGTTCGTCATCTTTCCGATGATCCACACGGTCAGAATGAGCCTTTACGAGAGTTTCAACATCTTTTCCAAGACAGGCGAGGGGTTCGGTTTGTCCAGCTACATATGGGTTTTAAAGGATCCGAACTTCCACAAGGCCATACTTAATACGTTCATCTATGCCTTCGTGACCGTTCCGGTCTCGATTGTGATATCCCTTGCAATCGCCGTGCTGCTGAACAGCGGAATCAAGGGTGCGAAGTTCTTCCAGACGGCATATTTCCTTCCTTATGTCACAAACGCGATCGCCATCGGTCTGGCATTCCGGTTCATCTTCCACAGCGAGTTCGGGGTTTTCAACAAGATTCTGGCCGTGTTCGGAGTGGATGCCATACAATGGCTCAATGATCCTGATTATTCGATGATCACCTTGTGCATCTTCGGCATCTGGTCGTCCCTGGCCTTCAAGATAGTCATCTTCCTGGCAGGACTGCAAGGGATAGATCCGCAGCTGTACCAGGCCGCCCGCATAGATGAGGCCGGGAAGTGGAAGCAGTTCACGAAGATCACGATCCCGCAGCTCGGTCCCATATTGGCATATCAGTTCGTCATTGCCACCATCGGTGCTTTCAAGGCATATGTAGAGGTGGTGGGGCTGTTCGGTGACGACGGACCGCTGCACAGCGCAACGACGATGGTCTATTACATGTACGACAAGTTCTACGGGGCCAGCAAATATACCATTGCCGCAGCCAGCGGTGTGATAATGTTCATGATCATCATGGTTTTCACTTTCATACAGATGCATATGAGCAACAAGCGTGCATCGGAGAATTGAGGAGGGGCCGAATGAACAATGACAGAATCGATTCAAAAGGCCTCAGGATACTTGTTTTCATCCTGCTCTCAGCCGGGGCCGTGGTGATGTTGTTCCCGTTCTTCTGGATGATTTCCGGTTCGCTCAAGACACTTAGGGAAATCACCTCCCCAAAAATTGTCTGGTGGCCGGAGAAGATGCAGTGGGGCAACTATTTGGCTGTCCTTACCATGAAGAGCAACCCGTTCGGCGTCTATTTCAGAAACTCGGTGATAGTGGCTGTGACGAACACGGTTTTCACCTTGTTCACCACGATACTCGGTGCCTTTGCATTCTCGCGGCTTGAGTTCAAGGGAAGGGACAAGCTTTTCGGATTCCTGCTGGCTACCATGATGGTCCCGTCGCAGATGTATCTCATAACGAATTTCATTACAATAACACGCATGGGACTCTACGATACACTGTGGGCCCAGATCGTCCCATATACGGCCAGCGTGTTCTACATATATCTGCTCCGACAGTTTTTCAACCAGATTCCAAACCAGATATATCTGGCTGCGAAGGTCGACGGATGCTCCGATTGGAAATTCCTCTGGAAGATGATGGTGCCCAATGCGAAAAGCTCTCTTGTCACCATAGGACTGTTCAATTTCATAGCAAGCTGGAACGCTTATCTGTGGCCTTTGCTTGTTACGGGAAACATCAACAACCGCGTGCTTTCAATCGGATTGCAGTATTTTTCCAGCGATGCAGGGGCGGATTACCACCTCATGATGGCCGGAGCTACAATAGTGGTGCTGCCACTGATACTGATATATCTGGTTTTCCAGAAATACATAATCCAGGGTATCGCCCGCGGTGGCCTGAAGGGGTGATTTATTTGTGAAAAAACGGCTTCAGAAGCCGAAAAGGAGAAAAAACATGAAAAAAACTTTGACTCTCATGATTGCCATCATGATGGTTCTGCCGATGGTTTTCGCCGCCGGCACGAAGGAAGGCGCCACGGCGGCTGTCTCCTCCGGTGAGATAACAGCTGACGATCTTAAGAATGCAAACATCACTCTCGAGCTCTGGCATGCCCAGACGAATGAGAACGGAATCGCATTGGACAAGGTGGTCGCCCTTTTCAATGACACCAACGAGTATGGCATCACCGTGAATGCAACCTGCCAGGGTGGTTATGGCGACTGCCACAACAAGATCCTGAGCGCACTTGCAGCCGGAACGGCTCCGAATATCGGACAGGCATACAACAACAACATGATGACATACATGCCAAGTGGAAAGCTCATGGATCTTACCGGGTATCTGTCGGATGATTTCGGAATAACACCCGAGGAGCTGGCTCTCGTCGTTCCGTCCTACCTGGAGGAGAACAAGGCGTTCCCGGACGGCAAGACCTATGCGACAAGCCTCGGAAAATCGACCGAGGTCATGTTCTACAACAAGACCTTCTTCGACGAGCACGGGTTGACGGTTCCCAAGACCATGGACGAGCTTGCCGATGTGGCAAAGAAGATTGCGGCCATCATCGGAAAGCCCGGCGTGGGATTCGATTCGATGGACAACCTGGGCATATACGGACCAGTGAACTTTGGAGCCAGATATGCGGACACGCAGGGAAACATCTATCTGTTTGACGAGGAGAACCTGCCCAAGACAATGGCGTTCTACCAGTGGTGGCAGAAGGGTATCAAGGAAGGATATTTCCGCACGGCAGGCGAGGATGGATACTGCTCCGGTCCGTTCTCCAACGGCAACATCATAGTCTACATCGGTTCGTCGGCCGGTACGGCCTACATCATGCCCGACGGCTTCGAGGCCGCAGTGACCTATTCCCCGACCGGAGTCAATCCTGCGGTCATCCAGCAGGGAGGTAATTTCTGCGGATTCAGTACTGGCGACGCCCTCACCGACCTGGCCACCAGCATCTTCCTCGAATACATGTACGACGCCGAGGCATCTGGACTCTATGCGGCGAACACAGGCTATGCTCCTTCGAGCAAGGGTGGTATAGAAACCGAGGCATATAAGGAAAGCATCGCCAAAGGCGGTATCGGTCCTGCGGCAAAGGATGTCAGCGCGACATATCCGGACGGTGTGCTCGCATATGACCCGGTGTTCGCAAACAGCTATGAGATCCGTCAGGCCCTGGCCGACGTTGTTGAAGGCATCGCCCTCGACAAGAACGCCGACATCGGCAAGCTGATCGAGCAGGCCAAGGCAAACATCGCTGCCCTGTGAGCCGATGCCGATTGTTTTCACAGCCCCCATCCGGGGGCTTTCTTTTTGCCATAATCCGCCCTTATAATCTATTTATGAACGCTTTTGAAATAATAGAACGTGAAATAATAAAATATCCGAAAACAGTGATAATAGGGCATATCCAGCCCGATGGAGACTGCGTCGGTGCCTCGCTGGGGCTGAAGTACCTCATCGAGGACAACTACGGCGTTTCTCCGGTCGTGGTCAATCAGGCCATAAGCCGTTTCGAGTTTCTCGGTGCATGGACGTTGCCGGGAAACGTCGATTATTCCGATGCGTTTGTGATACAGGTCGACAACTCAACCCGTGAACGCAGCGCGGATCCGGAATTCATGGGTGCTCCGTCCATCCTGAAGATAGACCATCATATCGTGATGGACAGCTACGGACATGAGAACATAGAGGAGCTGTTGTCATCCTGCTGCGAGATCATCGCGTCCCATGCCATGGCACGGAATCTGAAAATCAGCCAGGATGCCGCCAGATGTCTTTATACCGGAATGGTCACCGATACCGGACGTTTCGCATATCCGTCAGTGGGGCCGGATACGCTTCGGATCGCAGCCAGACTGTTGGATACCGGATTCGACATGAGTTTCCTCATCGCGAGGATAAACGAGCGCACCATGGACAATGTGCAATTCATGGCTCATGCCTATTCTCAGCTGAGGATAAGCGAAAAAGGTGTGTTGTACATGTATGTCACCCAGGATGTGATCGACCGTTTCCATCTCACGCCAGACATGGTCAGCGAGGCCCTTTCATGCATGCGCGACATAAAGGATCATCCTATCTTTGTTCTTTTCGCAGACCTGAACGGAAAGGTCAGGGTTGAGTTCAGATCCGACAGGATAAAGATAAACCAGGTCGCCGTTGCCTTCGGCGGGGGAGGGCATGCCTTCGCCTGCGGAGCGCGGCTGGATGACAGCTCCATGATTCCCGATGTTGTCAGGGAACTGGAAAAATACTTGTGATTTCTGTTGAAGAGTGCCCGGAGCAGGGCACTTTTTTTCTACCCGTATTTTTTTATTGACAGCAGGTCGATGTGTGGTATTCTCTATTTAAGGATTGAATACATTAAGTGTATACACTAGTTCAGGAGGTGTTTCATTGCCACATCCCAGTATCGATCTCGTCTCTAAATCATATTCGATCATCAGTGGAATGATTTTCACATATGAGCTTCCACCGGGGGCGGCGGTATCGGATTTCGTTCTCAGCAAAAAGATAGGCATCTCCAGGACCCCCATACGTCAGGCCATCCTCAAGCTCGTGGCGGACGGGATAGTTGTTGAAACGGACAACGGTTTCCATGTCATAGAGATCACCGAGGAATTCATACACGAGCTTTACGAGGCAAGGAAATGCCTGGAATTGGCAGTCGTTCCGATTTTGATTTCGAAGAAGGCCGATCTGTCCCATTTGCGTGAGCTGTGCATCAAGGAGGATGAATGCCTGAAGACCGGAAGGTACATAGAGGCCCTTGCCAATGACATAGACTATCACAACGGATTGGTGGAGGCTGCGGGCAACGGCCTGCTGATCAAAGCCTATAAGGTCATGTATATGCGCATGAAGCTCATCAACCTGCTTTCTCTGGTTTCGCTCAATTTCAAGACGCCGGAGATGTATCTCGAGATTCTTGATAATCTTGAACATGGAAATATTGAGAAGACCTGTGAGCTGCTGGGGCAGCAGCAGGATCTCGGGGAGAAACAGAAAATCGCATCGTTAAGGAAGTTCGGAGGAGCCGGAGCCATGAACCTTTTCAATTTCATATCCGGTTGTTTCGTCGCCTTTGATAATGTAAAAATCATCGACTAAAGGAGGTTTTCGATGAAAAAAGTTTTAGTTTTGGCTTTGGTTTTGATCATGTGCCTTTCATCAGTGGTCTTCGCCCAGGGAGGTAAGGAAAGCTCCGGTGGTGTGATCACTCTCAAGCTTGCTGAGAACCAGCCCGCCAACAACCCTGTGTCACAGGGGATGATGAAGTTTGCGGAACTCGTCGAGCAGAAGACCAATGGAAGCGTCAAGGTCGAGGTTTATCTCGATGCGCAGCTAGGTTCTGAAAACGAGACCATCGACCAGGTTCAGGCCGGAACGCTTGATCTCGCCCGCGTCAATACTTCCGCCCTGCAGGCGACAGCGGATGAAGTCGGTGTATATTCGCTTCCGTACATCTTCACCAGCACCGAGCAGAAATACAAGGTGCTTGACGGCGAGATCGGACAGTCCTTGGACAAGGTTCTCGAGGAAAAGTACAACATGAAGAATCTTGCGTACCTCGAAGCAGGTTCGAGAAACTTCTATACCACGAAGAAACCGATCACATGCGTGGCCGACATGAACGGAATGAAGGTCAGGGTCCAGCCCTCCAATGTTGCGATCAAGATGGTCGAGCTTCTGGGCGGAGCCGCAACTCCGATGGACTACGGCGAGGTGTACCAGGGATTGCAGACCGGTGTCGTCGATGCTGCCGAGAACGATTTCGTTTCGTACTACACCTCCGGACATTACGAGGTTGCCAAGTATTACTCGCTTGACGGACACATGGCTCCTCCTGCCGTACTTCTCATCAGCCTCACCACATGGAACAAGCTTTCTCCCGAGCAGCAGGCTGCCGTACAGGAAGCCGCCGATGAGGCCGCAACATGGCAGAGGAAGGCGATGGACGACTATCAGAATGAAAGCCGCGCCGCGGTCGAGGCAGCCGGTTGCCAGGTCATCGATGTCGACGTCAAGGAATTCCAGGATGCTGTTGCCGATATCTATGATATGTATCCTCAGTATGCCGAGGTTATTGACGCAATCAAGAAAATCAACTGACTTACAGAGTGACTGCAGGAGGCTTCATGCCTCCTGCAATATTACGATCATTTAGGAAAACGTTCATGGGAGCTTTAAAAACATTCAACAAGAGTTTACGGAACGGATTGGACCGGCTTGTACATGTTGAAAGGTATGTATGTGCGGTGATGCTTATGATAATGACCGCGATAACCTTTGTGCAGGTGATATGCCGCTTTGTGTTCCATAGTCCGTTCAGCTGGTCCGAGGAAGCGACGCTGATGCTTCTCGTTTGGTTCGGTTATCTGTGCATGCCGATAGACATCTATCTTGATGACCATGCCGCCATTTTTGCTTTTTACAATAAGACTCCGGCAAGAGGAAGAAAGTTTCTTGACATCCTGCGTCATCTGATTCTTCTCTGGTTTTTTATAGAATTGACTTATTACGGAGTACTGCTTTCGCAGCTCAATCTTAGAAAGATCCAGCCCGCAACAGGGTTTTCCTACATCTGGAGATATCTTCCGCTCGTGGTGGGCGGCGTGCTTATGAGCATATACTGCATCTCCAACTTCCTCAATGTGTGCATGACACCGATAGATGAGTACAGGGCGAAGGACTTCGCCTCGGCCTCTTTCGAAGAACAGGTCAAGCAGAAGGTCCAGGAAAAAGGAGGTGTGATATGAGTGAAGTCGCCGTAGGATGCATGATCCTTTTCGGATCCCTTGCCGTTCTGATGATCTGCAGGGTTCCCATATCTTTCTGTCTTGGTATTTCCGCATTGTTTACTGCGGGGTATCTTGGAATACCGTATCTGAACCTGTTCCAGAAGATGTCTACCGGAATCACCAGCTTCACCTTCATGTGCGTGCCGTTCTTCATCATAATGGCCCAGTTCATGACCGATGGCGGCATCTCCGACAGGCTGACGAAGTTCTGCAACGTCCTCGTCGGCAGGATGAGGGGTGGTACGGCCATCGTGAACTGTGTCGTGTCCATGTTCTTCGGCGGTATCTCCGGATCATCGATCGCGGATGTCTCCTCGATCGGTTCGTTCCTGATCCCCGCGATGGTCAAGGAAGGATATGATGCCGATTTCTCCGTTGCGGTCACCTGCACCAGCAGCGTCGAGGGAATAATCATACCTCCGTCACAGAACATGATATTCTACATCATGGCTGCGGGTAGCAGTCTTTCCATCAGCACGATGTTCATGGCCGGATACATCCCCGGGGTGTTGCTGACCCTGGCTCTCTGCATCTGCTCCTTCGTGATCTCCGTAAAAAAGAAATATCCTGTTTCCGAAAAGAAATCCTGGAAGGAGAACATCACGATCTGCAAGGAGGCCCTTCTTGGGCTTGTGACAATCATCATCGTTGCCGGTGGTATCCTCGGTGGTGTTTTTACCGCTACCGAATCCGGAGCAATAGCCGCCGTATATGCACTTGTGATAACAGCATTCGTATATAAGACGATGACGTTCAAGGTTTTCATTGGGTGCATGCTCAAGTCGCTCAAGACATTGGGAACGGTTCTGGCGATCATCGCCACATCGAGCGCTTTCAGCTATTGTCTTTCCTATCTCAAGGTGCCGACGATGGTTGCGAACGCACTCATGTCAGTAACCAGCAATCCGATCCTCGGAATGCTGCTGATGATACTGCTGATGTTCATCGCGGGCTGCTTCATGGACATGGGTATTTTGATCATAATGCTTACTCCGATATTCTTCCCGGTCGCGATGCAGTATGGGTACAATCCGTATCATTTCGGCATCATCACGGTTCTTGCCTTGGGCATGGGCGTGCTCACCCCTCCTGTCGGCACTTCGCTGTGGGCCGGATGCTCGATAGCCGGCATAAGGATGGAGGATGCACTCAAGGGATTTCTGCCGTTCTATCTGACGTATATTTGTGTTACTCTTTTGATTATGCTCATACCGCAGATCTCGACGATTCTTCCGGCTGCGCTGGGCTATATCTAGGAGCTTGCAAATGTTATTGATACATAATGCCAGGGTCGTGTTGAAGGACAAGGTCGCAGAAGGATTCGTGATGACCGACGGAGACAGGATTGTCTCTGTCGGGGAGGGAAGGCCGTTGGCTGCGCCGTGCGAGACCATTGACGCCGGTGGAAGACTGCTTGTCCCCGGGTTCGTCGATCTGCATACGCATGGTGCCGGTGGCCGGGACTACATGGACGGTACGGTGGAGGATATCATCGTCGCCGCGGAATGTGAACTTGACCATGGCACAACCACGGTGCTTCCGACCACGCTAACCTCGAGCGACGAGGACCTGTTCCTTTTTCTGGATAATTTCAAAAAGGCCAGATCCTCCGGAGCGCTTTTACCGGACATGCCCGGTGTCCATCTCGAAGGACCCTACTTTGACATGGTGGAGAAGGGCGCACAGGATGCCAGGTACATCAGGACTCCGTCCAAAGACCATTACATGAGGATAATGGAGGCTGCCGGAGGAGCGGTGAAGCGTTGGTCCGTGGCTCCGGAGCTCGATGGGGCCATAAAAATGATGGATGACCTGCGTGATTGCGGAATTCTTTTCTCCGCAGGACATACGGCAGCCACATACGACGACATTTCACGTGCCTGCGACCATGGCCTGTCGCTTCTGACCCATTTCTATTCCGGAATGTCCACGATAGTCAGGAAAGGCGGATTCAGGATACTTGGAACGGTGGAGAGCGGATATCTCATAGACGGATTGAATGTCGAGCTCATATGCGACGGGCTGCATCTGCCACCGGATCTTCTGAAGCTGATCATGAAGTGTAAAGACAGGCGGATGATCACTGCCTGCACCGATAGCATGAGAGGTGCCGGAATGTCGGACGGTCCGTCGATCCTCGGCCCCAGGAGCAACGGTCAGGAGGTCATCATAGAGGATGGTATTGCAAAAATGCCGGACCGTTCATGCTTTGCCGGTTCCGTCGCCACTGGCAACAGGCTTTTCCGAACCTTGGTCAAACTTGTCGGCCTGACCGAGCCTGAAGCGGCGTATATGACTTCGCTCCATCCTGCCGAGCTCATCGGACTTGGTTGTGAAACCGGTTCGATCGAGGTCGGGAAAAGGGCGGATCTCGTGATTTTGAATGAAGACTGCAGCGTTGATAAGGTTGTTGCTGCAGGAAAAATAGTTTGAAGGAGAGTGTGAGATGAGTATCAGCATAAGTGTTTCAATGACACCTGTGGAATTGGGGGAGAAGGCTGCCTGTAAGATTGCGCAGCTGATCAACGATGCAATCCGTGAGAAGGGCCATGCCAGGATAATCCTGAGCACGGGGGCGAGCCAGTTCGAGACTCTCGATGCGCTTGTGAAGAAGGATGTCGACTGGTCCAAGGTGGAGATGTTCCATCTCGACGAGTACGTGGCGCTTCCGGAAAGCCATGGAGCAAGTTTCAGGAAGTATCTCAAGGAGCGCTTTGTTTCCAAGGTCGGACTCAAGGCTGCACACTTCGTCAACGGCGAGGGTGATGTTGGGAAGAACATCGCGGAACTCACGAAGGAGCTCAGGTCGGACGAGATAGATGTCGGTGTTATCGGAATCGGAGAAAATGGTCATATCGCATTCAACGATCCACCTGCGGATTTTGATACCGATGTGGCTTACAAGGTTGTGAACCTGGATGAGAGATGCAGGATGCAGCAGGTCGGGGAAGGCTGGTTCAAGACGTTCGAGGATGTTCCGAAGCAGGCCATCACGATGTGTCCTAAACAGATCATGGCTTGCCGCCATATTGTTTCATCCGTACCGCATGCCGTGAAGGCGGAGGCCGTTTACAACACGATCACGAAGAAGGTTGACCCGATGGTCCCGGCTACATTGATGAAGACCCATCCTGATTGGAATCTCTTCATCGACAAGGCTGCGGCCTCGGCTTTGATGCAGCTGTGAGGGTTTGTGTATTGGTGTTCGGAGGAGCCGTGTTTCGACGGCTCCTCCTTTTTCTGACCAGTGGTGGGTTCCCATGCAGCTCTCTTTTGCTTCTTCCATGCCGCATTCGTACGTGCTAGACTATAGTGGATTCTTCCATGGAGGTCGGTTCTCATGATAAATGTCGGAAATGATTGGCAGCCAATCTTTGACAAGGAGCAGGTCAAGCCTTATTATCTCGGGCTCAGACGTTTTTTGAAAACGGAGTATGCGACAAAGACCGTGTATCCCCCGATGAATGAGATTTTCAATGCCTTCCGCCTCACCGGCTTTGCTGAAACCAAGGTTGTCATAGTCGGTCAGGATCCATATCATGAGCAAGGACAGGCCATGGGACTTTCCTTTTCCGTAAGGGAGGGCATCGAGGAACCTCCTTCGCTGAAGAACATCCATGAGGAAATAATGAATGAGGGGGTTGCACAGGGGGAATGGTCCTGCGATCTGACCAGATGGGCCGCGCAGGGTGTTCTGCTGCTTAACAGCACCCTGACCGTCGAGGCCCACCGTGCGGCTTCGCATTCAGGAAAAGGATGGGAGATCTTCACCGACAATGCCATAGCCGAGCTCGGACGTGATGGGCGGCCGAAGGTCTTCATGCTTTGGGGCGGATATGCCAGGAGCAAGAAGGCCCTGATTGAAAAGAGCTGCCACCTGATACTTGAATCAGCCCATCCAAGCCCGTTGAGCGCATACCGTGGTTTCTTTGGCAACGGACATTTCATCAAATGCAACGAATTCCTTTCCAAGACAGGACAGACTCCGATCATCTGGTAGTTCCAAGAGCTTTTGCAAACGGACAGGGAAAATAGTGTCCCCGCCAGGTTTTGACGGCCGCATCCTGCCATGCATGGATGATCGGCGAATGTTCAGGGAAAAGGAATACGTATTTGCACTAGAGCCGTGTAACGCATTTCCGTGCGTCAGGGAAATGCCGGATATCTGGATCCTTATGCATCCAGGAAGTTCCTGACGGAGCTGGAGTTTGCCCGGCTGCCATGGGTGTTCCAGCCCATAATGGTGCCGGAACATTATTTTTGTGGCGTTGGAGCCCCTTTTTAAATATACTGTTGATATGGAAATTGATGTTTTGGGAATTTGCCGTTCTTTCGGCTTTGAAAAGGATCCTGTCAAGATCGAGGGGATCAATGTCGGGCATATCAACGCCACATACCATCTGTGGTTCGACGAAGGCGAGTTCATACTCCAGCGTGTGAACACGTCGATCTTCACCAAGCCCGAGGAGATGATGGACAACATCGAGCTCATCCTCAAGGAGATGCCCGTCCTTTTTCTGAAGAAGACCAAGGATGGCCGGACATGGGTCAGAAACGAAAGCGGCTTCTGGCGCATCATGAATTTTGTCGGGAACTCCATGAGCTATCAGAAGATGACCACGCCGGAGCAGGCGTACAAGATGGGCTCCGCAATGAAGGAGTTCCACAACACCCTCAAGAAAGTGGACGCCTCGAAGCTTTACGAGACCCTTCCTGATTTCCACAACATGATATGGCGGTATGAGAACTTCGACAAGGCCATTGAATTCAATTATGGCAACAGGGTGGAAACCTGCCGCAGGGAGGTGGAGTATCTGCTCGAAAACAGGGAACGCGGATCCGTCATATCCAGGCTCTACAATTCAGGCAAGCTCCGCAAATGGGTCACGCATAACGACACAAAGCTCAACAACGTGCTTTTCGACCGTGACACAGGCAATTATCTCACTTTCATAGATCTCGATACGATCATGCCCGGTACCGTGCTTTTCGACGTCGGTGACATGATCCGTACAAGCTGCTCCACGGCCGACGAGGACGAGAAGGACCTCGGAAAGGTCAGTTTCTCCATCGATTTTTACAACGCACTCATGAAGGGCTACCTTGATGACAACGACGGCCTCGACGAGCTTGAAAGGGCGTTGATTCCGGAATGCGGAAGGACGCTCACCCAGATAATGGCGGTCAGATTCCTTACAGACTATCTCAATGGGGATACGTACTACCACATCGACTATCCGGACCACAATCTTGTCAGGACGAGGACGCAGGTGAAGCAGATGCAGGAGATGGACAGGCATTTCAAGGAACCTGATTTCTCTTCGATGCCTCTCTGAGCACCGTTTTGAAAGGCCCCCCCCGGGGCCTTTTTTCAATCGTCTGCATCCATTTTTTTAAAGGGGATTTTACCTAACGTTGATTTATTGATAATATTTCCTTGATATAAGGAATGACGATGGGCATCGGATATGTCTTCTTCGATTTGGGGCTGACGCTCCTTCACAGCAACCATGTACCCCTTTTCAAAAAGGCTTTGGAATGCAACGGTGTTGATTTGTCCTTGTCCGAGGTGGGCAGGGCATATCATCTTGCCAACAAGTTCTTCATGAGGACCCGGCCCGGCGACATATCAGACAACAGATGCTTTCCTGATTATGTAAGGCTTCTGCTGACGCTGTTGTCGCTTGACCCCGACTTGTACCTGTCCCCGGTCTCCTCGAGCCTTGCAGGCTTCAGGAAGGAAGTGAGATGGATGAAGTATCCTTTCACGGATGATGTCGTCTCGGCCCTGAGGAAAAGGGGCGTGGGGGTGGGGCTGATCTCGAACTGGGACCAGGGTTGCAGGAGGTTGCTTTCTGATCTGGGGCTCGATGGACAGCTTGACCCGGTGGTCGTTTCCTCGGAGGTCGGGTGCGGAAAGCCCGACAGCAGGATTTTCGAGCTTGCTTTGGAAAAGGCCGGGGCGGATGCCGGAAACTGTCTTTACGTCGGTGACAACTATTACGATGATGTAGTAGGTGCCGCCGGTGTCGGGATGCGCACCATACTTATAAACAGCCCGGGACTTCTCGGAATAGAGGAGACCGGATATGGATATGTCGCTGAGGATATCAGGGGCGTAATGAGGTATTTATGAAAAGATCTTGTCTCCTTGTCGTTTTTTTGATCCTGTTGTTGCTTGCATCCTGTTCCCAGAAGAAGGTCGACACCTCGACGGTCCGCACCAGGACCATGAGCGAGATCGATTCGTTGGATCCGTATTTGTCCACGGCAAGCGATACCGAGGCGATCATGCACAATGTTTTCGAAGGACTTGTGGGATACGATGACACAGGCGCCGTGGTCCCTGCCCTTGCAGAGGCATGGGAGATTTCGGACGACGGGCTCACATACACGTTCTTCCTCCGGCCGGATGTGGTGTTCCATGACGGTTCCCGGTTCGATGCCGATGATGTGATCTGGTCCCTCTCGAAATATGCCGGACTTGATACAGGACGCCCGCTCAGCTCCAAATTCGCCTGTGTCGGAAGCATAGGGAAGATCGACGATATGACCGTGTCCGTCAGGCTTAAGGAAGCCAACGCCTCGTTCCTGCAGCTCTTGACCGCCGCAATCACGCCCGCCGGATACGAGGACAACGCCACAGCCCCGGTCGGGACGGGGCCGTACAGGTTCGTCTCTTATACCCCGGGACAGAAGGTGGTCCTCGAGAGTAATGCATCGTATTACGACGAGCAGGGAAAGGGAAGTATCGGCAGGGCCGAGTTTTATGTCATGACGGACGAGAGCGCGGTCGTCACCGCGCTTACCTCCGGGCAGCTCGACATTGCGATCGTCAACGGTGACAACGCCGACGTGCTTTCGTCCCGGTTCGACATTTATTCCAATCCCCAGAACATGGTTCAGATCTTCGCGTTGAACAATTCCCGTCCGCCGTTCGATGATCCGCGTGTCAGAAAGGCGTTCAATCTGGCGGTTGACAAGGATGAGATAATCGAAGGGGTCTTCAATGGATATGCCACCAAGCTTTATTCCGCTTTCTCCCCTGTCATGGAGGCTTATTACAACGACGGTCTGGACGGCATGTACGATTACGATCCAGAAGAAGCCATGAGGCTTCTTGCGGAGGCCGGTTATCCGGACGGGTTCGATCTGGTGATCACGGTTCCGTCAAACTACCAGCCGCATGTGGATACGGCCCAGATACTCTCCGAGCAGCTGAAAAAGATCGGCGTCGATGTCCGTATAGAGCTTGTGGAGTGGGCCACCTGGCTTGATAAGGTATATAAGAACGCCGACTACGAGGCGACCGTTATCGGATTGTCCGGAATGCTCGATCCGAATGATATCCTGGTACGCTACACCTCCTCGTATTCCAGGAACTTCGTGCGCTATGACAACAGCAGGTACGACGAACTGATCGCCTCCGCCATCCTTGAGACGGACAAGACCGACAGGGCGGAGCTGTACCGGCAGGCACAGGAGGTGATACTGGAGGATGCCGGCTCGGTGTTCATATGCGATCCAAACCAGAACATCGTCTGCAGAAGGAACCTTAAGGGCTATACGGCCTATCCGGTCCCGTTCACAGATGTAGCGAAGCTTTATTACGAGGAATGACGGAGGTGCGATGGGATACTATCTTACCAAGGCTTCCGGGCTTATAATCACCCTGTTGCTGGTTTCCATGCTTGCTTTCTTCGTCTTCCAGATCTTGCCCGGGGATCCCGTGGATGTGATACTCGGGGTCGAGGCCGACGAGCTTGAGCGTCAGGCTATGGTCGAACGGCTGGATCTGGACCGGCCGCTTTCGGTGCGTTACATGGAGTGGCTCAAGGGTGCCATTACCGGAGACCTTGGAATATCGCTGCGATACCAGATGCCGGTTTCCGATCTCCTGTCGGCCAGCCTTGGCGTGACTGCGTCCCTGGCCATGTTGTCGATCCTTCTCACAATCCTGATAGGAATTCCTCTCGGCGTGCTGCTCGCACGGTTCAGTTCGGAAAAGGGGACCGTTGTTTTTTCCATGGTGACGCAGCTCGGGCTCTCCATACCGTCCTTCTGCATGGGGGTGCTGCTGATAAACATCTTCTCCGTCCACCTTGGCATTTTTCCATCCATAGGCTACAAACCGCTTTCCGAAGGATTTGCGGCCTGGCTCGGATCGTTGGTCCTGCCGTCGCTTTCAATCGCGGTCGGTACCTCGGCCATCCTCATACGGTATGTGAAGGTCTCAATAACCAAGGAGATGGGTAAGGACTATGTGAGGACCGCAAGAAGCAAGGGGGCGGGGGAGGCCAGGATAATGTATGCCCATGTGCTCAGGAACTCGCTCATTCCCGTGATAACCATGCTCGGGATGATTGCCGCGGATGTGCTCGGCGGATCGATAATAGTCGAGAATGTCTTCTCCCTGCCTGGAATCGGGCGTCTGATATCCGTATCGATCACCACCAGGGACCTTCCGCTCATACAGGCCCTCGTGGTCTATCTTGCCGCGATCGTGGTGGTGCTGAATTTTCTCGTGGACATGGTCTATTCGCTCATCGATCCGCGGATAAGAAGGAGCACCTGATATGAAAAAATATTTCAGAAACATCAATTTCGTATCGGGGGCCGTTCTCGTCGTGCTGATCCTCGTCATTCTTGCATCCAGCCTTTTCTTCATTCCATATGACACGAGCGCGATAGACATATCGAACAAGCTTGCTGCCCCGTCTTGGCAGCATCCTCTTGGAACCGACCAGTTCGGGCGCGATATCCTTTCCAGGGTGATGAAGGGGCTCCAGACCTCTTTTGCGATCGGAGCGTCCGTAGTGCTTCTCGGACTTGCCGCGGGAATGCTTTTAGGCTCGTTCTCGGGGTATTTCAAGGGAATCATAGACGAGGTGGTCATGAAGATCGTGGATGCCCAGATGGCGTTTCCGGGCATTCTCGTTGCGATGATGCTCATTGCCGTTTTCGGAAACGGCACGTCCAATACCATCATAGCCCTTGCCGTCATGTCCGTACCGCGTTTCACAAGGATAACCCGTTCCGGGTTCATAAAGTACAGGGAATCCGAATTCGTCAAGGCGGAACGCGTGCGCGGTGCGGGGTCCCTGAGGATAATGTTTTTCCATATCCTACCGCTTTTGCGTTCGGAGCTGGTTGCGACGGCGAGCCTGTCATTCGCCTCTGCCGTGATGTCCGAATCCGGACTTTCCTATCTCGGACTCGGGGTACAGCCACCTTCACCCAGTCTCGGAACAATGCTTTCCGAGGCTCAGGACTACATATTCATCGCACCGTGGTACATATTCATACCGGCTGCGGTCATAACCCTCCTGGTCATGGGCTTCAATCTGCTGGGGGATGGGATACAGGAGGAATCGCTATGACAAATCTTGTCGATTTCTCCTCCTTCTCGATCACAATAAACGAAAAGGGAAGGTCTTATCCGGCTGTCAGGAACATCAGCTTCTCTATCAGGAAGGGGGAGCTGACGGCACTTGTCGGCGAATCCGGATGCGGCAAGACAGTATCCGCTCTTTCGCTTGTCGGACTGGAGAACCCAAGCGCGTCTGAATCGGGTTCGTTGATGTTCGACGGCCTGGAGCTTGTGGGGCTTGACGAAAAGTCGTTCATGAAGATCCGCGGAAAGCGCGTTTCGATGATATTCCAGGAGCCTATGAGCGCGTTGAACCCGCTTATGAAGGTCGGCAGACAGATCCAGGAAGCCCTGATGCTGCATGAGGCGGTTTCCGGAGACGAGGCGCGCGTCAGGGTCCTTGCGATGATGGAGAAGGTCGGGCTTTCGGACGCAGGCAGGATCTATTCCTGCTATCCCCATCAGCTTTCGGGCGGACAGAGGCAGAGGATAATGATCGCCATGGCGTTCATAAACGATCCCGAGCTCATAATCGCGGATGAACCCACAACCGCGCTTGATGTCACCGTGGAGGCCCAGATAATGGATGTCATGCGTGCGATGAGCAGGGAGAAAGGTACCGCCGTCCTTCTGATCTCGCACGATCTCTCCGTAATAAAGGATCTATGCAGCACCGTGCACATAATGTATTCGGGACGGATTGTGGAAAGTGGTCCGGTGGCGGACGTTCTCCGGTTCCCGATACATCCGTACACCCGTGCGCTTCTGGACGCCATTCCTGCCTCCGACCGTCCTCTGGTGCCTATCCGCGGCTCGCTGCCGCGGCTTGAGGAACGTACCGGTTCCGGATGTCCGTTCGCTCCAAGATGCCTGAAGGCCGATGACGGATGCCGTCTCCTTTCCCCGGAGTATTATTCGTATGGTACGAGAAGGGTGCTCTGTCATAAGATGCCTGAGGAGCTTGCAGTACCGGTGTTCTACGAGGATGCCGCGCGTCTTCAGAAGCATGAGTGCTCCGAGGATGTCCTGCTTCGTGTCAGGAATCTGAGCAAGACCTTCAAGACTGGAGGAAGGAGGCTTTCCGCGGTCGATTCTGTTTCCTTCGACATCCGAAGGGGAGAGACCCTCGGGCTTGTGGGTGAGTCCGGATGCGGCAAGTCAACCACGGGCAACATGCTTGTCCACCTCCTTGCCGCGGAGTGTGGCGAGGTCTCCTACCGCGGAGTCGATATTGCGAAGCTTTCCACGTCACGTTTCAAGCCGTACAGGAAGGAGATACAGATGGTGTTCCAGGATCCATATGGTTCCATCAGTCCAAAAAAGAAGATAGGCTGGCTTCTCGAGGAGCCGCTGAGGATCCATTTCCCTTCCATGGACGACGAAGAGAGGAAGGAAAGGGTTTTCGGCATGCTGGAAGACGTGGGTCTTGACCGATCCTTTTATTCATCATATCCATCCGTGCTTTCGGGAGGCCAGAGACAGCGGGTCGCAATCGCCCTGGCCCTGATCGCCGAACCGGGGTTCGTGGTGCTGGATGAACCGGTTTCCGCCCTGGATGTATCGGTACAGGCCCAGATATTGACCCTCCTGCTTCAGCTCAGGAAGGACAAGAAGCTCACATATCTTTTCATTTCACATGACCTGAACGTCGTATCCTACATGTCCGACCGTATTGCCGTGATGTATCTCGGGCGCATCGTCGAGATAGGTGATGCAGCCCTTGTGTCCACCTCTCCCGTCCATCCTTATACGAAAGCTCTCTTTTCCGCCTCGAACGGATCCGGCAGGGTTGTCCTGAAGGGCGAGGTGCCGTCACCGGTCGATCCGCCAAAAGGGTGCGCTTTCCATACAAGATGTCCTTATGCTGTAAGCTCCTGCTGTGGGGAAAGACCGGAGCTGGAGAAGATGGACGATGGACGCTTCTGCGCATGCCATCTCAAGAAGGAGTTCATATGAGGATAGCCGTGATTTCCGATCTGCATGTCGATGTCAATGCCGGTTATCCGATTGACCGGGTCCTTGCGGAGGTGTTGGCGTCATCGTTTTCCGACATGCTCCTGATTGCCGGGGACATATCGGAGTGCTGCCGTACGACAATATCATGGGTCGGGCATTTTGAGCGGCTTGCCGGCATTCCCGTGCGTTATGTTCCCGGAAACCATGATCTTTGGCGGTATGGCGGATTGGACAACGACGTGATATATTCCGAATTCATCAAGGATCCGCGGTGCCTTTGCTCCAAGACTGTCACCCTCGGCCGATGGGCTGTCGTCGGCGATGTGGGTTGGTATGATTACACGCTTTCCCCGCTTTATGGCATGGATTGTGATTTCGATTGCATGTCATATGGAGGGAGGACCTGGCAGGACCGTATCAGGAATTCATGGAGCCTCGACAACCGCGGGCGTACGGCCGCCATGCTGGACAATCTCGACAGGGTGCTTTCCGATTGCGAGGGAAAGGATGTCATCGCTGTCACTCACATGCTTGTGAACAAGGATTTCATCGTGACGGGAAGGGGACGGGAATGGGATTACTTCGATGCATTCCTCGGATCTTCCGGAATCGGCGGGCTTTTCCTGCGCCATCCTGTGAGGTATTCCGTGTCGGGGCATGTGCATTTCAGAAAAGTCTCGGAGCATGACGGGATTTCCTTCATATGCCCGTGCCTGGGTTATTTCAGCGAATGGGGGCTGTATGACGGGCGCCATGCGGACGATGTGATGTACCAGATAAGGGATTCGATCAGGTTCATAGACATCTGATCAGTAGATATGCCTGACATCCTCCTGCCCGAGTCCGTAGTCCTTGAGTATCCCTTCCAGCTCCGCATCGTCCCTCACCAGGCACGAGCCCGTGAACCTTCCGGTATGCCTGTCCAGAAAGCCGAACGTCATCTCCCCCGTACAGATGCTCGTCTGCACTGCCGGCTGGAATCTGTTTCTGTCGAAATCCATTTTTTCCTTGGTTTTTTTTGAAAACATTTTCAAACCCTAAAAAAATGCCGGTCCTGCGGCCGGCTTTATTAAACGGAAAAATTTTCCCCGTGGTCCTTTTTCCGACGGTCCTCAGGCTTCCTCCGCCTTCTCTTCCTTCTTCCTTTTTTCCTCTTTTTTTACTTCCTCAAGCATTTCTTCAGCCATCTGCAGGTAGTTTTCGTTGATGAAGTTCTGAATCAGCTTGGACACGGAAAGATTACGGTATTTCGCAATTGCCTTCAGGCGAGGGACCGCCTGCTCGGGAAGGGCGATAGTGATGTTTTTATAGGGTTTTTTGATACCCCGCGGTCTGCCGGAACCCGGCCGCGCGCCTCCCCAGTTTTTCTTCTTCTCTTCCATATAAGGCCTCCTGAAAAGGTATTGTGAACACACCTCATCGCGGCGTTATCCTATTTGGAATATTAACATGTATTCAATGCTTTCTCAACAAGCAATTTCAATTCAATACAGAAGTTAGATGCAGTTTGATTCTTTGTGAAATATAGATTTCATAATTTCAAAGAAGGTCTGGAGCGATGCAAGTTTTTTGGTGGTTTAGATAAAAGTACAGCTTTGGAAACAATGATTATAAATAATTTATCAGTACATTTTTTCAACTGATGTCCGTGGTTCCGGATGTTGGTGGAATACATTGCAGCGTTGTTTCCTCATCTCCGGTTTCTTCATTCATGTGGTATGATTGAAACATGAAGAAAAGATTGACCTCGATCATCCTGTTCGCTTTTTTCCCCGTGTTTTTCCTCCACGCGCTTGTGGTCGAGCCCGTACCCAACGGGTTCATGTTGTCGTGGGACAAGGTGGACGGGGCCGTGTACTATGACATCTATATCGATTCCGTGTTTGCCTGCAGGCTGGACTCTGGCACGCTTTCCCATACGGTGGATGATCTTCTGGCGGACCATGGATACCAGGTGGCTGTCGCGGCGCGCGACAGGAACAACACCGACCTGCAGGCCTGGTTCTGCGATGCGTCCACGGGAAGCTGGGACGGCGAATACCTGTGGATCAATCCGACCGGCGAGGACAATCACGGACTTGTCAGGGAGCTTCGGATGAGGGTTGAGACCGATCACGATCCGGTATATGGCCAGTATTACCGTCTGTCGGTCATACGGGACGGTACGGCATACCAGTTCTTCCCGCTTTATCCGCTGGGCGGCTTGGCGCCCGAATGGACATCCTACAAGGATGACAGCATCCAGGCCGAGGTGTACAGGAAATGTTCCGAGCTCATCAACACCAGCCGCATTCTCAAGCCATCGTCCTGGCGGGTGTCGAGGATAGAGCTGGAAAGGAACGGATTCATGTTCACCGTCGTTTCCAGGGCTTTCGGAATCAAGGTCGAGACAGTGAATACTTTCTCATTCCGTCTGGAGGACGGAGTACGCAAGCTCGATTACAGGGTCGGAGGGGACGATCTGTTCATGTCCATAGCCTTCGTCAATCCAGAGCCGGGGTCCGACGGCGTGTTCACATTGACGTTCAACGGAGATACATGAGTATCCCGATGTAGAAGAACACCGATCCTCCCAGGACGAACAGATGCCATATGGCATGTCCGTGCGGTATCTTCTTTATTCCGTAGAACACGATCCCGATGGTGTATGTGACTCCGCCCGCCACCAGATACTTGATCATCTGCGCCGGCACATATGGTATGATGTCGTTCCAGAAGAGTATGCAGATCCACCCCATGAAGACATAAAGCGCCACATGGAGGACCCTGAGGCGTTGCCAGAACACCAGGGTGAAGGCTATTCCGGCCACCGTGGTTGTCCAGAGGATCAACGCCACCGTGTCGGCGGCCCTGTTGTTTATGTAAAGCAGTATCGGGGTGTAGGTGCCGGAGATGAGTATGTATATGTTGCTGTGGTCGAGTATCCTCGCAATCCTTTTCAGATTGCCCGGCTCCAGGTAGTGGTAGAAGCCTGAGGCCGTGTAGAGCAGCAGGTTCGACAGGGCGAATATCAGAAGGCCTGCCTTGAGCGCGGTCGTGCCGTACGAAGGCAGGCTGATGATCACGTACATGAGGCCGGTCATCGACAGTACTGCACCGGCCAGATGTGTCCAGGCGTTCAGCTTCTCATCCTTCGGATCGGAATACGATACGAGCGTTATGTGTTTTTCCAACCAGTTCATACCGACAAGGATATCCGATGGGTTTCCGGTCCATAAAGAGCGAAAATTGATTATTCCGGCCAATATGGTGAATACTAACCATGAAAGGCATCCGTTGACCATGGCCCATGGTTATCTTGTCATAATACAAGCCCCATGATGTTGTACCTGCTGAAGATGCTCACGGTGATCAGCGCCACCACACTCATTATCTTTATCAGGATGTCGAGGCTGGGACCGACCGTGTCCTTCAGCGGATCGCCGACGGTGTCACCTATGATCGACGCGTTGTGGGCGTCCGAACCTTTTCCTCCGAAATGGCCGTCCTCGATGTGCTTCTTCGCGTTGTCCCACGCCCCTCCGCTGTTGGCTGTGTATATCGCGAGCATGATCGCGCTGAGCGTTGTGCCTATCAGCAGTCCGCCGACGAAGGACGGGCCGAAGACGAATCCCGCCACCAGCGGCGATACGACCGCGATGAAGGCCGGCTTCTTCATCTCCTTCAGCGCTCCCTTGCTGCTGATGTGTATGCATCTGTTGTAGTCCGGCTTCATGGCTCCTTCGAGGATTTCGGGATTGCGTCTGAACTGGTTCCTTATCTCGTCCACCATGGTCTCCGCGGTCTTTGCGACAGATTCTATAAGTATTCCGCTGAACAGGTATGGCAGCGCGCCCCCGACTAGGGCTCCGGCCAGCGTCAACGGATTGAGGATGTTGAGCACGAGCGAGATTCCGGATGCGCTGTCCTCTCCCGCAAGGGCGTAGAGATAGCTGGCGAAAAGGGACAATGCCGCAAATGCGGCGCTGCCGATGGCGAAGCCCTTTCCTATGGCCGCCGTAGTGTTTCCAACCGCATCGAGGCTGTCTGTGATTTTCCTGACCTCCTTGTCCAGATGGCACATCTCGGCTATTCCTCCCGCGTTGTCCGATATCGGGCCGTAGGTGTCTACCGAGACGGTCACGGCGACGAAGCTGAGCATTCCCATCGCCGCCATTCCCACTCCGTAAAGTCCCGCGGTGGCATGTGCGGCTATTATGCACAGGCCGAGGATCATGACCGGGACCAGCACGCTGTTCATTCCGAGGGCCATGCCCTTGGTTATCGTCAGGGCGGGGCCTTCCTCGCTTGCCTTTGCGACCGCAAGCGCCGGCTTGTGGGCATACGAGGTGTAGTAGTCCGCAACCTGTCCGATGAGTATTCCCGCGATGATTCCCGCAACGGCACATATCCAAGGGCTGAAGCGTCCGGCCGAGAATCCGATTCCACCGAGCGCGATATCCTGCGGCAGGTACAGGTTTGTTGCCAGCGCCGTCAAACCCACCGTGAGGGCCGATGAAAGATATGTGGTATTGTCCAAGGTTTTCTTCGCATCCCCTCCGGCCCTTCTGAGATTGAAGGCGGCCAGCGCCGCCGTGCAGCACAGAAGCCCGATTGAACAGAACAGCAGCGGATATCCGACAAGGCGCAGCAGCAGGCTGTGGCTTATAGCATCCGATGCGCCCTTCTTGCTGTAGTAGGTGTATATCGCAAGTATCATGCTCGATGTTATTGCACCGACATAGCTTTCAAGCAGGTCGCTGCCCAGCCCCGCGACGTCTCCGACATTGTCGCCGACGTTGTCCGCTATGGTGGCCGGGTTTCTCGGATCGTCCTCGGGTATGTTGTACTCGCTTTTGCCGACCAGGTCCGCACCCATGTCCGCAGCCTTTGTGTATATGCCGCCTCCGACACGGTTGATCATTGCGATGACAGAGCATCCGAGCGCATAGCATGAGACGCTCATAGTGAACGGAATGTCAGCGATGCTGAGGAAGTTCGCATGGAATGTGATCCTCTGCTGTTCCAGCTGTCCCAAAAGGACTCCGAATATGATGTATACCGCAAAAAGTCCCAAAAGCGCGAACCCGGCGACGGACAGTCCCATGACCGATCCTCCTGTCAATGCAATTCCTACCGTCCTTCCGACATCCCTTGTCTCACGCGCCTCGTTCGTGACCCTTACGTTCGCAAGAGTGGCGCTCTTCATGCCCACCAAGCCCGCAAGCGCGCTCATGGCCGCACCGATCAGGAAGCATGCCGCCCCCGTGAATGAAACGAATACGGCCAGGACAAGGAATATCCCCGCTGCCGCGATGTAAAGGATTCTGAATTCGCATTTCAGGAATTCACTGGCTCCCTGGCGTATGGTTTCCGATATCTCCGCCATCTGGTCCGTGCCTGCAGGCTTCTTCTTTATCCGCAGGTAGTTGAGCAAGGCAAGCAGAAGGGAGAACACGATTGCAAGAGCAAGAATGATGAGCATGGCTACCTCCTTACGTCCCCTTTGCATACATGACTTACAACTTTTATTATATCATGTGTTATTTGCTTTAGAAGTTCTCATATTGGTAATTTTCAATAATAAAATTGATGCATTGTGAAATAATGCATAAATCATCCGTCTGTTATTTGTTTTTATCCATGGACATTCCTTCATGACTTTTCAAAGTATTTTTCATGTTTCTGATTGCGATATCGGATGCTTGATGAATGTCTTTATCTTTAAAATAAAAAACTTTCTCTCCGGCGGTTTCCTGATGTAGAATTTTTCCATGGACAAGAATCTTGAGGCGACGCTTAGGAATATTTTCTTCAGAAGCCTTTCACCTGTGCAGGTACAGGCAAAGGAGACCCTGGAGACCGTTCTTGAGCATGAGGGCAGGAAGAGGGAGGCCGACGTCTTTGAGGCCGTATTCCGCGGAGGGGTGTTCCGCCTGTACATCCGCGAGATAACCATACACCGGACGTTCTTCAGGAACGAGGAGGTCTACAGGACCTATGAGCTGAACCGCCGCAAGGTGCCCGCATTCTCCTGTGCGGATGTCCTTCGCCTGCTCTCGGACTGCGGCTATGCCGTACCCGGGTCGCTTCTTTCCATGAGGAAGGATGATTTCACGATCGAAAAGACCGTCTTGAAACGCACTGAGGAGGGCAGGAAGGCCTTTTACAGGAACCTCAGGGATTTCGGCATACTCGGGCTAAGGCTCGTTCTTGAATACGACCCTGGAAACGAAGGGTCCTTCAGCCTCACCCTGATGCTGAAGTCCGAGGACGAGGTCGACACCGGTTCCTTGAAAAGGCTCGACCTTGGTATACGCGATTACGGCAAGGAGATAGGAAGGGACAAGAAACGGGCGCTGATAAGATATCTCGGCCTGCTGTCGTCGTTCTCCATGCATGCAGGACTGGACAGGGTGGACCTGATCGACTATTTCACTCTGGTGGAGGCGATGCAGCAGCATTCGGGATCGGAACCGTTCAAAATGGCGATAGAGAAGGGTAGGAGCGACTTCGCAAAAAAGAACCCCTCGTTCGGAGGGGAGGGGTATGCATCATATGGAATGAGCCTCACACCGCTTGATTTCGCATGGTATGCGGACGGCTTCGACGACACGGACGCCCAGAGGAAGGTGTTCTTCGACTTCTACGATTCGCTTGCAGGCAGTGGCATGGATGCGGGAAACGACGAGAGGCTCAGGCACCTGAAGGTCCTTGGCCTGTCCTCCGGAGCGACGGAGGAGGAGATAAAGAACGCATACAGGAACAAGGTGATGAGCTTTCATCCGGACAGGATCCAGGCCTACAAGCTGGATCCCGCCTTCATGGAGTTTGCGAACAAGGAGATGCAGAAGGCCAACGAGGCCTATGCGTTCCTCACCGGCGGGCGTTGATCAGAGGATCTCGTTCCGGAGCCTGCGGCCCTCCGCGAACTCCTTCACGTTCTCAAGCGTCGTCTCGCTTATGGCCCTGAGCGCCTCCTCCGTCAGATATCCCTGATGGGAGGTGACGATGACGTTCGGCATGCTTATCAGGCGTGCCAGAGTGTCATCCTCGATTCCTTCCCCGCTCTGGTCCGTGAAGAAGATTCCTGCCTCCTCCTCGTAGACGTCGAGTGCCGCGCCCGCGATCCTCTTTTCCTTGAGTGCCTCGAGCAGATCCTCGCTGTCAACTAGCGCACCCCTGCTTGTGTTTATTATCACCGCCGTCTTTTTTATCTTCTTCAGGCTTTCTCCGTCGATCAGATGGCGGTTGTCCTTGGTCAGCGGACAATAGAGGCTGATCACGTCGCTTTCTGAAAGCAGGACGTCCAGGGTTGTGTATGTGACTCCGTCGATATCCTGCGGGAACGGATCGTATGCCAGTACCTTCATACCGAATCCCTTTGCGATATCGATCGCGCATCTGCCGATCTTTCCCGTACCGATTATGCCGATCGTCTTTCCATGAAGGTCGAATCCGACAAGTCCGGAGAGCGAGAAGTTGAACTCCCTGGTCCTGACATACGCATGCTGCATCTTGCGCACGAGCGTCAGGAGCATCGCAAAGGAATGTTCCGCCACCGCATGCGGCGAATATGCCGGGACCCTGACGACCTTGATCCCCCGTTCACGTGCCCTGTTGAGATCCACGTTGTTGAATCCCGCACTCCTCATCGCGATGAGCCGCACCCCTTCGTCGGCCAGGGTGTCTATGACCTCGGCCCCGACGTTGCAGTTGACGAACGGGCATACCGCATCGGAACCCCTTGCCATCACCGCGGAATTGACGCCCAGGGTGGACTCAAGGTACTTTATATCGAATCCGTATCCCAGATTCACTTCATCAAAGTGTTTCCTATCATACGGTTTTGTATCGAACATGGTTATTTTCATAAAATTGAAATCTCCTTGTGATAAAAATAATAAGGAGATAAATAAAAATCAATATTAATTGATATTTATTTCTGTTTTATCAGAGTTTTTTTGTTGTGACTTTTGTGTTGGCCCTTATCCTTCCCATCTTGCTCTGTATGATGATGGATCCTGGCATGCCCGAATTCCTGATATGTTCCTTCGCCGCCTCGACGGCTTCCTTCTGTGTTGCGTAGTACTTGGTCACCCGGGCGTTGTCGCGCTCCTTCTCGAACCATCCCTTTTCCACGTCGCGGAACACGTATCTGACCTGCTTCTTCTTGTTCTTTGCCTTCGGGGTCGCTGAAGACACGGGGACGGACACCTCGATCACCGTGCCGCCTTCGGCCGCAGGGCCTGGCTTCTCCGTCTCCACAGGGAGCCTGTTTCCCGTATCCTTGCAGGCCGGTACCGATTTTTCCTTCTTCACGATCTGTTTTCCCTTCATTTCGGTTTCTTTTTTCTCAGTTCCGGCCATTTCTTCCTCCTTATGGAAGTATTTTACCATGTGTTGGCCGGTTGTTCCCATTTTTTTATTGTCCGGCCGGGAATAATCCCTCCTTTTATGCTACCATCGCAGTATGAAGAAAGTTTTGGTCGGAATGAGCGGCGGGATAGACTCGTCGGTCGTGGCATATCTTTTGAAGCAGCAGGGGTACGAGGTCGAGGGCATCACCATGCTCATATGGCGCAAGGACTCGCCTTATCCGGCACCTGCAGGTCCCAACAGCTGCTACAAGCCCGATAAGAGCGGGGATCTGGAGAAGATAGACGCAATCTGCCGCCGGATCGGGATACGGCACCGCGTGGTCGATTGCTCCGCGCTTTATGAATCGAAGGTCCTCGACAATTTCAAAAGTGAATACATGAACGCCCGGACCCCGAATCCGTGCATCTGGTGCAACGCCCTCATAAAATTCGGTGCGATGATAGACGAGGCCCGCAAAAGCGTCGATTTCGACTATTTTGCTACAGGGCATTATGCCAGAACCTGCGTGATCGGAGGACGCCATGCGCTTCTGAAGGCTCGGGATCCAAAGAAGGACCAGTCGTATTTTCTTTCCCGTCTCAGTCAGGAACAGCTGTCTTGGACGCTGTTCCCGCTGGGGGATCTGCTGAAAAGCGATGTGCGCAGGATGGATGAGGAGCTGGGGCTTCATGAGCCGGGCGAAAAGGAAAGCCAGGACTTTTACGGAGGTTCATATTCCGATCTCCTCCAGGTGGAGCCGAAAAAGGGTGACATCGTGTTCAAGGACGGGACCAGGCTCGGAGTGCATGACGGGTTCTGGAACTATACCATCGGCCAGAGAAAGGGGCTCGGCGTGGCCTACAGCGAACCGCTTTATGTCATTTCCCTCGATCCCGATACGAACACGGTCGTTGTCGGACTGAAGGAGGACACGGTCTCTAAAAGCGTCCGTTGCAGCAATGTCAACTTCGTGTCATACGATGGCTTCCACGAGTCCTCGTATTCCGTCAAGATACGTTCGGCATCTCCCGGGCTTGAGGCGTCGGTGGAGGAGTGCAGCGGCGGCATGAGGGTGGTCTTCCCGCACGGTGCGGGTGCCCTCACGCCGGGGCAGAGCGCCGTGGTGTACAGCGGTGATGCGGTCGTGGCCTCCGCCATAATGGAGAAGCCGGACGACTGACCGCATTGCCGCGAGAGTTTGTTTGCAATAAGAGGAAAAAGAAAGTAAACTGGAGAAGGATAATCGAAAAAAAGAATTTGGAGGAGCTTATGCGCGTCATTATCGAACCGGATTACGAACAGCTTTCATTGTGGGCTGCAAGGTATATCGCTTCCAGAATCAAGGAGCACAACAGGACGAGCGACCGTCCGTTCATACTGGGGCTTCCCACCGGATCATCTCCGATCGGAACCTACAGGGAGCTTGTGAAGATGAACAAGAACGGGTTCATCTCTTTTAAGAACGTGGTGACTTTCAACATGGACGAGTATGTCGGTCTGCCAAAGAACCATCCCCAGAGCTATTGGACGTTCATGCATGAGAATTTCTTCAACCATATCGACATTCCTGCGGAGAACATAAACATACTCGACGGGAACGCACCCGACCTGAAGGCGGAGTGCGCACGCTATGAGGAGAAGATCAGGAGCTATGGCGGAATCGACCTGTTCATGGGCGGCATAGGCGCCGACGGGCACATAGCCTTCAACGAGCCGTTCTCCTCCCTTTCCTCCAGGACAAGGGAGAAAAGCCTCACATACGACACCAAGGTCATGAACTCCAGGTTCTTCGACAACGACGTATCCAAGGTGCCGAGTACCGCACTGACGGTCGGTGTGCAGACCGTGACCGACAGCAAGGAGGTCCTTGTTCTCGTGAACGGGCACAACAAGGCACGCGCCCTGGCCGCCACTGTCGAGGGTGGGGTTTCCCAGATGTGGACATGTTCCGCATTGCAGCTGCACCGCGCCGCGATCATCGTATGCGACGAGCCGGCATGCGGCGAGCTCAAGGTCGATACCTACAAGTATTTCAAGGACATAGAACAGTCCCACATCGATCCGATGTCGATCTGCTGATCACCTCGGGCCTCCGGGCGGTTCTTCACCCGCCCGTTGTCCACCCGGGCTTTGCCTTTTGGATAAAAAAAAGCTTCCATCATTTCCAGATGGAAGCCTTTGTTTTGCGGATTGCATCCGCTCGGAGGTGTTCAAGCCCCATTGTCGGGCCGGGCGGTCCCCGCTGTGCCCCGGAACGGCTGCGGCTTTTTCCGCATTACCGTCCGGCGGTCTTCTCATGAGGGGTGCCTGCCGGATCAGTTAGAATCCGTGCTTGTAGTTCTCCGTATCCACATAACCGTCGAGAAGATCGGTGATGAGGAAGTTGACCCTGTTGTAGATCGACGGAGCCTTGGTGTTCTCATCGACTGTTCCGCTTGTTGTCACCGATACAGGAAGAGATACGAGTCCGTCGCTTGTCTCCGCAGTACCGTAGATGACGGTCTGTTTGAAGTTCACCTTGCTGTTGCTGAGGCCGACGTTGTAGGTATAGTTGTTTTCCTGCTTTACCAGAGCGCCTGTCGAAGCATCAAGCCAGAGTGTCACAACGAGGTCGTCGTTGGTTTCTTTTTCGTCGAAGTCATATCCGATGATGTCTCCGCTCTCCTTGTAGGGATCGCTGAAGAAGAAGAGGTTCCTGTCGAGAGCGATCGAGGCCTGATATACCTTCGTGTTCACTCCGTCAACCACTTCGTCCCTGAGATATTTCGCATCAACGTCGTAGAGGTCGTCGTTGAACGGGGTGATGATGCTGCCGTCATAGAAGTTGTCCGTGAACGCCACTGCATCGCTTTCTCCCGAGATGGTCCTGAGAATTCTGGATCCATAATTCGCGGGCACCGCGCTGATTGCCGCCACATCCGTCTTTATGACATTGCCGTCCGCATCAAGATTCTCCAGTGTGATGTCCCTCACTGTTGCGACGTATGATACGCTGTCATCTGCGATCTCGTCCGCCTTGTTCCAAATCGATACGTTTTCCGTTCCATAGACAGTAGCGAATACGCTGGGCACTGTAAGAAGTGTTACGATTGCTGCTGCTGCAAGTTTTTTGCTTTTCATTTTTGTTTCTCCATACCTAGAATTTCGTATCTTTCGGTGTGCTTGGTAGGGAAACAATCCATAGTTGTGATGTTGAATGATAAGGTTATTGTGAGGATTATGTGCAATGTGTGTGAAAAGATGAAAAAAGGCCGGAAATGACACTTCCGGCCAGGATTGCAGGTTTTTCAGTTGACTTTGACAAGGTTGTACTCCCTTGTCCCGAGTCCTATTCTTTCGGCGTACTCCAACCCCTGCTTCCAGTTCGTGTCCGGATGTATGTCCCTGAAATGGTCGTGGGTGTGTTCCGATGCCTCGGACAGGGCGGAGCCCGCGTTCATCTGCTGGCGGTTCACCATGTCGGCGCACGCCTGGTCAAGGGCAACAGGGTCGAACGATGCGAACATCCCGACGTTAGGTACGATCGGCATGTCGTTCTCGTTGTGGCAGTCGCAGTTGGGCGAGATGTCGACCGCTATCGATATGTGGAAGGCCGGCCGGTTCTGCACTACGGCCTTCGCATATTCCATCATCCTGCAGTTGAGCTCGTCGTTGCTGTTGTAGTTCGTCGGCTCGATCGCATCCTTGGGACAAACCCCTATGCATCTTCCACAGCCCACGCACTTGTCGGCATCTATGCTGCATTTTCCCTTTTCATCGAAGCTGGGTGCGCCGTGCGCGCATATCCTGCCGCATCTGCCACATCCGATGCACAGGTCCTTGTCCGCTACCGGTTTGCCCATAGTGTGCATCTCCATCTTCCCGGCCCTGCTGCCGCACCCCATGCCTATGTTCTTGAGCGCGCCGCCGAACCCGGTGGACTCATGTCCCTTGAAATGGTTCAGGGAGATGAACACGTCGGCATCCATGACGGCCCTGCCGATCTTGGCGGTCTTCACATACCTGCCACCCTCCACTGGGACCTCCTCCTCGTCGGTTCCCTTGAGCCCGTCCGCTATTATCACGTGGACACCGGTCGAAAGCGGGGTGAATCCGTTTGTGTAGGCCGCGTCGATATGGTCGAGCGCGTTCTTCCTCCCGCCGACATATAGCGTGTTGCAGTCGGTCAGAAACGGCCTGCCTCCGAGTTCCTTTATCTTGTCGCAGACCACCTTCGCCCAGTTCGGGCGCAGAAATGCCAGGTTGCCGGGTTCTCCGAAATGGATCTTGACAGCGACGAACTTCCCGTCGAAGTCGATGTTCCCGATTCCCGCCCTTGTGATAAGTCTTTCAAGCTTGTCCAGAAGACTGTTGTTGAAACCGGTCCTCAGATCCGAATAATAAACATCGCTTTTCATATATCCCCCTGTCTTCAGCGTATCCCCATGTCTTTTGCCACCTTTATCACGAGAGCGGGATCGTCGGTCATCACCGAGTCCACACCGATCGAGAAAAGATGCCTCATCGTCTCCTCGTCGTTTATCGTCCATACCATGACGACCGCACCGCGCGCCTTCATGTCCCGGACGAAGCGCGGGGTGATGACGTTGATCCCCGCCTGCCTGATAGGTACCTGGAAGATGATCTTCCTTGGAAAGGATTCCGGCAACAGGTGCAGCTTCTGCCTGAGCAGCAGGCCGACGACCTCCTGGGTCGTGACGCTTGTAAGTATTTCCGGAGTCTTGGCCCTCAACAGCTTCAGGTTCCTGAAATGGAACGATGCCCCGACGACCCTGTTCTGGGCCCCGTGTTTCCTGACCACCCTTATGAATTCGTCGACGATCGCAGTGTCCGTGCTTTTCAGATCGACGTTGAACCGCTGGTGCGGACATTCGGCCAAAGCCTCCTCGAGCGTGCACATCCTGATTCCATGGCCGCGGAACGGGAATGTCTTTCCCCCGTCCTTTGTGAACGTGTATCCCGCATCGAGGGCCTTCAGCTCGCCGAGCGTGTGGCTTTCAACCGTTCCCCTGCCATCCGTGTTCCTCTCCAGCGTTGGGTCGTGCCAGATCACCAGCACCCCGTCCTTCGAAAGATGCACGTCCGTCTCAACCACGTCGATTCCCATGCCGACCGCCGAACGGAACGCCTCCAATGTGTTCTCCGGATAGTTTTTGCTGTCGCCGCGGTGCGCCACCACGCGCGGCATAGGAGTCAAAAAGGATTCGTCAGCCATTTTCATTCCCCCTTTCCTTGTGGATCTTGATCTTGTCCACCTTGCCGAATATCTTTTCGAATCTCTGCATCTCGCTCTCGCTGAGCCCCGCGCGCTCGCAGATGTCGCACAAAAACTGCTCGGTCCACTTCTTCTCCTCGTCCCATTTGTAGTATCCGATGTTTTCAAGATGCTCGGACATGCCGGATACGGCGGAGGCTATCCTGGAGTGGCTCACCGCTGTCATGCCCGCCTTGTATGGGCTTGATGCCAGGAACAGCTCGTATGCGATGATCTGCACCGCCTGCGATAGGTTCAGGGAAGGGAAGAGAGGGCTGGTCGGTATCGTGACGATCGACGAGCACTTCGCCACCTCGTCGTCCCTGAGGCCGTCCGCCTCTCTTCCGAACAAAATGGAGACCGCGCCCTCCGGCATCTCGGAAAGCTTCTGCGCCAGTTGTTCCGGGCTGTAGGCGCTCATCTTGCGGAACTTGCCGCGCCTCCTCGTCGCTCCCACGACAAGGATGCTGTCGGAAACCGCCTCGTCTATCGTCCTGAATTCCTTTCTGTTCTCCCACAAATCCGATGCATGCAAAGCCAGCGTCCTGACCCGGTTCTCGTCGTATTGCTTATCTGTGACGAGGACAAGGTTCGTCAGCCCCATTGTCTTCATGGCCCTGCATACGCTGCCGATGTTGGCTCCGTCCTGCGTCTCCACGAGCACTATCCTTATCCTGTCCAAATAGTTTTTATCCATGTGTCACATATTAGATTATATTGTTTTTTTTATCCATAGACAGTAAAATCCAAATTATGGACAAAATGGAGACCGGCTACATAAAGCAGATACGGGGGATATTGGCTTTCATGGCCGTGATCCTGGCTGCTTTTTTATTGAAGATCGGCAAGGATTCCGTGCTGCCTTTTGCGATAGCGATCTTCCTTTTCATCATGATGAACCCTCTTTTGAACAGGCTTGACAAGCTGAAGGTTCCCAACGTCCTTTCGATCATAGCCGCGATGGGGTTGGTCCTGATTCTTTTCCTCTTGATCGTCTACATACTCTTCCAGATGGTCAACATGCTGATTTCGAAGTTCGACTTCTATGTCGCGAGGCTCAGCAAGCTCGATGTGATGATAAGCCAGCACATCGCAGGTCTGTTCGACGAGGAACCTGGGGATTTTTCCCTGCTGAATTCCCTCAACATAGACTGGAGCGGGGTTGTGAAGGGGTATCTCACGTCGTTCTTCAGCAAATTCCTGGGAATCCTTTCCGATGCGATGATGGTGTTCGTCTACCTGCTTTTCCTCCTCTTCGAGAGGCAGTCGTTCATGCCCAAGGTGATGTCGATCCTCCCGAGGGAGCGAGGGCAGAAGTTCAGCAAGCTTGGAATGAAGATGAACCGCCAGGTCTCCAAGTACGTGCTGCTCAAGACCGTCATATCGCTCATAACCGGAGTTCTCTTCTATCTTGTAGCCCTGCTGACGGGGCTGGATTTCGCACTTGTGTGGGGAGTCCTTGCGTTCGTGCTCAATTTCATTCCGACGATCGGCAGCATAATCGTCACGGCGGGAACGATCCTCATGGCGATAATACAGTTCATGGGAAGCTGGGGGACGATCATATACATAGCGATAATGATGATCAGCATCGAGATGATAGTCGGAAACATAATCGATCCGAGGCTGCAGGGCGTGCAGCTCAACATTTCTCCCCTCGTCATCCTTCTTTCATTGGCTATCTGGGGATACCTGTGGGGGCTTGTGGGAATGTTTCTCGCCGTGCCTCTGACCTCGATGCTGCAGATCGTATGTGCAAACATCCCGAGCCTCAAGGGTGTGGCCGTCTTTCTTTCGACCGGAAAATTCCTTAAAAAGGACTACCGTGAGGAGAGCAGGAAATCCAACCGTAGGAAGAAGAAGATCGAGAGGCTTGATGCGGAGCTTCCGAATTTCGATGTCGAGATGCCTGTCGGACACAATCCCGGATCCGGCATGGATCAGGACGAGGATCCCATAGACTGATCCTTTTCCATACCTATGAGGATTCCCGCTATTATCACGACTGCTCCGGCAAGCAGTGCCGGTGTGAATACCGCATATAGCATCAGGTCGAAGAATACCGCGGCAATTATCTGCCCGCAGGACAGGAGCAGCGCCGAATACACGGCAGGTATCTTTGGAATGACAATGTTCGTGTTTACGACGACGATGCAGGCTGTCAGGCCTCCTGCGACGATGAGGTGGACCGGCACGTCCGCCAGCGCCCTGAATCCTGTGATTGTCGTGTCTGAATGGAAGATGAAAGAATAGGCCAGGGCTCCGAAAAGTCCCGATATCACGTTGACCCTGGCCGCATGGAAGGGCCCGTTGTATGACGAGAGCCTGCTGTTGTACACCATCTGTATCATCGTGAGCACGCCCGCGGCCACGCTCGGGGCCAGATATGCGGGATTTGTCCGTTCCCCGCCCGAGAACATCGCAACAATCCCCATGAAGCACACGGCCAGTCCTGCCCAGCGCCGTGCCCTTATCTTCCGCCTGCTTACTCCCATGAATCCCGTCAGGTCCATCACAAGTCCGACGAGGCTCTGTCCGAACACCGCTCCCGCCATCGCGATGGTGGCACCGGTCTTGGTCACTCCGACATAATTCGCGCTGATTATGAAGACTCCGAAAAGACCTCCGAAAAAAAGATACCATGGCGCCTTTTTCCTCTCGGGGTTTACCAGCCTGTTGTGCGGGAGTGCGAGAATTATTGCGGAGAGCACCAGTATGCCGACGATCTGGTTTGCTATCAGCGAGACCTCGCTCGATGTCAGACGTCCGAATTCAGTGTTGAACACCACCATGACCGAGATGACCGATCCCGTGATGAATGCGGTGAGGTAGGGGATGAGCGTTTTCATAGGGTTTTTATTATATGCACCCCCTGCATCTTGTTCCATAGCCTGGGCTGTTTTGCTATACTTTTGCCATGAATGTCATCTGTTTGGACCTCGAGGGGGTCTTGGTACCCGAGATTTGGATCGCTTTTTCGAACGAGACCGGCATCGCCGAGCTCAAGCGCACCACGCGCGACGAACCGGATTACAACAAGCTCATGCATTACCGCATGGACATACTGCGTGGGCGCGGGCTCAGGCTTTCCGACATACAGGATGTGATCTCCCGCATCCGTCCTCTTGACGGTGCACGGGAATTTCTGGACGAGATCAGGAGCCGGTACCAGGTGATAATCCTTTCCGACACCTTTTCCGAATTCGCCTCACCCCTGATGAGGCAGCTCGGATGGCCCACGATATTCTGCAACAGTCTCAAAATAGATTCCTGCGGCATGCTGGAGGATATAAGGATGAGGCAGGAGAACGGCAAGATGAAGGCTGTGGAAGCACTTCAGGGCATAGGAATGAAGGTGTTCGCCGCCGGTGACAGCTACAACGATCTTGCCATGATAAGGAAGGCCGACAGCGGCTGCCTGTTCAGAGCTCCCGAAAACATCCTGAGGGAGAATCCGGACCTTCCTCACTGCACTGATTATTCCGCCTTCATCTCGATCATCGGGGAGGCTTTCAAGTGAAGGATGGGGACAGGAGAAGGCGCATCGTCCTGTCGGTTTCGTTCCTCGCGGTGTTCATGACGCTCGGATTCTTTTTCCTGCTCCTTGCCTATACGGGACCGCGTTGGGCGGCCTTGGTTGTCTTTCTCGTATACGTTTTTGTCATGACCTTCATGATCAGGACCACAAGACGGTTTTTAGAGGCCTTGAAGCATGGGGACGAGGACGGCGCCGGGCAGTGACGGCCTGCATATTTTTGCTTTTCTTTGCATTTTTTCTTGACCTCCACCCGGTGGTATTGTATTTTACATTCATAATATAGGAAAGGGGGCTAAAGATGGACGCATTCACACAGGAAATGCAGGCAAGTCTTCTAGCTGAAAGAGACGAACTGTTGAAAAAGCTTAATTCGGAGGAGGATAATTTCCGCCAGGAAGCGCTTTCCGCGAGCGGAAGGGATTCAAGCGATCTTGCTTCCGATGATGCCGCTTACAGAAAGATGGAAGCGCTTAACGCGATGGACGCGAAAAGGCTCAAGGCCATAGAGGGCGCTTTGAAAAGGATTGCCGATGGAAAATACGGATTCTGTCTGCAATGCGGGAAGAAGATTCCGGAAGGCCGGCTCAGGGCTATTCCTTCCGCGGTCCTCTGCATAGAATGCAAGACTGAGAACGAAAGGTTGGGAAGATAGTTATAAAAACGGGGGATGCCTGGATGCATCCCCTGTTTCTTTCTTGGCGCATATGCGGTCTTACAGGCCCAGACAGGCTTTTTCCGCACCGATGGTCGTTGCCGGACCATGTCCCGGAAGCACGTCTGTGCTTCCTTCCAGTCCGTCGAACAGCTTTTCCAGGGACTGCATGAGCAGGATCTGGTTCCCGTTCGGAAAATCCGTCCTGCCATAACCGCACATGAAAAGCGTGTCCCCCGAGAATAGCAACGACTCCTTCCTGTTGTACAGGCAAACCGACCCCGGAGTATGTCCGGGTGTGTCGATCACTTCGAACCCGTGGCAGCTTTGCCCATAGTACGAGAGGCTTCCGGGAAGTTCGTCCAGATCCTTCCCAAAGTCCCGGAGGATGTCCGGAAAATGCAGTGAGAGCAACTGTCTGTTCAAAAGTCCGCCGGACAGGATGTAATCCTTGTCCTTCAAGCTGACGAACACCTCCGTTCCCGGAAAGATCCTGCTTATTTCCGCAAGCCCCAGTACATGGTCGAAATGTCCGTGGGTAAGCAGCACGGCCTCGAGCTTTAGGTTGTTGTCCTGGATGAAGGATGCCGCTTTTCCGATTCCGTCCGGGGCATCCACCAGCAACGCCTTGCAACCGTCGTATCCATATACGACGTAGCAGTTCGTGCCGACGATGCCCAGGGAAAAAGGCTGTATCCTCATTTTTATCTGTTGGAATAGTTGATCTGGGCCGTGCGGCCGTTGATATCCATGCCGTTGAGCTTTTCAATGGCTTTCTGGCAGTTTTCCTCGCTCATGGTGATGAATGAATACTTGTCGTGGATGCGTAGGGTGTATATGTCTTCCCTCTGGATTCCGAGCTCCTCCTGGAGAAGTGAGGAGAGCTGCTTAGCGTAGAGCCTCTTCATCTTGCCGATGTTCAGATAGAGTGTCTTTGCTCCTTCCGGAAGGACCTTATCCTCCTTCTTCTCCTCTTTTTCCTGTTCGGTCTGATGAGGCTTTTCCTCCTCCTGTGGCTTCTGCACGGCTTCCTTCTTTTTCTGCAATGCCGGCTTCACTTCCTTCTTGTCCCTGTCGAACGGCTTCTTTGCGTCCCTCGGCTGCCTCGAGGCTGCCAGTTCCCTCAGAAGATAGGCGGAAAAGGCCCCGCGGGAGAAGAACGGTACGTTTTTACGGATGATTTTCTTTATGTTCTCGAGTTCTTCTGGATTCGGGTCCGTGCTGATTTTGGTGATGACCTGCCGGATTTTCTCTTCCAGCATTGGAGCAAGATTGTCTGCTTCGTTTTCCATTTTGAAAAGGTTCTCCTTGATGAGCTGTGTGATTGTCTGCAACCACTTGTTTTTCGGATGTGTGATGGATAACATCCCGCTTGAAAAGGATATAATTTCCAGTTGCCCTTTGTCAACAAAACAAGATGTGCTAAACTATATCGATATGGAAGTTTTGGATATGGATATCGAGAAGGTAAGGCGCGAAGGAAGGGACCTGGAGGAATCCTTCAGGTCCGAAGCCGAGGCACTGGCCCTTGCCGTTGTCGGATCCAGGGCTTCCTGGCAGCCGTCCGTGGGCGCCCGTGAGCTTGAAAACCTCGCAAACATGGAGATAAAGCTCAATTCATACAGCTCCAGCTTCGAGAAGGCCAGCAGGGAGGGCCGCAAGAACTCACGGATCGAGCAGGCCATGACCAGCGCCAGGGAGAAGATAGCCTCCATAGACAGGCAACTGGAAGAAAAATACACACGTCTCGGAGCACTTCTTTTTTCCTTGAAGTCAGAGGGACGGCTTGCGGACGAGATCGCATTCCTGAACGATGACTGGAGCGAGTACGACAAGATCATGTCATCCTCCAAGAACGGGTTTTTCAACAGGTTCGTGAAGAAATGGGACCTGTCGTCTTTCGAGAAGAACCAGGAGGAGCGTTTCAGGAACTACGGGAAGCTCCTTTTCGACAGGAAGCTGGAGAACTATCTTGTGACCGATGACGGCGTCAAGCTCGTTTTGGAGATAAGGATGCTTTTGGACAAGAGGGATGCGCAGCTCGGTTCATATGGGATACTTTCCTCGAAGATTTCACCCGATTCACCTGAGAGGGACGAGATCGACGGCATGCAGAATCTTCTGAGCGCGAAACGGAACGATTATTCGCGCATGCTTCTTGACTACGGGCTCATGCTTTTTGAAAATGGAGAGAAATGGGTCGACCAGGACACACCCTCCACCGTGCTTGACCATCTTGGAGCCATGCTTGAGATGGAGGCCCGGCTCAGACAGCTCAGGGAAGTGGAGTCCGGAATCATGTCCCGTCTGGATGCCAGGCATGTGTCCGCCATGCTTGATGAGAAGCTTTCGGAGCTTGAAAGGCTCAAGAAGGAGAGGGACGGGATCTATGAGAGGATGGGTGTGCTGGAGGACGAGATCTCCAGGCTCAGGCTGCGTCTGGAAAAAGGAGGATCTGATGTTTGATTACAACCTGCATACCCACAGCGTGTATTGCGGACATGGTTCCGGTTATCCTGAGGAATATGTGCGTAGGGCGGTTGCCGACGGCCTTTGCGTCCTTGGTTTCACGGAGCATCTTCCGTTTCCGGACGACAGGCTTCATTCATCCCGGATGGCCTACCGCATGAAGGAGGTCTACGAGGACGAGGTCCTGCGTCTGAAGAAGGAGTATGCGGGAAAGGGCGTGGACGTCCTTCTTGGCTGGGAGTGCGACTATTTCCCCGGAATGGATGATTATTACGACAGCCTTCTGGAAAAGGCCGACTATCTCATCTTCGGCACCCACTACACGCTCAAGGACGGGGAGTACAAGTCTCTTTTCACGAGGCCTCTCGGAAAGGACGATCTCCACTGCTATGCCGACAGCATGATCAAGGCCATGGAGTATCCGCGTTTCGCATTCGTCGCCCATCCGGATGTGTTCTTCATAGGCTATGAAAGATTCGATGCCGATGCTAAAGCCGTATCAAAGGACATCATAAGTTGTGCCATGAGCCATGGGCTGCCGATGGAGATGAACGGCAACGGCCTGATCAGACCTAGCCGCTATGACCGTCCCAGCTATCCGATGAAGCCGTTCTGGGAGCTGGCGTTGGAGATGGGTGCGGAGAAGTTCGTGAGAAACACCGACGCCCACAATGTCGGGAACCTGACAAGGAGCATCCCGATGCTTGACGATCTTGCCGCAGGAATGGGTATTTCGTTCATGGAGGTGGATTCGACGTCCCCGTTCGCCCTCAGAATGGGGCGGGGGAGGTGAATGTCATCCTGCGCCCGGTCCGCGGATGTGTAATCTCCAGCCTCGACGCATGAAGCATCAGCCTTCTTCCGGGTACTTCCTTTCCATACAATCTGTCCGAGTATATCGGATGCCCGAGACCCGATGCCGCATGCACCCTTATCTGGTGCGTCCTTCCCGTGCGTGGTGAAAACAGCATGCGTGTGCAGAGCGTGCCGTCCACGGTCGTGCAGCCCAGCCTTCTGAATCCGGTGGAGGCCTTTTTCCCGTTTTCGCAATCGACTATCTGGTAGGGCCTTCTTTCCGGATCGAGGCGTATCGGAAGGTCTATTGTCCCTTCCTCCGCATCGACCCGTCCGACCAGCAGGGCCTCGTATTCCTTCTTCACATCCCTGTTCTCGAAAGACATCGACAACGCCCTTTGCGCCTCCTTCGTCCGGGCGAGAACCAGGATTCCCGATGTGTCCATGTCCAGACGGTGGACGAACGGGTTGTCTATGGGATCGATGAATATCTTCTTGAACCTCTCGCTCACGCAGTCCTTCTTGTCCTCTCCCTTCCCTGGGACGGAGAGGAGCCCTGACGGTTTGTCGATCACCGCCATGTCGTCGTCCAGATAGATGAAGTCCAGCTTTAGCATCCGGCTGATTATTTTCCCGCATCTCTGGCTGCAGGGAGGGTAGAACACGCCGTCCTGCCGTGTTACGGTGTCGGGACCGTAGTGGAATTCGGCAAAGCTTGAAATCCTGTAGCCCTTCTTCATTGCCGTGTTCAGGGCCTTGAGTCCCGCACAGTCGCCGCTTCCGGTAGGCATGTCCGCCTGGATGTCGTCCAAAGTGAACGTACCGCCGTCTATGTCATGAAACAGATGAAGGTCCCGGATCTTACTCGTGGCCTGCCGGGACAGCTCCCTGCGCTCTACGACGGCCTCTGTGTCTCCTGCGGCGATTTTTGCGTCGAGCATCTTGATCCGCGGGTCGTAAAGGCCCTCGATCTCCTTCCAGGCTTTTTCGCTGTAGCACGGTGGAACATATCCCGGAACCCTGTGCCTTCCACGCGCCTGGCCGGAAAAACCTCTCAGCACGACCTTCTCCCCGGTTTTCGTACGGGCGCCCAGTATTGCGAACATCATGCCCTTTTTCGAATTCAGGATATCACTGGTGGGAAAATCAGGATCAGGGGGGAAGGAGTAGGACGAGGTCGACTGGAAATGGTCCAGCATCTTTCTGTATTCCTCGTCAGTTTCCTCGTTTTTAAGATAGAATGGCATCTTTTACCGGTGATCGGGCTCGAACCGATACAGGATTGCTCCCGGCAGATTTTGAGTCTACTGTGTCTACCAATTTCACCACACCGGCATCATTACTAGGCATTCTAGCAAAAGTCAGGCGGTCTTGTAAATAAGAAAAACATGTGCGCATCCCCGGTGGTCGGATTTTACCGACCATAAGCCTGGGCAGGCTTTCCGCTTTATTGTTTTTTATTCTGTTTTTGCTTATGCTTAGGCATTATGAAGAGGATCTGTGTTTTTTTATGCGCGCTCTTTGTCTCTTTTGGTCTTTTTGCATCTTTGGAAGGCGAGTTCTCCGATTATTTCCTGGCATCGGATATTCCCATCACATACGGGGAGCAGGGGTTCAGGGAACGCATTCTTGAACGGACGAAGGGGGAGCGTGATCCCATAGGCCTGGTTTTGACAGGAGGGTCCGCAAGGGCGCTCGCACATCTCGGAGTCCTGCAATATATGGAGGAGAACGGCATTGTTCCCGATTTCATTGTCGCAAACTCGATGGGCTCCATCATCGGGATGCTGTATGCGGCCGGGCTCCAGCCTGCCCAGATTTCCGAAATCATGACCGTTGGGGAGCTGTCCAACTACTTCAATTTCACCATACCTCTCAAGGGCGGGCTTTTGCTTCCCGAGTCGTTCAAGACGCTTGTCAAATCGGTTGTGGGGGAGGACCTGAGGCTTGAGGACCTGCCTATTCCGGTCATGGTGATATGCGACGATCTTGTCACAAAGAGGGAGATCAGGATAACCGAAGGCAATTTTGCGGACATCCTCATCGCTTCGTTCGCCCTTCCTGTGTATTTCCCACCTGTGAAATACAACGGCCATCTGCTGATAGACGGAGGGGTGAAATCCCTTGCCCCGATAAATGTGGCATACGACTATACGGACACAGTCATAATCAGCACCACGTTCTATGATCTCGACACGATCAATCTGATCAATCCGATAACCATCATCAACGGCGCGTTCGACGTAGGCAAACGCCAGAGGGCGGCCAAGGACATGAAGGAGTACGAGGGATACATATGGATAAGATGCAACGTCGAGCAGTACTCGTTCATGGATTTCGCATCCGCCGAGGAGATGGCCGAGCTGGGATATCAGGCGGCAGAGGAGCAGGCGGAGGCGCTTTCCAAGCTTTACAAGGCCGGGTCGCACGAGTTCGATGAGGAACGCATTGCATATGCCTCCACAATCGAGAAGACAGAGAACAACCTGTATTACTTCGACCGCATAGAGAGCTCGAGTCCGTCCAACATAATCGACATAGGAATAAAAAGCTATCAGACATACGGGTATCCGTATTACCTGCGCGACAGCCTTGAGATGGGGTTGGAGTATTATTTCAGATACCGGCCTCTGGAGATAAGGGTGCTGGCGGGAGGCTCGTTCGAGACACGGACATGGAGGCAGTCCAAATGCAGTCCGGTACTTTCAATCGCCATGAACGTTTATCCGATACAGCGCTACAGGATCAGCCTCGAGGGGGCGTTCCTGTGGGATGCAGCCCGCTGGCGGCCTTCCTTCTATGTCAGGGAAGGTATGGATTTCAAGTTCGCCGCGCAAAGGGATCTTATGGATATCCAGTTCAACCAGAGCTTCGAATATTTCAACAGCGCCGCCTATGAGAGCGTGGCGCGCTATCTTCTGACTGCCCAGATTTCAGCCGTCTTCCAGGTGCCATGGGGCACCCTGTTTTCCGATTTCGGCTATCAGCTGACGGCGAACATGTTCGACGAGCCTCCCAGACATTACCTTCAGGGCGGTCTGTCCACCCGCTTCATGCTTCCTCTTGATTTCTATGTCGATGTCGGATTCAGGATGAGGGGTGCTGTGGACGGAGCAGACGGTGTCCCGCTGTATTATGCCGACGGGTTCGAGACGAACCTGATCATTCCCGGATACGGCTATACGGGTCCGGAGACGGACAAGAAGCTTTTGACGGTGATGTCGTTCGCATCCGGCTACAAGCTACCGTTGAGCCCCACACTGGGCGAGTTCCTGATTTTCAAGGATATCGAGATCGGCGGATATTTCGACATGCTCCTGAACGCGCTCGATTTCAAATATTCGACAGGCGCGGAGATACAGTGCGTGTTCAGCCTGATAGGTTTGGTCGAGGTCCCGATGAGGATGAAGATAGGCTACGAATCCTTGTCCGACGGACTATGTGTCTCGATGATATTCAGCACCAAGTACTGATGGAAAAGGACGGCCTCCGCCGTCCCTTTCCTTTCAGTTGCCCGAGTGCCTTCTAAGCCATTTCTCATCTTCCTCGTTCAGCTCGGTGTCGACATCCCTGTCGTCACCGTCGCCGACGTTCCTCGATATGGCGCTCTGGCTGCCGCCGGATTTGAAAACCGGCTCCTTCGGATATCCTGGAACGACCATATCGCTGCAGGGGCGTCCGCCCGTGCCAACGGCAGGCAGATTTCCGTTGATGATTGCCTCGGTGTTGTTGTTGATGCCCTCCACCCAGTCAAGCCGGGTGTTTTCGTTCCCGAGTCCTTCAAGCATCTTCTCAAGCATGCTTTTGTCGAAGAGGACCGTGTTGGAGAATATGCATCCAAGCCCGCTCTTAAGATATTCGACGGCATCCTTCACGTTTCCGTAATGGAGCTTTACCTGCGCCATATGCACATATGGGTCGGGAAACGACGGGGTTACCTGGTCGAATATTCCCTTCAGCGTTCCTCCGGCATCCTTCCAGTTGTCCTGAAGCATCAGATGCACCGCCTGCAGGTCGATCAACGGGATTGATGCCATGTTGCCCGAAAAAGCCTCCTTGAGCGTTCTGAGAAACTGTTTCTGGTTGTGTTCCGCCAGATAATATGTGCATAGGTTCACATAAAGATTCTGGTTGCGGTAGCCTTCCGACCTTGTCTCCTCGCAGAGCCCTATGGCCTTGCCCAGGTCCTTCCTTATCCAATAGTACATCGAAAGGCTGAGCTTCGAGACGCATCTGACATCCTTGTTCCTGTCGTCGTTCAGCTTTTCCAATATCCTTCGGCCTTCCTCTATGTCCCCGTACTGGAGTATGATTGTCCCGGCCATCAGGCGGTAGTTGGAGCTTATGCCGGCCTTGACCGCCTTCGAATAGAGCGCCACGGCCTCGTCCATTCTCGACATGTCCCTGGCGGCGACTATCTTGTTCGCCTTCGCGTATGATGCGTTCCCTCTGCTGTTGAAGCCGATTATGACGAGAGCCAACGCCATGAGGATCAGCTTCACCGCGCTTTGAAGCGGTGTGGCCACCACGAGCACCAGCACCGCTATCAATATGATCACAGAGATACCCTGTCTGTATTTGAACATGTTTTTCATCCCCGTATGGTTTTTTTTATGTTTATTATATAACATGGAAACATGGCCGATGATAATAGGATTCTGCTCCATGTGTGTTGCGGGCCATGCTCCACTGCATCCATAGAGCGTCTTTTCGAACTTGGATGGCAACCTGTCCTTTATTTTTCGAACAGCAATATCCACCCTTATCAGGAGTTTTTGAAAAGATACGGCGAGGCAGTGAAGGTCGCCGGTTTCAACAACCTCCCGATATATATGGACGAATATGACCATGATTCGTGGCTCGGACGTGTCCGGGGACATGAGGATGATCCGGAGCATGGTGCCCGTTGCAGCCTTTGTTTCAGATACAGCCTTGAAAGGGCCGCGGCCAAGGCCGCCGAGCTCGGGATTGCGCATTTCACCACAACGCTGACCGTTTCGAGGTTCAAGAGCAGTCCCACGATCTTCCGGCAGGGGGAGGATCTCGTGGGTTTCGAAGCAATAGACTTCAAGAAGAAGAACGGGTTCAACAGATCCGTCGAGCTGTCCAGGTCGCTCGGCCTTTACCGCCAGAGCTGGTGCGGCTGCGAATTTTCCCACAGGAAGGAAGGCGGGGAATGAGGAAACTGTTCAAGCTGCTCACATCCAGGCTTTTCTGGTCGTCGATACTGTTCATATTCGAATTCTCTCTGATGGTGTATCTTGTGGTGTGGGCCGCGTACTCCAAAGGGTATTATTTCTATTTCTATTTCCTTTCGGCTATTGTCGTGCTCTTGGTCATGTCGCGGAACGAGAATCCGTCGTACAAGATGGTTTGGATAGCGCTTTCAAGCCTGTTTCCGACGGTTGGGGGCGTGCTGTATCTTCTGTTCGGCAACAAGAAGATAGGGCGGCTGGCACAGAAGAAGGTCAGATCCTACAAGATCGATCCGGACATGGTTGAGTCCGATGCTGCACTGATGGACGGCTTGCTGGAAGGAATATCGGACGAAGGTGATGCCCGGCTGGCCTCGTACATCTACAACATGTCGCACATGCCGGTCTGCGACGGCACCAGGGCAAGATACTTTCCGACCGGCGAGGAATTCTTCAAGGCGCTCATACCGGATTTGAGAAGGGCGGAGAAGTTCATATTCATAGAGTATTTTGTCGTGGGGATTGGTTCGTGCTGGAACACGATATTGGAGATACTCAAGGAAAAGGCCTCGTCCGGCGTGGATGTCAGGGTGATCTATGACGACATGGGCAGCGTGAACGTGCTTCCCATGAAGTACGACCGTCTGCTCGAATCCTGGAACATCCATGCCATATGCTTCAATCCCCTCAGGCTCCATGTCAACCCGAGGCTCAATTTCCGCGACCACAGGAAGATCCTGTGCATCGACGGGAATGTATGCTACACAGGCGGGCTCAACCTTTCCGACGAGTATTTGAACAATGAGATCCGGTTCGGCTATTGGAAGGACAACGCAATAAGGCTCGAGGGCCGGGCCGTGTTCAATTTCACACGCATGTTCGTCCAGATATGGGATGCCATCACCAAGAAGGCCGACGACCTCGGGTCGATGCTCCCGCTTCCGATCGGGCAGGGGGACGGGCTCATCCAGCCGTTCGGCTCCAATCCTCTTCTTGACGAGCCTCTGGGGGAGAACGCCTATCTCCAGATCATAAACAACGCAAAGAGGTATGTCTGGATAACGACTCCGTATCTTATACCCGACGATGCCATGAAGGGTGCTTTGAAGCTTGCCGCCCAGAGCGGGATAGACATTCGGATCATTACCCCGTACCATCCGGACAAGAAGCAGGTGCACGAGGTCACCCGGAGCAATTACGAGGAGCTGATCGGGGCAGGGGTGAAGATCTTTGAATTCCTTCCGGGGTTCGTGCACTCGAAGATGTTCGTCAGTGACGACAGGATCGCAATCGTCGGCACTACCAACCTCGATTACAGGTCTTTCTTCCTGCATTTCGAGCTTTCCGTGGTTTTTTACGGTTCGAGCCTTATAGGGGACGTGAAGAAGGATTACCTAAAGATAGAGGATCTGTCGCGTCTGCAGAGGCCGGGGTGCGCCTCGCGCATAAATCCGGTTCGCAAATGCTTCAGGTATTTTTACAAGCTTTTCTCTCCCGCTCTGTAGTTGTTTTATGATAGAATGCCAGATATGAGAAAGGAACGCAATCTGATGGATACGGACGAGGGACGTAGGGCCTTCGCCGATATGATCAAGGTATTTACGCAGATAGACGACGAAGAGGATATGAAGAGGCTGTTCGATGACATGTTCACGAACGCCGAGGTCGACGATTTCCTTCTGAGATGGCTTCTGATGGACGACCTCTACCGCGGGAAAAGCCAGAGGGAGATCGCCCGGAACCGGAGCATAAGCCTCTGCAAGATAACAAGGGGAAGCAGGATGCTGAAAAAGAAAGAAGGCTTCATGCGCAACCTTCTTTCCTCACGATACGACGATCACCTGCATCTTTGAACCAGCTCGAGCGCTTTCTCCACCGTCTTGTCCATGTCGAAATAACGGTACATCGCGAGGCGCCCGCCGATCAGCAGCTTGTCATCCTTCTGCGCCAGTGCAAGATATCTTCCGTGCAGGCTGTTGTTCAATTCATCGTTTATAGGGTAGTAGGGTTCCCCGGTCTCCGTATAGTCCACAGGATATTCCCTGCTTATCCAGGTCACTGGTGACTTGGTCTTCAGAAAATGCTTGTGCTCGATGATCCTGGTGTAGGGGATCTCCCTTTCGGTGAAGTTCATTACCGCCACGCCCTGGTAGTTCTCCTTTTCGATCCTCTCCAGCCTGAATACCTCGGACCTGTAGCTGAGAGGACCGTAGCAGCAATCGAACAGTTCGTCCAGGCATCCGGTATATATGGTTATGCCGGCCCTGCTTCGCCAGTATTCCCTTCTTTTGTTGAAGTCCTCGTCCAGGATGATGTCGGATCCCTCGAGCAGTCTTTCGGCCAGGACGGTGTACCCCTCCGAGGGGATTCCCTGCCATGGATCGTTGAAGTAATTGTTGTCGTAGGTAAGACGCACCGGAAGGCGTTTGATTATGTCCGCAGGCAGGCTGCTGCAATCGCGCCCCCATTGCTTCTCCGTATACCCTTTGACCAATGTCTCGTATATGTCGCGCCCGACAAGGCTGATCGCCTGCTGCTCCAGGTTCTTCGGCTCGCCAACAATCTCCTTCCTCTGCTCCGCGATTATCCTTTCCGCCTCCTCCGGCATGCTTATGCCCCACATCTTTGAGAACGTATGCATGTTGAAAGGCATCGAATAAATCCGTCCCTTGTAGTTCGCAACGGGACTGTTGATGAACGGAGAAAACGGGGTGATGGCATCCACGTAGTCCCAGACCATGCGGTTGGAGGTGTGGAAAATGTGCGCCCCGTACCGGTGTATGTCTATTCCGTCGGCCTTCTCCGTACGGATGTTGCCTCCTATGTGATCCCTTTTTTCAAGGACGAGCACGCTTTTTCCTTTTTTGACCAGTTCATGCGCGCATACGGCACCGAACAGTCCCGAGCCGACGATAAGATAGTCATGACGGTCCCTCATTTCCTTTTCTTCCTCCCTTTTTCCTTGCGTCTCTTTTCAGGCATCCTGAAGCCCTCGTCTTCCCCATCCCTGATGTCCCTGCCGTAAGGTTGGAACTCGTCGGACCATCTCTTTCTCTTTTTGAAATTGTCCCTTCCGCCCCTGACGCCTGCGAACCTCTCATCCTTGGCCCTGGTGGCTATGGGCTTTCCTTTTCCCTTCGGCACTGAAAAGTACTTCAGTATCTTTTTGGCCACGCCCTCGGGCGTGCTGACGAATGAAAAATCGTCCATCACCTCAATATGGTTCAGGTCCTGGTCCCTGATGCCGACCTGGTCGCACAGGATGTTGACGAGGGAACGCTTTGTGATGCCGTCACGCCTGCCGCGTGCTATGAATATCCTTGTGAGCTCCTCGTCCTTCCTTCCGGAATCCTTCCTGTCCTTCCTCTCCTGCCTGCGTCCGTCCTTTCCGACCGAGATCTCGGTATAGAGCTTTTCATTGAGCTGGTCGCCGTATAGCGCCTGGAGCAGGCATGCAAACGCGGACAGGGGATCCTTCGAGTCCTCCAGCGCCTCCATGGCCAGCACCAGGTATTCCTTCTTCGGCTCCTGCGCCAGCTTGTCCTTTATGTCCGTGCTGATCTTCTCTCTTTTTGCGGCAAGGACCTGCTTTATTGTCGGGACCTCCAGTCTTACGATGTCCGAGGATGTGGTCCTCTCTATGAAGGAAAGCCTTCTTGTCTCCCTCGGTCCGCAGAGGGTTATCGCAATTCCCTCGTGTCCCGCGCGTCCGGTCCTGCCGACGCGGTGGATGTATATCTCCGGATCCTCGGGGACGGAGAAGTTGATCACATGGGAAAGCTCCTGAATGTCGAGACCACGGGAGGCCACGTCGGTCGCAACCAGGATTTCCGTCCTGTGCTCCTTGACCGCCTTCAATATCGCCTCCCTCTCCCTCTGCGACAGGTCCCCGTGCAGGGCCGCCGCCCCGTAGCCGCGGGACTGCAGCCTGTTCGCAATCTCCTCGCACTGTATCTTGGTCCGGCAGAATATGACACCGTAGAAACCGACCTCGCTGTCGATGATCCTCGTGAGTGCCTCCAGTTTCTCGCTTTCCTTGACGATGTAGGCTATCTGTCTGGTCATCTTGTTGCTCGTGTCCTTCTTTTCCGTCCGGATGAGCTTGTAGTCGTGCATGAATTTCTCGGCGATCGAAAGAACCATTTCCGGCATCGTCGCACTGAACATCAGCATTCTTTTGTTCTCGGGGGTTTCCGCAAGAATCGCCTCGATGTCCTCGATGAAGCCCATGTCCAGCATCTCGTCGGCCTCGTCCAGCACGCAGAATCTTAGGCCGTCCAGCCTTATCGTCTTCCTTCTGATATGGTCCAGTATCCTGCCGGGGGTGCCCACCACCACGTCGACGCCCTTCTTCAGTTTCTTGATCTGGTTCTCTATCGAGGCTCCTCCATATACTGGTTCAACAACCAGTTTCTTCCTGCCTTCGAGCGATCTGATTTCTTCTGCCACCTGGATTGCAAGCTCCCTTGTGGGGCAGAGTATGAGGGCTCCAAGGGAGCCGTCCCCATCCAAGGTCTCGATGATCGGCAGCCCGAAAGCGGCTGTTTTCCCGGTCCCGGTCTGGGCCTGTCCTATGACTTCCGTCCCTTCCTCGAGGAGTAGCGGTATGCAGAGTTTCTGTATTTCGGTCGGCGTGGTGAAGCCTTTTTCCCTAAGGGCTTCCAAGGTATCGTCCGAAAGCCCCAGCATCTTGAATTCCGGTAATATTTCCATAGCCCGGTAAGTCTATATTATCCTTAGAGTAATGTAAATAAGTACCGTGGTGTTTTTTGAAACGGGAAAGGGGTGCCCATGCACCCCTGGATCTATTTGGCGATTTTCTGAAGCTCCCTGTTGACGAAACCGAGCATCTTCTCCACGGCCTCTTTGTCGTTTCCGACGGCGATGCCTGCCATATCCCTCAATCTGGCGCTTCCCATGATCATGAGCATCGACTTCCTCATCTTCCTTCCCGTGAATCTGATGAAGGCCGAGGATACCACGTTCTCTGCGGTTTCGTTCGCAAAGATATCCCCGATCTTGTCGTTTATGCTGAAAAAGCCGTCAAGGAATGTCGGTTCCGGGGCGGGGGAGTCCAGATCCATGCCGTCGAACCAGTTCCTTGCACCGTCGCAGCCGCAGTCTTCCGTTTCCTCCGGCATCACGTAGCCCGGAACGGCCTCCGGAACGCGCGTGAACACGACTGTGTCGGTTTCACCGGAGCCTCCGATCGCCCTGATTGTGTTGCTTCCCATGGACAGCGGCACGTCCTTGAAGATGAACAGCTTGCTTCCGGTCTGTGTGCCGGCTTCCCTGCCGTTCACGACGAGCGTCACCTCGCTCTGGTTGGAATAGACCTTCACATCCATGCTTCCGTACGGCCTCATCCCGTACCTTCTTCCCGCGATATGTACGAAAGGTTCGTCGGACCAGTATGCCTTGTAGACATAGAAGGCATCCTTCCGCGTCTTCCTGTCGATGGTCACGAGCCCCTTGTTGTTGCGGCCCTTCACGCCGCCCTCGTCCCTTGCGTCACAACCGAAATCGAACATGTTCCATACATGGGTCGCCCAAAGGTACGGACGTTCCGAAATAACCCTGGCCATGTGCTCATGGTATTGGGCCTGGTATTCCTCGCTGTAATCCCTGCACCTCGGATTGTCCGAATGCCAGCTTATGATACCTTCCGCCCCGTATTCGGACAGGCCAAGGCATCTGTCCGGATATTTCTCGTGGAAGCTGTCGAGCCATTTCCCGTTGTCCTCCATGCATCCGCCGTACCATCCGAAATAGTGGTTGTAGGAGACCACGTCCGTTATCGTGTTCAGCACGCTCTCCATCGGGAGCATCGACACCTGTGCCATTGTGGTCGGCCTTGAGGGATCGAGCTCCTTTGCCAATGCGTCGAGCTGCCTGAGGTTCTCCTCCAGCCCGTCCCTTTCCCCGCCTATGGTGATTTCGTTCGAAATCCCCCAGAAACATATGGAGGGGTGGTTGCAGTTCTGGATTATCAGCTCCCTGAGCTGGTTCATGGCGTTCTCATGGGCGTCCCTGTCCATGCTCATGACGCTGATGAACGGTATCTCCGCCCATACAACGAATCCGTATTCATCACATGCCTTGTAAAACGTTTGGCTGTGCTGGTAGTGGGCGAGCCTGACCGTGTTCGCTCCGATTTCCGAAATGAGTTCGCAGTCCAGGTAATGATCCTCGCTGCACAGCGCATTGCCGAGCATCAGCTTGTCCTGATGCCGGGAAACCCCTCTCAGCGGCATGGAGACCCCGTTCAGGAAGAATCCCTTCCCGGGATCGACGGAGAAATCCCTTATGCCCACGTTGCATCCGGTACTGTCGATCGTTTCATTGTTTCTGACTATGCTTATTTCCAGATTGTAGAGGTACGGGTCCCTGACTCCCTGCCACAGGTGTGCGTTGTCGACAGGAATTGATGCTTCCACCTTCTTTTCAGCCTTGCTCCAGGTCTCGCAGACGGTCTCGCCCAGGTCGTTGCCCAGTCTGAACAGGACCATGTCCCCGGCCTGCGGGTTCTTGATCCATGCCGTCACGTCGATTTTTGCATCAGGACCCAAAATTCTTGTCCCGTACTTGAAGCCCGGTCCGGCGTGGTATTCCAGATCGAAATGGGTTTCCGGGACGCTGATCAGTTCGACATCCCTGTAGAGCCCGCCGTAGAACGTGAAGTCCGCCACCTGCGGATATATGTCGGAATGATCCGAATTGTCGACAATGACCATGATCTGTGCGCCTGCGGCCTCCTTGAGCTCGTCTGTAAGGTCGACCCGGAACGCGGAATAACCTCCGCGGTGTTCGCAAAGCTGCTTTCCGTTCGCAAACACGCGGGCCAGTGCATTGGCCCCCTTGAACTCGATGTAGTGGCGGTAGCCGTCGGGGATCCCTTGGGTGTCCAGATGCAGGACATATGTCCCTTCACCCCTGTAATAGTCGGCACCTCCGTCCTGTCCGTCGGCTGCGTTCCAGGTATGTGGCAGGTCCACCCTGGCATAGTCCTTGAAGTCCGTGTCCCCCTGCCAGGCCGCCCTTTTGAACAGCCATCCGTTGTTCAGGTTCCTGATTATCCTCATCGTTTCCTCCTTGTCAAAGCATTATTTCGCCCTTTTCATCCGCAGCCATGGGAAGCACCTGCATCAGGTCTATCACGCACATGGCGAACGGTATCCCCGTCCAGAAGAACAGAAGGTACAGCATGCCGCTGATCCTCTTGCCCGAATAGAACCGGTGGGAGCCGCACAGCCAGCCGCACGAGAGCAGCAGCGTCATGTATTTCTTCTTCACAACGGGCCGCATGCGGTGTTCAGCAATCTTCCTGTCGATGTATGAGAACAGCCTGGAACGCTTTTTCCCGAGGCCAGCCTCCTTCCTGGCTTGCTGAAGCTGCATCTCCAGATCCGCCAGTTCTGCGGCATTCACATAATCGTCATGGCGTCTCAACGCCTCTATGTCCCTTTCAAAATCCAGCATCATGCGGCTTCCTCCGTGCTCATTCCTTTGCGGCCTTTGCCTTTATTCTCGCTATCTCGTTCTGGATTTCCTCCATCTTCTCCTTCGTGAGAGGGTAGAACCTCATTGCGGCCAGATTGCAGAGAAGTCCGATTATTATCAGTCCGAACATGCAGAACAGTGCCACAGCCTTGAGCTTCGGCGTCACCGGTGTGTCGACGGTCGGAAGCTGGCTGGAAAAGCCTATTGCCGCGCACATGAGCCCGACTATGGTCGTCCCCAGGCTGCTTATGAGCTTGTCCACGAAGGAAAACAGGGTGCCCATTAGTCCGGGTACGTATTTCTTTGATCTGTAAACCTCGTAGTCGGCGCAGTCCGCCGTCATCGGGATCACGATGTTCCCGGATACTCCGGAGAATCCCTTGAAGAGGAGGAACAGTATCAGATATAGGATCGTGAACGCGTTCCAGCCCGTGAAGCCGGGGAATCCCGGGAAGCTGAGCGTCGTCGGATCCAGTATGTAGAAGAGGGCGATTATGAGCGCGCTGGTTATCAGGCCGCCGTAGGTTCCGAACAGCATGGCCTTCTTTTGCCCAAGATATCTTGCAATGTATCCGACACCGAAGAGAAGCATGAGGAACGTCGGAATGGCCGTGTAGGACGCGATAGCACCGCTCATGGCGAAATTGCCGCATACTATTCCGTATATCATTATGCTGACCGTCGCGTTTGCCTGGGTTGTCAGGGCCAGTTTGTCGGTCGAAGCGGATATGACCAGCATCTGTATTGCCCTGTTGTTGGAAAGAACCTCCCAATAATCCCTGAAACCCACCTTGACGGCTTTTCCGAGTCCGAAGAACTCCATCCTGTCCTTGCTGCTTATGGAGATTATCGCGATGATCGTGAATATGGCCGATATGGATGCGGTGACGAGCCAGAATTCATGGAAGAAACCTTCCGTGAACATGTTTCCGTTCTTCGGAAGCAGCCAGGATGCCACGACGACAGGCATCGCCGCAAAAAGGATCGTGTTGTATATTCCGTCGAAGATCGTGAATACCGGCCTCTGTTTTGGATCGTTGGTCAGACATGTCTGTGCGCTTTTCGTGACGACGCACTGGAACGTGTACCCGATGATGTAGATCATGTAGAAGATGATGAAGACAGCGAATCTTCCGCCCTGCGGCACCTTGTGTGTGAAATGAACCATCAGGAACGAGAAGGAAAACAGTATGAGCTGTCCGATGACCATGAACGGTCTGTTTTTCCCGAACCTGGAGTTCGTCTTATCGACGGCGTATCCGATGAACGGATCCGTCACTCCGTCCCAGACCCTCATCGTCGTGATCAGGGATGAGGCCACGACGACCCCGACCCCTATGAACCCGGTCAGGTAGTAGGCTATGTAGTTCATGAAGAACAGATAGAGGTTCGTTGCCGTGTTGTTGAGCGCGAATCCTCCGATCTGCCATATCTTTGCGCGATGGATGCCCGTATGGGCAGCCACTGATGGTTTTGCCATTTTTCTTATCCTCCGTTTTGGCTTTTCCATGGCAACGTCTCCGGTCTCAAGTCTTTTTGTTGCCGTATTTGGTCGGCCGGCACATCTTTCCGGCGCTCCTGCAGGATAAGAAAATGGTAAAAGCGGTTTTCCATGCCAGATAGTCACAATATTTCGCAAGAATAGCACGATATTATTTTTCGGGGATTGAGGAATGTATTATTGTGTTATAGGATTTTTCCATGGACCATCTTGATTATGGTAGTCGGTTCGCCGCTTTGTCGTCCCTTCTTGCCGCGGAAGGCATAGGATGCTTCTTTCTGAAGACCGATTTTTCCAATGTCGCGCTGTCCGACAACGGCATTAAGGCCGATCTGTTCTCGAATTACGATTATGAGTCGTTCAGGAATGCCTATGCCTGGGGTGCCTCGGCGGAAGGTGAGATATGCATATTCATGGACGAGCTGCACATCCATGACATAATCGTGCATTTCCCGTCGTCGTTCGCCCTGGAGGGGGATGTTGCGGTATTCGGCCCGTTCGTGTTCCAGTGGGATGTTGATGTTCTGCTTGGAAGGTATGACGATATCGCAGGGGCCGGTATGGTTCCCGTGCTGAAGCAGAATCTGGAAGCTATACACAGGGTGGGGGAGAACCATATGGACAGGAACTATTTCGCAAAGGCCTGCAGCCTCCTGTTCCATCATGCCTTTTCCGTGCGGTGGTATCCCTACGATGTCGTCGACGATCCGGTGGACGGCCTTTCGAGATACCGGCCGAAATCCTTTGACGAGGTCCACCTGGACAACATTGAGGAGCGGTACAGGATGGAGAACCGTTTTCTTGCCGCGATACAGAACGGAGATGCGAAGGAGGCGTTGGATGCCTACGACATGTTCATAAGCATGGGCAGCCTCCAGAGACGCATCCCAAGCATGGTGAGGAACAGGCAGAACTATCTCATCATCCTTAACACGCTTTCCCGCAAGGCCGCGGAGAAGGCGGGGGTGCATCCGTTGTACATAGACAGCTGCTCCACTCGTTTTTCCCTGGAGATCAGCAATGCAAATACAGTGGGACACCTTGTGAACATATCGAGATGGATCATAGAGGCGTATTCCGATCTTGTCCGCAACAAGGCCATGTCCGGATGCTCCAGAAGCGTGAGGGAGATAGTCGTCTATACTGATTTCCATTATTCCGAGAACCTGAATCTCAGCTTTTTCAGCAACAGGTTCAATGTGTCGAAGACCCATCTTTCGTCTCTTTTCCACAGGGAGATGGGGATGACCATAACCGATTATGTGAGGAAGGTGAGGATCGAAGCCGCATGCCAGATGCTTCTCTCGACGTCATCAGGCCTTGCGGAAATAGCGTCGCTGTGCGGGTACGAGGGACCGAACTATTTCATCCGGCAGTTCAGGGCCGAGAAAGGGATGACCCCCAGACAGTACAGGGATGCCAGGACGAAAAGGAGGTTCTGACACACGTCCGTTCATTTTCTTTTCTTTTTGAATATCACCAGCTTGCCGACAAGATAGTTTATGACTCCGACCATGAGGTTCGATATGAATTTGAACAGGACCGGAGGCATGACCAGCAGATCCACCGTCACATACATGAACACCACGTCCATCACCCCTGTGGATATCCTGCAGCTGAAGAAACCTGCAAGCTCCCTCATCACGGTTTTCGGGGACCTGTCGAAAGATACGAACACGAAGAACTTGTTGGTGAAGAATGCAAATGTCACCGCCAGCAGCCAGGCCAGGAAGGTGGATGGGACATTGCCGACTCCCGCCACTCCGTAAAGCAGGTGGTATCCCAGCATGTTGACCCCGGTCGCCATCGCCCCGAACACGCAATATATGCAGAAGTCCTTGTATTCCCTTATGTCCTTCATATTATGATGATAGCATCATCCCTCCTGGGTGACCATAGTTTTTTAAACAATAATTCAAAATATAACTATATATAATGTAAGTAATTATTTGAATATATGTATCAAAATGACACAAAAATGGTGTTTTGTGCAAAACCGGCCTTTCCAAAGTGACACAATGGATGCGTGTTTTCAGATATTTGTGTCATTATGACACTTTTGTTGTCTGAATGATTGATGTGCTGAATCATAATTTATTATATTATAATGAAATATCAGACTTGGCACGCCTTTTGCAATGTTGTAGATGCAAACAAAAAAAGCAAGTTAAGGAGGCCCTGAAATGGCAATCATGAAATATCACAAACACTATAACGATCTGGACAGTCTTCTGGATTCGGTCTTCTCAGGAGTGAAGATTCCTGCTGTGGACATCAGGGAGGACAAGGAAAGCTACAAGATAAGTGCCGAGATTCCCGGTTTTGCGGAAAAGGACATCTCGGTTTTCGTGGAGAAGCATGTCCTCACGATAGAAGGCAGGCAGGAGGAAGAGGAGAAGAAGGACGGAAGGAAGTATCTCGTCAAGGAGAGGTCCGTAAGGAATTTCTCCAGAAGCTTCACCCTTCCAGACGATCTGGACGAGGAGAAGGTTAGCGCATCGTTCAAGAACGGCGTGCTTGAGATCACGCTTCCGAAGACCGAGAAGGCCCAGCCGAAGAGGATCGAGGTCAAGGTCGGCGCAAAGGCTGAGAATTAAGGAGGAAAATGAAATGAGATACATCATCAACAGGACTTATCCGAGTCTTTTCGACTTCGACAACTTTTTCAATGATTTCTTCGCATCTTCCACACAGGACAAGTTCCCGCCCGTGGACGTATATGAGACAAAGGATTCGTATGTTCTCGAGGCCGAGGTGGCAGGATATGACGAGGAGTCCATCAAGGTCCTCTGCAACCACAAGGTTCTCACGATCTCCAGCGACGGAATGGAGAGCCCGAAGGAGGAATACATCACGAAGGAAATCTGCCTTCCCGCGTTCCAGAGAAGCTTCCAGCTCCCTGATGATGCCGACGAGGATGGCATGAGCGCCTCCAGCAAGGATGGAATACTCACCGTCGTCATCAACAAGGTCAAGAAGGCCGAACCAAAGAGGATCGAGGTCAAGATCAACTAGACTGGAAGACGGTCGACACACACATATTACGGCATGTCCATGATCGGATGTGCCGTATTTTTTTTGCTTTTACCCTCTCCATCCTTTCATCTTTTCCCCAATTCGGATATATTTCATCTCGTATATCAAGAGAACCCCAGGGAGTTAGCCAGCAATGTTTAGGATAGTCAGGAAGGAAAAGCTGTCGGCGGAGGTTTTCAGGTTCACTCTGGAAGCCCCCATGATTGCAAGGGAGAGAAAGGCCGGTCAGTTCGTGGTCGTCCAGAAGGGCGGTGATTTCAACGAGAGGATCCCTCTCACGATAGCCGATGCGGATCCGGATGAGGGTACGATAACCATCGTTTTCCAGGCCGTCGGTGAAGGGACACACCTTCTGGCGCTTATGAACGAGGGGGATTGCATCGAGAACGTGCTCGGACCGCTCGGACGTCCGACACACATAGAAAAATACGGTAAGGTCGTCTGTGTCGGAGGTGGAATAGGCGTCGCTCCTCTTTATCCGATTGCGAAGGCGATGAAGGAAGCCGGCAACGAGGTGCGCATAATCATAGGTGCCAGGAACAGGAGCCTGATAATCGAGGAGGATGAGATGAGGGGCCTTGACAAGGACCTCATCGTGGTCACCGATGACGGATCCTACGGCAGGAAAGGTGTCGTCACCGAGCCTCTGAAGGAGCTTTGCGAGAGCAGCAGGCCCGATTTTGTGGTCGCCATCGGCCCGACGGTGATGATGAAGTTCTGTGCTCTGACAACCAAGCCTTATGGCATCAGGACGCTCGTGTCCCTCAACACTATAATGATCGACGGGACCGGCATGTGCGGCGGTTGCCGCGTATCGGTCGGAGGTCAGACGAAGTTCGTCTGTGTCGACGGCCCCGAGTTCGACGGACACGAGGTCGACTGGGACAACATGATGATACGCCAGAGGACGTACAGGGACGCGGAAGCGGAGGCCCATCATGTATGCCATCTCACAAACCAGATAAAAGAAGGGGAGGCCTGATATGTCGAACAGGGAAGAACTTGACAGGAAAGCATCGGAGATACTTGCATCACTTCCGTCCGAGCCTGATATGAAGGCCCGTCTGGCGATCCCCCATCAGGATATGCCCAGCCAGGATGCGAAGGAACGCATACACAATATGGACGAGGTGGCTCTCGGATACACAGAGAACATAGCTGTGGTCGAGGCCCAGCGATGCCTCAATTGCAAAAACAAGCCGTGTGTCCAGGGCTGTCCGGTTTCGATAGACATCCCGGGATTCATCTCTCATGTCCAGAAAAAGGATTTCAAGGGAGCCCTGGATGTGATCCAGCAGTCTTCAATACTCCCCAGCATATGCGGACGCGTATGTCCACAGGAGGCACAGTGCCAGAAGTTCTGCACGGTCGGAAAGGCTCTCAAGTCCGTGGATAAGGCTGTTGCGATCGGGCGTCTTGAGAGATTCGTTGCCGATTACAATTTCGAGGATGGCAGCATTCCCGAAATCGCTCCGGACACAGGGAAGAAGGTCTGCATCGTCGGTAGCGGACCGGCCTCGATCGCATGTGCCGCGGATGTGCGCCGCGCCGGGCACGAGGTGGTCATGTACGAGGCCCTTCACAAGACCGGAGGAGTTCTGAGCTATGGAATACCCGAGTTCCGTCTTCCGAAGAAGCTTGTGGAGAAGGAGATCTCAAAGCTTGGCAAGATGGGTGTGAAGATAATGACGAACGTGCTCGTTGGCAGGACCAGGACGATCAAGGAACTCATGGAGGAGGATGGCTTTGATGCGGTTTTCATCGGTACAGGAGCAGGTCTTCCGAAATTCATGGGCATTCCGGGCGAGAACTACGTCGGAGTCCTTAGCGCGAACGAATATCTTACGAGAAGCAACCTCATGAAGGCTTATGATACCGAGCATTCGCATACCCCGCAGTATCTGGCAAGGCATGTCGCCGTGCTTGGCGGAGGAAACGTCGCCATGGATGCCGCGAGAACGGCGCTGCGGCTTGGAGCCGAAACCGTGGACATAGTCTACAGACGGACCCAGGCGGAGATGCCTGCCAGAAAGGAGGAGGTCGAGCATGCCATAGAAGAGGGTTGCAACATCCTCATGCTCAGCCAGCCTGTCGAGGTGCTTGGTGATGAGAACGGAAGGGTTTGCGGTCTCAGGATCAGGAAATGCGTGCTCGGAGAGCCCGACGCGAGCGGAAGACGCAGTCCTGTCGAGGTTCCGGGAAGCGACTACGAGAAGAGCTACGATGCCGTGATCGTTTCGATAGGCAACGCCTCGAACCCGCTTATCAAGCTGACGACCCCGGAGATCGAGGTCAACAAGCGCGGCAACTTCATCGTGGACGAGGAGACCGGCGAAACCAGCATCAAGGGTGTGTTCGCCGGAGGGGACATCGTTCTTGGTGCGGCCACGGTGATACTTGCCATGGGACAGGGGCGCAAGGCTGCAAAGGCGATAAACGGGTATTTGAGAGGTTGAGGTGGCGGTTGAGAATCTTGACAGGGTCTTCACCTATGTCTCGAGCCTGGACAAGTTCGATGCCATGGATGAGATCATAGCCGGATGCTCCATCTTCGACGACCTGCCGGACAAGGAGAAGTTCGCGCGGTCCGTGCGCAGGAGGGAAAGGCTTCAATCCACGGGAATCGGGCATGGGGTGGCCATAGCTCACGGGAAGGTGGATCATCTTGAGAAATGCCATATAGCCCTCGGCTGTTCGCGTGAGGGCATAGTCTTCGATGAGAAGTATCCTGAACCGGTGAAGCTGATCTTCGTCATCGCCAGCAGCCGGACAAGGCAGGCCGAATATCTGCATGCCGTGTCCAACATACTCAGCTGGGTCTATGATTCCGACTTCAGGAAAAGCCTGATGGACGGACTTTATTCCGACGATGTCGAGGAATTTTTGAAACATCTTTCAGCACAGGAGTTCATCGCCCGCCGGTGATGACCATGTCCAGCCTGATATCGTGCTCCTCCACCGGGAGTTTGTCGAATATCTGTATTGAGAAGGCGAGTCCTATGGAAAAAAGGCCCGCCTTGTTTTTTTCAAGGAATCTGTCGTAATACCCGCCGCCACGGCCAAGACGATAGCCGTCTTTTGTCAGTGCCCGTGCCGGAACCAGTGCGACAGCCCTGTCGAAATGTACGGCATGCCTTTGCCGGGGTTCCATGAATCCATGCCTTCCTTTGACCAGGGGAGGTGGCGCGAAGAACATCTCGTTGCCGTCGATGTAGGGGAAAAGGAGGCGCTTGTCGCAAAACAGCGGACTGATGTCCACTTCCGTCGCCATCGGTGCGTAGGCCAGCACGATTCCGGCGTTCCTGTATTCGTCGAGTTCAAGAAGCCTTTCAACTATCAGTGCGCTTTCCTTGTCCCGCCCGTCGAACGTCTTCAGCCTCGATACGATTTCCTTTCTCAAAAGAGCCTTGTCCATAAGAATGCCACCAGGCTTATGATGATAGCATACAAGTCCGCCATGCGGTAGCCTTCCGCAGCCCGCGGGGCGGACGGATCGTACAGCCTGCACCGCAGGGCGAGGTCGTAGTCCCTTAGATCGTCCATCAGCATCGAGAACAGGGAGAGGGTGTAGGATGAAAGGTTTTCGACGGGATGGGCGAGGAAGCTTCCCGATCTGGCCCTTCTGGCCTGGAGCATGGTCCTGCTCGTGGAGAATATCCGCGGTATCATGGACAATGTCAGCATGACGTCGGATGCGAATGACCAGGCCTTCCTGCCGAATATCCTCGAAAGCAGGATGCCTGTGGACGCGGCCAGGCCGTCAGGAGCCGTCGTGTCCATCATGAGCATCCCGAGCATTATGAGGTAAAAGAATTTTGCAGCCTCGAAGAACGATCCCTTCATGCTTTTTGTGACTGCGAGCTCCGTAAGGAATATGAATGCCGTGAGCAGAGGAAGCGACGGCGTCTGTTTCAGATATCCGATCAAAGGCATCCTTATGATGGCCGACAGCACCAGGATGAAGGCAAGGACAGAAGCAAGCTGTATCGGATCGGCATGCATCGATGAAGCAGACAGAAGAATAAGGCACACGAGTTTTGCAAACGGGTTCAATCGGGTCAGCAGGTTGCTGCCGTTCCTTGTCGAGAAGACTGTCAGAGCCATGAGAGCTCCTTGAACGGCAGGGCAGGGATGTGCACCCCGTTCTCCTTCAAGGCATCCAGGCTGTCCTCGCTTCTTCCGTCGAACACCAGCCTTCCTCCGTCCATCACCAGGGTATGGTCCGTCAGTGCGAGGAGCTTCTCCGCCTCGTGGGACACCACGAGCACTGTCGTCTCCAGATCCCTCAGGCTTTCGAACAGCTTCAGCACGGTCCTGATGGAAGGGTAGTCGAGGTTTGCAAGAGGTTCGTCGAGAAGAAGTATGTCCGGGCCCATCGCCAGTACACCGGCTATTATCACCTTCCTCCTCTCGCCGCCTGAAAGGATTCTGGGATTCTCGTTCCTGAGATGTTCCAGACCGAAAATCCTGAGGTATTCCTCCGTGACAGCCCTTGTCTCCTCCCTGCTCCTCTTCTGGTTCTCAAGACCGAAGGAGATGTCCTTCTCCACACTCTGTCCAACTATCTGGAGCATTGACTCCTGGAACACAAGGGCCGTTTTGCGCATCCGCTCCCTCGTCGTGCAAGGAACGCCGTCTATCATGACTTTTCCTCCCGACTCCTTCTCAAGGCCCTTGATGATCTTCAAAAGCATGGATTTGCCGCTTCCGTTCCTTCCTGCAAGCAGTGTCACGGTTCCTTTTTCAAGCGTGAATGAGACGTTGCCGAGGATTTTTTTTCCTCCAATCGATAATGATATGTCTTCAACGGATAAGCTTTCTGCCATGTCCTGGAGTATACTTAATTGTAAATCTGTTTTCAATATGTAGGTTTACATTAATATCCGGAAGGTGCCTTTCTGATTTCATGCCAAGGTAAAATGCATCAAAGCGGCTTCGTACGTTTTATCTTCCTTTCCTTCAGCTTGTCGAAGCAAGTGCATTCGGCTCCGTTCCCGGCATCGAGATCCCGTTCCAGATCCGAAAGCCTTATTCCTGACATCTCCCTTCTGATGGCATCGCCAAGCTGTCTCGATGGTCCGGAGAGGACCTTGACTATGTTTTTGCCTATCGGGCAGCCGGAATTGGGTTCGGGATGGACGGATATGAAATCCTCAAGCGCCTGTGGATCCACGGCCTGCTGCACATCGTAGAAGGTCATCTCAGACATGCCTTTTGCAAGTCTCGCCCCTCCGGTTCCTCTGTTAACCGTGATCATTCCGGCCTTCCTCAGCTTCACCAGCAGGTTCCGTATTATCACCGCGTTGCATCCTGTGCTGCTCGCAAGCACCTCGCTTGTGACCTTTCTTGTCCCGCCGTATCTGCCGATGAAAAGCAGCATGTGTATGGCAACAGAGCATTTCGTGTTCAGCCTCATGGTTCCTTGTCTCCGGTTCCAAGTATATCCTGTTTCATGCCTTGTTGTAAATCTTGACATTACAACGTAAGGAGAGGTATCTTCTATTGTTGTATTGGACAAACTTCCGGGAGGAACCATGAGATCCGAGAAATTCAACATAACAGGCATGACATGCTCGGCCTGCCAGGCCCATGTGGAGAAGGGGGTTGGTGCGCTTGACGGGATTGAAAGCTGTACCGTGAGCCTGCTTGCGAACCAGATGACCTGCTGCTATGATGATTCGAAGCTTTCAAGGGAGGATATAATCAAGGCCGTCGTGGATGCCGGATACGGAGCATCGGCCTTGTCAGGTCCTTCAGCTTCTTCCAAGGGCGGTTTCAGGGATGAGTGGGAGGTCCGGAGGAGGCAGGCGCGGGACGAGATGGACGGCATGAGACGCAGGCTGTTGTCGTCGGTAGCCATTTTGATCCCGTTGATGTACATCGCGATGGCGGGCATGTTGTCATTGCCGGAGCTCCCGTTCTTCAAGGGTGTCTCCAATTCCCTTTTGTTTGCCTTCACCCAGTTTCTCATGACAATCCCGATCCTGCTGATCAACAGGCATTTCTTCGTCAACGGCTTCAAGGCGTTGGTCAGAAGGGCTCCGAACATGGACAGTCTGGTGGCGATCGGGTCCTCGGCAGCGCTCCTGTATGGCGTCGTGTCGATCTACATGATGATGTACGGCTTCTCCAGATCCGACATGGATCTGGTCCATAAGTACATGCATCAGCTTTATTTCGAATCAAGCGCCATGATAGTGACACTTGTCACGGTTGGAAAATATCTCGAGGCCGGAAGCAGGAACAAGACCGGCGACGCCCTCTCAAAGCTTGTCGATCTGGCTCCGAAGACCGCGGTTGTGGTAAGAAACGGCGTGGAGACCGTGGTGGCCGCGGAAAATGTTGCAAGGGACGATATTGTTGTGATCCGTCCGGGCGACAGCATCCCTGTGGACGGTGTTGTAGTGTCGGGCAGCGGATCCGTCGATCAGAGCGCAATAACGGGAGAGAGCATCCCCGTGGCCAAACGGGCCGGCGACGAGGTTGTAAGCGCCACGATTAACAGAAACGGAAGTTTCACGTTCCGTGCCGTGTCCGTCGGCGAGGACACGACGCTTGCAAAGATAATCCGCCTGGTCGACGAGGCCGGTAACAGCAAGGCCCCGGTCGCACGCATGGCGGACAAGGTCAGCGGGGTGTTCGTGCCTGTCGTGATCTCGATTGCGCTGGTTACTGCGGCCGCATGGCTGATGGCCGGATATGGCTTGTCCTTCGCGCTTGACCGTGCGATTTCCGTCCTAGTGATCTCATGCCCGTGCGCGCTTGGGCTGGCAACTCCGGTCGCCATAATGGTCGGGACCGGAAAAGCCGCGGAGTCGGGTATACTTGTCAAATCCGCGACGGCCTTGGAAAACCTGCACCGCATCGACACCGTCGTCATGGACAAGACGGGCACCATCACCGAGGGAAGACCCGTGGTCACCGACATACGCGTCCTTGCGGAGGATATCGACGAGGCGGGACTGATGTCGTTTGCGGCGATGCTTGAAAAACCGAGCGGTCACCCGCTTGCGGCGGCCATTCTTGAAAAAGCCGGCAAGATGGGACTTTCCTACCCGGAGGTTGAGGATTTCTCGATCATTGCCGGAAGAGGGGTTTCCGCTTGCATTGACGGGCGGACGTGCCTTGCCGGAAACGCTCTGCTGATGGCGGAGGAAGGCATCGGTGCCGGAACGGTGGATTCCCTTTCCTCCGCATATGCCTCGGAGGGAAGGACTCCGCTGTTCTTCGCCCGGGACGGAGAACTGCTTGGGATGGTGGCGGTCGCCGATACGGTACGTCCATCGAGCAGGAAGGCCGTTTCATCCTTGAGGCGGATGGGTGTCGGGACGGTGATGCTCACGGGCGACAACAGACTGACCGCCGTCTCGGTTGCAAAGGGCCTGGATCTTGACGAGGTCGTATCCGATGTGCTTCCGCAGGACAAGGAGGCGTTCGTGCGCGGTCTTCAGGAAAAGGGTAGATGCGTGATGATGGTTGGTGATGGAATAAACGATGCCCCCGCACTTGCCAGGGCGGATGTCGGTGTAGCCATCGGAGCTGGTACGGACATCGCGGTTGAGAGTGCCGACGTGGTGCTCGTGAAGGATTCGCTTCTGGACGTGGTGTCTGCGATAGCATTGAGCCGCAGTGTCATGCGGAACATCCATCAGAACCTGTTCTGGGCGTTCTTCTACAACATCATAGGCATACCGCTTGCCGCAGGGGTGTTCTATCCGTCGCTGGGATTGCTTTTGAGCCCTATGATCGGAAGTGCGGCGATGAGTCTTTCGAGCGTGTGCGTTGTGACGAACGCACTCAGGCTCAGGTTTTTCAAGAAAGACACCGGAGGGGAAGATGTGGTGGACGGAAAAGCCGTGACGATGCCGGATGAGGATGTGTTCGAATCTGACGCGGAACGGTCCGTAAGCCGTGTGATGCAGGTTTCCGGAATGAGCTGCAAGCATTGTGCGGATCGTGTAAGGAAGGCGCTTTTGTCCGTCGATGGTGTGGATTCTGTCCTGGTGGATCTGGATGAGGGCATTGTCCGCATCTCCTCATGCTCCGGAGTGGAAGACCGGATGCTCGAGGATGCCGTCATCAACGCCGGATATGTTCCGGAAAAAATATTTTTTGATGGGAGGATTGGAAAAATGCAGAAAGTGTTGGTTGTGGAAGGAATGAGCTGCGTCCATTGCAAGGCCAGGGTTGAAAAGGCTCTCAAGGCTGTGCCTGGTGTGGAGGATGCCGTGGTGGATCTTGATGGGAAGACCGCTTCGGTGACCTGTAGTGCGGACGTCGGACCAGAAGCCCTCAGGGCCGCCGTAGAGGCCGCGGATTACAAGGTCGTTTCCATAAGTTGAGCCCACGCCCGTCCACGGGCGTTTTTTCTTGACGTGCTCCGGAATATGTTGTAGGTGTCGTTGTATATGATATTCAACATATCGTCCCGTACCGATATACCCGCTTTCTATACCCCCTGGCTTCTGAAAAGGCTCGAGGAGGGATTTGTCATGGTGCGGAATCCCTACGATAGGAACAAGGTGTGCAGGTATGAGTTTCATGAAAACGATGTCCTTTGTTTCGTCTCGAAGGATTTCTCTCCATTGATTCCTTATCTTGGGGAGATTGCGAAGAGGTTCAGGATCCATCTTTATTACACCGTCACAGGGTATGGACGGGATATGGAGAGGAATGTCCCTCCCGTAAGGAAGCGTGTGGAAACGTTCATAAGGGCGTCGGAGGCGGTCGGTGTCGGAAACATAAGCTGGCGATATGATCCCATCATGATACATTCAAGATACGATACGGGGTTCCATGAGAGGGCATTTTCATATCTATGTGAGAGTTTTTCGGGATATACGGAATTGTGCATCTTCAGTTTCATAAGCCTCTACAAGGGCGTGAGGACATCGATTCCCGGGATAAGGCCGGTATCGCCGGAAGAAGGTAAGAGAATCGTAGGCTCCATGGCGGAAACGGCCGCTGGAAAAGGAATCGTGCTGCAGACCTGTGCCGGCACATTTGATTATTCAGAGTATTAGGTCAGACGTGCAGGCTGCATCTCGCCGGAGGTGCTGGGGATCGGTGATGCCTGCAGGCCCAAGGCGTCACGCCCCGGATGCCTCTGCGTGGAGAACCGCGACATAGGTGCCTATGGCACATGCATGCATGGATGCCTCTATTGCTATGCCGGAGCATGCCGTTACCCGGACATGGGGAGGATGGGACACCATGAGGATTCCCCGTTCCTGGCCGGTACGGGAAGTCCGGACGACGTTGTCTTCATGTACGGTGGCGGCAATGGACAGCTGTTGCTCGATCTGTGATTGTTGCGCGTAAGACTGCTTGCAAACTTCTTCGATACCAGCCTTGTGCCGTATTTGTCGATTATGTGTTTTTTGTCCCTTCCTTGTTGACAGTCATGCCTGTAAATGTTCTTTTTAGAACGGTTATGTTTGGAACCGTTGTTTTATCCGGATAAGGAGGTCCTCATGGGGATAATAACCGACCAGCTGGTATCGTTCAGGTATGTGACCAAGCTGCATGGATTGATGCTCGGGGAAATATCCAGAAAGTTCGGTCTTACCGACATGGAGATGAACATCATTGCCTTTCTGCACAACAATCCCCGCCTTGACACTGCGGCGGACATAGTCGAGCTACGACGTCTGTCCAAGAGCAACGTGTCCAAGGCTGTGTCGTCGCTGTGCTCGAAGAAGCTTCTGACTTCCAGAACATACGAGAGCGACCGTAGAAAGGTCCATCTGATCCTCACGGCTGAAGCATTTGCGATAGAAAAAGAGATTGCGGCATGTACGGAAAAGCTTCTGGGTGTTGTGTTCGACGGCTTCTCAAAGGAGGATGCCGGGTTGTACAAGGCCCTGAATGCGAGGATCAAGGACAATATCGTGCGGTATCTGGAGGAAAACGATGGAAGACGGTAAGGAATTCCTGGGGACCGAGCCAGTTGGCAGGCTGCTTCTTCGCCTTGCCCTTCCCACAGTGGCCGCCCAGATCATAAACATGCTTTACAACATCGTCGACAGGATATATATCGGACATATCCCCGAAGTCGGCGCGATGGCGCTGACCGGTGTGGGCGTGTGTCTTCCGATAATCATGATAGTCTCGGCTTTCGCAGCCCTGATCAGCAGCGGAGGCGCCCCCAGGGCATCCATATACATGGGACGTGGTGACTACGAGCGTGCCCGCAAGACGCTTGGAAACTGTTTCACCGTGCAGGTCGCGATATCCGTCGTGCTGACTGTTGTCCTGCTTGTTTGGAACGAAACGTTCCTTCTGGCATTCGGTGCGAGCGGAAACACCATAGGTTATGCCACCGCATACATGGATGTTTATGCCGTTGGTACGGTATTCGTCCAGCTGACGCTGGGCATGAACGCATTCATAACGGCACAGGGGTTTGCAAGGACAGGGATGCTTTCGGTTCTTATCGGTGCGGTGTGCAACATAATACTCGATCCCGTGTTCATTTTCGCTTTCGGTCTCGGTGTTAGGGGGGCGGCACTTGCCACGGTCATAAGCCAGGCCGTTTCCTGCGCATGGGTCCTGAGATTCCTCACCGGAAAAAAGACCCTTCTTGCGATAAAAAGAGAATATCTCCGTCTGGAAGGCTCCGTGATCCTGCCTGCGCTGGCATTGGGGACCGCGACATTCATAATGCAGGCTAGCGAGAGCGTGATATCCGTCTGCTTCAATGCATCCCTTCTGAAGTACGGCGGTGATGTTGCTGTTGGTGCGATGACGATACTCTCGTCCGTCATGCAGTTTGCGATGCTGCCGCTCCAGGGACTGGGACAGGGCGCCCAGCCGATAATAAGCTACAACTATGGGGCCGGAAAGAAGGCGCGCGTGAAAAGCGCCTACTTCCACCTGCTTGCTGCGACAATGGTGTTCTCCTCGATCCTGTGGCTGTCGGTGCAGCTGTTTCCATCGACCTTCGTGGCCATGTTCACCTCAGATCCGGCGCTGTTATCCTTCACGGTTCCGGCCTTGAGGACATATATGGCTGTCTCGATCCTCTTTGGAATCCAGATAGCATGTCAGATGACGTTCACAAGCATCGGTAACGCCACGTCCTCCATCGTGGTAGCCGTAATGCGGAAGTTCGTGTTGTTGATGCCTCTCATCTTTATCATGCCCTTGGTCTATGAGGAAAACAGGACGATGGCTGTTTATCTTGCCGAGCCTGTTGCCGATACCATTGCTGTCACCTTTACCGCCGTTCTGTTTTTCTTCCAGTTCCGAAAAGCCTTGTCGAGGTTAAAGGAGATCAAAGCCTGATAAAGTTTTTATTCTTTCAAGAATAAGGAGATACTACCTTAGTAAGCGGCCATTACCAATTTATTGTCTGGAAAGTTAAGCATGCTCCCCATCTTCTTTCCACTTTCTTGTTTCCAGATGTGCCCACAGTATTCCGGGAACCATGACCGCAAGAAGGATGGCAGCGTCGGTACCTCCGATATCCGTGGCTGCCGCGGCAGGGGCTGAGGCGGCGGCGGAGGAAAAAGCGGAAAAAGTATTGAAAATGAAATGTAATGCGACGGGAACGAGCAGGTTCTCCGTCTCGTAATATGAATATGTGAGCATCAGCCCGAGTGAGAACGTATACACCACCTGTGTCGTTGATGCGATGATCAACGCCGGATTCGAGATCAGGTTTGACAGATGGACTATTGCGAACAGGAGTGCGGAAATGATGGCTGTGCCCTCCTTTTTCCCAAACTCCTCCTTGAGCCGGAATGCGACAAGCCCGCGGAATACAAGTTCCTCCGATGCTGCCGTACATAAAGACAATGCGGCGAACATCATGAATCTTTCCGTACTTGGAAGCTCGTAGTCCGATATGAGCTGCAGAATAAAAAAGATTGCGGACGCAGCAAGAATGTACCACCCTGTATTGAAAAATCCATACATGTCCATGCGGATGAGCAATGTAGCTTTTCTGTCGCACTTTATGATGAGCAGTGCTGCAATGCATATCGCCGCCTTTGCCGCTATTGCCTGCCATGAAAGAGTCGATACCGAAGGAAGGCAGCGTCCCGCCACCTGCAGCATGAGCATGAAAAGCAGGATTGCGCCGATACACTCGACCACAACCGTTTTTCCATTAGTTTTCTTTTCTTTTTCAAACACCCTATGATGCTAGCACAAAAATGATTAAAATGGGAAATACGTTTGGAGGATGCCATGATCGATTTCCATTGTGATACGGTTTACAAGCTGTGGGCGGAGGACAGTTCCGAGACGTTGTCGGAAAACAGTCTGAGCGTGGATATCGGACGCCTTTGCAGGATTGGCGCAAAAGCCCAGTGTTTCGCTGTCTTCACGCCGTACGACAGCCATACGGAGATTCCGTTCTGGGAAAGGATGAAGGCGATACACGGGAGGTTCGTCAAGGAAATTGAAAATGCCGGCGGCATGGTCCGTCAGGCCTTCAGAAGCTCGGACATGGGCGCAGGTGTTTCTGCCGTTCTGACAATCGAGGATCTTGGCCCTCTTGAGGGAAGTGCTGAAAGATTCGGTGAGATCCTCTCCTGGCGTGCGAGGATAGCCTCCCTGACATGGAACTGGGAGAACGCATATGCCTATCCCAATTCGACAAATCCTGAGGTCATGGGGATGGGCTTGAAGGAAAAGGGATTCGAAGTTCTCGAGATGATGAAGGAGCACGACATGATATGCGATGTGTCCCATCTCAGCGACGGAGGATTCTGGGATGTTGTGAAGAGCGGTGTCAAGGTCGTGGCGACCCATAGCAATGCAAGGGCCGTCACCGATTGTTCCAGGAACCTTACCGATGAAATGCTCAGGGCCGTTGCGGACCGGGGCGGGATCGTCGGTCTGAATTTCTGCCCGTCGTTCCTTTGTTCATATCCGGATGGTACGCCAAAGGCGGAGCATTTCTCACGTGTTTCCGATATGCTCAGGCACATAAGACATGTATACGATGTCGCAGGGGAGGACGTGCTTGCCCTTGGAACCGATTTCGATGGAATCGGAGGAACGCTGGAAATTCCCGGTGTTGAAAAACTTCCGATGCTCCGGGATGCCATGGTCGATGCAGGCTTCGCCTCATCCGTTGTGGATAAGTTCTGGGAGAAGAATGGTCTACGTGTATTGGAATAGTATCATACCGTAATTGGAATATTTTAGGTTGAATTATGAAAAATGAAGTCTGGTGTCCGATCAGTTACAAATGCGGGGGGTGTGATTATGCCTCCATTCCCTATTGCGAGGAGCTCGATGACAAGTTCCGTTATGTCTACTCCCTTTTTTCCAGATATTGCACCGTTTATGACGTCATGGGCATGGAGAACCCGGGGTATTACAGGAACAAGGTCCAGTCGGTTTTGGGGGAGGACCGGAGCGGAAAAATAGTTTCGGGACTGTACAGGAAGGGGACCCACGACATTGTTTCAGTCAGGTCCTGCAGACTGGAGTTTCCTGAATCGGCCAAAATCATGTCGTCCGTAAGGAGTCTGATGAGAAGCTACCGTCTGCGGCCGTACGACGAGGATCGGTTTTCCGGCGATATCCGGCATGTGCTGATGAGAAAGTCCCTCAGCACCGGTGATGTGATGGTTGTCCTTGTGTTCGGCACATCTTCGTTCCGCCTTGCAAAGGACTTTGCAAACTCCCTGATGAACATGCATCCCGAGATCAGGACTGTGGCAAGACAGGTAAACGGTGGGAAGACCAGCATGGTGCTCTCCGATGCCCCAGTGGAGATACTCAGGGGGCCAGGTTTCATAACCGATCGGATATTCGATCTCGAGTTCAAGATTTCACCATCGTCGTTTTTCCAGGTGAACGTGCGTCAGACCGAGGCACTTTATTCGATGGCAATCAGGATGGCGGAGCTCTCAGGCAGGGAGAGGGTTCTGGATGCCTACTGCGGGACGGGAACAATCGCACTTGTTGCAGGTAGGAAGGCTTCATCTGTTGTCGGTGTGGAGCTCAACACAAAGGCTCTTGAGGATGCAAGGGAGAACGCTGTGATGAACGGCCTCGGGAATGTCACTTTCGTCAATGCCGATGCCTCCGTGTTCTGCAAGCAGATGGCAAAGGACAAGGAGCGTTTCGATGTTGCTTTCCTCGATCCTCCAAGATCCGGGTCCGACGAACGCTTTCTCTCTTCGCTGATAAAACTCGGTCCAAAGAGGATCGTATATATAAGCTGCAATCCGGAAACCCAGGAAAGAGATTGCAGGTACTTGGAGGGATTCGGTCCGTACCGCCTTGTTGCAATCCAGCCTGTGGACATGTTCCCAAGGACCATGCATATCGAGACGGTTGCTCTTTTGACTCAAACCAAAAACCGGATTATATCATAGAAGTCGACCTAGATGGATAGTTGGACGTCACGACTGCTGAGGCAAAGGCCACCTATTGGGAAATTAAAGGACACACTTTGAAAAAACATCTTATGAAATATAAAGTTTGTTTCTCCAACAAATTAAACGCAATTGCAGATTATAGTTATGCCAGGTTGTCCGCCAGAAAAGTAAGTGGCAATAATAACTTCTTGAAACATTTTCAGATGATCTGATAACAAAAAACGGATCCGTGTTTTTGCATTATCCAATGCTGGCTTATGCGCTCATGCTCAACAGTAACATGAAAAGGTGGACTTTGGATGCTTTCATGTATGTTCTTGACAGATACTATAATTAGTCCTGCTGAGAAAGAATCAAGCTTGGGGTTGGTGGAAAAAGTCCAATGGAACGTAGACTTGAACTTGGACTTACTTCATATATATCCAATAAAATGTCCGCATGCCTGTCCTGTATGGATAAATACAGGTGGGAGAAATCATATTTTGGCACGTATGGGATTATAGTGTGGGCAGACAGATACCAGCAGCGATGTGAGATGCAGTGAATAAAGATCCGTTTGAGGAATACATCATAGAGTCTGAACCGGAAAAACGAGCCAAAGGCTATGCGTGGTATATGGTCTGCAGGCGGTTGACGGGCTGAAGACATCTGCTTATTTAGTACATACCGCTGTCCGCAACATTGAGGGTGAGATTTCTTTCGAAGAAGCAAATGCGCTTTTGCAAAGCTATTATGAGGAAAATCCTGCGCACGATTTTGATGATCGTACTGAGGAAGCGGATAAGGTTTCGGCCAGAATTGCTGCGCTTCTTTCGGAAAAAGCATTCAGCTTTACTCCAAATGAATACATTTCCATTCATAGAAAGCTGTTTGCCGGTATATATTCCCATACCGGATGTATCCGTGATTATAACATTACAGAGAAAGAATGGGTTCTCGATGGAGCTACAGTGCTTTACGGAAGTACCTCGGAGCTAAGTGCTACGCTGGATTACGATTTCTCTGAAGAGAAGAGGTTTTCCTATAAGAGCCTTTCGATGGATGAAATCATTCATCACTTGGCGGTATTCATATCCAGGCTTTTGCAGATTCATGTGTTTTGTGAAGGCAGTACCAGAACGACTGCGGTGTTTTTTATCAAATATCTACGTACGCTCGGTTTTGATGTAACAAATGATATCTTCGCTGAGAATGCGTGGTATTTTCGAAATTCTTTGGTACGGGCAAACTATAATGACCTAAAAAATGGTATTCATGAGACTTGAATTGTTCTTAAGAAACCTCCTGCTGAATGAGAAACATCCTCTCCATGACCGTACATTGCATATCAGTGGGGTTTTTAAGGCTCCGGAAAAAGCGAACATATATTATTCGTTCACTGCTAAAACTGCTGAGCATGTTTGTAAATTGTTTGAGGAATTTGAGTTTCAAACAATTTTTGGAAGGTCGGATGTCCAGAAAATTCTCGGTCTGAGGCCAACCGGAAGCACAGCCTTATTAAAAGAGCTTTCGGATAAAGGTTTTGTCGAACCGGTTGCTGGATTTGGAAAAGGAAAGTACAGATTCAGACTAAAAATGGGTTGATACGATAAAATCCAATGTGCTATGAAACCGGGCTGGGCAGAAAACCGATATGCTCGATGAATTTACCAGGATTTGTTTACAAGATGTTTTGGTAGTATTTCTGAAAAAAGATGTTTAATTGCTTTTTTTCTGATAAGCTCGCCGTTTTGTTCCATCCTCGATGATCACCATGCCGCAGTATGAAAAACCATTTTTCTCCAGGGCCTTTTGCATGGAGATGTTGTCCTCGTGTGTGTCTATCCTGATTGAAGGCGCCATTGATGATGCAAAAGCGACAGCTTCTTTCAAGATTCCTTTCACTTTCCCATCCCCTGCAATCCTGTGGATCACAGCATAGTCGATATCATTAGGCCATGATCCATCGTAGATTTTGCTGTAAGTGGGATCCGGGCCCATCTTGCACATGAAAACTCCGTGACATAGACCATCATTCTCAATTAGATACAGAACGCCTTCCCTCACATCCTTTTCCAAGATGTTTTTTGAAGGATAGCCGTTTATCCATTGCATGATATTCCCTTCGTCTCTCATATGGCTTCTTGCAATATCGTATATTTCCAAGCATGTAGGAATGTCTTTATTTTCCGCTTTCCTGATGAACATGTCTCCAGTGTAGCAGAAAAAACAATAGTGTGTCAGAGAATATGATCTTTTCTGTATGATCTGGGGCTCATTCCTGTCGAGAGCTTGAATTGATGGGAGAACGAATACAGATCCGGATAGGAAAGCCTGTCTGCAGTCTCCTTGCAGCTGTAGCCCATCGACAAAAGCTGCTTGGCATTCTCGCACCTGGATTTGAGCCTGTATTGAGAGGGACTCATGCCGTAGACCCTTGCGAACTCCTTCCTGAACGTGTTGTAGCTCATTCCGGTTCTTTCCGCAATCTCCGGCAGACTGGAGATGAAATCCTCCTCAAGCATGGCCTTGGCCTTTTTCAACGATCCTGCCCGGCTTTGTGCCAGGTAAGGCTCGAGAAAGTGCAGGAGATACCTTTCGATGTATGGCAGGATCTGGAAGAAATCATGGTCTTCACTTTTATGAATCTTATCGAAAAGCAAAAGAAATTCATCCAGGTGGGCTTTGTTAGGTTCTATGCCGAATACGGGTGGCACGTTGATGAGTTCAGGATGCATGCCCAAAAAGAGGGAGAAGAACTCCATGGGCAGCGACAGATAACACCTTCGGTGTTTCTGCTGGGGAAACAAGGTCAATTGGTAATCCAGGAGAGGATGCCTGAACATGATCGAATCGCCGTTTATATCATATTCGCAGTCAGGAGTTTTCAGGATTCCCTTTCCTGTTATGACCCAGGTAAGAAGCATTCCCTCCTTCATTTTCGTGCTCCTGTGTATGCTTTCCGTATTGCTGCTTATTCCTATGAATACCTTGCCCTCGAGAAGCTGGGCATATATCCCCTTGTATTTGTCAAGCCAAGAATAGTCTTCCATGCATTGATTATAGCTCAAATATCAATTTTGACAAGTTTTGGGTCCAAAACAACATTTTAAAATTTGACGGGCGGGTTGAAGATGAAATCAGGAAAAGAAAAAATCCGGAGGCACCGAGATGGTGGGAAAAAGAGTATTAAATCATTCATTGCTGATAAATACCGCATCGTTCGACCAGTTTGGGGGATGGACGCTTGATACGGAGTTCATACTTGTGATGGGAGGTGCCTATCTTCTTGCACATGGGCTTGGAAAGAAGGTTGAAAATGCAAAAACAGCAATACATGTCGCCGAAGGGGGGATGTACCACGTCTATGCCTATACATACAACTGGGTAAGTCCGTGGCACAAGGACATGGCTCCAGGACTTTTCCGCCTGCGCCTTGGCGGTGGTGAATCGGGCGCACTGGGTGCAAAAAACGATCGCTGGGCCTGGGAGCATGCAGGGGATTTCCTCCTGCATGAGGGTGATGCCGTTCTGGAACTGGAGGATATGACAGGGTTCGAGGGGCGGTGTGCCTACATATACATCACAAGGGACGGTTCGCCACGTCTTCCGGAAGGTTTGTCCGGAGTTTTCGACTTCTACAAAAAAAGCATCCCGACGTATGCAGCTCCGGAGGAAAGTACGTTCGATCTGGCGGTGTTCGGCGGCGGATTCGCCGGAATGTGTGCCGCGGTCGCCGCTGCAAGAAGCGGGCTCAGGACCTGCCTGGTTCAGGACAGGTCCGTGGTCGGCGGGAACAACAGCTCCGAAATCCGGGTCTGGCTTGGGGGAGGTACGAACTACGATCCTTTCGGTGGGATCGGAAACATAGTGGGCGAATTCGAACAGAAGAACATAGGACATTACGGATCCGTGAACAAGGCCGCTCTTTATGAGGATGAAAAGAAGATGGCTGTTCTCGAAAGGGAGGAGAATCTGACCCTTTTCATGAACTGCAGTCTGGTGGAGGCGGCCGTCGATGAAGGTTTCATATCCTCTGCCACGTGCTGGGATTTCCTCAATGACCGGTTCTTCAGGATTTCGGCACCTCTTTTTGCCGATTGTACGGGAGACGGCAATCTTGGGGCGCTTGCCGGTGCGGATTATGAAGTGACCACAAACGGTCATATGGGCATGAGCAATCTGTGGCATATCGAGAAGGTCTCCAATCCTTCGTCATTTCCTTCCTGCCCTTGGGCTGTGGATCTCAGAAACTGCGATTTTCCGGGACGGGGAGAAACCAAGGACATTTATGGAAACAGCAGGGAGTTCTCTCTTGGATGCTGGTTCTGGGAAAGCGGTATGACGGAAGACCCGATTGCATGTGCCGAGCGTTCAAGGGACATGAACTTCCGTGCCATGTACGGTGCCTGGGACACGCTTCGGAACGTGGATGACGATTATCAGGACTACGAGCTGACGTTCTGTTCCCCGCTTGGTGGAAAAAGGGAGTCGCGCAGGCTTCTGGGCGATCTTGTCCTGACAAAGGCTGATTTCAAGTATTCTTTCCCCGATGCCTGCTGTGCGACGACCTGGAACTTCGATGTCCATTATCCGGACAAGGCGTTCTACTCGTGTTTCCACGAAGGTGATGCGTTCCTGACCATGGACTGCAGGGAGGAGGTTCCCGGCGACTGTTATTTCCTTCCTTACAGGATAATGTATTCGAGGAACATAAGAAACATGTTCATGGCCGGACGGTGTGCCAGCCTCAGTCATGACGCCTCAGGTACGGCACGGGTGATGCGTACCTGCGGGATGATGGGCGAGGTCGTCGGATACGCCTCGTCGATATGCAAAAAATACGGATGCACGCCTCGTGATGTCTACATGGAACACCTGGAGGAATTTCTGGCACTGTTGAAGAGTTTTGAGAACAAGGAAGTGTTCAAGGCCGGAAGCACTGTTGTGTGACGGCAGGGAATATAATAAATAAAGCATAAGGAGCGTAATCATGAAAAAAGGATTGGTGTTGTTTCTCAGTCTTTTGATTGTTTGTGCCGGTGTGTTCGCCGGAGGATCCAAGGAGGGATCGTCCTCCGTCCAGGACGGGCCGGAGACCATTGTATGGGCCGGATGGTCCGGTGAGGAGGAGGCCAGCAAGGACATCTTCCAGAAGATGATGCAGCAGTATGAAAGCGCAAGCGGCAACGACGTTTCTTGGGTCGGCTGGACATGGGCCGATACGGCACAGCAGCTTCTCATCCGCCTCCAGGGCGGTGAACAGCTCGATATCGCACAGGTGGATATCGGAATATTCAATACAATCGCCCAGACGGGAACCCTTGCCGATTTGAACGAGGTGTTCGGTGCCGACTATCTTTCATCCACATTCCCCGCATCCTCCCTGGAGGTTGGGAACATCGACGGCAGACAGCTCGGACTTCCTTGGTCGATGGCAGCCATAACGATGGTCTACAATCCCGAGATACTTGCTAAGGCCGGATGGGATACGGTTCCCAAGACCATCGAGGAGTTTGAACAGTGTCTTGCCGATGTGAAGGCGCTCGGAGGCGACATAGTTCCGTACGGCGTATCGACGAAGGACGATACAGCGGCAGGCGACCTGATGCCTTGGCTCTGGACATTCGGGACAAGCATATTCAACGAGGATGGATCCGTGAATCTCGGACCGGAGGCAGTGGAGACGATAGAGTGGTATCAGGACATGCTTGCCAAGGGATACATACAGATGGACATCGGAAGAGGTGATGCACGCCAGCTTTTCGCACAGGGCAAAATGGCGTTTTACGATGATGCCGTGGTCGCAAAGGGGCAGGCGGTAAGCAACGGGGTTGCCCCCGACGAGGTCGTGAACGTATGTTCCGCAATGGAGCGGCCCGTCCTCAAGGCAGGGGATCCTGCCCAGTCGACAATGTGGGGCCACATGCTGGTGATATTCGATTCGAGCAAGCACAAGGAAGTTGCGGCGGAATTCGCCAAATCGCTGGTTGCTGATGAAATGGCGCTCGAATATTTCGAGAAGAACGGTATGCCTCCTGTTACAATAAGCGCAGGAGAGAGCGATGCCGTGAAGAACGACGCATATCTCAAGGGGTTCATGGACAGCACCAGGACCGCGCGTCTGGATGAGACCGCAAGAATGACCAACGCAAGCGAGGTCAAGACCATTGTCGTTGAAGAGCTCCAGGCGGCGCTGCTTGGCAGCAAGACTGCCGAAAAAGCTGTGGAGAGCATGAGACAGAGACTCGAAAGCCTCTGATCGGACAAGTTTTAAGGAGGATGCAGGATGGCCGGATTTAAAAGACATGGCGGGCTTTCAGACCCCCAGGTGGGATTCTTACTTGTGGTGCCGGGGCTGGCGGTGTTCTGCGGCATCATCCTGTATCCTTTCATCAGTGCGATTCTCATGTCGTTTACGGACAAATCGCTTCTGATGCCGGATTCAAACTTCGTAGGTTTGGCAAACTATGTCCGGATTTTCACCGATCCGTACTTTTTCAAAACACTTCTGGTGACATTGGTGTTCGTTGTGTTATCCACATTGTTTCCGTTTACGTTGGGATTGATCTGGGCGATAATACTCAACCAGAAGTTCCGCGCATCGGAATTCCTGCGTGGCGTGACACTGGTCAACTGGATAATTCCCGGCACGGCGATCGGATTCCTTTGGTCGTGGATCTTCAACGGACAGTATGGCATTTTGAATGGTCTCCTGCTCAAGCTTGGACTGATCGATACCGGGATTTCCTTTCTCGGTCAGACCGGTACCGCACTTCTTTCCGTCGTGATAGCAAGGACATGGCAGATGCTTCCGTGGTACATGGCGTTCCTCCTCGGCGGGCTTCAGAGCGTTCCGATGGACAGGATAGAGGCTGCAAGGATGGATGGTGCGAACAACTGGCAGTGTTTCCGTCTGATAATCCTTCCTTCCATGCGCCAGATAGCTTTTCTTGTCCTTGCGCTGGGTGCGATAGGCAACCTGCAGCATTTCGATATTCCATGGACCATGACGCAGGGTGGTCCGGCCAGGGCCACCACGACACTTTCCCTCGAGGTGTACAGGACAGCTTTCAAGAACTGGAAACTCGGACAGGCTGCGACCGTCGGCACGGTCTGGGCAATCCTGCTGGCCTGCTTCAGCTTCGTATATCTCAGACAGGTCAACGAATCGGATTAGGAGGCTTTTCGATGTTTCAGAAAACACTTGCTTTCAGGATTTTCTTCTGGTTTTTCACGATTTTCATCGGAGCCTTCGTGTTCCTGCCCCTGCTTTGGCTCATAAATACGGCGCTGAAGCCGTCGGAGAGCACGTTCACCCTCTATTTCTTTACTGGAAGGCTTACGTTGGACAACATACTGTCCATCCTTTCGAACAAGACGATAATGACCTATCTGAAGAACAGCCTTATCGTTTCGTTTCTCAGCAGTGCGGCCGCGACCCTCGTCAGCTCGTTTGCCGCATATAGTTTCTCAAAATTCCGTTATCGTGGAAGAAAGCTCATAATGGGAGCTTTCCTGATGAGCCAGGCCTTTCCCCAGGCCATCCTCCTTCTGTCCATATATCTGCTCATGCAGAAGCTGGGACTTCTGGGATCCTACTGGTCGCTTCTGATCAGCTACGTGGTATTCACCCTCCCTGTGGGAACCTGGACATTGAAAAGCTATTTCGACGCTCTTCCCGATTCCCTTGTCGAAAGTGCGAAGATGGACGGGGCGGGAAATCTCCTGATAATGGCCCGCATAATCTTTCCGATGGCCGTCCCCGGAATGATATCCATTGCAATCTACGGTTTCGTTTGGTCGTGGAACGATCTGCTTTATTCCATGACCCTTGTCACCGACCCGGCCAGACGAACCCTTGCCCCGGGATTGGTGATGACATTTCTTGGAGAGGCAAGCACGAACTGGAGTGCAATGATGAGCGCCAGCGTCGTGGCGGCTATCCCTGTGACGGTGATATTCGTTTTCCTTCAAAGATATTTCATCGCCGGCCTGACCAGTGGCGCTGTGAAGGAATGAGCATCCAGCCCGGCTCCGGCCGGGCTTTTTTCTTTTATTGTGCGACGGATGCTCCGCGTTTATAATTCTTGTGGCTATGGTTGATGCTCTGTTGGTTGTCGCATTCTTTTTTCTTGGACACGGTCTTGGATCGGCCTTCTTTTCCGGCATGCTTGAAAGCGGTGCCCTGCCTTCCATGGCGGCCGTCGAGGCGTTGTCCCTTGTTTCTGCCGTACTGATGGTCCTTGCCGTCCTGTTTGCCAGGTACGCTGTACGTTTTCTTCTTTTGCTTTGCCGTAAAAAAAACGTAAGAACCGTCGGGAGAAAAGGTCGTGGACGAAAATAAACGGTTTGTTTTTGGTTTTGAGCGATTGATTTTGTTGATTTTCCACCATTGATTGCATAAGTTAGTTATGACGGCTTTTCAGTTTGGTTGCCGTTCGGAGGAATATGAGGAAGACAAAGATAATATGTACTCTTGGTCCCGCCGTTGATTCTGATGACAAGATACGCGATCTGATTTCAAACGGCATGGATGCTGCGAGATTGAATTTCTCGCATGGTACCCACGATGAGCACAGGGCAAGGATTGAGCGGGTAAGGAGGATCGCCTCCGAAATGGGTGTGCAGATCCCTATAATCCTTGATACGAAGGGGCCGGAGATACGGGTCAGAAATTTCGTAAACGGATCCGTGATGCTTGAAAAGGACGGTCTGTTCACGCTTTATGCGGACAAGAAGGAAGACGGCGACGAGAAAGGTGTGTGCGTTACTTATCCGTATCTGTCCGAGGATGTGCAGATCGGGAACATGATCCTCATCGACGACGGGCTTGTCTCGATGAAGGTGGAGGAGATAAGGGGCAGGGACCTCGTGTGCCGTGTAATGAACGCAGGCAAGGTCTCGAACCATAAGTCGATAAACATACCCGGTGTCGATATAGACCAGCCTTACATATCGGAGACGGACCGTTCCGACCTGCTGTTCGGTATCGGTATGGATGTCGATTTCATAGCCGCATCGTTCGTCAGGACCGACGGGGATGTGAAGAAGCTTAGGAAGTTTTTGAACGCCAACGGCGGGGAAAGAATAATGATCATCGCAAAGATCGAGAACCGCAGCGGCGTGGAGAATCTTGACAGCATAACAGACATTGTCGACGGTGTGATGGTTGCAAGGGGCGACATGGGTGTGGAGATACCTTTCAGGGAGCTTCCTTCCATCCAGAAGGGCATGATCAGGAAATGCTACGAGAAGGGAAGGATTGTCGTCACCGCGACCCAGATGCTCGAATCGATGACCGAGCATCCCCGTCCGACAAGGGCGGAGGTGTCCGATGTTGCCAATGCAATATACGACGGCACGACATGCATAATGCTTTCGGGGGAGACTGCTGCAGGAAAATATCCGGTCGAGGCTGTGAAGACCATGAGCGAGATCGCAGAATTCACGGAGAACCAGATAGATTACAAGGAAAGGTTCATCGACAAGCAGCTCAAGCTCGGCTCGGATGTAGTGAACACCATAGCCTCGTCGTCGGTCGATGCCGCCTTCTTCCTGGATGCCAAGGCAATAATCTGCATGACAGTGACAGGACGGACCGCGCATTACGTATCGTTCTACAGGCCTTCCGCACATGTGATAGCGTGTGTCACGGACGAGAAGGCGGCAAGGCAGCTACGTCTCGACTACGGCGTATACCCGATCAAGGCGAAATTCACGGAGGACCGCGAGGAGATGAAGGCCCAGTCCGTATCCCTAGCGCTTTCGTCAGGGATAATCAGCAGGGGTGACCTCGCAATTTTCATATCCGGATCCATGACCGGGCGTATCAGTTCAGATACGATACAGATAACGACCATCTGATGCATGCCGGCTTTGTCCGGCATATTTTATCTTATATCATTCCAATAACGGAATTGAAGGTTTTACTATATTATGACTATGGAGAAGCTCATTGAAACTGACAGGACGTATCTGCGCAGGATGTCCTTTGCCGACAGGCCGGAAATAGCGTCCATTCTTCAGGACGAGGAGACCATGTATGCCTACGCCCATGCGTTCTCGGATGAGGAGGTCGATGACTGGATTTCACGCCAGATCGGACGTTACAGTGAATATGGTTATGGCCTCCTTGCGGTGATAAGGAAGGAGGACGGCGTGCTTGTTGGCCAATGCGGCCTGACCTGGCAGGATACGCCGGATGGAAGGGTGTCGGAGATAGGGTATCTGTTCAACCGCAGATACTGGCATTGCGGATATGCGATCGAGGCGGCATCCGCAGTGAAAGAATTTGCTTTCGAAAAGCTGGGGCTGGATACTGTCTGTTCGATAATACGGGACGGCAACTTGCCATCCGTGCGTGTCGCGTTGAAGAACGGCATGAGTCCTGCAGGAGGTTTCACAAAGCATTATTACGGTATCGACATGCCGCATACGATATACGCCGTCAGTGCTTCTCCAGCATGAGCTCCATTATCTCGGCATCATGGTAGACGCCGTCCACGAGGGAGAAGTTCCTGAAATGACCGACATGGTCGAATCCGAACTTCTCATACAGCCTTATTGCCCTGATGTTGTCCGACAGGACCTCCAGCTGCAGTACCTCGGTGCCTTTGTCCTTTGCCCTTCCTATCAGCTCTTCGAGCATCAGTGATGCATAGCCTTTTCCCCAGTGGGCCTTCAGTATGCCTATCGCTATCTCCGACCGGTGTGCGAACCGACGTCTCATCGGATTGGACTGGCATGTACCTATGATCCTCCCGTTCAAAACACCCATAAGGAAGATGCTTCTCCCTTTGTTGCTGTTTTCAAGGAACCGGGCCTCGTCCGCGACATCCGTTTCCATTCCCTCGCTGCCGAATGAAAGGTTGTGGCTTTCTCCTCCAAGTAACGGAAGGAATTCATTCACCATGAATCCGGCGTCAGCCGCAGCAGCCTCCCTGATCAAGAACTTGTCCATGGAGAGGATTTTAAGGCATTGGAAAGAATTGCGCAACCGACGGGGTGTTCAGCGCAGGTTTTCAAACATCCTCTCCATCTCTCCGATGTAATCCAGTAGGGAAGCCTTTCCTTTTACGGTCAGTACCACGTTTGTGAGCGGCCGCCTGTTTGAAAATGTTTTCTCGACCTCCACAAGCCCCGCCTCTTCAAGGTTCCTGAGCTGGATGGAGAGATTGCCTGCGGTGAATGCGAACCTGTCCTTGATTTCGTTGAATGCAGCGGCAGAATCATCCTTGGAGGCAAGGTATGTCAGTATCCTGAGCCTCGCCCTTTCATGGATCGTCTTGAACAGTTTCTCATCCATCAGGATTTTCCTTCCTTCAGAATCGTCAGACCACATGTAAGGAGAAGAAGCCCGACACCTCCTGCGATCCATAATTCCATATGTCCGTCATAGAAGATTGCGGATGCAAAGGAAATGAGCATGCCGATCATTCCCGTCAGCTTGTACGAGTACGATTTCAGAGTCGCACCGTAGGAAAGGAACGTCACCCCGATTCCGGAGAAGAGCAGAGGATAGATGAGCCACGCACTGCCCGTCCTGACTGCCACGAGGACGGAAATCAATATCGTGTTTGCAACGAGTATGTATCCGATGTCCAGCAATTCCTTTATGAATGGAAGACGGAAGAATGAAAGTACGCTTCCATCATATTCCTCACATTTTGCCCCGTGCCGGAAAATATCGAGCTTCCATTTGCCGGCGATCACGCAATCGAGGATTATCAGTACTGCAAGGACGACCGGCGCTCCGTTCACATGCTTGAACAGGCTGTAAAGCGTCATGACGACCAGAAAGAACACGGCCTGCGATATGCACAGCCATCCGAACGACGTCGTAAGAAATATTTTTCTCAGCCTCGGAATCCCTCGTTCGAGGATGTTCCTCATCTCCCTCACATCCTCGAGTGCTTGCCTTATTTCGGTTTCGTTGTAGGACATATCGATCTCCTTTATTAACGTAAATAAGTTTATAATATAAACCAAAAATGTCAATCCATTTCTTTTTATGAGGCTTCCCTTTGACTGTATTGCCGGCGTGATGCTATATGTTATGGAAACAAAAGGGAGGATATACCCATGGAACACAAGGGAACCGCAGTGATTGTCACCGATCGTTTGGAGCTCAGGCCTTTCACTGTCTGTGATGCCGAGGGGATGTTTTCCACGTGGGCCTGCGACGATGCTGTGACAAGGTATCTCACATGGCCCAGCCATGGTGATGTTTCGGTCACCAGGGATGTGCTGTCCTCCTGGGTGCCCCATTACTGTGAGGTGGATTATTACAATTGGGCGGTCGTGCTCAGGGACGACCGACGTCTCATCGGAAACATAAGCGTGGTCAAGATCATGCCCGAGGTGTGTTCTTTCCAGATAGGCTACTGCCTTGGCAGGAAGTTCTGGCACAATGGATACATGAGCGAGGCCCTTTCTGCGGTCATTGGGTTCCTATTTTCCGAGGTTGGGGCGCTCAGGATAGAGGCATTGCACGATGTCGCGAACGGAAGGAGCGGGAAAGTCATGGAACGTTGCGGAATGACCAGGGAAGGCGTGCTGCGCGGGTATGGCAGGAACAATACGGGAATCTGCGATTGTGCGCTCTGGTCGATAATGAGTAACGAATGGAGGGCGGAAGCATGAGATGCCTGCCGTACCGGCGGCAGAGGAGGGTGCGTGCATGGGGATTCTTTTCATAGATATCGACGGGACGCTTTTGAACAGCCGCAACATCGTGACAAACAGGACAAGGACCGCGCTGAGGCGCGCGTCCGAGGCGGGGCATGTGCCCGTACTTTGCTCGGGGCGTTGTCTGGACGGCCTGTCGGGAATCATGTCCGTACTGGGAATGCGCACGTATGCAGCAACCTTGAACGGTGCCTGCATCTTCGCAATGGACGGCAGCATCGTCTCTTCAACCCCTCTTGATCCCGAGGCTATCTCCATCTGTCTGGATCTTGCCGGAAGGATGGGCATGGACTATCTTTATTTCTTTTCTTCCCGCTGGGGTGCCGATGGCTTCAATGACTGCTACGAGCTGGAGAGAAGGATAGTAGGGACGGAAGGAGTGGCGGAACCTGTCGATCTGATGGCCGCAAAGACAAGTGTGCACAAGTTCCTTGCAATCGGAAGCCCGTCATGCTGCGGTTCCTTTCTTGCGGAATCGCGGACGCTTCTCCCATCGTATTCCATAGTTCCATCCTCATCGCGTTATGTCGAGGTGAATGCCCCGGGAATCGACAAGGGCTTTGCGGTGCGTACTGTATGCGGGCTCCTCGGGGCCGATATCTCCGATTCGATATGCTTCGGAGACTACGACAACGACCTTGCCATGTTCGGGGCCGCAGGATACGCCGTCGCCATGGGGAACGCTCCCGGACACGTCAGGATGGCCGCGGACGAGGTATGCCCTTCAAACGATGAGGACGGGCTTGCGATCTGGATCGAGAACAACCTTTTAAACCGATGAGGCCTGCTTCCTGGCAATCTGTATCAGACGTCTCAGACCCGGTATGTCCGATCCTTGGTTGTATGCGATTCCGTAGTCCAGAGTGTCCGCCTCCCTTATCCTTGCGACATGCGCTTGCATGGTGCTTTCCGGAATCATGTATCCGGGAAGTATTGTTATCCCGTATCCCGATTCTGCAAGGAGTATTCCTTCCACCTCGCTCTCGCAGATTATGTCGAAGTGCCTGTTCGCATGGCTTGCGAGCACATCCTTGACGTTGCTTCTCAGATTGTGCGGCACAAGCTTGTGGTCGAGGGTTACCAGCACCTCGTCCTCCATTTGGCAGAATGATATCTCGTCCATTCCGTAAAGAGGGGAATCCTTCGGAATCAAGGCGTAGTCCCGGTCCTGGAACAGTTTCCTGAACGTGCAGTCCGGATTGTTCTGGACCATCTCCCTCGTGGCGAAGAACAAATCGATCTGTCCGTTGCGGAACAGTGTGGATGCCTGGAAGTAATTGCCCACGGTTATCCTGGGATACAGGTTTGGATATTCCTTCCTGAATTCCGCAAGGACATTTTTTATGAAGCCGAGCTCCGTCACGCTCGTGCATCCGATGATGATGAAATCCAGTCCGGGGTTCTCCAGCTCCGCCATCTGCCTTTTCGCAAGCCGTTCCTTTTCCAGCATGTCTTTTGCATATTCGTAGAAGAGCTCACCCTTATGTGTGAGCCTTACATTTTTCGGACTGCGTTCGAACAGTATTGCGCCCAGCTCCTTTTCCAAGGATTTGATGTGGTGTGTGACCGTGGGCGTGGACAGTGAGAGTATCTCTGCTGCCTTTGTGAAATTGAGCTTGTCGGCCGAAACGATGAAGCAATGAAGCTGTTGCATGTTCATATATCTAATATTACATTAGAAAATATCTAATGTCATTCGAAGATATTGTAATTCAAAAAAAACTTACAATCCTATATATTCTATTCCGTCTGCTTTATGATTCCAAGCAATTCTTTCCGGCAGAACAATATATATGGAGTGATTCGATATGGATGACAATAATCTTCTGGCAAACGGCAAAATAGGGAGCCTTCTGGTCAGGTTTTCCGTTCCAAGCATAATCTCGTTGGTTTTGAACGCAATATACAACATGGTGGACCAGATATTCATCGGACAGGGGGTCGGGTATCTCGGCAACGGGGCTACGAACGTCATTTTTCCGATGATGCAGCTTGCAATCGCCTTCGCCCTCCTTTTCGGAGACGGCACGGCCAACTACATGAACCTGAAGATGGGGCTTGGCGAAGACGACAAGGCGGCAGGAGGGATGGCCGCAGGTCTGGCCGGTGCGGTGGGGATCGGGATCCTCATGACCGTTTTGTACAATGTTTTCCTCGAACCCCTGTGCTGGTTCTTCGGGGCCACCGATCTTACGATAGGATATTCGATGGAGTATGGCCGGATCATAAGCCTTGGCATGGTGTTCAGCGTGTTCTGTGGTGCGACCATGAGCATGATCAGGGCAGACGGAAGTCCCTCGTATGCCATGGCCGGCATGGTTTCCGGATGCATCGTCAATCTCATCGGTGATCCCGTGGCCATATTCATTTTTGACATGGGGGTATCAGGTGCAGCCTGGGCCACCGTCGCCGGCATGGCTTTGAATTCCCTGGTGAATGTCTTCTATCTGGTCAGAAAAACGAAATCGGTCAGACTGGATAAGAGGCTTTTTTCCGAATGCGTGCCATATCTTCCTCAGGTTGCCAAAGCAGGGCTCTCGAGCTTCTTCACCCAGATTGCGGTTGTGGTTGTTGTCGCCGTGCAGAACAACGTGCTCGTTCGCTACGGGGCGGAAAGCATGTACGGGGCGGAGATACCGATGACCGCGCTCGGGGTGACGATGAAGGTCTTCACACTGATCCAATGCGCGGTCACCGGACTCGTGGCCGGTGCACAGCCGATATTCGGATACAATTATGGAAGCGGGCGATACGACAGGGTAAGAAGGACCTTCTTGTATGTCCTGCTGGTCACTTTTGCCATGACGGGTCTGGCAACGCTGGTATTCCAGCTTGCCCCGATGACGGTGATCGGCATATTCGGATCATCCGATCCCCTTTACAACAGGTTCTCGATGCTTTGTCTCAGGATATTCCTGATGTTCCTAGTGCTGGATGGTGTTCAGATGGTGGCCTCTTATTTCCTTCAGTCCGTCGGACGGCCGGTAGAAGCCTCGGTCCTCGTTATCCTGCGCCAGCTCGTCATACAGATTCCACTCACTGTGCTGCTGCCACGGTTTTTAGGAGTGGAGGGCGTCCTCTATTCAGGGCCTGTATCCGCATTCGCAGTCGGCCTTCTTTCGATCTTGTTCCTTGTTCATGTATGGAAGGGGCTGCCGGCGGGAAAACGTTGCTGAGACAGCTTGATGTGTTCTCCGATGACGGCGGCCTTCGAGTTTGACGCATGGCCTATGCATCCTGTCACCGCCACCGGAATATCCTTTGGAACGTGCCTCATCAGAAGTCCTGCGGGCCCTCCAGGGTGCTTTTTACCTTCCAGCTCCGTGAACGTGCCCAGCAGAATTCCTGCGACTTTCTCGAACACGCCGATCTGCTCCAGCTGGGAAAACAGGGATTCGATGAGTTCCGGATTCCCGTGCAGCGCCTCCAGAAGGAGTATCTTTCCCTCCATGTCCGGAAAGCACGGGGTGCCGGCAAGCTTCAACAGGCATCTGGCATTCCCTCCCACGAGAACTCCCTCCATGCTGTTTTTCCTCAAAAACCTGAAATCGAATGAGACGAGGTCCTTTTTCCCTCCGATCAGGAAATCCCCGAACTCCTTCAGCTGCATTCCGCTTGCATCCTTGACGATGTTTCTGACCTGGTAGAGCATGGATATGTTTCCTGTTCGGGCATGAATACCGTTCATCAACGCAGTCAGGTCGCTGTATCCCCACAGCCTTTTCGTGTTTCCTCCGATCCTCCCGTAATCCAGAAAGGGCAGGAGGGTGTTCGACAGGTTCCCACCGGAGATGTCGAAGATTTCACCGATTTCCCGATCCATGAAGAATTCCATGAGCTCGCCGGCCTTGATGGCGGGAGCGGCGTCGGAATACAAAAAGGAGCTTTCGACCAATTCCATCCCCATCGATTCCAAAACGCGTTCGAGCTTTCCTATCTCCTCTTTTTCCCCGTCCTTCCTTCTGTCGGAGCAGCAGTGGTGTGCTCCCTGTCAATAGGACAGTGAAAAAAGAAAGGAGCAGACTATTTGGGTAGGCAGAGGGAAGGCTGGTGCTGAGACGCATCGGCTTTTTC
>CASFDW010000004.1:55208-184787 GCA_949293595.1 uncultured Spirochaetales bacterium | reverse complement strand
GATCAAACTCTCCGTCATCGAATCCCGCGGCCGTAGCCGCGGACATCTTCCACTTCAAGTGTCCTGCCTTTTTCTCGCCGAACATTGGCTAAATCTTTTCTCAATCTACCCTAATGTTGTTCGTGAATTGACAGGAAGCCTGCATTGCTTCCTTCCTTACCTCTTCTCTCTTTCCCTTCGCTTCCTTCTGTAAAAAACCCGCACCGCCTTCCCGCGGCGCTACAACAATCTAGTCCAAAACCCGCCCCCGTGTCAACCGTGTTTTTCATTTTTTTTCACTTTTTAATCCACTTTTTCCGAGTGCTTTGTTTAACTTGATATCGTATAATAAATAGCCATGGAACAATTCGAAGGATTAAAGAGAACATTTGAAAACAACAATTTCAATTTTGTTGTTTTGGAGAGCGTGAAGGATGTTGTGAAATATCTTGACGACAATATGGAGGAAGGCTCGACATGCGCGGTGGGTGGATCCGTAACACTGGATCAATGCGGCGTGCTGGAGCATCTCCGCAATGGCAAATATGTCTTCTTCGACCGCTATGCGGACAATGCGGATGTCAAGGACATATACCACAAGTCCTTTTCCACAGACTACTATCTGGCAAGCGCCAATGCGATAACACGGCACGGCGAGGTGTATCTGGTCGATGGTACGGGAAACAGGGTCGCAGCCGTCGCATACGGCCCCGGACATGTCTTTCTCGTAGTGGGACGCAACAAACTGGTGGACAACCTGGCGCAGGCCGTGTCCCGGGTTGAAAAAACCGCAGCTCCACTGAATGCGAAAAGGCTGAACCTGGAAACCTATTGCGCTTCAAGCGGCCACTGCGGCAGTACGGAAGCGGACCATGACAATCTCATGTGCACATTCAGATGCAGACAAACAATCTGTTCATCAACGCTGATACTGTCAAGGCAGCGTCAGAAAAACAGGATCACGATCCTTTTCGTTTTGGAAAACCTGGGCTATTAGAAAAAAACGCCGGCAAGATCCGACCCGCTTTTTGAGGATTTCAAAAGGCGGAGAACGGACGGATTCTTGGCGAGTTTGGCAATCTGGGCAAGCACCTGGATGTGCTCGCTCGGATTGCTGTCGCTCCCGAGCACAAGAAAATAAAGGTTCGTGGGTTTTCCGTCCGCGGATCCATAATCTATCTCCTTGCGCCCAAGACCTACGGCGACAACGCTGCTTTCAATGAAAGGAAGCTTTGCGTGGGGGATTGCGACCCCCTCCTCGAGTCCGGTCGGGCCGAGCGCCTCTCTTTTCATGACGGCATCGAGGATGTCCTCCTCCTTTTTACCGTCCAGTTTCGCCGCAATGGAAAAATCCCTTATGAGATTCGAAAGCACCTGCTGCTTGTCATCCCCCTCCACGGGGCAGAAACAATACTCTTTCCTGAGCGATTCAATCAGTCCCATCAGAAATCCTCCTCGAACATAGACCAAATCCTTTCATCATCCTTGACTACGAGCACGGGGCACGGGCTTGTACGCATCATTCTGTCGTTCTCGCTGGCAAGCTCCTCCCTGCGGCTCCTGATCACATTCACGCTGCCTAGAAGCAACAGGTCGATATGGTTTTCCTTTATGTACCTCATCACCTCCCCGTGGGGTGATCCCTCGAACTCCGCCACAGTGATCCGGACACCCTTCTGCGCGGCAAGCTTCTCCGCATGCCTCAGGTGTCTCTTCGCATCCTTCTTGATCTCGGAAAGATACTCGCTCTTTTCCACGTCCACGAAAATATGGCTGCTTACAAGATCCCCCAGGGCCTTGGTATTAACGACATAAAGCGCATGAAGACGGCTTGAAGTGCTTTTTGCAAGCAATATCGAATACATCAACGCGCTCATGGAACCTTCCGAGCCGTCCAGATAGACCAACATGTCGGTAAAAGGTGCGCTATTCATCTAAATTCTCCTTTTCATCATCCTTCGCCTTGTCCTCCATCCTGTCCTTGACAACTTTCAACAGGATGAACGACTCCCTTTCCTGCTCCTCTATCCTTCCCAAGAGGTATCTGCATGTCTCCTCCTTGTCCGGAATGACCAGCTTTTCCAGTGCGTTGACCTTCCTTATGGTCTTCTTGACCTCCTTTGCAAGCCGCATTATGGAAACCTTGAGCTCGGCCATCCTGCCCATGAGCTCGAGCGCCTGGCGGTATCGGTTGAGTGCAAGCTCGCTGAGCATGCTCGTACCCTCCGGGGAGAAGAACGGACCCTCCCCGGAAAAGGCCGTCTCGACCTTCGGGAGGCTGACACCCATCACCTTGCGGCTTCCGAGATTGATGCTGCTGGTTATGTTCACGGCCCCGGCGAGATTGCCGATCTTCAGCCTGCCCATGTGCATGATCGCATCCTGCAACGTATGCTCGGCATCCAGGAGGGTCTTCTCGACACGGTTCTGGTAATCCACCGCCTGGTCGACAAGTGTCAGAAGCTCGCTCACGAGGATGCTCCGCTTCTGATCGAGAAGGTCGTATCCAAGACGGGAGAAGGCAAGTTCGTCCTTCAGTTTCATCAGGTTGCTTCTGGTCGGTGCGAGACTGGTATCCATACATCAACCCTTGTAATGAGCGCTGATCTCTTCCTCGGTGAGACGCTGCAGTTCCTCAGCAGGGAGGATGGAAAGCGCCTGCCAGCCCAGGTCGAGAGTCTCCTCGATCGAACGGTCCTCGTCATAACGCTGACCGACAAACTTCTTTTCGAAGAACTCGCCGAACTCGAGATAATGGTGGTCCACCTCCGTAAGCTCCTCCTCACCGATGACCGATGCAAGGTTCCTGACATCCTTGACATGCGAATAGGATGCGAAAAGCTGGTTGGAAAGATGCGGATGGTCGTCCCTGGTCATCCCCTCGCCGATTCCATCCTTCATGAGCCTCGAAAGGGATGGGAGACAGTTAATCGGTGGATAGATTCCACGGCCGTGCATCTCCCGGTCGAAAACGATCTGCCCCTCCGTTATGTATCCTGTCAGGTCGGGGATCGGATGGGAGATATCGTCGTTTGGCATCGTAAGGATCGGAAGCTGTGTGATGCTCCCGCTCTTCCCGCTGATCTTTCCGCTTCTTTCATACAGCTCGGCAAGATTGGAATAAAGATATCCGGGATAACCCTTTCTGGACGGAATCTCGCCGCGCAGCGTCGAGATCTCCCTCAACGATTCGCAGTAGTTGGTCATATCCGTCATGATCACGAGTACCTGCTTGCCCTTGTCGAACGCAAGATGTTCGGCAAGCGTCAGCGCCGTCTTAGGGGTTATTGTCCTTTCAATCGAAGGATCGTCCGCAAGAGACAAAAACAGGGCAACATTGTCGAGCACCCCGGTTTCCTCGAATGAGTCGATGAAGTATTTTGCTACATCGTATTTGACACCCATGGCGGCGAAAACGATGGCGAAGTCGCTTTTTCCCCCGCGGACCTTCGCCTGCCGGACAATCTGGGCCGCCAGCTGGTTGTGCTCCATTCCGTTTCCACTGAAGATCGGGAGCTTCTGTCCCTGGATCAACGTGGTCATGCCGTCAATGACTGAGATTCCCGTCTGGATGAAATCTCGTGGATATTCTCGGGCCGTGGGATTGATGGGGACGCCGTTGACATCCCTCTCGTCGTAGGATGCAGGGTTTCTCGCCCCGTCCCGTGGCTTGCCCAGACCGTTCATTACCCTGCCGAGCATCTTGTCGGTAACGCCCAGAGTAAGAGGCTCGCCCAGAAAATGCATGCTGGTCTGCGGAAGGGAAAGTCCGTCGGTACCTTCGAACACCTGGACACAAACCGCCTCGTCCGACGTATCGAGCACCTGTCCGCTCCTGATGTTCCCATCCGGCCCCTTGACCTCGACAAGCTCGCCGTATCCGACCGGATGCGTATGCCTCATGTACACAAGAGGTCCGTCTATCCTGCTCGCACCACGGTATTCCCTGCCGGCAAGCAGGCTTCTGTCCCCCTGTTTCAACAATGTATCTTCAGTTTTCATCATATAGACTTCCTAACTGCATCATCGCCCTGTCCAGCTTCAAAGAAAGCTTGTCGATCTGAGCCAGATCGTCGTTGGCGACGTTGAATCTCATCCTTGCAATCTCGCTCACCACCGAAAGACGCCTGATCTTGACCATCGGGACACCTTTCGAAATGGCCTGCTGGCCAAGGTCGTAATAATGGAGGATGATCTCGAGCATCTTGACCTGCTTGCCCACCGAACAATACCTGTCGATCTCGTCGAACGCGTTCTGCTGGAGGAACGCCGTCTTGAAGAGAGAGCATACCTCTATGATGAAGTTCTGACTGTCGGGCAGCGCATCGGGGCCTACCAGCTTGACGATCTGATTGAGCCTGACCTCCTTCTGAAGAAGCTCCATGATCTTCTGCCTGTTGTCGAACCAAAGATTGTTCGATTCCTTTCCCCACCAGGCCTTCACCTCGTCGACATATTCGCTGTAGCTGTCAAGCCAGCTTATCGCAGGATAATGCCGGCTGGAGGCGAGAGCGCGGTCAAGCCCCCAGAAGCAGCGCACGAATCTTTTTGTATGCTGGGTGACAGGCTCCGAGAAATCGCCTCCGGGGGGAGACACGGCCCCGATAACGGATACCGATCCATCCTCGCCGTTGAGACTTCTCATGTGCCCCGCCCTTTCATAGAACTGCGCGATCCTGGTCGGAAGATATGCGGGAAAGCCTTCTTCCGCAGGCATCTCCTCCATTCTTCCGCTCAATTCCCTGAGCGCTTCTGCCCAACGGGAGGTGCTGTCGGCCATGATTGCGACGTTGTATCCCATGTCACGGTAGTACTCTGCCATCGTGATACCAGTGTATATGCTGGCCTCGCGGGCCGAAACCGGCATGTTGGAGGTGTTTGCGATCAATATGGTGCGGTGCATGAGGCTCTGTCCGGTACGAGGATCGACAAGATGCGGGAACTCCCTCAACACGTCCGTCATCTCGTTACCCCTCTCGCCACAGCCGATATAGACGATGATATCCGCATCGCACCACTGCGCGACCGAGTGCTGCGTCATTGTCTTACCGGTCCCGAACCCGCCTGGAATCGCGACCGTGCCGCCCTTTGCCAGAGGAAAGAGCGAGTCGATGACACGAAGTCCGGTAATCAGGGGAACCGAAAGATCCAGACGTTCCTTGACCGGCCTGGGAACACGGATCGGCCAATACTGCACCATCGTGAGCTTTGCCGAAGATCCCTTCTCATCCGTGATTATCGCAATCTCCTCGTCGACGGTGTATTCACCCTCGCCTGCAATGGAGACAAGCGTCCATGAGCCCTTGTATGAAGGAGGCACCATGATCTTGTGCACGACCCTGTCCGTCTCCTCCACCGTGGCGATGACGGTTCCCGCAGAAACTTCATCGCCCTCCTTCAAAAGCGGCTTGAAATGCCACGACCTGTCATGGCTGACAGCGTTGGTGGAGATACCTCTTGCGATGAAATCACCGCTCAATGTCCTGATTTCCTCAAGCGGACGCTGTATCCCATCATAAATATTGCCGATAAGTCCAGGACCGAGCTCCACCGAGAGGCTCATGCCGGACCCGTAGATGTTGTCCCCGGGGGCTATCCCCGTGGCATCCTCGTATACCTGGATCGTAGCCTCGCTCCCGTTGAGCTTGACAATCTCACCGACGATGCGCATCTCGCTGACATGCACGAGCTCCATCATCCTGGCGTCCGTGATTCCCGTTGCGGTGAGAACAGGCCCGTTGACCCTTTTGACTGTGCCTACTATCCTATCTTGCATTTTCTTCCTGTATTATCTTCTTGATGTCCTTGCCATACCTTCTTATCCTGGTGGAAAGAAGATTGTTGTAGGACACCTTTGAATCTTCGCTGGAGACGATCACTCCGATCTCCCCGACTCTCTTCTCATCTAAACTCAAAAAGACATCCGCACCTGTGATCTTCCTGACAAGAGCCTGCGCATCATCCAGCATCTGCCGGTCGACAGGTGCCTTCTGGCTGAAGGCGACCTTCGCCTTCTTCCTGTCGAGTCCGATTGCGGCCTCGGCTATCCAGGAGACGAGATAATCCCTGAGTCCGCCGTCCGATGCAAGGGCGTCGATCCTTTTTCCTACCTCGTCCATGACGGCGGAGAATGCGGAATCCAGCTTCCGGATCTCGGAAAGCCTGTCCACGCTCCGTCTGGCGCTCTCCTCCTTGAGCTGGAGCTGCGTCAGCCTCAGGCTGATGTTCCGTTCCTCGGTCTCCACCTTGGTCCGGGCCTCCTCCTTGGCATCCCTTGCTATCTCTTCAGCCTCCTTCCTCGCCTCCGCGATGATGGAGTCGGCCTTCTTTCTTGCATCATCAAGAATGCCGGATACGAGTGCATTGCCGTTTTCAATCATATAGACACCCCTATGGCCTGGTTGACCAGCTCCTTCAAGTCCCTCTTGAAGTGTCCGTCACGGGACGGGATTTCAACCACGAGGGGAAAGGTCTCGGAAAAAAGATACCTGTCCACGGTCCCGCGGATGAGATCCGCAACATCCTCGGTGATGATGATGACCCCATACTCCTTGTGCTCCAGCGCCTTCTGCCAGGCGGCCGAGGCCTCCTCCCTGGTATGGGCGACCTCGCCCATCACCCCTACGATGGAGAACCCGAGCACGGTATCATCATCAGCGATGACAAAATACTCCATCAATCATACCTTGCCGAGAATCATCAGGGCGGTGATGAAACCGAATACGACGAGACCTTCGGCAAGACCGATGAAGATGAGCGCGTTGCTCGCGATCTCGGGCTTTTCCGAAATGGCTCCCATTGCCGCTGACCCGACGTTCGAAATTGCAAGACCGGCGCTGATGGCTCCGAGCCCGAATGCGAGTGCGGCTGCAAGGCAGATCCATGCTGCGTTGCTGTTGCCGGCGGCCACCTCTTCGGCAGCAGCGTAAACCACTGGCGAATAGATGAATGCCGTTCCAATAAGGAGTACGAGCGTCAAGAAAAACGAAAGCGATACTTTTCTCTTAAAAGCAAATGCGGTCATACAAAGACCCTCCTAAATTTATTCAATTGGCTTTGACCCTGCCTGAAAGCCCTATGGGGCTGTAGGCAAAGCCATGACCAGTAAAATACTTCGTGAAGAACTCATAGTAGTTGAGCCTGAGGCTGTTTATTCCGGCGGAAAGCCCCTCAAGCACTATTACGAGCACGTTGCCCAGAATCATGATCAGGACATAGAAGGCGGCGTTTCCCGTCATCGACGCCATATCCTCGAATGCGGTCATGAGCGACACATGCGCTATGCCCAGTCCGGCCACACGCATGAACGAAAGCGTGTTTGCCAGGAAACCTGAGAAAATCTCAAGGATCTCTATGAGCGATTCCATGACCGTGTTGATCACCAGCTGCGAGACACTTTCCTTATGGCCCTTACGTTTCTGGATGATGAAATGCAGTGGCTCCTTCAGGAAAATGAGAACGAGTGGAACAATCACTGCGGGAGCAAGCCACGGAGCCGAAGGGAATTCCTTATAGCCACCGGCGACAAAGCCGAACCCGAACCATACCCCGACGGCGTAGAGAACTCCGCCGACAAGACCGTTCTTATCAAAGACAAGTTCAAAATATCTCTTTTTTCGAACAAGATTTATCCAATTGAGAACAAGGCCAAGGGCAATGATGATTATTCCAAACTTGATGGTTATTCCCAGAATATCATACACATCCTGTATGAGTCCTTCCCCCCCATATCCGTTGACCACGCTGTGGTAGTTGAACCATAAGGCAGGAAACCATGAGAAGCCGAAGCATGAGCCGAAAAGAATCCCTCCTACCATGCTTGCCGGGCCAAGGTACACCAGAAGCGAACACAGATACCTGCTTATCAGGCCGTCCTTTGCAAGCGGATGCCCCTTGTACCATGACTTGCCCAGCAGTCCGATCAACAGGAGCACGAATCCCTGTCCGAGATCGGCGAACATGAGCATGAACATTATTATGTATGCGGCGGCGGTGAACGGTGTCGGATTGATCGAGCCATACTCCGGGGTGCCGTAGTTGTTCACGATATGTTCGAACGGCTTGAGGAAGGACGGGCTCGTCATTGAAACAGGTACCTGGTCACGCTCCATTGTCTCGGCACTCCTGCTTTCAATTATGCACTTGCCCTTCGTGGAGTCGAATATGCAGTCATAAACCGTCTGATAGTCGTCCTCTGGTATCCAGCCAGAGAAGAGCGTCGTATTCTTGGTGTATGAAAAATAGGATTCAACCGATTCGCAGAGCTCATGGAGCCTGACGACCTTCCACATGGAGTCAAGATCGTCCTTCTTCTCCCTTATCCTGTCGGAGACCTCGAGCCTCAGTTTCTCAAGCGCGGCCTTGTCATCCGCTATCCTTTTCTCAAGCTCCTCACGGCATCTCTCGTAGCCCTTCTTCTGTTCGGACGCATCGCTGGATTCCGCCCATGAGAACTTGTCCAATATCTCGTTTGTCCTGCTTGAATCCCTTTTCAGCGAAAGAGTCACGACAGGATCTGCATCGGCCAGTACGACCGCACCGGCGGAAACCATCCTGTTCACAAAATCCTCACGCCTGAGTCCGACCGTTCCGACCCGCAGGTCCAGATAGTCCCTTTTGTTGTCAGTGACGTATTTCAGCATCTCGGTGTTCTTCAAAAGCCGCTGATTGACGGTCTTCTGCCCGTCCTTGATGCCTTGGAGAGAGGAGGTCAGCCTGTCGAGGAAACGTCGGATCCTGTCAACATCGAGTTCGGGAACCTTCTCCAGATCCGCACCTGCAAGACCTGGGACCTCGAGATCCGCCTGCCGGTAGAGTGTCTCTATCCTCACCCGGTAATCGGCAAGCATCTGTCCGCTTATCTCAGAACTGTGGCGGCTCAGCTTCCTCATGCTGTCCTTGTCGAGATCCCCGATACCGACAAAGTCCATGACCCCCTTCTCAAGGAGGCTCCTCACAACCTTGTCCTTATCCTCGTCCAGCACGACTGCGGTAAGTATGCGCATCTTGCGCGTGAACATGCTCATAACAGCCCCTCCCTTATCCTGGATTCGGACCACTTATAGTATTTGGCACTCAGAATCGCCCTGATCATGCGGTCCTCCTCCTTATACAAAAAGAGATATGCAAGGGTGATGCCTATCGTGAAAGGCTTACCCGAAAGTATCTTTGTGAATTCCTTCTTCCTTGTCCTGCCGAGATACTCCTCCATCATCAGGATGTGGTTCGCATTCTCATCCCTCGTGGTCATCTCGTCATCGTTCTTCCTGATATCGGCAAGATCGGACATCAGTGCGGAATAACGTCTTCTTACGACAGCACCGAGCGCCACGGTCGGGTCAGGAAGCGAAAAGATCTTCTTTCTGACGACCTCCTGATAGATGTATCCGTACGGTATCATCACTGCATCAAGATCCTTGGGATCGAGATGGTGGTACGAGGAATACCTTATGAAAAGCAATATGTTCTTCAGATCCACGTCGACCAGATATATGTTCTCGCTGACCTGCCGGTCATCCCCCTTCAAAGTCGAGATGGATGAAAAAAGGCGTCCGAACCACAGATGGTCCAAGGCGATCTCGAGTGAAAACAATCCTGAAGAGGAAAGACTATCAAGGTCGAAAAGTGCGAACACGTCATGATAGGGTGTATCCTTCACGGAGGAAAGCACCCCCTCGTAATCACGGGCATTGATTATCCCGTTGTAATTGATGTCATGGACTATCTTCTGTTTGCAGATGTAGCTGCTTCTGTAGCTTATCTGGTGGTGCCTGACGACATTCGAATACCAAAGCCTCACCGCGTTCTTGAGATTGTCTATCTCCACCTTCTCCAGGAGAATGGATACAAAGCCGACCTCCCGGTCCTTGAGATAATTCGCAATCTCGCGATGGACGGCGATCTCTTCCTCCAACAGTGCCAGCTCCACCTGCTGGAGATCCCCCGTGCGGTCATACACCCGTACAAGCTCCGCATACCTGGTATCCTTCAGAGTACCGATCGCCTCGACAAGGGACGGAGCTTTTATCATGGCATCCAGAAGGGTCGATTCGTGCATCTCCCCTATCCGCGCACGTAGTTTTGCATTGATGAATGCATATTCACTCACCTTGCCCATAAAGGTCTCCAATCTCGAGGATTCTCCTTACGACACGCTCTGCCGAACGCGCGATCACACCGCTGTCCGCAACAGAAGCGTTCTTCTCGATCTCAAGGCGTTGCTGTTCGTACTCCTTGAGATGTTCGTCGAGAATCTTCTTCCCACCATCGATTTCCTCGTCTCCGCGTGCCCTGACCTTCTCGATCTCCTTCTGGATATAATCTTTCTTTTCGGATTGGGCATTGAATACGATATCGCGGGCCTGCTTCTCGGCATCTTCGACGATTTTCACCGCGGCATCTTCAACTTCAAGGATATTGTCTATGATATCACTGTGCATATCAGACTCCTTACAGCGTTACTTTCCGCTTTTTCATTCCGCTTGTCAACAGCGGTGAAAACATGAAAAAAACGCAAAAAAGGGCGGCCAAGCCACCCTTTCCACCACTTCTACCCCACAAGGGAGGAAGAGAACAAAAACAAAAAACAATCGGGCAAGGCGGATTTGAACCGCCGACCCCAAGTCCCCCAGACTTGTACGCTAAACCCCTGCGCTATTGCCCGCAACATGATGTATATTACAGACCATTTGGATTATTGTCAAAGCCCTAACGCAAAATTTCCGCTCCGCCATGAAAAAAAATATCCTTTCCTCCCTTTCCCATATCCCTCCTTTACAGTAAAATTCCTTATCCCGCATGAGCAAGGAAGTAAAACAGATGGAACGGAAGAACGATACAGTCATCTCTGTCAAAGACCTTTTCATCAGTTTCAAAGGAAATGACGGAACGCATGATGTCGTGAACGGGATATCCTTCGACATAGAAAGGGGCAGGATAACCGCTCTTGCGGGAAGGTCCGGGTGCGGAAAGAGCGTGACAGCCCTTGCACTGATGGGAATGCTTGATCATAAGGATGGAGCACATTGCTCTGGACGGATTCTTTTCAAGAGCGGGGATGAACAGGCAGACATGCTCTCTTCGGACGCAAAGGCCCTTTCCCTGATAAGAAGAAACCACATCTCCATGGTCTTCCAGGATCCAGGTGCCGGTCTCAACCCCGTCCAGAGGATAAAAACACAGATATGCAGGGCCGTGAGGCTCAAGGAAGGCCCCCTCGGGAAAAATGAGCTTGTCTCGCGGTCCAGGAAACTTCTCGAAGAGGCCGGGCTCGATGCGGACAAGGTCCTTCCACTGTATCCACACGAGTTGTCAGGCGGAATGAAGCAACGGGTTGCGATCGCGCTTGCCCTCGCGGGAGACCCGGAGCTGATAATTGCGGACGAACCGACAACGGCCTTGGACGGGCCGACACAGGAAGGTATCCTAGGACTGTTGGAAAAGCTGAAAAAAGACCGTGGCTGCGCGATATTCATAATCAGCCACGACATTTGCCTCCTGAAAAGGATATCGGACAAATTCCTCGTCATGGACGGCGGACGTATTCTGGAGGATGAAAAGGATATGTCCTGCTTGCTGTTTTGGCACGCACCTTCCCACATGGTCTCCCATTCCCCGGACGGATGCGGCACAGTACTTTCCGTGAGGCATCTGGAGAAGATCTACAAGGACGCTTTTCCAGGAAGGAAGACCGGGACACAGGTGCTGGACGATGTATCCTTCACGGTTGGAAAAGGCGATGTACTGGCCATCGCAGGCAGATCGGGTTGTGGTAAAAGCACGCTTGCAAAGGCCATCATGCGTCTCATTCCGGTCGACAGGGGCGAGATACTCTTTTACGGTACGGACATCACCAGATGCGGTAGAAAGGAATTCGCAGATATCAGAGCGCGGATACAGATGGTGTTCCAGGACACCTACTCCAGCCTTGATCCCCTGATGCCGTCGGCAAAGCAGATCATGGAGGCCGTCAAGGACAACAGGATCACGGAAAAAGGATGCGAGGAGGACTACGTGTTCAATCTCCTTGCCTCTTGCGGTATAACACACGGTGAGGCGCTCAAACGTCCTACGGAACTATCAGGAGGACAGAGGCAGAGGATATCGATTGCCAGGGCGCTGGCATTGAAGCCTGACCTTCTGATAGCCGACGAGCCTGTCTCCTCGATCGACGGGATGATGAGAAACCAGATCATGGAGCTTCTGATGGAGCAGAAAAGGAAGAACGGACTCTCGCTCATCATCATCAGCCACGACCTAAGTTTCCTGCGCAGTAATGCCGATCATATAGCGATAATGCAGGATGGGCGCATAATCGAGATGGACGAGACCGAACGCATCTTCACCCATCCCGCCCAGCCATATACAAAGATACTCACATCCATCACATGAAATTGAAATAATAATTAAACATTTTCCATAATTAGAAAAATACCGGATAAGAGGAGCAAAATGACTACAACTCTACCCGCTATCCTGTCATCAAGCCTGCGGGTACATGCAATACCAGAAAACAGCCCCAAAAACATGAAAGGCACCAGCATGATGGATAGCTTGAGTACTTCAAAATTTATTATTCCGAAAACAGAGTACAATGCTATGCGCAATGTGTTCTCAACAAGAAACACGACACAGATGTTGGCTCTGAAACTGCTGGCATCTTCTGTGATTCTTGCGACATATGCGCCAAGAAGTGCCCCGACACCATAAAGGCCACATAGGATTCCAGACAAAAAGCCAATCAAATAAAACAGAATCCTGCCCTCCTTGCCTTCTTGCCTACTTTTTTTCCTAAAAAACATTTCGATGGCTACAAGGACAAGGACGAAGCCGAATATGACCTTTACAATCCTCGTATCAGTATTTTTCAGAAGCAATATACCCGGAATACTTCCGATAACCACCAACACAGATATCGGCAGGCAGATTCTCATTCGTATGGATTTCCTTTCCTTGAATGCGATGATGCAGTTCGTAGGATATCCGAGCAGTAATTCCACCGGGGAGATAGATATGTTGTCGTTTCTCAAGCTGAGGACAGAAGTGAAAACAAGGGTGTTTGCAAACCCACAAAGCCCTTTTACAAAGAAAGCTAGCAAAGAAGCAATTATCCAAACCAACATGCAAACACCCCTGGATACAGGTTCGCTCTAGTGTATCCTCATTTCACGGCACTGTCCATCGAGCCTTTGATGAAATACTTCTGCAGACATAGATAGAGTATTATCACAGGGAGGACAGCCATTATCGCAGCGGCAGCAGCGGCAGCCATATTTGTACTTTCTCCGAAGAATGTCGACATGGCCAACGTTATCGTCTTCAGCGAGGGCTTCTGCAATATGTAAAGCTGAAAACTGTAATCATTCCATATTCCGACACCAGTGAGGATCAGAACCGAGGAAACAACCGGCATCATGTTCGGAAGGATTATCCTCGGGAATATCATGAACTGGCTACATCCGTCTATCAGGGCCGCCTCATCAAGTGATCTCGGAATTGCGGAAATAAAATTCGTGAACATGAAGATTGCAAGAGGCAGATTGTATGTCACAGATAAAACGATTATACCCCAATATGTGTTCACCCCTTTCAATGCAATCATCTCCTTATAAATCGGCACCAAAACGGAAAGAGGCGGCACCATCATGACTCCCACAATAAGAGAGAGAACCGTTTTATTGAACTTAGTTTTACGCCTTGCAAGAGGATAGGAAGCGATGGACCCGATCAGCACTACAAGTATGACGGAGATTACAGTGATAATCAGAGTATTACATATCGCAAGCCCGATTTTTCCGTTTTCGAACGCATAGGCATATGACTCCAGCGTGGGCTCCTTGGGAAAAATCCAGTGACTCGTCCTGTCGGATCTTGTCTTGAGGGACAGGGAAACAAGTATGTAGAACGGAGCAAAATAGAAAGCACTTATGAAAACCGCAACGAGGTTCTTGATCCAATTATACCTGCTTTTGAGATTGTTTCTGATCTTAGCCATTGTACTGCATCTCCTTTCTCTCAAGATATTTTCTAAGCAATATGCTGACAAACATTATAAAAATGAAACTTGCCATACCGAGGGCGGCGGAGAAACCTGCCTGCTGGGTGCCGAAATAAAGCTCATTGATAAGCGATGACAGCGAATGTGAGGCGTAGCCCGGACCTCCGTTCGTAAGGGCCACAACCAGGCCAAACATCTTCAATCCTCCTATGACATTGAGAACAAGGCTTGTTGTGAAAGCCGGCATCAGCATCGGCAAAGTGATGTGGATTGTCGACTGCCAAAGATTTGCACCATCTATGCTCGCCGCCTCCTTGTACATGTCCGGTATCGACTCAAGACCTGCTATGAAGATGATCATCGTCTTACCGCAATACTCTATCGCATTGATGAACATGATGATCATGACAGCCCTCATGCCATTACTCATCCAATCGACAGGAGCGTGTCCGAACAGTTTTACGATGTCGTTTATCGCCCCCCTCTCATAGGTGACGAGGAAATACCATATATAACCTATTATAAGCTGAGCGACCATGGCTGGCATGTAGATCAGCGTCCTGGTTACCCCGCGGAGCAGGAAACGGTTCACAAGGAGCATAGCAAAAGCAAGTCCGAGTATGGTCTGGAGCAATGTGGAACCGAACCCATAGATCAGAGTATTCCTGAAGGCGATGCGGACGGAGGCGTCCTTAAACAGATTCACATAGTTTTTCACCCCCACATAGGAATAATTCTGCGAATACCCGTTCCAATTTGTGAACGATATGTTTATACCGCTTATGATGGGAACGAGAACAAACATGAAAAACAAAAGCAATGCGGGAACCGTCATGAGCGACAGCGCTTTCGGGTCCGACTGCAAAAACCGTTTGATAGAATTCTTTTTCACCGTTTCCCCCTGATGAAAACGGGGATTGTTTCCAATCCCCTGATCGAAAAGACGTGATCTTGGATTACAACTGTGCTCTCAGATCGTTGTAGCTCTTCTCCATGATTGAGCAAGACTCTTTTACGGAAATCTCATTGGATGTCAGACCGCCGCCGATGCTGCGCATTGTGGCCCACATTCCGGAAGGCAGCCATTCCCTATCGAAATAAGGAAGTATTGCAAGATCCTGGTATGCTGCAAAATCTTCCGCCAGCGGTACCTCGACATCGACATTCGTGAAGGCGCAAGGCATTCCAGTTGTCTCACAGAAATACTTGACGTTTTCAGGCCTTGCAATGAATTCAATGAACATCTTTGCAATTTCAAGGTTCGGGCTGTCCTTCCAGATTCCGTAACTCTCCCTCTCCCCTCCTATGAGGATCTGCTCGTCTGTGTCGAGATATGCGGGAATCGGCATCATGGACAGGTTCACATCGGGATTGATTTCCTGCGCATTGGTAATGATGGACATGCCGGAGAATGCGAACATCACCTCGCCAAAAGCAAGCTTTTCAGGAGTATAGATCGGATCCGCTGTGTTACAGTCCACATTCAGATACCCTTTTTCCTTAAGCTCGTAAAGGAATCCAGAAACCCTTTCCCAATTGGACCAATCGAACGATCCATCATAAAGGGATTCAGAAAAATCATCCTTTGTTGCAATGAGCATGGAAGGGGCGATGAGATCCATGAGGTTGGCCTGCGATCTCGTGTCCTTACCTGTAATGTACACAGGGATAACACCGAGAGCCTTGACATCCTCGCAGCATTCGAGGAACTCGTCGAATGTCCTTGGGACAGAATCCCATCCCGCCTTCTCCAATATGTCCTTGTTATAGATTATGCCTGTCTGCTCTATGTTCATCGGAACGGTAAGAACATCCCCAGTCTCAGTGGAAAGGATATCCTTGGATGCCGGTGCGATGTTGTCGACAAAATCAAGGTCGTTCAGAGGAAGAAGATACTCGGCATATCTCTTAACGGACCACCCGTGGGTTGCAAAAACATCAGGAAGATCGTTGGCTGCCATCTTCGCCTTCATCAGATTCTCATAATCCTTGGAATACGAGATGAATTCGACATCCACTCCGGGATTCTCCTCCATGAACTTGTCGACAAGCGTCTGCATGGCTTCATACTGGAGTTCAGTCGCATTCGATGCAACAGTTATCTTCCCTTTAAGGCCGTCGTCTGCCGCAGAACCTTTCTCATTACCGCCCTGGGCAAACACACACAGGGTGCAGACTGCAGCAATGAACAGAATTGATAAAATCTTTTTCATTCCCTTCTCCTTTTATCTATTTTTTTCTTGGAATCCTGTTTTTGTTGAAAAAGAACATGCCGTCAAAAAATGTCAATGAAGGCTCGGGAACCTCGAATGTGAATACAGCCTCTTTGCACATTCTGTCAAATTTCTTTTTCAAAGTCTCGAGAAATGCGTCTTCCTTCTCATCCGGCATCCTTATCCCATAAGCAAGACTGATATGGAAACGGTACCTGTCATGCCCGGGGAACCTCAAACCAGTGATGTTTGATACGAAATCCCTCCAATCCCTGATCCTCTTGTCATCCTCGTAATGGTCGGGATACAGGCCGATGCATATACCGCTGTCCATCCAGAGTTGGTCGAACCTCATCCTGACAACACCGAGAGGCGGGATCTTCTTCCATTGTTCCTCAAGAAAATCGTCAATCTCCGACAATGGCGCATCCAAAGGAAACCGGTCCGTCCAGTACGGCCTTTCCCTAACCTTATCACAAACCCCTTCTATCGCCGTCATATGCAGACTCTCATCGGGCAATACGGTTATGCAGCCCCCTGCCGGCGAACAGGCCAGGAAATCCTTTTGTTCCTTCACCCTCCGGAAGACATCGGTGGAATGGTCTAAAAGGCAGATGATTGTGTTGCCAGGGAAATTCCTGACACTTCCGTCAGAGTTGAACTTGTGCCCTACCGCCTGTCCAAAATTCAAATGCAGCATATATCTCTCCTTAGCTCTATCGTGCTATCCGTTGCTTGCTGAAAAAGAACATGTCGTCAAAGAACGTAAGGGACGGTCTAGGTACAAGGAACTCAAAAACCTCCTGCCTGCACTTTTTGTCAAACCAGAACCTCAGTTCCTTCAACGACTCCTTCTCCTTCGTGTCCGGCATCCGTATCCCATATGCAAGTCCGATATGGAAACGATATCTGTCATGCCCGGGGAACCTGAGACCGGTCAGGGCCGAAACCTCGTCGCGCCAATCTCTGATTCTTCTGTCATCCTCATAGGAGGCCGGATACAGCACTATGCTTATGCCACTGTCCATCCAGAGCTGATCGAACCTCATTCTGACATCACCCAGGAGTGAAGCCTTCCTCCATTGTGACTCAAAGAAATCATCTATCTCGGACAACGGTGCGTCCAAGGGAAACCTGTCGGTCCAGTACTGCTTCTCCCTCACCTCGTCACAAACCCCTTCGATTGCAGTCATATGGAGGCTTTCATCCGGCAACAGTGTCAGACAGGATCCCGCTTTTGAACAGGCGACGGCGTCCTTCAGCTCCTTCACCTTCATGTACACATCCGAATCGTGGTCGAGCAGGCAGATGAACGTATTGCCTGGAAACCTCCTCACGCTACCATCCGGATTGAATTTACGGCCTACAGCCCTGCCAAAAGAAAGATTCATTCCGTTCGCTCCTTTTTTTTAGGATACGGGAGAAAAAAAATAATGAAATGATACTTATTTATTAATCGATGAAAAGATTTTAATATGCATGATCGCCATTTGAGGAAAAATAACAATATATTATAATTCATGAAATTATTCGTATTTAAGTTTGCAAATCTTTGTGCTAGCCTGTAAGCATGACAAAGAAAAAGAACAATCTCTCACGCCGTCTGATGCGTTACTTCCTCCTAAGCACATTGATACCGTTTTTTCTTATCGTCATACTCAGTTCTGGAATTCTTCTTGAATATTATAAAAAGGATATCAATATCATCGCCGACAGTTATATAAAGAGTCTGGCACGAGAGGCCGGGCTCTACATTAACCAGCTCAAGCAAATCATCATCCTGCCAAGCTTTTCTTCCGAAACCGTCAACAAAATAAAGGATATCAGGAAAAAGGGTACGGTTGAATATGTCGACAAAACCGAATTCGACATCCTCATGGGAAATCTCATATCGTCGATAAGATACACAGGAAATGATTTCCACAGCGCATTGATAGTGACTGAGAAGGATACGATTTATTTCAGTTCGAACTATGTATTCGCAGACCCTTTGCCAGGTTATGATTGGACAAATGAGGAATGGTATCGGGACGCGATGGAAAACAACGGACAGATAATATTCGTTCCTCCTCATGTTCCAAAGTATTTCGATTCAGGAACGGATGAAAGGGTTGCTTCGATTGTCACAACAATCCGCAATTACATATCGACCGAACCCTATGCGGTGATAAAGCTCGATTTCCTCCCTTCAATGATGAACACATACCTGCATCTGGAGGAGTTCCACGTTCCAAGTGCCATATATGTTGCAGATGAGGACGATAATCTCATATTCCACGAGGCAACGAACAGCAGGATGGAGAACCTAATTTCAATTGTTGATGGTAAAATACCAAAGATAAACAACTTCGAGGTAAGACATTTCTCTCAAAAGATAGAAGGAACCCCCTATACGCTCAATGTGCTTTTGGACAACAGGGCCATAATCATTAATTCGATCAAGATCTATTCGATCGGAGTGGTTTTATACCTTATCGCCCTGTTTACGGCAATCTATCTGAACAGAAGATTCTCAAACAGGATAACAGGCCCGATTTCCAGCATGAAGAATCTTTTGAGCCATGTGGAGGTCGGAGATTTCTCCGTCCGTTATGAGCATAAGCAACAATGGGAGCTTGAGGAGTTGGGAAACAGCCTTAATGAGATGACAGAACAGCTTGAGATAATGATAGAGAGAACTTATCTTGCCCAGATAGCCCGGCAGGAAGCCGAATATAAGGCGTTGCTCAAACAGATACAGCCACATTTCCTTTTCAATACACTCAACACTATGATAGGTCTGTTATATCAAGGCCGATACGAACAGCTTGAAAAAAATATAATGTGTCTTTCCGATCTGCTCAGGAACGTGCTGAAATCCGACTTGTCCTGGACGATGGATGAAGAGATAAAGTTCATCAACGATTATCTTGTTCTGCAAAAGAGCCGTTTTGAGAACAGATTGAGCTATACAATAGACGTTCCGGACGACATCGGGCAAATAAGCATCCCCAAGCTCCTGTTCCAACCGTTTGTAGAGAACTCGATAATTCATGGAATGGAACCATCGAAGAAGCCATGCAAAATCTTAATAAGGGCATCCAAGGAAAACGGTTTGACAGTAGTCTCCATAAAAGACAACGGAATAGGTTTTGATAAGAACGCCATAGACATCTATTCCTCAATAGGTATTTCAAACTGCATAAAACGCCTTAAACTCTTCTATTCCGAAAGCACCGTAAATATAGACAGCACCCCCGGGGAAGGCTGCACCGTAATAATCACATTCATGGGGACATTGAAATGAAAATCTTGATTGCTGATGATGAATCTCTTGTCTGTACGATTTTTTCCCATCATATAAACCAATACGGCTCACCTTATGTCTCGTTCGAATTTGTCTGCGATGGGAACGAGCTTATCGAGAAATGCGCTTCCGACACACCTGACCTCATAATAACCGATATAAAGATGCCGAATCTGTCCGGCCTCGAGGCAATCGAGGAGATCAGAAAATCCTACTCGGACAAATTCAGGATATACATACTTTCCAGCTTTACGGATTTCGAGCTTGTCAGGTCCGCATTGCAGCTTGGGGTCGTGGATTACATTCCGAAACCGATAAAATACGCGCAGATCAGGGAACTGCTGGAAAAAGAGGAAAAGCGCAGATACATGGGCCTTGAGCTCGCCGATGCGTACAAAATGAACGACGAGAAGCTTGCCTTAAACCTTTCCGAAGTCATCCAGAGGCTGGCATGCTCCTATTCGAACAAGGACAAGAGGAGTTTCCTGTCCTCACTGGGCGAGTATCGGAGGCTTTTCGAATCCTACGGGACAACAATAGAAGGAAGCTACTTTTTGGAGAAATTCAATTCGGACTGTAAAAAAGAAGAACAGATTGATGTTCTGAAAAGAATCTCCGAGGAGGCGTTCGTGCAGGACAACGACCTTTCAATCGTTGAGAAAATCAAGAGCCTTATAAAGAAAAACTTTGCCAGCGTCATGTTTGGTCTCGATACAGTCTCAGCCGAATTGGGATACAGCACCCAGTATCTGAGCATGATTTTCAAAAAGGAAACGGGTGAGAATTTCTCTTCGTACCTGACAAGAGAGCGCATAGACCATGCAAAAAGACTGCTTATGACGACAAACATGAAAATAAAGGACATTGCAACCGCCTGCGGATACAATTACACAAACTATTTCATCAAAGTTTTCAACAGGCAGGAGAAGCTTGCCCCTGCCGAATGGAAGAACATGATGAGAAAGAATTGAAACGGGTTAAGCAAAATCAGTTGCGAAGCATTCCCACAACTTTAAAAGAAATCAGAATGTCTGCAACAGTTTCCATGATAAGGCAGGATGGCAGCAAAAGTTTTTCCACGAAGCCGAGTGCTGTCGACATTGAAATGGAAAAAAACATGAGCAGCAAGGAAAGAAGGAACGGGATGAATGTCGGAGCTACGGCCTCGCCTTCCATTCTGCATCCCTGTACTTCCATTCTTTCTGAACGCCTGAAATCGGCTCCGAGCGAGAACAGGGCGGAGGCGAGGCCGTGGGCCAAGGGATAAAAAACAGCCGCAGCCGAAAAAATCGGTCCTCTTCCGTAGAATTCTAAGATTACGAAAGTTCCGGCAGCGCATGACGGCAAAAGGAATGCAAAATGGATGAGCAGGCGTGAGAAAAGGTCCGCCGTCCGCGGGATTGGAAGTGCTGCGAGGAGATCCGAATACACATGGTCGCGCGAATAGGATGTAGACGAGAGCGACGACTGCGAGCAGACGAGGGAAAGGGCGAACACGGCAATCGTCCCGTCCATTTTTCCGCCCATGATTGCTACGGCAAGAAGCAGCAGAGGTGGGAGCACCATGCCGACCACGACCTTTAAAAGCAGAACCCCATTCGAGGCAAGGCCGTGGATCTGATGCAGAAATAGAGCCTTGAGCATCCCTGCGCTTCTGGGCCTGTATACCTTCGATCCACCGCCCTCCACATCGTTTGACACATTGCAGAACGCATTGTACGAGAGCAGGAAAAGAACCGTAGAAAGAAGCGCGCACGATACGGTTGCGAAAGACATCCCGTCCACGTCCCCTACTCCCGGCCCATCGTGTTCTGTAAGCGCAATATACAAAAAGAATGAGGCAAGCAGGACGGCATCGGAAGACACAACGCCTATAAAGAGCTTTTTACCTGCTGATATTGCAAAGAGCGAGGAAAGAAGGGATGTTGAAAGCCAAAAGAGAAGAAAGAGGGGAAAGCCTACAGGCCATCCCGTATTCATAACAAGTGGCAGAAAGACCGCAACAGAGGGAAGGAACGAATCAATCATCATCTCTGAGAGCCTGGAGGAGAAGAGCACAACGATCCTTATCGGGAGGCTTTTCAGCATCGAGATTTCCCGCCCCATGTGGAAAAGGCCGTACGCTAACGGGGCCGAAGTGAAGAAAACCGCAAGCGCGGCAGTCAGAAGGTAAAGCGGAAGGAAGAGGCTTTCGGGGAAAACGGAGATGGAAAACAGGGAAAGGAATGCGAAAAACAGCAGGACCAGAGTGTAGACTGAGAACAGCACACCAGCTGTCTTGGAGAGCCATCCGTCCCCGGAAGGCCTGAGAAAGGAGAAAAAACCGCCGCAGTTCCTGTAATGCGCCCTTAGGAGCTCAAACACCATCATATGCCACCGAAAGGAAATATTCCTTCAGACTCCCCCGTTCCGCCAGCTCGTCGGCAGAGGCAACGTCAAGAAGCCTTCCTGATGAGATGATTCCGATTCTCGAGCATAGCTGTTCCGCGGCCTCGAGCATGTGCGTCGAAAGCAGCACGGCGCCGCCGGAATCCGCGAAGGACCGGATGAGAGCCTTCACCTGATCGGATGAAAGAGGATCCAGCGCGGTGAGAGGCTCGTCCAGTATGAGAAGCTCCGGATCATGCACCAAGGCCGTGAGGAGTGAAAGCTTCTGCCTCATGCCGCGGCTCAGCACCGATATCCTTTTTCCCATCAGATCCGAAAGCCCCAGCTTCCCGGACAGCATGGCTATGTTTCTTTTCCTTTCCTCAATGCCGATCGAGAAAATGTTGCAGATGAAATCCAGATGTCCCCCGACGCTCATGTTATCATAGAACACTGGTTCGTCGGGCACATAGGCGATCAGCTTCTTGTAGCCCACAGGATCATCCCCCAGCCCGATACCGCACGACATTACAGTCCCCTCCTGCAGGCCCAGGATGCCGGAGACAAGTTTCATCGTGGTCGTCTTGCCCGCGCCGTTCGCCCCAAGCAGTCCGAACACCTCCCCTCCGGAAATATCAAGAAAGATGTTTTCCACGGCCTTTTTCCCGCTTACATACGAATATGAAAGATTTTCGACCCTGAGGCGCGGGGCATCGAAGCAGACCTTGTTGTCAGGCATCATCGGCCTCCGCCTCGAGAAGGAAGCTGACAGGGCGGAACCCGTCGTTGCAGGAGACCATCGCGGAACGTTTGTCCTTCATCCAGCCTTCGAAGAGGTCCGTCGCTCCGTGGCATAGCGCGAAGACGAACGGAGAAAGGCTCTCCCAGGCCGACGGACAGAAGCCGTCCGGCATGTTCCAGCCGTTTGCAACGAACACCATGCCCTCCTCCATCGTACATGCATGGTCCAAGGGATTCTCGTACTGCCTCACAAGGTCCTCGTGCACGACGACCTTCCTGACTGTGATCCTTACCTTCCTCATCGTTTTCCTCCTGAATCAAGATCCCCGGAGGCGAGCGTGTCCCAGACCATGAACACGGTGGCAACGGCCATCACAGCCAATGCAAAACAGAACCGTGGCGACAGATGCTCGTCCAGAATCAACAAGCCCAGGGCAGCGCCTATGAACGGGGCTATGGAATAGAAGGCGCTTGTCTTCGCCGCCCCGAGGCGGCTCTGCGCCTTTATGTACAGGTTTATGCTGAGCCCGTAGGATACGAAGCCCAGAAGCATCACGGCAAAAACCGTCTTTACCCCCGGGATCCCTTCGCCTGCAAGGATGGCGAGCAGGAAGCTTCCCAGACCCGAGAAACAGCCCTTGACCATGACGATCTCCTTGGAGCTCTTATGACTGAGCATCCTCGTGCAGTTGTTCTCGAAGCCCCAGCAGATTGTCGCGGCAAGGACGAACAGCGAACCTGTGTTGAACGAGAAGGTACCGCTGCCGGAGCAGGCAAGGATTGCGGACGAGACTGTGGCCAGAACGACGGCAACCCACAGCCTGGTGGAAACAGGCTCCTTGAAGGCGAACATGGCGACGATCGTTGTGGCGACGATCTCGAAATTGTTCAGGAGCGACACGTTGGAGGCATCGGTCCTTGCAATCCCGAACATCAGCAGGACGGGCGCCGCGATGTCAAGCAGGACCATCATGACGGTGAAGAGGAGATCCTCCCTGGAAAGCCACCCCCTGCCCTCCCTGATTCCGATCCCATGCTCGAAGGCGAGAAGGGCCGCCATGCCGATGCCCGCCCCGAGATAAAGCAGGGACGCCATCATGAATTTCCCCACAGACCCAAGCAAAAGCTTCGACAAAGGTGTGTTCAACGCATACAGGGCCGCGGCCAGCAATGCGAGCGACGCGGCAGACAATCCGGACTTCATACCCGGATATTTTAAGAACGGAGGAAACGTTGTTCAAGCTCGTATCATGACATCCTTGAAATAAAAAACCGCACGGAACCCGTGCGGTAGAAAGATCGGACAGTTTTTCAAACAGCCTTGCTTGTATAGGCTTTGATCTTGGAGACCCCTGTGAGCACTTCGGCTTTCACGCCGTTGTCGATGACGAGGGTCGGAGCCTGCATTATGCCATACTTGACGGCAAGCTCCGGATTCTCCTCCGCATCAACCAGGATGTAGGATACCCCGGCCTTCTCAAGCTCGGCCTTGGCGGCCTTGCAGTTGGGGCATGTCTTGGTGGTGAAGAGCATCACCTTGCCCTGGATGTGCGCGGTCTCCGGCTCATGGCCGCCGCAGGCGCAGCCCGACTCATGATGGATGACAACACCCTCATGCGTGAGCACGCTGGTACCGATATTGTATGTCTTCCTCTCCTTGAACTCCTCGCTCTTGCCGGTGTTCCAGTTCTGCACGGGACGGTAGTATCCGGTGATCCTGGAATAGACCTCTGTGGCCTTTCCGCACTTCGGACACCTGTACACCTCTCCGGAGATGTATCCGTGGTCCACGCATACGCTGTAGGTCGGACTGATCGTATAATACGGCAGCTCATAGTTCTCCGCGATCTTCTTCACCAGCTTGGCCGCGCTCTTCCAGTCGGGAAGCTTCTCACCGAGGAAGGCATGGAACACCGTTCCGGAGGTATAGAGCGTCTGGAGGCGGTCCTGCACGTCGAGCGCGCTGAAGATGTCGTCGGTGTATCCCACCGGAAGATGCGAGGAATTGGTATAGTACGGCGCATCTCCGTTGCTGCTGGCGGTGATGATGTCCGGGAACTGCTCCACATCATGCTTTGCGAAGCGGTACGAGGTGCTCTCGGCCGGGGTTGCCTCGAGGTTGTAGAGATCCCCGTAGAGCTCCTGGTAATCGGAGAGCCTGTTCCTCATGTGGTTGAGCACATCAACCGCGAAATCCTGGGCCTTCTTGTCCGTGAGGTCGCAGGAGAGCCATTTGGCGTTGAGCGTGCATTCGTTCATTCCTACAAGCCCGATCGTGGAGAAATGGTTGCTGAAGCTTCCCAGATACCTCTTCGTGTACGGATAGAGCCCTTCCTCGAGAAGCTTGGTGATGACCTCCCTCTTACGCTTCAGGCTGCGGGCGGAAATGTCCATCACATGATCCAGCCTCTCGTAGAAATCCTTCTCGTCCTTCGCAAGATATCCGAGCCTCGGAAGGTTGATGGTGACAACTCCGATGCTTCCGGTGCTCTCCCCGGAGCCGAAATATCCGCCGGTCTTCTTCCTCAGCTCCCTGAGATCGAGGCGGAGGCGGCAGCACATGCTCCTGACATCGTTGGGACTCATGTCGGAATTGATGTAATTGGAGAAATACGGGGTACCGTACTTGGCGGTCATCTCGAAGAGAAGCTTGTTGTTCTCGGTCTCGGACCAGTCGAAATCCTTCGTGATCGAATATGTCGGGATCGGATACTGGAATCCGCGTCCGTTCGCGTCCCCCTCGATCATGATCTCGATGAACGCCTTGTTGACGAGATCCATCTCCTTCTGGCACTCGCCGTAGGTGAAATCCACCTCCTTCCCGCCGACTATCGCACGGACATCCTTGAGGTCCGCCGGGCAAACCCAGTCGAGCGTGATGTTCGAGAACGGAGCCTGGGTACCCCACCTCGACGGGGTGTTGACGCCGTAGATGAAGGACTCGATGCACTTCTTGACCTCGCGGTATGAAAGGTTGTCGACCCTCACGAAGGGAGCCAGATAGGTGTCGAACGAGCTGAAGGCCTGCGCTCCCGCCCATTCGTTCTGTAGGATGCCAAGAAAATTGACCATCTGGTTGCAGAGCGTGGAAAGATGGCTTGCCGGCGAGGATGTTATCTTTCCGGGGATTCCGCCGAGACCTTCCTGTATGAGCTGCTTGATGGACCATCCCGCACAGTAGCCGGTGAGCATCGAAAGATCGTGCAAATGTATGTCGCAGTTGCGGTGGGCGTTCGCTATCTCCTGGTCGTAGACCTCGCTGAGCCAGTAGTTGGCCGTTATGGCCCCGCTGTTGGAAAGGATGAGCCCTCCGACGGAATACGTGACGGTGGAGTTTTCCTTCACCCTCCAGTCGTTGAGCTTGAGATAGTTGTCGACCACGTTCTTGTAGTCGAGGATCGTGGAACGCATGTTCCTGATCTTCTCCCTCTGCTTCCTGTAAAGGATGTATGTCTTGGCGACCTCGCCGTAGCCGGCCTGTCCGAGGACCTCCTCGACTGAATCCTGGATGTCCTCCACGCTTATCTTGCCGTCCTTGATCTTCCTTGAGAAATTGGCGGTAACCTTCAAGGCGATGAAATCGATGACATCCTCGTTATACTGGGTGTCCGAAGCCTTGAACGCTTTTGTGATGGCGGTTGCGATCTTGGAAATGTTGAAATCCACAACTGCGCCGTCTCTCTTCAATACCTGGTACATTGATTATCCTCCGTGCGTTTCTCCAATGTAGCACGAGAAGGAAAGCTTATCAAGAGCAAAACTCAATATAAAGTGGAGCATTTTTCATGCTACACCATATATAGCGTAGTCATTCATTTCGAATTTGTACGTTTCCCATAGTTTTCTTAAGTATTCCCATATAACTTTGCAATTGTCCGCGGGTGCAGGGAGAATTTATTTTTTCAATAGTATTTTCATTGGCCATAAAATTTTGAATGTAATAATTACGGCACCCGGCCAGTCTCGACGCTAATTGGAGAAAACTTTTTTCATCATGGGTCTCACGCGTGACCGTGGTGCGGAATTCATACTCCACAACCCCGGACAAAAGATAGTCCGCGGACCGTTCGACCGGTGCGGTGTCGTATCCGGGGATGCCGACGGTCGAGCCGTAGCGGTCGAAGCTGTTCTTTATGTCCATGGCCACGTAGTCGACAAGACGGGATGACACCACGGATTCCAGCATGTCGGGATTCGTGCCGTTCGTATCGAGCTTAACGAGATAGCCCAGATCCTTCAGGATGCGCAGGAAATCCGGAAGGTCCCTCTGAAGCGTGGGCTCGCCGCCGGATACCACCACTCCGTCCAGAACCCCCCTCCTCTTTTCGAGGAAGGAAAGTACCTCCTCCTGGTCGAGCGGGGGAAAATCGCCGGGACGGAGCACGAGCTCCCCGTTGTGGCAGTAGGGACATCGGAAATTGCATCCTCCTGTAAAGAGTATGCAGGCAACGAGTCCCGGATAGTCCACAACCGTCAGTTTCTGCATTCCATGAATTCTCATGTGTCTGATTATAGACGTTTTTACGGAAAATAAAAGCTTCCGCATGCCGATGGCTGGCGGAAGCATGTATCAGCTTTTCAAGGCGTCCAGGACAGGCTGCGGGATCGGCACAAGCCTCTTTTCCCCCGCACTCACCGAAGCAACGCGGACAAGAAGGGATGCGAGCACCTCGTCTTTGTCCATGACATCCTGACGGAACACGGCCGAGAACCGCTCGGCCTTCTCAAGGACGGTCCTCACCGTCAGGAGGTCGTCAAGATGCGCAGGACTGCGGTAATCGATGGATATGTTCCTGACAACAAAGATCACCCCGTCATCCTTCAGGTCCGACTGCCGGAGGCCGGGAAGGATCTCCCGGAGCATCTCGGTCCTCGCATGCTCGGCGAAGTCGAGGTAGCGGGCATGGTAGACGATGCCCCCGGCATCCGTGTCCGAGAAATAGACCCTGGTCCTATGGAAGAATTCCCTCACAGCACCTCCTCCGGTTCATAAAGCATGGTCCTCACATAATCATCGAAGGTCTCGTCCCTGCGTATCCTGCAAACCTTTCCATCCAGCCCTATGAGATATTCGGCATGGCGGAGCTTCGCATTGTAGTTGAAGCCCATGGAATGTCCGTGGGCGCCGGTGTCGTGTATGACGAGCACGTCGCCCTCCTCTATCTCGGGAAGCCTGCGGTCTATCGCGAACTTGTCGTTGTTCTCGCAAAGGGAACCGGTGACATCGTAGACATGGTCGCACGGAAGGTCCTCCTTACCGAGCACCGTTATGTGATGGTACGCACCGTAGAGGGCGGGTCGCATCAAATCGGCCATGCACGCATCCAGCCCAACGTAGTCCTTGTACTTCCTGCAAACGTGGCGGACCGTCGAGACAAGGTAGCCGAAGGGTCCGGTTATCGCGCGGCCCATCTCGAATGTCACCTTCAACGGACCATATCCCTTTGCCACGATCATCGAATCGTACAGCCTGTGGATCTCATCGCCCAGGTACCGGAAGGATACGGCTTCGTCGCTTTCCCTGTACGGGATCCCCACGCCTCCTCCGAGGTCGACGAAGGATATCCTCACGCCGGTCTGTCTGGCAACGATGTCGACCAGGGAGAACACCATGCGCGCCGTCTCGACTATGTAGGAGGCATCCAGCTCGTTGGATGCAACCATGGTATGAAGACCGAATGTCCTGACGCCCAGGGCCGCGGCCCTTCTGTATGCCTCCACGAGCTGGGTCTTGGTCAGCCCGTATTTTGCCTCGACGGGATTTCCGATTATGGCGTTCCCGGTTCTTTCGGGACCGGGGTTGTAGCGGAAGCAGATTGTTTGGGGAAGACTCCCGCAGCTCCTAAGCACGGCGTCGATATGGCTGATGTCGTCGAGATTCAGCACGGCACCCATGTCATAGGCGGCCTTGAACTCATCGTCGGGGGTGTCGTTCGAGGTGAACACTATTTTATCCGGGCTTATCCCGGCCTGCCTCGCAAGAATCAGTTCAGGCAGGCTCGAGCAATCGGCGCCGAAGCCGAGGGACGCAAGAAGGCGCAGCACGTTGATGTTCGGCAGTGCCTTCACGGCAAAGAAATCCACGAACCCGCCTTCGACCCACGAGAATGCGTCGTAAAGGGCCTTTGCGTTTTCGGCGATGGCCCTGCCGTCATAGATGTTGAACGGTGTGCCGACCTTTCCTGCCAAGGACAGCAGATCGACATCGGGAAGTCTTTTTTCAGCCATGCACATGCTCCTTGATGGACTCCACGGCCGCAACGACATCCTCCCTGTGCCCATAAGAGGACACACGGACGTACCCTTCTCCCGCCGGACCGAAACCGGATCCGGGGGTCACGACGACATGGGCATGCTCGAGCAGGTAGTCGAAGAACTCCCAGCTGGTCATGCCATGCGGACAACGGGCCCAGATATACGGGCTGTTGACGCCTCCGTAGCATACGAGTCCGATGGACTCGAGACCTTTTTTGATGATGTCGGCGTTGCCGAGATAATAGTCGACAAGCTTTCTGCACTCGGCCCTGCCCTCCGGGGAAAGGGCCGCAAGCCCTCCGGCCTGAGCTATGTTGGAGGCCCCGTTGAAGAACGTGCACTGCCTCCTGTTCCATAGCCTGTGGATCGTGCCCGGTCCTCCGTTCTCGCTTTCAACCGTGCGGGGGACGACGGCCCAGCCGAGCCGTACACCGGTGAAGCCTGCGTTCTTGCTGAACGAATTTATCTCGATCGCGCAGCGTGAGGCTCCCTCTATCTCGTAGATCGTGCGCACGTATCCCGGCTCGCGGATGTAGTCGGCATAGGCCGCGTCATAGATTATCACGGACCTGTTTTCAAGCGCATAGTCCACGAACCTCTTCAGCTGGGACCGTGTTATCACAGCACCGGTGGGGTTGTTGGGAAAACAGAGATAGATCAGATCGACCTTTCCCTGCGGCACATCCGGTATGAAGCCGTTGGAGCTGTTGCTTTCGAGATAGACGAAACCATCGTAGTTGGTCCCGTTGTATCCAGTACTCCTGCCTCCGACGACGTTGGAATCGACATAGACCGGATATGCCGGATCCTGGACGGCGACGACCATCGACGGGGAAAAGAGCTCCTGGATGTTCGCCGCATCGCTTTTTGCCCCGTCGCTGATGAAGAAATCGTCAGCCTCGAGCACCACACCGTATTCGCTCCTGTAGAAATCCCTCAATGCCGTACGCAGTGCGGTGTCGCCCTGCTCGTCCCCGTAGCCCGTGTATGTCTCACGTCTGGAAAGCAGGTCGATCTTGTCATGCATCGCCTTTGCTATATGCGGCGTTATCGCCTCCGTGGTGTTCCCGATTCCGAGGCGGAGGACCTTCTGCCCGGGATTTTTGTCCTGCCAGGCCTTTGTGCGGCGTGCTATCTCGGGAAAGAGATATCCGGATGCAAGCGAAAGAAAATTCTCATTTACGAAAGCCATCAGATCCTGCCCTCCTTCAAATCCGCGTTCATCCTGTCCACGAGGGAAAGCAGGTTGCTCCTGTGCTCATTGCTCTCAAGGGTGCAGAGCGGAAGACGGAATATCTCCTTGCAGTATCCGCAATGTGCCATCGCGACCTTGATCGGTATCGGATTCGTCTCGCAGAACTCCGCCTTGTAGAAGTCCTGCATCCAGGCATTGAGCCTTTCGGCGGTCGCGTAGTCACCTTCAAGCGCCGCATGCACCATCTGCTTCATCTGTTTCGGATAGAGGTTCGAGGCAACGGAAATGACTCCCGAACCTCCCATCCTGACCAAATCGAGGGCAAGGTTGTCGTCACCGGAGAGGACGGTAAAACCGTCGCTGCTTCTGGTTATGACATCCTTCATCTGCTCAAGGCTTCCGCTCGCCTCCTTGACCGCAACGACGTTGGGACACTCATCCTGGAGCCTCAGAAGGGTGTCGGTCTCGAGATTGACCCCCGTCCGTCCCTTTATGTTGTACAGTATGCAGGGGACGCTCACGCTCTCCGCTATGGCCTTGAAATGAAGATAAAGCCCCATCTGTGTCGGCTTGTTGTAATACGGATTGACCAAAAGGACCGCATCGACGCCCGCATCCTGGGCATGCTGGCTCAGCCTGATCGCCTCGCTGGTCGCATTGCTTCCGGTCCCGGCGATGACGGGAACCCGCCCCGCGGCGAACTTGATCGTCTGTGCGATGACCCTGTCGTGCTCCTCATGGCTGAGGGTCGGCGATTCGCCTGTGGTGCCGCACGGCACAAGGCCGTCGATCCCGTTTTCTATCTGTGAGGACACAAGCTGCTCGAGCGCCGCATAATCAACGGTGTTGTAGCTTGTGAACGGCGTGATGAGGGCCGTGTACACCCCCTTGAACTTCCTATCCATAAATCACTCTCCCAAAAAATCCTTGATAAAGTCGTCCATTCCGAAAAAACCTTTCCTTCCGACGATCCATTCCGCGGCCTTCACCGCACCCAATGCGAACCCTTCCCTGCTTCTCGCGCTGTGCGTCAGGGTGATGGTGTCGACACTGCTGTCCGCGACCAGACTGTGGATGCCGGGAACCGACCCCACCCTCCGGCAGGAAATCTGGAGCTCGCCGGGCTCCATGCGTCCTTCGGGACATCCGACAACAAGCTTTTCCTTTCCGGGAAACGATGATAACACCCTGTCGGCTATCATCAGTGCCGTACCGGACGGGCAATCGGCCTTCGCCCTGTGGTGGACCTCGTCTATTGCGACATCGTAGATTCCGGCCTTTGCCAGCAGTTCAGAAAGATGCGAGACGGTCTCCAGCATTATCGCAACCCCGATGGAGAAATTACCGGAATGAATGATTGAGCACGCCGAGGTGTCGATGCGGCCCAGTATCTCGTCCTTCCTGTCCAGCCATCCCGTGGTCCCGATCACCGCGGGATACCCCTTCTCCGCATAACGGAGTATGTTTCCTACGGCAGCCGAAGGATGGGAGAAATCGATGACGACGTCGAACCCCACCCCGTCCAGGGCGCCGATTTCCTTGAAAACACCCTCCCCTCCGAGCGGGTCCACGATGGCTGCGATCCTGTGCCCGGCATCAAGCGCGGCGGCACGGACCATCCTGCCCATCTTTCCATATCCAACAATAGCAATATCCATATGTCTCACCTTTGCTAGAATATATCAAATGTGAAAAAATATGTCCATATATAACAAAATGTTTTTATAATAACAAAAAATTTTATCTACATGGACAATATTTGTACACCTTAGCGGGTTATCCTATGCACGTCAAGGAGAAGAGAAGATGTCGAGGATCCCTATTTACGAAGGCTATGAAGGCTCTTATTTCTTTTTCGTCGTGATGCATGACAGGGCGAAGGGGAGCATGATGGACAAAACCTGTGGTTTTTCAGTCGGGCAGGATGATGGAAGGATGTATCTTGAGAAATTCTTCCTTCGCTTCCAAGACAAAAGCCTCAGGATGAACAAGGTCCATGCGAAGGCCGGAATACAGGTGTTCTACAGTCAAAAGGCATGGATGGGTCTGCTTGGGGAGATCCATTATGAAACGGTGTTTTTGAAGAACTGCCTGAAAAACCTGACAGGAAAAAGCTACAAGCGGTCGGATGATCCGGGTTTTTACGCATTCGACGGCAGGAAAAAAAGCACCGGCGTGGAGGACACGTCCTTCGCGGACGGACTCGCGTCGGTGATAGAATTCTACGAAAGGTTCACATATTTCTCAAAAAGAATGATCGGGAAGAATCCCGAGAAACCGTTCATCATGGTGAAAAAGGATTAGCGTCTCTTCTTTTTGTCCCTCTCTTCAGCCTTTTTCTGGCTCTTAAGGAAGAAATCCGCCATGGTACCTCCCGAGAAATCCGAGCCGCGGGATGAAAAACCATTCTCGCGCATCGGACGCGCAACCCGGTTCTCCTGGGTCCTGAAGCTTTTTTTCGATGGCCTGACAACCTCCGTCTTCGTCTCATACACCGCCTTCGGCACATGCACCGAAGGCTTTTTGATCACAACCTTCACCTTCCCCTCGGCGGTGTACGGATTGACTTTCCTGACATTGGCCATACCAGTGTCGATCTTGACCTTCACCTCCCTCTCCTCGTACTGGCATGAAAGGCTCTGGCAGATGAAATGGACCGAGCCGTCGGCATCCTGGGCCCTCATCATGGCCCCACCGCAGAACGGACATTTCTTCCCGTCCTTGAAATCGGGGGCAAATCGCAGTGTGCTCCTCTCCACCTCTCCGACGAGGGCTGCGGCCATCTGCTTGATATCCTTGATGAACAGTTCGGGATCCTCCTTGCCCCTGCTTATCCTCTCAAGGCGGCCCTCCCAGACACCAGTGAGCTCGGGAGAGCGGAGCACCTCCGGGGCCAGCCTGACGACCTCGCGCCCCTTTGCGGTGGGGACAAGATACTTTCCATCGCGTTCTATGTACCTGTTCTGTATCAGCTTCTCGATCATGTCGGCCCTGGTTGCGGGCGTTCCGAGACCGTTTCCTAGATTGCTCTTGAGCTCCTGGTCGTCCACAAACCGGCCCGCATGCCCCATCGCGGACAGCAGCGTGGCGTCGCTGTATCTCTCGGGCGGCGTGGTGCTGCTCTTCCTGACCTTCACGGAGGAGACGACGACCTCGTCCCCCTCCTTCATCCGCATGAGCGCGAAGCTGTTCTCCCCGTCGTCGGCGGAGACCACGGCGCTCTTGAGACCACTGGATTCGGCAACTCCCCTGTAGCCCTTTCTGAGCGGGATCGTCAGCCTGGTCTTGAAGATTTTGCCATCCACATCGAGCTCGGCAGTCGTCGTGCGGTAGGTGTAGTTCTCGCCGAGGACCTCCAAGAACCTCAACGCGATCAACCGCCACAGCTTCTCCTCGTCCGCCGAGAGCTTGGAAAGGTCGACCTTCTGCTCGGTCGGTATGATCGCATGGTGGTCGGAAACAAGCTCGTCGTTGACAAACCTGGGATTGTCCTCCCTGAAACCGTTGGAAAGGTATTCGTCGCACTGGAACGAGAAGACGGTCTCCCTTATCGCGGTTATCCTTTCCCTGAGCGTGGGAACGATGTCCCTGGTGATGTACCGGCTGTCGGTGCGCGGATATGTCACGATCTTGTGTATCTCATACAGGCGCTGAAGTGTGTCGAGCGTTTCCTTGGCGCTGAAACCTAGAGCGGTGTTGGCATCCCTCTGAAGCTCGGTCAGGTCATAGGCCTGCGGCACAGGCTCCTCCTTGTCCTCGCTCCTGAGGCTTTTCACAACCCCCTTCCTGTCCTTCCAGGTTCCGAACTCCGCGGCAAGGGCCTCGTCCGTGAACCTGATCGAATTCTCCTCGGGATAATACGAGGCATTGAAAAGGCCGAAATCCCCGCGGGCGGAGAAGTAGAACGAACCGAGGAACCTGTCGATCTCGTCCTCGCGTCCGGTCATGAGCGCCAAAGTCGGGGTCTGGACCCTGCCCGCGCTCAGCTTCGCATCATAAAAGCATGTCAGCGCCCGTGTAACGTTCATGCCGACATACCAGTCCGCGGCGGCGCGGCATTCGGCCGCATGGTACAGATTGTCATAGAGCCCGGAATCCCTGAGGTTTTCGAATCCCTCCCTGATCGCCTTCTCCGTCTGGCTGCTTATCCAGAGGCGCTCGGTCCGGCCCTCGTAGCCGGCGAGCTTCAATATCCATCTCGCGACGAGCTCCCCTTCCCTTCCGGCATCGGTTGCTATCACGACAGACGAGATATCCGGCCTTTTCAAAAGCCCCTCGATTATGGCGAACTGATCCTTTGATTCCTCGATGACCTCCTGGTCGAGGTGCTCGGGCAGCATCGGAAGATCCTTAAGGGACCATCTTTTATATCTTTCACTGTAATGGTTGGGCTCCGCAAGCTCGACGAGATGGCCGAGGGCCCAAGTGACCACGTATTCGTTTCCTTCGATGTAGCCGTTCTCCCTGATCCTTGATCCAAGGGTCTTGGCTATTTCCCTTCCCACTGAAGGTTTTTCGGCGATAACCAGTTTTTTCATGCGTGAAAGTATAGCCGATTAGCTTCGCAAATGACAATAGAAAAGAAATCTGTTAGACTATATGGAGGAAGGTGTACATGTATTGCAAGAACTGTGGGAACAAACTCGATGATCTGGCCTATACCTGCCCAAACTGCGGGTGCAAGACAGACAATCCCTATTACGAGGAGAACAGGAAGAAAACGGCCCAAGGGGGCAAGAACCTTGTCGTCGCCGGCCTTCTTGCACTGTTTCTCGGACTTTTGGGAATACATAATTTTTATCTTGGCTACAAGAAAAGGGGTCTTGTGCAGCTGTTGCTGACGTTGGGAGGGCTGTTCCTCTTCATTCCTTCGTTCGCATCGATATTCATCTTTGCCCTGTCTCCGCACATCCATGCCGGTCTCGGACCTGCATTCGGCCTGGGATTGTTGTCATTTGCCTCGATCTACACCGTTCTCGAGGTCTTCGGCGTGGGAATCTGGGTTTTGGTGGAGGCAGTGATGATATTCATGGGCAGGATACCCGACAGCCAGGGAAACCCGCTCGTGTGAAAATGCTTGGATGGCCGTTGCTCCCGATTGTCGCGGAAAAATCCCGGATGTCAAAAAAATTCCGGTTTTTGAGGCATTTCAATTGACCGCATCGTACCGTGGATATTATAATTCAAGCACTAAGGAACTAAAACCAAGGAGAATCAAAATGGCTTACAAAATCACAGACTCATGTGTTTCTTGTGGAACTTGCCAGGGCGAATGCCCTGTTGGAGCAATCAGCGAAGGTGCTGATCACTATGTAATCGACGCCGACACCTGCATTTCCTGTGGAACATGCGCAGGCGTTTGCCCGACAGGAGCTATCGAAGAGGAGTAAAACCCCTTCACGTACCGGAGGGCGGAGTCTTCCGCCCTTTTTTCATGCCTTTTTCTCTGCTATAATCCATTGGAGTATGAACAACGCTTTTTTTGAAGACAGGATCCTGAGCGTAAGCGACGTATGCAGGCTGCTTTCGGACTCCCTAGGGGAGATGTTCTGGGGGCTCAACGTCGAGGGCGAGGTCTGCAACTTCAAAATCAATTCCTCCAGACATTGGTATTTCTCGATAAAGGACGAGAAGGGAAGCCTGCTCAACTGCACCTGCTTCGCAAGCCGGAACTGGAATCTCGACAGACCGGGGAACGGGGATGTTGTCGTTTTGTCCGGAAGCCTGTCGTTCTGGGCGAAGGGTGGCTCGCTCAGCTTCAATGTCGACAAGCTGAGGAAGAAAGGGGCCGGAGACCTGATGGCTGAGATAGAGAAGAGACGCGCCTACTACCAGGGGCTCGGCTACTTCGATGCTGAAAGGAAGAGGAAGCTTCCGGAAACCATCGGGACCATCGGTGTCGTCACGAGCGATACAGGAGCGGTCATACACGACATACTCAACATCACACGCCGCAGGGCGCCGGGAACGAACATAATGATATTCCCGTGCATGGTGCAGGGCAGCGGGGCCGCGGAGACGATAGCATCGCGTATAAGGCAGGCCAACAACTTCTCGGCATGCGACGTCTTGATAATCGCAAGGGGTGGCGGAAGCGGCGAGGACCTCGCCCCCTACTCCAGCGCCGAGGTGATCGAGGCGGTATACAGGTCCGTCATACCGGTCATAAGCGCGGTCGGACATGATTCCGACTTCCCTCTGTCCGATTTCGTCGCTGACGTCAGGGCCTCGACCCCGTCTGCCGCCGCGGAACTTGCGACGGAAAGGGCCTACAGGCATTTGGAAAGGCTGCATGCGCTCGAGACAGGACTCGAGGCGGCGGTGCTCAGGATATTGAACACCAACAGAAGGAGGCTCGGTGCGGTCACTGTCGACAAGGACGTGATCCTCAGAAAGCTGATGGCTGCCGGGAACACATTGAAGGAGGCTGGAACGCTGGAGAGGATCATGGCAGCGCGGATCCACGGTGCAGGCATGCAGATGGACGGGCTGATGGAGGAGGCTCGGACAGCGATCAGGACAAAGGTCAAGCAAGACGGGGACAAACTCGCAAGGCTGCAGGTCGGCATCGGACAGTCGATGTGGCTTGTCGTTGAAAGGACGAGTTCCCTGGTCCAGAGATACGGACTCGAATGCAGGATGCATGCCCGGGCGATGCTGGATGACGGCAGGAAGAGGCTTGGGATACTCGTGGCGGAGACGGACGCGCTGAACCCGCTTGCAATCCTTTCCAGGGGGTATTCCATAGCCACGGATGAAAGCGGACGGGTCGTCAGGAACATCGGGGACACGAAGGCCGGGGAAACGCTCATAATCAGGGTGAGGGACGGCAGGATCAAGGCGGAGACAAAGGAGATATCCAAGGAGATTTGATATGGGATTCGAAGAGGATTTGAAAAGATTGGAAGAGATAACGGCAAGGCTCAAGGACGAGGCCACGCCGCTTGAGGAGGCCATCAGCCTTTACGAGGAGGCAGGAAGGCTCACGAAAAGCCTTAACAAAACCCTTGCCAGCCTGGAAAGGAAGATCGAGAAGGTGACAAGCATCGACGAGGGGGAGCTCGCTGTTACAGAGATCGGAGAGGACGGCGATGAATAAGATAGTCTTCCTGATACAGTGCACTGACAAGAAGGGCATACTGGCTTCGACCGTGAACTTCTTTTATGAAAAGGGATTCAACATCCTCCACTGCCAGCAGCATACGGACAGCTATGAGAACATGTACTACATGCGCATCGAGCTGGATGCGTCGGATTTGCGTTCGTCCAGGGCCCAGCTGACCGAGGACTTCGGCAATTTCGCAGTGGGACACGAGATGAGATGGTCGTGCCACTTCTCGGACTACAAGGCCCGTGTCGCGATCCTGGTCTCGAAGACAAGCCATTGCCTGTACGACCTTCTTGCGCGCAAGCTCGAGGGAGAACTGGACTGCGAGATACCACTCATCATCTCCAACCATCCCGACCTCGAGATCGTGGCAAACCAGTTCCGCATCCCCTACTACTACTTCCCCGTGGGAGATGATAAGAACGCCCAGGAGGAAAGAATCATGGCTCTTCTGGAACGGTTCGACATAGACCTCGTCGTGCTGGCGCGCTACATGCAGATACTTTCCGGAAGCTTCATAGAAAAATGGAACGGAAGGATAATCAACATCCATCATGCGTTCCTTCCCGCATTCCAAGGGGCGAATCCGTATCTGAGGGCGTACAAGAGGGGTGTGAAGATGATAGGCGCCACCGCCCATTATGCTTCGGAGGACCTGGACCAGGGACCGATCATCGAGCAGGATGTCGTAAGGGTCAACCATGAGTTGAGTCCGGCCGGCTTGAAGGAGGTCGGCAAGGACTGCGAGAAGAGGGTTCTGGCTAAGGCCGTCAAGGCCCACCTTGAAAACAGGATCATCATCCACAACAACAGGACGATAGTCTTCAACGCGGAAATCTAGATCTCCACAGTTCGTCCGAGGAAGGAGATGCTGTAGCTCTCCAGGGAGAATGTGCCCGGCGATGCCCCGTACAGGCCGTCCCCGGTTATCACATGCCCGCTCCATGCCAGATGGCACCTCACCTGATGTCTGAATCCGCGGGAGAGACAGAGGTAAACCCTTCGGCCTTCGATCCTTTCGATCTTTGTGCGGTATACCGGACCGACGTCCCTGATCCTGTCCCCCACAAGAGGACGCACGGCCTTCCTTCCTGGTCCCCAGGCACGGAAGGCCGACTCGATCACGGATTTTTCACCGAAAACGGATGTGAACGGAGGAAATCCCTCGATCGGGATCCTCTCCTCCGTGTCGGCGCGGTACCTCTTGATGAAGCGTCCGCACTCCTGTTCCCTTCTCATCAGGTCGTAGAACCCCCTGTTCCTTGCTATCAGGACAAGCCCGCTTGTCAGTGTGTCGAGGCGGTGCAGCACACCGCCCTCCCAGTAGTTTTTGGAAAAAGGTTCGCCGGTTTCCGGGAAATACGAGCTGGCAACGGACAAAAGAGAAGACCCGCAACCTGCCTTGAGTGGCACGGTCGCGAGTCCGCTTTCCTTGTAAAAAACCAGAAAATCCTTATCTTCCAGGACAAGCTCAGTGGTTGTCACGCCCGAATATCCTCAGAAGATAAAGGAAAATATTGATGAAGTCGAGATAGAGCTCCAGAGCTCCCATGATTCCAAGCTTTGTCATGTCCGCACTGGTAAGCTCGCTTCCGAACTCCCTGTTGAGATCGCAGATCTTGTTGGTGTCCCATACCGCGAGTCCGGTAAAAAGCAGGACTCCGACGATGCTGATCATCAGATCGAGGGCGGAGGTATAGAAGAACATGTTGATCAGGGATGCGATTATGATGCCCCATAGCCCCATGAAGAGATAGCGTCCCCAGCTCCTTACATTCTTCTTGGTCACCGCACCGTACACGCTCGCACCGACAAACACGCCTGCCGCCGAAAAGAACGCCTTGGTTATCGCAGTAGGCGAATATACTATGAACAGTATGCTGAATGTTATTCCTGTGAGAACGGCGTACAGCACAAATGAGAAAATCGCACTGCCCGTCCTCATCTGCTGCAGCCTGGCACTAAGGAAGAACACCACGGCAAGCTGGGCGATGGCAACGATTATGAGGCTGTACGGATTGGAAAGTACCAACGACATGAGCGAGGGGCTCTTCGAAAGCGCATACGAGACACATGCCGTGAGTGCCAACCCTGCGACAAGCCACATGTAGACGCTGGTTAAAAGGGAATTCTCCCTGAGCTGAACATTTTGAAGAACCGATTTGTCTTTCATCCAATAATAATCTCCTTGCATAAAATATAACACAAATGAGGATAAAAGCAAACTTGCCCAATGTGTGGAATAAAAGTATAGTTTGTGATGTGAAGAAACTGCTTGCTACCGCTTTTGCATTCATCATACTGGCGGGCTGCGCCACAACGGATCGGAGCAATCCTCCTGTAGTCACGGCCGACATAACACTCGAGGAGGCGTTCGACGTGCTTGTTGACGACTGTTTCTCGACTGCCTCCGGATACGGGGATTTCACCACATCTGACATGGCCGGCCTTCTTGATGTCAGCGTGCAAGCGTACGAGGACTACCTGCCGCTTTACGACGTGCTTCTGGATTCATATCTCAAGGAGCTCGTGGAGCTCGCGGAGGAATCCTCCGAATGGGGTTTGGACACTTTAAGAAAAATGGATATTGCGCTTCCCGGCGACCTTCTCCCGTATGTAGGGGACATGATGATAATGGGGTATGTCGCGGAAAAGACACGTGCGCAGATGGCGATAATGCTGACAAGCCACATCGCATCCGAAATGGGTCCGGCGGACGAAAAATGGAATTCTTTCGCGACTGAATGCGGGATAATAAAGGCCAACTACGACAATCTGAACCAGCTTGGCTTTGTTCTGCAGCTCCCCGACCCCAGTCCGGTCGGGGCATCTCAGATCTCGGCCCTTGTACTGGAGAGGATGTATTCCGCCCTCGCAGAGGCGGAGACATACCTCAAGAACAGACCGTTGAGCGAGAACGACAACGAAGCCTACTACATATTCTGGCAGGAGGTTTGAATGGATCTTTTTTCCAGCAGCACCGAGGCGGAGAAGACGAACGAGCCGCTTGCCGCACGGATGCGGCCCAGGAATCTCGGCGAATACATAGGACAGGAGCATATCCTTGGCAAGGGAAGGCTGCTGAGGCGTGCGATACAGATGGACCAGCTTTCCTCTGTCATCTTCTACGGACCTCCCGGAACCGGGAAGACCACGCTGGCCAAGGTAATCGCCAACACGACGAAAAGCCATTTCTCGACTCTCAACGCAGTCCTTGCCGGTGTGAAGGAGCTGGAGGCCGAGATAAACCAGGCAAAGGAGCGGAGAGACCTCTACGGAATAAAGACGATACTGTTCATCGACGAGGTGCACCGCTGGAACAAGAGGCAGCAGGATGCGTTGCTGCCATGGGTCGAGAACGGCACGGTCATACTGATCGGGGCCACTACGGAAAATCCCTACTTCGAGGTAAACGCGGCACTTGTCTCCCGCTCAAGGGTTTTCCAGCTCAAGAAGCTCACGGACGACGACCTGTTCAAGATCGCATGGCAGGCTGTCCGTGATAAGGAAAGGGGCTACGGGAAATACGACGTATCATTCGAGGACGGAGCCCTGGAGCATCTTGTCTCCGTATCAGCAGGCGATGCAAGAAGCCTTCTGAACGCACTTGAGCTGGCAGTGGAGACCACGGGGGACAGCTTTCCACCTGAGGACGGTGGAAGGATACTGATAACAAAGGACATAGCGGAGGAATCGATACAGCAGAAGGCAGTGCTGTACGACAAGGAGGGAGACTACCATTTCGATGTCATAAGCGCCTTCATCAAGTCCCTGAGGGGATCAGATCCCGACGCCGCGCTCTATTGGCTGGCCCGCATGGTCGCCGCCGGCGAGGATCCCAGATTCATCTTCAGGAGGATGATGATACTCGCAAGCGAGGATGTGGGCATGGCCGATCCGTTCGCACTGGTATTTGTCACATCGTGCGCAGAGGCGTTCGACCGCATCGGCCTGCCGGAGGGGCGTTTCCATCTCGCACATGCGGCCATATACCTCTCGACCTGCAAGAAGAGCAATTCCACGCTTGCCTTCTTCGACGCGCTCAGCGATGTGGAGAAGGAGAAGAACGACGAGGTTCCAAACCATCTGAAGGATGCCAGCAGGGACAAGGAGGGATTCGGACACGGAGAAGGCTATTTGTACCCCCACTCCTTCAAGGACCACTGGGTGGGACAGCAGTACATGCCCACAGGTCTTCAAGGCAAGATCTATTACCGGCCCGGGGACCTCGGGTATGAAAAGCAGATAAGAAGCGAAGTGCTTGAAAAGCGCCAGATACAGCTTGAAACCGTTGTCGAGGACGAATCCGAGGAGATCCTCACCTACTCCCCCGGCGACAGGGGCCGGAACATGTGGATAGAACGTGCGATGGGAGTCAGGAGCGCAAACCTTAAGGCCCAGGTCGACAGGCTGTACTCGGGACTGAGGCTCAGAAGGCATGAGAACGCCCTGGTGCTCAACGCCTCCAGCGGACTCCTGCTCTGGCCTCTCATGAAAAGGAACCCGGAGGGGCTTTCGGTGGCGGTCGTTGCCCAAAAGGAACACAGGGACATCATCGACCATTATGCAAGGGAGCTGGACGACCTTTCAAAACCGCTCGTGATCGTCAGCGACACGGAAAGCTGCTTCAAGAAGCTTGAGGACGGGCTGAGGTTCGGGGCGGTGGCCGGACGCAACATCCTTTCCCGTCCGTTTGCCTCAAAGCAGATTCTGAAGGACATATCCGACATTCTCGAGGACGACGGCTGTCTGTACCTTCTCCAGTCCGTGCCGCGCCTCTCATCCAGGCTCAGCGATTTCTCAACGCTTGTGAGGGATGACCTCGTTGAGGCGGAGAAGAAGATATACTCCGGCAAAAACCCGCTGACAAGCTGGGATGCGGAAGATATGAAGGAGCTTCTTGCCATGTTTTTCCCCTCCGTAAGCATTGAAAGCTTCGAGGAGAAGGAGAGAAGGATTTTGAAAAGGGAGATGCTTTCCTCCTGGTATGAAAACAGTTACAAGGCAAATCTCGGAAAGGACATAAGGGACCTTTTCTTGAGCGAACTGTCGGACAAGGAGGTTGAATTCTCGTCAACGACCCTGATCATACGATGCGAGAAGAAGAAAACCGCAGGAAAAACAGGAAGAACAACGGAAAAGGACTGGGAAAAAGTCCGGCAGATTGTCAAAAACTGAGCAGATCAGAACAATTCCAGCTGGATATCCGCTTTTTTTTCTTCAAATGCCCTCAGATAATCAAAAATCCTTTGATTGTCATGCATGATTCCGTTTTCCGAGCAGATTTGGTGAAAAACACCCATCAGCCTGTCGTTGTCTGGACTAACGACCTGATAACTTCCTCCATAGGTTCTCATGTATTTTTCCTTAAGCCCCGGAAAAAGCTCTTCCAATCTGCTGTAGAAATACTCCCTGTTCCCATTCCTGAGTGTCAGCCCCATTCCGAAACATATGACACCCCGGACCCCGGCTTCGATGCAATAATCCATTATTCCCCTGATGTTCTCCTCCGTATCGTTGATGAAAGGCAGTACCGGAGAAAGCCATACGACTGTCGGTATCCCTGCGTCGCGGAGACGAAGCAGGACGTCGAACCTTCTTTTCGTGGAGCAGACGTTGGGCTCGATCTTCCTGCAAAGCGCCTCGTCATACGTTGTAAGGGTCATCTGGACCACACATTTCGTTTTCCTGTTGATCGCCGACAATAAATCGATATCACGCAATATCAGATCTGATTTTGTGATCACGGTAAAGCCAAAGCCATGCAAATAAGCCAACTCCAATGCTTTTCTGACACTTTCCACATCTTTTTCAACGGGAATGTACGGGTCGCTCATCGACCCTGTGGAAAGTATGCATTTCGACCGTTTTCTTGTCAGGGCGGCATCCAAAAGGGCTATCGCGTTCTCCTTTACCTCGATATCCTCGAACGCGTGGTCCATGTGATAGCAGACGCTTCTTGAATCACAGTATATGCAGCCATGGACACATCCCCTGTACAGATTCATCCCGTTTTGGGAAGAAAGGATGCCCTTTACCTTTGCAAGATGCATGATGCCCCCTGCATGTCAAAAACATGACCAATCATGACGACAGCCCTTGTATTGGACAAATCCTCCGGATAAAGACATCCGGAGGATATATGCCGTCCCTTGGAAGCGGACGGATCTTGGACCGGGGTTCATGCCACCCTGATATCGATCACGGATTTCACGAGGGGCTTCAAAAGGGCCAGGACCCTGTCCTTCTCCTCTGTGGCGACCTTGAGGGTGCATATCCTGTTGCTCGCATCGGTTCCCATGAAGGTTCCGAAGGCAATGATGTCGTACCCGGCATCGGATATCACCTTGCTCACGTTCGCTATCACACCGGGAGTGTCCTCGACGATGAAGCTTATCCTGGTTCCGATGTTCCTGGCACCGAAAAGCTCGATGAGGATCTTGAACAAATCGCTCTTCGAGACGATTCCGACAAGCTTTCCGTCCTCCACCACCGGAAGACATGAGAGGTCCTGGTCGACCATCATCCTCGCGGCTTCCTCGACCGGCACGTCCTTGGAGATCGTTACCGGATTCCTGGTCATCAGCTTCTTGACTGTCAGCCGGCTCAGAAGATACGCCATCTCATGTATCGAGAGGCTGGAAGCCGGACTCGGCGTGGCGTGCAGTATGTCCTTCTCGGTTATGACACCGATGAGCTTCTTGTCACGGTCCAGGACCGGAAGGCGGTGCACCTTCTCCTTCTTCATGAGCTCGGAAGCCTCGACTACGCTTGCGTCGGGTCCTATCGTAACCGGATTCAGTGTCATTCTTCTTTCAACGGTCATTTCAACAACCTCCTGATTTCATTCTAGACCAATTTGCGGGAGAAATGTATTTTTATTCTCCCAGATATGCCGCCTTCACCTTCTCGTTCTGCAGAAGATTCGCCGAAGCGTCGGCAAGAACGATGTTCCCTGTCTCCATGACATAGCCGTCGGTGCTGTTTCTCAACGCCATTCGTGCATTCTGCTCGACGAGGAACACCGTCACGTTCTCCTCCTCGTTGATCATGCGGATCTTGTGGAAGATATCCTGCACGATCAGCGGGGCCAGACCAAGCCCCGGTTCGTCGAGAAGCAGGAGCTTCGGGCTGCTCATGAGGGCACGGGCTATCGCCATCATCTGCTGCTCACCACCCGACAGACTTCTCGTCTTCTGCTTCCGTCTCGCCCCCAGGATAGGGAAAAGGTCGTACATCTCCTCCTTCTTCCTCTCGATGAGGTTGACATCTCCGACCATGAATGCACCCATGTCAAGGTTCTCCTCTATGGTCATGTCAGCGAACACGTGGCGACCTTCGGGGACAAGGGCAATGCCGAGTGCGGCTATCTCATGTGTGGGGATTGAAACGTGCCTGCCCCCCTTCGCATGCTTACCAGCACTGCAGATCTCCCGTCCGGAGAACCTTATGCTTCCGCCGGAAAGCGGCACCTGGCCGACTATCGCCTTGAGCAACGTGCTCTTGCCTGCCCCGTTGGCGCCGATGAGGGAAACGATGTCACCCTCCCCCACGCTCATCGAAATCCCGTGGAGGGCCTCGATGCTGCCGTATTTCACGCTGATCGAATCGATTTCAAGCATTTTTCCGCCCATCACTCGTCCTCCTCCTCGCTTCCGAGATACGCCTCGATGACCCGCGGGTTCTTCTTTATGTCCTCCGGTGTGCCGTGTGCGATCTTCTGTCCGAAGCTGAGAACCGTTATAAGGTCGCAGATGTTCATCACCAGCTTCATGTCATGCTCGATCAACACGACGGTGATTCCGAGTCCCTTGATCTTGTCCACAACCTGCATCAGGTGTTCGGTCTCCGCAGGGTTCATGCCCGCCGCAGGCTCGTCCAGAAACAGCAGTTTCGGTCCTGAAGCGAGCGCACGTGCAATCTCCAGCTCGCGCTGTTTGCCGTACGGCAGGTTGCGGGCAAACTCCTGCGCCACATCCTCGAGCTCGAAAAACCGGAGCCATTCCATGGCCTTCGTATAGACCTCCCTGTTCTCCTTTCCAGCATGGATATAGCTCTTCATGGCCTGGACGAACCTGTGTCCGAACGGATCCGCACCAACCTTGAAATGGAGTCCCATCATCACGTTCTCCACAACAGTCAGCTCCCTGTAAAGCCTGATGTTCTGGAACGTCCTGGCTATGCCGAGACGGCTTATCTTCCATGCGGGAAGACCTGTGATGTCGTTGCCGTTGAAAAGGACCTTGCCCGAGGTGGGCTTGTCCATTCCGGTTATCTGGTTGAAAAGAGTGGTCTTTCCCGCCCCGTTGGGCCCGATGAGACCGTTGACAAGTCCTTTCTCAACCTCGAAATCCACATCATTGACGGCGACAACGCCGCCGAAAATCCGGCTGAGGTGCCGGGTCTCGAGTATCTTCATTCCGCACCTCCTTTCCTCTTGAGCCTTGATACGACGCAAAGCAGGCGCTGGAAAAGGCCGATGCCCTTTCCGCCGTATCTGAACTTGTCCCTTCCTAGCAGTCCCTGGGGTCTCCAGATCATCATGACGACGAGGATGAGACCGAAGATTATCTGCTTGGCCTGGGCAGGAATCACGTTGGTGAGGCTTGTGAGCTGCGGGAAGTACGATATGAACTGTATGATTACTGCACCGAGTATCACCGCAGCGCCGTTGCCCATTCCACCCAAAACGACCATGCAGAGGACCATTACGGAGACCATGAAGGTGAATGACCCGGGGTTGACGGTGGATGTGTATGCGGTCATGAAGCATCCCGCAACCCCGCCGACGGCCGCACCCAGGGTGAATGCCCCGATCTTGTACTTGGTGACGTTTATGCCGTTGCTCTGCGCCGCGATCTCATCCTCCCTGATGGCGTTCATCGCCCGTCCGAGCCTGCTGTGCGCAAGGCGCTGGAAAAGGAGGAAGAAGACAAGGACGAATATCCATACGAGGGCGATGAAGGCGATCTTGTCCTTCGAGGAGAACTGATAACCGAGGATGGATGCTCTTGGCACGGACTGGTATCCAACAGGATTGAGGTTCGTTGCGACGTTCCTGATTATCTCCCCCAGCCCGAGGGTTGCGATGCAGAGATAATCACCCTTGAGACGAAGTGTCGGCACCCCGATCAGGAACCCGACGATCCCCGCGCACACAGCCGCAACGGGAAGGGATACCCAGAAGCTCATGCCGAACGTCTTGCAAAGGATGGCGGTGGCATAGCTTCCGATGCAGAAGAAACCTGCATGGCAGAGACTGAGCATGCCGGTGTAGCCGGTGATGCAGTTCTGTCCGAGGGCCATCATCGCATATATTCCGGAATAAATCAGGATCAGCAAAAAGAAATTCCACATATCACACCTTCTCCCTTTCGTTCTTTCCGAGGATTCCTTCCGGTTTCACAAGGAGGATTATGATAAGGATCGCAAACGCGATCGTGTCCTTCATGGCATTGGGGATATGAAGCAATGGCGCACCGACGGATTCCAGGATGCCGAGAAGCACCCCTCCTATCATCGCCCCCTGTATGTTTCCGATACCGCCTATGACCGCGGCGACAAACGCCTTGAGCCCGGTCATCGTACCCATCGACGGATACACACGGAAGTCGAACGAGGCGAGGATCCCGCCTACTGCGGCAAGTGCCGAGCCTATGGCGAAGGTCATCGATATGACCTTGTTTACATTTATACCCATGAGCTCGCTTGTGGGTTGGTCCAGCGAGGTGGCCCTCATTGCCTTGCCCATCCTGGTCTTGTTGACGAAGAACGTGAGTCCGACCATCATCACGACCGACACCACGATCACAAGTATCTGGTGCGGAGTCACGGAAACTCCTCCGAGGATTATCGGATTGTTCTCAAACGGATATGGAAAACGCCTCGACTGGGTTCCGAAAATCCACGCAGCACCATTTGAAAGGATGAAAGAGACACCGATGGCCGAAAGAAGCGGGGCAAGCCGGCTGGCATTCCTCAGCGGCTTGTATGCGACGCGTTCTATGAACATTCCGAGCAGGGCGCAGAAGATCATGCTGACCACCATTGCGATGAAAAATGCCGCAAGCGTCCATATCGGCGACGCCGCAGATCCGGCCAATGCCTGGAAGACCAGAAGGCCGACAAAGGCTCCAACCATAAGGATATCGCCATGTGCGAAATTGATGAATTTCAATATGCCGTACACCATCGTATAGCCCAGGGCTATGAGCGAATATATCGCCCCGAGTGTGAGCCCATTGACGATATACTGCATGTAAATCGTTACCGAATCCACAAATGCCTCCGATAATTTTTATTCATATCAAGTCCATATTAAAACATAAATCTGCCGGAAGAGGAACTTCCGACAGATTCAAAAACGACCGAATCGGCAAATTAATCAACCGACCTGGACAATATGACCGTCCTGTACCTGGAAAGAACCTTCATAAACAGGATTCTGGTCGATGACTTCATATACCCCCTGGCTGGCTACGAGATCACCATTAGGCGCGAAATTGATCGTACCGTTGGCACCCTCGAAGTCCTTTGTCGCCGCAACCTCGTTCTTTATAGCCTCGCGGTCAGCACCACCTGCCCTCTCAATGGCAGCGGCAAGGATGTACATGGCATCATAGCTGTTGGTTGCAAACGAATCGGGAGCATCCCCGTTGTATGCTTTTCCGTAGGCGGCCGTGAAATCGGCAAGCTTCGTCGAAGCCTCGGCCTGGGCAGGACCGATGTAGACCACGCCGTTGGTGAAATCGCCTGCGAGCTTGTAGATCTCGGGATCGGAGAATCCGTCGCCGGAAAGGAACGGGGTCGTGATTCCGAGCTGCGACGCCTGCTCGAGGATCTGGGCCATCTCGACGGTATAGTTAGGTATGTAGATTGCCTCGGGGTTGAGACTCTTGATCTTGGTAAGCTGGGTCCTGAAATCCTTGTCCCCAACCATGCATGTCTCCTCGGCAACGATGTTTCCACCGAGCGCGGTGAAGTAATCCTTCAAGCCGGTTGCAAGCCCCTGGCTGTAGTCGTTCATCGCATAGAGGGTGGCGATGTTCCTGTATCCGAGGACCTCATAGAAATAATATGCCGCCACCTCCGACTGGAGAGCATCGGAAGGAACAGTTCTGAAAACATACTCACCGACGTTGGTGATGTCCTTGTGCGTGGCGCTCGGGGTGATCATGACGATTCCGTCCTCGCAAGCCCTCTGGGCGACCGCAAGGGCCGGAGAAGTGAACACGGGTCCGATTATCGCACATACATTGTCCATGTATGCAAGCTTTTCATATCCTGCGAGAGCCTTGTCGACGGTTCCCTCGCTGTCCTCGCTTATGAGCTCGACCATCTTGCCGTTGATACCGCCGGCTGCATTGATTTCAGAAACAGCAAGCTTCGCGGCGTTGGAACACCTGATGCCGTAGTTTGCATTGTCTCCTGTGAGAGGTCCGATGAAACCGACCTTGTAGGTATCGGAAGAGGATTCGGAAGCACCTCCTGCGAAAACGCCTGCAACGGCCAAAAGAGCAACCAAAGCAAAAACAAAAAGTTTCCTTGCTTTCATATTACACCTCCAAAAAGCATTCTTTTTGTAATTATCAGAATATATACATTAAACTGCATATTTATACAACCGATATTCCCGGAAAAATGTGTATTTTTGTGATTACCTTCATTTTCCAAAGGCAACTTGTAAAAAAACACCCTTCCCCGCAACGGGAAGGGTGAAAAACGGATCCGGTCCAGAAATCAATATGCGGCGTTGAGCCATGTGATCCCGTCGATCTGCGCGGTGAAGTACGGGGCGGACTGGAATTCGGACTCGTGGAACGCTCCGTCGTAAACAGCTTCCTCCGTTTCCGCGGTGAAATCGCCATCGAGGTCGAGGGCGAATGCGTGGGTCAGAGGCTCTCCTCCCACCGTGAACGTGCTGGTGTCGAACACCTCTATCTCACCGGAGGATATGGCTGCGATGGTTTCTTCCATCTTCTCCTTTGTTCCAGGAGCGGCAATGGCTTCGTTGAGAGCAGTCATGACGACCGCACCGTCGGCCATGCCCTTGCACCAGTCCTGAGGTATCTCTCTGCCTTCGACATATGCCTTGATTGCTTCGTAGAAGTAGATGCCCCAGTCGATCCTGGTCGAGATGAGGGATGCGTTGGGAGCGATTCCGCTCATGTCGTTGTTGTATCCGGTATGGAATACACCCTTGCTCTGTGCCGCTGTTGCCGGGGTTGTATTGTCTGAATGCTGGCTGATCATCACACATCCCCTGTCGGCGAGAGCGAGAGCGGCATCGGATTCAGCGGTTGCATCGGACCATGAACCAACAAACGAAACGAGCATCGTGACCGACGGGCATACCGACTTCGCACCGAGATAATACGATGTGAATCCTGAGATAACCTCGGCGAACGAATAGGCACCGACATAGCCGATAACGGCCTGCTCGGGCTTGATCTTGCCCTCGTCGATCAGCTGCTGCATCTTCATGCCTGCAACGACACCGGCGACGTATCTGCCTTCATATATGTCTGCAAAGGCGTTATGGGTGTTGGCCCTGTCGTCAAGCGCGGAGGCGCAGTTGGTGCAGCTGATGAACTCGATGTCCGGATAGCTGTCGACGACCTCGAGCATGTACGGCTCGAAACCATAGCTGTTGTTGATGATGATCTGGCAGCCCTCTTCAGCAGCCTCGATATTTGCATCCACGCAGGAGGAATCTTCCCTTACATTGAACTTGGTCACCCAGTCCACCGTGATGCCGTCCGCGGCAAGAAGCTCGGTCGCCTCGTCCCTGCCCCTGATGAAGTTGTAGGTGTAACCCTGGTCATTCTCATCGCCTATGCAGAGCAGACCGACCTTGACAGTGTTTGTGGTATCGGCGCCCGGCGCTGCAGCCTTCTCAGTGCTTCCGCCAGCAAAAGCGATAGCAGATACGAAGACGAGTACGATCAGAACAGAAAGTATTTTCTTCATATGTTTCTCCTTTTGGGACCGGATCGCAACCGGCCCCACACAGATTTTAACATAGACAATGTGATCGTACGAGTATTTTTTTCCCCAATACGGACGTCAGAACGCAAATTAATTGATTATTTTTGTTTTCCGCCCTACTTGAAAAACATGAAATACAGTTTCAAAAAAAAGGAACCGGCGGAACCGGTTCCCTCCTTTTCAGCGTTCTTCCCTGAAATAATTCACGCCAAGAGAGGCAGGCGGCTGCTTGTCCCTGCTGTTCCTGATGCTGGTGATGATGAGGACTATCACAGTGACTATGTAAGGAAGGATCTTGTAGATCTCGGTCGGGACGAACGGCAGGGAGAGGCGCAGATACATTATCATCATTGCACCGAAGACTATCGACCCCCAGATGGCGTTCAACGGCCTCCATATGCAGAAGATGACCAGAGCAACGGCAAGCCAGCCCACGCCGGATAGTCCCTCGTGGTTCCATACGCAGCCTGCGGTCGTCATGATGTACACCATGCCTCCGATGGCGGATATCCCTCCGCCTATCGTCGTGGCAAGATACTTGTATTTGGTGATGTTTATTCCTGCGGCATCCGACGTCGATGGGGATTCACCGACAGCGGTCAGATAAAGACCGTACCTCGTCTTTTTCAAGAACAGGTGCATCGCGACAGCCACTATTATAGCAAGATAGAAGAACACCGTATGGGAAAACAGTATCCTGCCTGCAACCGGGATGTTCACAAGGAAATCCGGAAACACCGTTGCGGAGAAGGCGTTCTTGAGATTGTTGCTGAGGGCGACATATCCCTTCTCGCTGACCCTCATGTATTCTCCGACAAACTGTCCGATACCGGTTCCAAAGATTGCAAGGGCCAATCCTGTGACGTTCTGGTTAGTCCTCAGCGTGATCGTAAGGAAGCTGTATATCAGCGAGGCGGCCATTCCGGATGCGAACGCGCAGACAAGCGCGATCATTATCGCGACGGGACCGCTTGCTGCCGCCCCGACGGCCTTTTCATAGTAAAACGCACCGGCAAGGCCGAAGGCTCCTCCCATGTACATTATCCCCTCCACCCCGAGGTTGAGGTTACCGGATTTCTCCGTGAGGATCTCGCCCAGCGTGCCGTACATCAGAACGGTTCCGAACGTGACCGCGGCAACTATCAATGCAATCAACGTAGTCATACGCCATCCTCCTTTCCACCCCTGCCCCGGAATATCAGGCGGTAATTGATGAAGAATTCGCTGCTGAGCATGCAGAACAGCAGTATTCCAGTTATTATGTCCGCAATCGATGTCGGCACCTGCAGCTTGGTCTGCAACGTGTTGGCACCCTTTTCCAGAATGGCGAGAATCATCGAAATAGCTATCATCGCGAAGGAATTCAGCTGGGAAAGCCATGCGACCGTGATCGATGTGAACCCCACCCCGTTCGCAACTCCGCTGTAGAGGGTGTAGTTCGCCCCGGCGACAGTGATGAATCCAACAATTCCGCTGATCGCACCTGAGATGAACATCGTGCGCATTATGATGTTTCCGACATTCATTCCGGCATAGCGGGCGGTATTGACGGAATCCCCGATCACCGCAATCTCATAACCCTGCTTTGTCTTGTTCATGTAGATGTACATGAAGACAACCAGGAGGAGCACGATGATCCACCCGCAATGAACTCCGAAAACCATCGGAAGACGGGCGTTGCTGCCGAACATCGGAATCAGCTGGGAGCCCTTGCGGCCTTCCCACGGGCCTCCCTGAAGCCATGCGACTATGCCGATGGCGATGTAGTTCATCATGAGCGTGAAAAGTGTTTCGTTGGTGTTCCATCTGGCTTTGAAGAAGGCCGGGATGAGGGCCCAGAGCCCGCCGGCGACAGCCCCGACCAAAAACATGATGATCAAAAGAGGCACATGGGGTATCCTGTTTGCCCAGAAAAGGGCGAAATATGTGGAGAACACGGCACCCATGGTTATCTGCCCCTCCGCACCGATGTTCCAGAAACGCATCTTGAAACATGGGGCGATGGCAAGGGCACATCCCAGAAGAGGTATGGCGATCTTCACAGTCTGCTTGATATAGATGGGTCTGGAAAGTGACCCCTGTATGATGACCCCGTAGGCCTCGAACGGATTGACACCGGTGAGCATCATCGGAATGAAACCGAGGATCAGGGCGAAAACTATCGATCCTACACGGATCATCCAGGCCTTGCGCGGTCCCATGTCGGTCCGCTTTGCAAGCCTGACAAATGGAATCTTGGATTCGGAAGCCTTCATTCTTCCTCCTTAGGGGCAAACTGGGTCATCATCAGACCTATCTCCTCCTTCGTGGTCGTCCTTGCATCGACCAGGCCGCTGACGCGTCCGCCGCATAGGACGAGGATCCTGTCGGCCAGCTCGATCAGCACGTCCAGGTCCTCGCCGACATATACGACGGCGACCCCCTTCATCTTCTGCTCGGTGAGCAGGTTGTAGATGGTATAGGAGGTGTTAATATCCAGACCGCGGACCGCATATGCCGTCATCAGAACCGCAGGCTCGCTGGATATCTCCCTTCCAACGAGAACCTTCTGGACGTTTCCTCCGGAGAGTTTCCGGACAGGAAAATCAACACCAGGCGTGACAACCTCGAGTTCCTCCCATATGCGGTTGGCGAGCGCCTCCGGATCCTTCTTCCTCAAAAGCGCCCCCCTTCCGTTCTTCCATGACCTCAACAGCATGTTTCCGGTCATGCCCATCGATCCGACAAGTCCCATACCGAGCCTGTCCTCGGGAACAAACGCCATTCCGACACCGGTGCGTCTTATCTGCATCGGTGTCTTTCCGACAAGTTCGGTCTCCTTTCCCGAGTTGTCGATGAACCTCACACTGCCCTCCTTGACGGGACAAAGACCCGTGATGGCCTCAAGCAGTTCCTTCTGGCCGGATCCCGAGATGCCGGCAACACCGAGAATCTCACCCGTGTATGCGCTGAAGGACACATGGTCGAGCCTCGTCACGCCCTCGTTGTCCACACAGGTCAGGTTCTCAACAATGAGCTTCTTGCGCGGATCGTCGTATTTCGGCCTGTCTATGTTCAGAGTGACGGCATGACCGACCATCATGTCTGTAAGAGCCTGAGGGTTTGTCTCGCTCGTATTGACTGTGCCGATGTACCTGCCCTTCCTCAATACGGCGACCTTGTCGGAGACCTCCATGACCTCGTGGAGCTTGTGGGTGATTATGATTATGGCCTTGCCATCATCCTTCATGTTCTTGAGCACCTTGAAAAGCTTTTTGGTCTCCTGGGGGGTCAGGACCGCCGTGGGCTCGTCCAGGACAAGTATCTTGGCACCTCTGTATAGGACCTTCACTATCTCCACTGTCTGCTTCTGGGAAACGGACATGTCATACACCTTTTTCAACGGGTCTATGTCAAAGCCGTAGCGGAGACAGATATCGGCAACCTTGGCGTTTGTCTGGGCCAGATCCATCTTCTCCTCGTCCAGACCGAGTATTATGTTCTGGGCTGCGGTGAAAACCTCCACAAGCTTGTAGTGCTGATGGATCATTCCGATACCATACTCGTAGGCATCCTTCGGGGAACGGATGTAGATCTGCTCTCCATCCTCGTATATCTCCCCGCCGTCAGGCTGGTATATACCTGAAAGCATGTTCATCAAGGTCGTTTTGCCGCTTCCGTTCTCACCCAGCAGGGCAAGTATCTCGCCATAGCGGATATCGAGGTCGATACCGTCGTTGGCGACAACCTGTCCGAAACGCTTTGTAATGCCTTTCATTTCGATTGCGCATCTGTTTGCCATTGCGTTCTTTTCCATATTTGTAAATTTTATCACATGAAATCGGCTGAATGTGGAAAAAAAGATATGGGATTAATACGTATCCTTAAAAGCCTTGACTATCAAAAAGGTCGGACGTATGAAATCCTTCTCCAAATCAGGTCTTTCCCTCAAGGCAAGAGGCGAAGGGACGGGCTCGACGACATCGGTGATACGGAAACCGTTCTTTGCAACCGTGGTAAGGATTGTCGCAGTGGTCCTGTGATAGCTTTCGACATCCTTGACAAACCAAGTTCCGTATCTCTTGCCCTCCGCCTGATAGTCGCCGAAAACATAATGACCGAAATCATCGAAATGTCCGCGGTAGTCGATTGTTGCCGTGACGACCGGATGCTCCTGGGAAAAAAGAAGCACACCGTGCGGCACCAGAAGTCTGCCGATATCCCCTATAAGCTTGTCGAAATCCCTGACGTAGTGGAAAGCGAGCGAGGAGTACACCAGGTCGAACGGCCCGGAGACACCGGATATGTCGGCCATGTCCCTTTCCTGATATTCGACCACATCCAGGCTGTTCTCCCGTTCCGCCCTTTCAAGCATCTTCTTTGAAATATCTATTCCCACGACACGTGATGCACCCATCTCTGCGAAAGCACGGCAGTTGGCTCCGAACCCGCATCCGGCATCGAGCACGGACCTGCCCTTCACCGGAGGAAGGAGCTTCGACATCTCCGGCTGCTCCAAAAGGTCGTTATAATTTTTTTCACTACGCAATTTCATGTATTCAGCAAAAAAAGTGCTGTTGTCGAATATGTTCCGGGCCATGTGCAACAGTATAATTCAAGCAGATGTCAAAGTGCAGTGTTTTTTTTCATAATTATTGAAAATCTGTTCTTGCGGCACATAAGGACACCCTCCTTCCGGAGCTTTGAAATCTCTGCTGAAAGAGCACTCCTGTCGACGGAAAGGTAATCGGCAAGCTCCTGCCTGTCGAAGGGGATGGAGAACGATTGCCCATGGTTCCTCACCATCTCATCCGCCAGATAGCACATCAGCCTGCTTCTGATGGTTTTTCCCGTCGTATACAGAATCCTCTTCGAAAGGACAAGGTTCTTCCTCATGCTCATCTCAAGAAAATTCTCCAAAAGCACGGTCCTGCCCTCCTGGGAAAACATGCAGGGAGAAAACAGACCGGTCCTGTCAAGCATAAGGACATCCGCACCATCCGGGGTTACCGCATCCACTGGCATGATCTCGTCGGATAGGAAAGCATAGGTCTCTGCAAAAACATCCCCGGGACCGACATGCGCCAATATGTGTCTAGATGAGAATGCATCGACATGCTCGATGACGACCTCGCCTTCCAGTACCATTGCAAATTTCTGCGTGGTTTCACCTGAAGAAAAAATAACGCTGCGCTTCGGATAATGCCTGATCATCGATGGAAACCGCTTTTCAAGCACGGTCCTGTCCTCATCTCCCAATCCCTTGAAAAGAGCCGAGGAAAAAACGAGGGAAACATATGATTTGTCCATTTTGTTGTTTCTCCAACATTATTATCCTGAAAAAAGATGTACCTTTGCAACAAGGAGAACACTATGGCAAGAAGAATAATAGAAATAGACGAAAACCTCTGCAACGGATGCGCGCTATGTGCGGACGCCTGCCACGAGGGAGCGATAAGCATGGTGGACGGAAAGGCCCGGCTTACCCGTCCCGACTACTGCGACGGACTTGGCGACTGTCTTCCGGCCTGCCCTGCCGGTGCGATCAGGTTCATAACGGTGGAGGAAGCCGGCGACAACGGAGGCGGACACTCCTGCCCCGGGCAAATGGCTGCGATGCTGAAAAGGAAGGAAGCCGCGGCAAGACCCTCCGATGGCGCAACAGGTGGTTCCGAGCTGATGCAGTGGCCCTGCCAGCTCAAGCTCGTACCGCCAAAGGCCTCTTATTTTGATGCATCGGATCTTTTGATCGCCGCAACCTGCACAGCCTTCTCGTATGGTGATTTCCACAAGGATTTCATGAAAGGAAGGATAACGATGATCGGATGCCCGAAACTGGATGGAACCGATTACAGCATCAAACTTGCCGGGATACTGAAAAACAACGACATAAGGAGCATCACGCTTTGCAGGATGGAGGTTCCATGCTGCGGAGGGCTTGTGATTGCGGTCCAAAAGGCCATCGCACTCAGCGGAAAGGATATAGGACTGGAAACAGCCACAATCTCGACCGACGGACATTTGATCGGTTAATCGACAAATATCTGGCAGCTCCTCATGGTTTCGAGCGCCGCGTCGTTTTTTTCCTTAGTCACACCCGCGACACATGAAGAATCGACGCGTACCTCGACCTCCGGCAGGAACGCTTTGATAAGCAATGCATTGCTTACGACGCAGATGTCGGTGCATACCCCTACCAGGGTGACAGATGAAACCGGTGAGACACGATTCCTTTCCGCAAGATATTCGGCAAGGGAAACGGAGGCGAATGTACCCTTCTCAAAAATGACAGCACCCTTCCTTCCCGCTATATCAGCCAGAGGCTGGACCAGCCGCCAGCCATCACTGCCCTTAATGCAATGGCCGACAGGAAGAAGCCGGCCTTCCTGTGTATCGGAATAAGACCCGTCATGGGTATCCATGGTGAATACAACCCTGCCATCAAAATTCTCCACCTTCCTTACCACATTGTCCAATATACCCGGAGCCTCGGGGGAAGACAACGGACCAGTGATGAAGTCGTTCTGCATGTCCACGACAACTAAAATGCGATCATCCATTGCACAGCTCTCCTTTTTTTAACTTGCTTTTCTCAACTAACGCCTTGTATCTCGCCTCAACTTCGGTTGCAACCATGTCCCAAGTCCTGTAAAGGGTATTTCTGGCACCAAGGCCGACTTTTTCCAACAATTCCTCGTCGGCCAATGCGGAAATGATCTTCCCTGCATATGCCTCAGGATCGTTTTCCGCAACAAAACCGTTAACCCCATCCGCAATCCCTTCCGAAATGCAACTGCCTGAGACAAATACGACAGGTACCGAAAATGCCGCAGCTTCAACCTTCACTATTCCGAATGTATCATAAAACGACGGAAAAAGAAAAAGTGACGCCGCAGCATAATAGCTTTTAAGAACCTCCCTGTCGGTTATCTTTCCTACAAACCTCACACAATCGGACAAGCCGTGTCTTTCCACATATGAATCCATATGTCCCCTATCGGGACCGCTTCCGACGAACACCATGAGGAAATGGAAACCGGAATCCCTCAACACCTTCAACGATTTCAAGATCAACATGATGTTCTTTTCAACCTTAAGCTGTCCGACATACAGAAGAATAGGGATATTCCCATCCCCTGCTCCAATGAGGGAAAGGCCTTCATCTGCGAGCATCCGCTTCTCCTTCTCGTCCAAAAGAGGCATGTCACAGGCGTTTTCGACAACAAAAACCTCGCCCTTGTAACCATATTCGCGTAACACCCGGGCACTTCCCAGGCTGGGAGCCCAGACTTCGTCGGCCTTCCTGTAATGACGCATGAGGAACTTCACCGCGATGTTGGCGATCAGCCTGCTATGAACCGCTCCGCGTATGTCGTCCTTGAACTGACTGTGGAACGTTGAGACAAGCGGTATGTTCCTTTTCCTTGCGATTTTTTCCGCAAAAGAGCCCATGTAAAAGGGCGAATGGGCATGTACGATGTCGAATGGGATTTTTCCGACTTCCTTTCTTACCTTCCTGGACACATGCACGATACCATATGGCTTCACAACCGGAAGTGCATACATTCTTGTCCGGATTGTGTTCTTCTCCCCTACGCTTTCATCATAACGCGGAGCATCCGCATCCCCGGCCACAACGGCATAAGCCTCATGTCCCATCGCATCAAGATCATGGGTGTAATGCTCCACAACCTGACCGACCCCGTCCATGAGAGGAGGATATGATTCGTTGAATTCACCTATAACCATCCATCATCTCCAAGACCTTCTGTCCATCCATAATATATCATCATTGCCTTAGTTATTGAACAAAGTAAAAAACAATTATGCTTGCATTCTCTTCCGTTGGGGCTGATATCATTATTACGGGAGGTTTAAGGAATGCTCAAGCTCATTGGAATAATTGAAATCGTGTTAATGTTACTTATTGCAATCCTTGCTGCAGTTTTTTTCAATATGTATATGGTTGGCGTCGGAATATACTATTATTTTGATTCCATGGAAATAGTCATAATCAACATGGTTTTCTATGTATTCTTGATTTTATTCACGCTGGTAATGTGCACAGGCGGTTTCTTTTTGATTGCATTTTATGAGTTGAAAAAGGATGTGGCGGACATGAGAGAATACATTTTCAACATGAAAGGCATTCTGGATAAAAGAGAAAACCGTGAAACGGATTGTTGAACAAACACAACAACTCTTTTTTTTGGTATAGTCGTATCTGATGAAAACCATACGTGTGAGTGCAGCCATCATCCATGACGACGGCAGGGTCTATGCCACCCGCAGGGGATGCGGGGAATTAAAAGGCATGTGGGAATTCCCCGGAGGAAAAAGAGAGGCAGGAGAGACCGGGGAAGAAGCCTTGATCAGAGAAATCCGAGAAGAACTGGATGCAGGGATAAAAATCGATTCTTTCCTTGCCACAATAGAATACCAATATCCTGACTTCCATCTGGTCATGGACTGCTACACCGCAACTGTCATTGAAGGAAAGCTGACGCTCAAGGAACATGATGATGCCAGATGGCTGTCGATGGAGGAAATAGATTCGGTCAAATGGCTTCCTGCGGACATGTTGGTTGTTGAGGAAATCAAGCGCAACATTTCAAAAATGCTTTGAGATTCTGTTTCTGCTGCGGAAATTCTTGTTTATGTTTATAATTGTTTCATGAAACATCATTCGCCGCTGGAAACATTTCCTCCCCTAGACTTCAATAAGACAAGACCCAGAGAGTTCAATTATTATTCGGAAGACCAAAGGGCGGCCGTGGTTTATTGCTGGCTACACGGTGGAACAAGCACAAGGGATATGGATGTCTCGCTATTGGGAATGCCCTCGGACAAATCCTCGAATGGGTATCAATCCTTCGGCATATATCGTTATTTGGGATTGACACGGAAGCACCAAGGTTTTTTCCAAGACTGGTCCCTGGATGAAATAATCTCCTTTTTCCAACCATTGTGTCGGAATCCCGATTACTGTGTTGTTTTCTATTATTATTTGGAACATGCAAAAAAAACGGACATGGAAAATGGAATTGAGAAAAACTGCACATTGAGAGAAATAAGGCAAAACTATCCTGAAAGCTCAATCAGAGAGCAGAACTGGATCAGAAACAGCCTTGTCGCAAAAGAGAGTCTGGATGATGAGATCAATAACAAACTTCTCTGTCTGGAAGATGTTCATGGTATCGGCAAGCTGTATCTGAAGGATAAAGAGGTGTTTTACAGCAGCACGACAATCAAGGAAACATTGAAAAGCCTGTATGATTTCAGATGCCAGATATGCGGGGAAGTGGTGTTGAGGACAGGCTGGAACGTCTCCTTGCCAAGAAAAACAAGCTGGAGCTACATGAGCGCCGACATACACCACATACAACCACTGAGCAAGGGCGGGCCGGATTTGAAATCAAACATGCTGTGCCTTTGTCCGACATGCCACAGGAAATTCCATTCCGGGGAATACAGGCTGACGGACAAAGCCGGCAGGATATGGTGTTGTGACGAGCTTCTTGGAAAAGAACTCCGGCTCACAAAGAAACATTCCATCATATTGTATTGAAAGCCATAGCCATGAATATCACTGCCGGCCGCCCTTCCATCATTTGAAAAAAATCCCACATTTGCCGTAGCTGAACAGTCTTACACCGTCGAATCCGGGGAAATCCCTTCCGGGAGGCATTCCGATTGCAGAGCCGTCCCTTACTTCCTCAGACACGGTGATGAGCTCCTTTATCGCCCCCGTTTTTATCGGAGAGAGGTTGTGTGATGGATATATGTCGGAAAACACACCTTTTTCAGCCATTTTCAGAAGCTTTTCAAGCGATTCGATGTATTGGTCGAGATTTCTTGAAGGTCCGAACATGTATACCGGCCCGTATGACACCGTATCCCCGGAAAAAAGGATCCTCCCATCCCTCCACAGAAGCGATATCGACCCCGGAGTATGCCCAGGCGTGGACACAACCTCGAGGCTCAAGCCCCCGAGGTCGAACACCATCCCCTCTTTTGCCGGAACCAATTTGGAGCCGGGAAGATCATTCAGATATGGAAGTTCCATTTCGTCCACAAATACTTTTTCCGCACAACCGATGTTCGCGACATGGTCCCTGTCGGCATGGCTGAGGACAAAAACCACGGGCAGACGGGTTATCCGTCCGAGCAGCGACTTGAAATCCACGGGGGCGACGCCGAAATCGAAACACAAGGCCTTTTCTTCTCCGACCACCACATACGCCCTCACCATCTCCTGGTCGATTGCGTAGATATTGCCGCTGAAACGTGTTATCCCTGTTTTGAACTCCTGCATGGCAACCTCCGCTTGATAATCAGGATTATACAACCAGGAAGGGCCGTGGCGCAAAAAACAATTTGAAAAAGTTATTGTAAAGCATCGGTAAAAGTATTAGATTGCGCGATAAGGAAGGAGCATGGAAAAAAAACACCAGTTCACAGGACGTGATTTGAGAAAGCTTATCATACCCCTTGTAATGGAATCACTGCTGAACATGACCATCGGGATGGCCGACACGATCATGGTCGCAAGCTGCGGGGAAGCCGCCGTGTCGGCCGTATCGCTTGTCGACACGGTGTCACTCCTTTTCATACAGGTGTTCAGCGCATTCGCGACAGGAGGGGCGGTCGTGATATCACAATACCTCGGAAAAGGTGACAAGGACATGGCCAGGAAGAGCGCCGCGAACCTTCTCTACATCACATTCGCGATCTCCATGCTGCTTTCACTGTTCCTTCTTCCCCTCAGACGTGGGATGATCGGAAAGGTGTTCGGGTCGATCACCCCGGAGGTGAGGACGTACACGGACCAGTACTTTGTCCCGGTGATCATATCATATCCGTTTCTTGCTCTTTTTTCCTGTCTCACCGCAACCTCCAGAAGCGAGGGCAACAGCGCCAGGACCATGGCCGTGGCGTTTTTGATGAACGCGATAAACATATGCGGCAACGCCGTTCTGATCTACATATTCGGCATGGGGCCGCAGGGTGCGGGCATCGCATCGCTCGCATCGAGGATCGCAGGATTCTTCGCGATGTACTTCCTGATGAGGAAGAAGACAGAGGAGCTGTCCACATCCGGCATGCTCGGAACCCCGTTTTCGTCCATGCTGGCAAAAAAGATACTGAGGATAGCTCTTCCATCAGGCATAGAGGGGGCCACGTTCCAGTTCGGCAAGATCATGGTGCAGTCGCTGATAGCAAGCCTCGGAACGAGCGCAATCGCCATAAATGCGGTCACAAACAACTACAACGCATATGCGAACATAGCAGGAAACGGAATAAACCTGGCACTCATCACGATCATCGGCCAATGCAGGGGGAACAACAACTTCCGCGACATCTCCTACTACACGAGGCTGCTCGTATTACTCAACATCCTCTCGACGTTCATCCTGAGCGTCCCCCTATACATCGCAACCCCGTCGTTCATAGCACTGTACGGCCTTGAGGCCGGCAGCATAGAGACCGCGATCCCGATCTGCAGGCTGTGCCTGATATCATGCACGTTGCTTTGGTCGTTCGCATTCACCCTTCCAAACACACTGAAGGCGGTGGGGGATGTCAAGTTCATCCTCTTCACGTCGATCTCCTCGATGTGGATATTCCGCGTCATGCTTTCCTTCATACTCATCAAATTCTTCGGATTCGGTGTCGACGGAGTATGGTATTCGATGTATGCGGACTGGATTTTCAGAGGCACGCTCTACATGATCCGGTATAAAAGCGGCAGATGGAAGGCAAAGAAGGTCATCTGAACCAGGCAAGAAGCTTGCAACCGTCCTTGTAACCTCTCTCGTAAAGCTTCAGCAACGTCTTGGTGCCACGGCTCATCGTGCGCACACCGTCGGTATCCTCCGGAGCCAGAATGAGCGCCCGGCCCTCCTTCTCGAGAGCCAGAGCCTTTCTCACGCCTTCGTTGTACCGTTCCGCCTTCAGCCTGAGATTGCCGGCCGCAGCCGGATATCTTTTCTCGATGACCTTCGCCATCGCCCTGTCCTTTCCTCCCCTTCTCTCCTTCGCCAACGGATAGCTGAGCAGGACGACGATGCGGTCGCACCCCTCCTCGAGCGCCTTGTCAATCGGCACAGGATCCGCAAGCGCTCCATCAAAGTACTCGATGCCGTCCCTCACATACGGGCGGTTTATCCCTGGAAGGGCCGCGGTGGCCATGAAGATCCCGTAGTCGTTCCTGTGCACATCCGCCTTTCGGAAATACCTTGTCCTACCGCTTGCAGCCTCCTCCGCGACGACTATCAAATCGGCAGGATTTCTTTCAAAGGCATCGTAGTCCAGAGGGTACTCCCCGCCGTCATTGGACAGATAACCGTAGGCATAGTCAAGATTTATGTAGGAGCCTGTCTTGATAAAGTTCTTCAGGCTTATGTACTCCTTCCTCTTTCCGTACTCCGTATAGAATTTCAGGTTACGTCCCCTTTGACCGGCTATGAAGGAAGCCATGTTGGCCCCTCCTGCGGAAACAGCCAGGCAGAGGTCGAAGGAAATGCCATGGTCGAGGCAATAATCAAGCACCCCGACCCCGTAGATATCCCTGAAGCCACCGCCAGAATCCGTAATCCCTGTCTTCAAAACCACCAGTCCTTTTTTTTCTTTTACCTCCACAATATTTTTTTTTCAAGAAAAAACGGAGGAAAACAGCATGGCTTGGTGGTCAGAGATGGAACACTGCACTTGTTCCATCGGGAGCGAAGACCTCCATATAGTCATAGAAAAGCCATAGCTCCAACGTATATTCGACGCCTTTGTATGTCATCTTCCCTTCGCTGTATGCCGCTTTGACGGCAGGGGCCCTGCCTCCTTCGGAAACAAATACCGTCCCGTCTTTGCCGAATGCCAGGGAGACAAATCCAAGACACGCGTCGGTGCTTTCAAAAGTCAGTCCCTCCAGATCCTTGTCTGAGTATTGTCCTCCATCATCAAACAGACCCTCAAGCCCCATGCTGCAGCTTGAAATCACAAGCACAGCGGCAAGCAGGATGGAAAACATCAGGTCGATAATGATCAATCGTCGGTTTCTTTCCATATTCTTTTCCAATCTCCTTCCAATTTCCTGCAGCTCGGACAGCCCATTCCTGCCGTCCGGCGTTTCCAATGAAGAGTCATTCATGAAAAACTCCTTTCGCAAAAAGCAGTGAACCGGCATGCGCATATTCGGTTTACAATCAATTTATTGGTTATAGGAAAAGCAATTAAGCAATACCAAATATAACAGTATATGCATACAGGACATATTGATGCAAAAGTGCCGGAGGGCATCAGACCTCCGGCACGAAGAAGAAAAACGATCGCAAGGTCAATACACGCATCCATCCTTGCGGTAACGTGTCCAGACATTCTCAAAGAAATTGTCGTCACAGGGGATCGGGTGCGGTCTCCGATAGCTTATCCGCACGTTTTCCCCGGGATCCAGCCATGCCTCCTGGACCATGCTTTCCAACGGGTCGTCTTCAAGATTGTAACGGAACCTGTCATCGAGGTGGGCAGGATGCACAGCGCCATCCTTACGGGAATATAGTGCTCCTCCCCTGCTTTTCCCAACCCTTTTTGCATAATCGATCATGGCGGAAAGATAAACCTTCTGTGTCACAAGCGCATTCCGGAACTCGAAAAGCATCCATATCCTGTTCCTGTGTCCGACCCTGTAAGAGGAGAAGGCGGCAAGGCATTTCACAACCTCGTCCAAAGCCTTTTCCATCCCCGGAACATCCCTTATGCAGGAGGCGGCCAGGCTCATGACGTCCTTCATCCTCAGGTATTCCTTTTCCGCGTCGATACCGTCATTCCCCACAGCAGCACTGATGATGGACAAAATCTCGTCAAGCCTGCTTTTGGCGAAGGGCTTCGATGCCGGGACCGTCTTTGAACGGGAAATGAATTCGGCGGCACGGTAGGATCCGGCCTGGGATGCATTCAGTGCGCTTCCTCCCGGGCGGTATATTCCATGCGAGCCTGCGGCCTCACCGACGACGAACATTCCCTTTACATCCGTCCTCCACCACAGATCGATGGAAATGCCGCCGTTGTTATGCTGGGCACATAGGGATATCTCAAGCATCTCCTTCTCAAGATCGATTCCTTTTTCCTTGTAGAAACTGTATGCAGGCATGTTCAGATGCTCGAGCCTTTCAACCGGTGTGTCCTGCATCGATCCAGATGTTCTCAAATAGTCACCAACCTCCTGATCGAGGTCGCACCATGGGATTGGCCCAAGATCAGGATTATGCATGAAATCAAGATAGACCTTCCTTCCCTTCTCCAGTTCCAGATAACACAGCACATCTATCAATGATGAGCCGTTTTCGATCTTGCGAACGTCGAATGGCCATTGATATCCTTTCAGAAAAATCCTTCTGAGCATCTCCAGCCGGTCAAGAGGAAATTCTGAAAGAAAGTCATGCTCACCTTCTTTGTCGACAGAAACAAATCTCGGCAGGACCTGCATATATGAACCGGATACATTCCATCTCGGCCTGACGGAGCCGAGCCCGTACTGCCACTCGGTCAGATTCTTCCCCCTGCATCCGGCCTCAAAGGCGACACCCGAAGCCCCGAACTGGCTTTCGGGGTAAACGCTCATCCGATATATTCCTGCAGGACCTCCGGTAGCAAGGATGAGATATGAGGCATGGACGAGCACGGGTTCCCCGGTGCTGCGCTCAATGAACAGGAGGGCCGAAAGCTCGTCGCCGCATGTGAGTATCCTAACCAGCATCAGATCCTCCAGTATTTCGACATGCTTTCTTCGCACCGAGTCCAAAAGCGCCTCGCTCATGTATTTTGAGGTATAGGGTCCTGCGCTCGTGGCCCTTCTGCAAGGGTCGTGATCGGTCTTGTACCCTACATACTCCCCATACCTGTTCTTCGGGAAAGGTACCCCGAGGGAAGCAAGTTTCAAAAAGCCCTGTGCGGAAAGAGCCGCTTCGACAAGGGCATGCTCACCGTCGACGGCACCGCCGTTGAAATAATCCAGAGCCATTTTCCCGACGCTGTCCTGATCCGATCCGGAAAGCGACAGCTTGTAGTATGTCTGTTTGTCAGATCCCGTGTTGCGGCTTGTTCCGTAGAAAAGGCTTTCGGTGATGAGGACGAAATCCCTTTCCCCGAAATCGTACAGGCAGTCGGCGGCATTGAGACCGGCAGCCCCCGATCCGACGACGACGGTCTTGTATGTCTTCTCGACCATCAGAGCCTCCGTATGTGGAAACCACCATCCACATCGATATGATTTCCGGTCGTATACAACAATTCGTCAGAGGCGAATATGGCAACGGCGTTGGCCACATCCTCACCATATCCCCACCGTGCAATCGGAAACACTCCTGATTCTATCAGGCTGTCGTATTTTCCCACCACCGTACTCGTCATATCGGTCTTTATCACGCCTGGACGTACCTCGTGGACATATATCCCATATTTGCTCAAAGCATCTGCATAAAGCGTCGTGAGCATCGATATGCCTGCTTTAGATACGCAGTACTCGGCCCTGTTCGTGGACGAGACCTCTGCGGAGCATGATGAAATATTGATGATGGTCCCTCTTTTCCTATACAGGACAGGCTGGCCTATCATCACCTTCGCAACCTCCTGGGTGAGGAACATGTTCGATTTCGTATTCGTGTCGATGACATAATCCCAGCTTTCCTCTTCCATCTGAAGGATGTCGGCCCTGTTTTTCGGAGCAACCCCGGCATTGTTGACAAGGAGGTCTATGCGTCCGAAGGCCTCAACGGTTTCAGAAACGATACGTTTCCTATCGTCGGATGAAGAGACATCGGCCTGGATATAGCGTGTTCCGACCGGTTCCTTGGAAATCTCCTTCAGGACAGGCAATACATCCGACAGGCTTTTCCGTCCGACGGCGACAACCTGATAGCCGTCGGAAGCAAGACGTTTTGAAATCGCAAGCCCTATGCCGCGTGTTCCTCCCGTAACTATAGCAATCTTAGCCATTCTCGCGTTCCTCCGCTTCCTTTCTTGCCTGTCTATACAACGGCGCATAAACATCGGCATCCCTGACGACACATCCTGTCATGCCATGATCCCGCATTATCTGGGTACACTTGGAACAGGTTATGCAGCATTTTCTCGAATCCATTCCTCCGGAGACAAGTATGTCCCTCACGCAATCGGGATAAGCGATCGCCTCCCTTCCAAGTCCGACCATCGAACAGCGGGAAAGGGTGATATTTGCGGCGGCGACCTGTGGAATGAACTGTCTGAGCCATGTGTATCCATTGCCAATGACCGGGATGTCACCTGCGGCCTGCTGCACCTTCTCGGTGAACGAGAAAAGACGTGCGATGCTCTCAAGCGGATGCTCGTCCGGAGTAGGGATCCCCATCGAGGAAGTATCGAACGGTCTTGTCACCTGCGGATAGATGTAATATGGGTTTCCTGCGGAATTCGACAAAAGGGAAACCCCTTCCGCGACAACGGCCTTCACGAAAGCCATCGGTTCTGAAGGATCGAACTTCCAAAAATCATTCACATCCTCACCGAACCCGTATGGATACGGATGGGCATCGAACACGTTGAACCTGCAGGCGACGATGAAGTCGGATCCCACCTCCTTTCTTATCGCGCGGATGATATCGAGAATCAGACGTGTCCTGTTCTCAAAGCTCCCACCATACCTTCCACTCCTTGTGTGGCTTGCCAGAAGCTCTGAAAGCAGATATCTGTGGCAGGCCTTGACATCCACTCCATCGAACCCCGCCTGCTTGGCCAACAAGGCCGAGTGGACATATCTTTCGACCAGGGATTCGAGATATTCGTCGCTGACGACCTCCTCATCCCCTTTAAGTCCGACACGAGGATCCAGAATCGGATCATGCTGCGGTACAATGGGGGCGGCAGCATGTCCCTTCGGACGGGAATATCTTCCGGAATGTGTGAGCTGCAGTATGGAAACCGGCTTGTAACCGTTTTTCTCCAACGCCTTCTGCCCGACATCCGAAAGAAGGGATGCAAAGCTTTCCGCATTGTCATCGGTGATCATCATCTGATGTTCGTTCGCCCTTCCTTCAGGTACCACGGCATTGGCCTCCCACCAGACAAGGGACGCACCTCCTTCAAAAAACCTTGCATACCTTCTTCGAACCAGATCCGACGGAGATCCGTCCAAGTTGCTGTCGCATCCTTCCATGGGAAGGATTGCAAAACGGTTCTGGCATTTTTTTCCATTTATCAACAATGGCGAGGAAAGTATCGAGGTATCCCCACTGAAAGGAATCCCGACACCAAGGTCGCTTATCTTCCGCAGCAGATCATCGCTGCTCTTAAAACAGAATTTCTCATGTCCCGACATATCTCATTCTCCCAATTTGATGAATTTCCCTTTCGAATGCTGTATCGCGTTCACAATCCTGACCGCAGCCAGACCAGTGGAGCAATCACAGATGAACGGACGGTCTTCGATTATCGAACGATAAAACTCGTTGATGAGGGCCGAGTGGGATACCCCCCACTCCGATTTCTCCCCGCTCAGGGTCTCGGCCTGGTGGAATATGACATTTCCATCCCTCTCCTCAATCGTCAATCCGCTCTGTTTGACGGTCAGAACCGCCTTTTCAAGACGGAGCTCCACGGTACATGCCTTTGAATCGGGATAGCAGTTGGTGCAGAACCCGACTGCATCCACACCGCACTTCAGACGAAAGAGGATCATCGCAAAATCATCCACCTCGTAGTCGTCGGTCTCCCTCAAACGCGCATCCACCGCCGCAAGCGACTCCACCCCGCCGGTTAGATAGTCGAGAAGGTCGAGGGTGTGTATGGACTGGTTTATTATGCACCCGCCTCCCTCGTGCTCGTAGGTTCCGCGCCACGGACTGGCCGAATAATATGTGCCGTGCCTGTCCCAGGCAACGAACGCCATGGCACTTACAAGACGCCCGTAGACGCCCTCGTCCATTATCCTCTTCGCCTCAACACTTGCAAGATTCATACGGTTCTGGAAACATACACCGAGCCGTCTTTTCGTCTCACTGCTCTTTTTGATCATGTATTCCGCATCTCCGACTGTTATTGCCAGCGGTTTCTCACAGAACACATCCATGCCATGCTCCATAAGATCCACCGCAATCCTGCAATGGGTGTCATGCGGAGTCACGACATGGACCACGTCTATGTCCTTGTCAAAAAGAAGACGGTAATCACAAAGGGGTGTTCCACCGTATTTGCCACAGAACTCCTCAGCCCTGTCAATCTCCTTGTCTACGGCATATACAAGATCGGCATACCTGTTGTTCGTCAATGCCTTTCCATGGTTCTTCGACACGGCCCCGCACCCGATGACCGCGACACGCAATCTCCTGTTCATAATTCCTCCGAATTCAAAACCCTGTATTTCCCGGGAGTCACCCCTTCGAATTTCTTAAAGACCCTCATGTACGTACGGAGTGATCCGAAGCCGCAAAGCTCGACAATCTCGTTTATGCTGACTTTTTCAAGCAACAGCTTCTTCGACTCCTGCACCCTGTAACGCGATATGTAATCGGAAATGTTCATGTTATGGTATTTTTTGAAAACCTTGGAAAGGAAGGCGATGGAGACCCCGAGGTGGTCCGCAATCTCGGAAACATTGAGCTGCGCATCGCAATAGCGGGAGGAAATCAACGCCAGAGCATTCGCATATAACGAGTAGTTCTCCTTCGTGATATCTCCGACTATGTTCTTCATCTCGATAACGGATTCGCAAAGCGACTTCACATTTTCCTCGAGGCGCAACTGCGATGCCTCGAAATTCCTTGTCTGCATTATCGGCGGTATCTGAAGCGCCTTGAGCCCCGGATATCTGTCCTCGAGCTTCTGTGATATCCTCAGGACAGTATTGGCGATACTGAAAAGAAGGTACCTCATATGACGAGGAGAGACTCCGTTCGCCCTGTTCTCGTCCACTATGCTGCGGATGGCCTCCACCGCCTCATCCCCTTTCGCCTCCTCGACCGCCTTGGCAATCGTATACTGGACCTCGGAAGGATAGGAGAATCTCGCATGTTTGGACATTTCAACGATATCACGGTAGAAGACGAATTCCCTCAACATGTTGCTTTTCTTATACTCCAGGGTGTTTATCGTATCGAGGTATGCGGTTCCGATTCCAGAAAGCCCGTTTGCAAGATCAGAGGCGGCGGCATCGGTTATCTCCGGATGTGCGGCCATCATGCCCTTGGATTGTATGGCTATGTCGTGATAAGTCCTCGATTCATCAAAACCTGAAGACACAAGGAAGTTGAAAAGAAAGGCAGAACCATGCGCCGAGGAGAATGGATACACATGGACGGAGGAGGAAGCAAACGTGTCGATGACAAGCTTCTCAACGTCAAAACCTTCCTCTCCGCATACAAGATAAATCAAAAAGACATCTGAAACGAATTCTATACCGCATTCCTGAAGAGCTCTTTTTGAAATGAACTCGGCATCATCCTGGGCAAGCACGAGCTTTTCAATCATGCTTGTCTTGAGACTGTCGGTCTGCGAGGCGACGATCATGCTCAGGCCAGCCTTCTCCTCCTCAAGCCGCGAGACGGAGGATACGAACGGAGAATAGATGTTTTCCGCCTGTTCCGTATCGGCTCCGGTCTTCTCGATCGCAAAGGAAAGCTCTTTCCAATTCCGCCTGATGTTCCTCAGACAGAATATGAATCCGAATACAATTGTGAAGGCAACATACGCCAGTGCAAGTACAAGCAGGAGGTAGATCATCCGGAAGTACTGCGCCTTGTCGATTCTCACGACATATACGAAATTGGAATCCTTTGATTCCTGAACCGCCGTCATGCTGTCCCTTAATTCACCGCTGCTGCCTACTATCTCATCAAGCTTGAAATCATCTATGTCATCCGAATCCGATATGTCATACACCATTTCTCCTGAGAGCCTGCTGAAAATCATCAGATCATGGTAGGGGTCATAGTTGGTGCTTGACCCAAGGATATCGGCAATGTTCACGACCGCTGCCACATAAAACCTGTTGCGCCTGCCGATTTCGGCGAAATTCAAAGGTCTCACAACGAGCATCCTGCGAACCAGGTTTCCCGACGGAAGCGAAAACGAAGCATCGAAGATCTGCATGAAATTGGAATGCTGTAGAAAAATTTCCTCCACATCCCCGCTTGTCATCTCCATGGAGTATTCCTTGATATCGGACAAAAAGGATATCCGTCCGTAATGTTCGCCGCTGAGATAGAGATCAAGATCCGGAGAAAAAAGAATCAATCCTTCCACAACGCTCTGGGAATTGACTATCCTGGATATCGAAGCCACCTCCTGATAAAGATAGAACGAAGGTATGTCTGAAACGTCGTCATATCCGGTGAACGACGAAATGCTGTCATCCAGAAGGAATTCCTCGGCCGCCTGGTTGATCTGTTGAAAAACCTTGTCGAATTGTGAACCGACATGCTCTATGGCCAAGGAATTGTAATAACCCACCTCCCTGTCAAGCAACGATATGCTCAACGATATGAACACGAGGAAAAGCAGTATCGGAATCACAAACACGACAAGATATGAAAAACTCCAGGTTTTAAGAACGTTGTATTTGAAGCTTCTCTTTTTTCCCATGATTATAACGGAAGACTACCTCCACACTTTTCTGCAAGTTTTTCAGCAAACAGATCACCATCGATCGGCAGGTCTATCCATTTTCCGCCAAGCCACGAGGAAAGATGGATCGCATTGGATATCGACAATCCGAGTATACCCTCCTCTCCGGGAGCGAGCAAAGGAGTGTTGCCAAGTACGGCATCACAGAAATTCCGGATAAGCCCGGGATGGGATGTATAGGTGCCCTTTATCGGGATTTCGCATTTCCAACATTCTGGTTGGCCAATCCCACCCTTGTAACGATTGTTGAAAGATATGGAATCCTCCCTCAGACGGAAAAACTCCAGCTTGTCGTTCTCAATGACAAGTTTTCCTTTCGTCCCACTTATCTCAAAACGGTTCGTGCCCGGGGTGTCTGCGATTGTGGTGGTATAGGATCCCGTGGCACCGTTCGGATATTCGAAAAGGGCATATACGTCGTCCTCAACCTCGATCTTCCTGTGTTTGCCGTAATAGACGTCGGCCCTGACACGGCTCGGCATGCCGCATATCCACTGGAAAAGGTCGAGGTTGTGGGGGTTCTGGTTCAGAAGCACACCTCCGCCCTCTCCCTTCCAGGTGGCCCTCCACGAGCTCTGGTCGTAATAGCTCTGGGACCGGTACCAGTTTGTGATGATCCAATTGGTGTGGATTATCTCCCCCACCTCGCCGCTTTTGACCAGATCACGCGCCTTCTGATAAAGAGGGTTCGTCCTCTGGTTGTACATTATCCCGAACACCTTCCCGCTTTTTGCGGCAACCTCGTTCATCTTCTCGACCTGCTTCGTGTAGACCCCGGCGGGCTTTTCACAAAGGACATGCAAGCCGGCGTTGAACGCCTCGATTGCATAAAGCGGATGGTAGTAATGGGGAACAGTCGGGATTATCGCATCACAGCATCCGGAGGCAATAAGATCTTCGGCGGAAGAAAAGAGCGAAACCGACTCCCCGCAGAGCTGTCGGGCAGCATCGAGGCGTTTCGGATCGATGTCCGCTATGCATGTCAAAACCGCATTCGGCACCTTGTTGTCGAGAAACGCACGGGTGTGCTGGCTTCCCATCTTGCCATATCCGATGATTCCAATCCTTACCTTGTTCATAACTCCTCCTTGTCCAATTCCGAAAGGACCTTCAGCGACTCAAGCGAATCGGACACGACATCCCCGCTCTTGCCTTCTATGCTCATCCTGCCACAGTATCCTGCAGCCTTCAGATTCTTAAAAAACTCCACAAGCTCCTCCGTCCTATGCGTCGGGAATGCCCTTGATGATGCAAGTGCGACATGGACGTGGGAAAGCGGTGAGACCAGCCCGATCCTCTTCATATCCTCACATTCGCCGCACATGTGGAACATGTCTGCAAGAAGCGAAACGGAATCCATGCCCACACATTCCTGTAGAATGGCTCCCTCCGTAATGGAATTGATCAAATTGGTCTCGTTGCGGTTCAGCGGCTCTATGGCCACCGTGATCCCATGCTCCTCAGCAATCCTTCCGATGATCCTGGTCCTATCCACAAGGATCGAAAACGCGGTACGGTATGACATCCCCTGCGGCACGAACCTCGACTTGCCGCTTCCGAATACGGCCACATCGGCCCCAAGACGCTCCATCCTTGAAAAAGCAAGGTGCAGATAGGCGCAAAGAGCGTCGTCGGAAACCGCACCATCCCCTATCAGGACCATGTCCTTCGGGAAAAGGAGGCTGCATGCCTCCACCTTCGTCCTGCACCCGCCAAGGGTGGAAAGCACGCTGTTGAAGTCATCCTCATCAAGCTTTGCTATCGCATTGAGCTTTCCTTCAAAATAATCGAATCCGAGGCGGTCGAGCCCTTCAGCCTTGGCAATATCCATGCATATGCCGAACCTCATATCCTTGCAACCCCCTTTTCAGACAAACAGAGCCTGATGCCGCCGATATCCGCATGAACAGCACCATCGTTCATGCTCACCGAGGAACATACATCCTCTTTTCCGATAAGGCTGGCCATGATGAACGGGGCCTTGCAGGAAGACCTCACGCACAGCTGTGCAACCGGCTGCTTGATAGGATAACCAAAAGAAGCCCAGCCTCCGATCGGATCAGAAGAGCCGCAGAGAATTCCATCCTCCCAGACGTCATTATCAGAAACGTACGAGAAAACGTATCTTCTCCCCTTTTTGGTCGAATACACGAAGGTCCCATCCCCTTTTGACAGATTTTCGGAAGCAAAATTCCAATAGAAGCGGAAATCATGGCTGCTTCTTCCTTCTCCACGTACATAATCGACCACAATGCATGAATTTTTTTCAGGAACAAGCACGATCTGCCTTCTGTGGAAAACAGGATCATCCATGAATACATATCCGTTGTGGGATATGTCTATCACACGGTATGCACCATTATCAGTGAATTCATGGACAACACCCCTGACACCGCGGACACGCTGCACCTCCGGGACATCGCCCATGTTGTGATCGTCGACGTAAAGGGTGTTGTGCGCCTTCACGGATGTGAAATAGTGCCTCCAGTCCTTCCATATCGAGGAATTGTATATGTATCTTCCGCAATCGATGAGGATGTCCTCCCCGTCGAGCATGAGCTCGACATGGCCAGTATCGTTGTGCGAATGGGTGCTCCTCTCCCCCCTCTCCAACCGGATCATCTGCGTCATGAGGAAGCTGTCATTTTCACGCATGCCGGTCCGTGTTGCAAAAATGCCGGCCTCGAGGAGTGCCGAAGAATTGTTTTCAGGAGCACTGCCCTCTTTTCCACCAGTGGCAAGGAACAGGAAATCCTTTCTGCCGGTCAGACGGGCCATGAGCGAAAAATAGCCCCTTATCTCATTCAGGTCGTCAGGGAAGAACGAGAGGTTCATCCCCTCGTATGTCGATGTGTCCGCACGTTCCGAAAGGAAATCATCCCTGTCGGCATCCCCAAGCATCGGTGTGGAGAAATCAGGTTTGACAATCCTTAAAAGAAACTCCGCAGACTTTTCAATCACCGACATCGCATAATCCGGAACATATATTCCGTTGTTCCGGCACAAAAGCACAGCCTGCAGGAATGCAATCGAGGCAACCAAATGATAGATTGGCGTTCGTTCCATATGCACTCCGTCGGAGTCGAAACAATACGGAATCTCATGCATCACCCTTTTGTATCCGGTATCCTTCCAGACCTGTGATCCTTTGAGCTCAGGGAACATGATACCCATCTGCAAGAGTGCGCTGGCCTCCATGCTGAGCCAGTTGGAGGACCTGTTATGATTGCTGTAATGCCCCATGAGGAACGTTGCATGATCGTTTATGGACGACAGGAAGCAGGCCCAGAAAGCATCATCCAAACTTTCGCTTTTTCTGAAGATCTCCAGGCAAGGAAGCCATGTGGTGTAGATCCTTATCCCGGCCTCTATCGTCCTCCAGGCGTGACCGGGGAACGGTGTCTTGAGCTCGAACTCGGTATTCTCGATATGCGCCTTTGCAGGCCAGAATTCATAGAACCCCTTGAATTGCGAGACGAATTCACGCACATACCTTTCATCCCCTGTCAGTGCGTAGGCCCTTGCGAGGGGCTGCCAATAGATGGTGCGGTACAGCGACCATGTCCACTCGTTGTCCCTGCTGGTGTCGGCGGTGGGATTGTAGTTCCATACTATGGGTCCGTCGAACTGGTGACCGAAGATGAAATGCCTCATGGTCTTTTCCGCCTCCTCGAACACGAGGGGTGAATCAATGAAGGATGCCGTCTCCCTGTCAAAAAGGTATTTCGGATATTTCCTGTTGCGGAAATGCTCCACAACAAGATTGAAAGCAAGCTCATGATCATTGCTTTCATACGCTTTACAGGCGTCTTCGAGGCCCGGATATGAAAAATCCACAAGGCTCAAGGCGTTTTCAATGCTTTCCATCGTTTTCTCCCAAAATTGACAGCGGGGGAATCGGACCCCCGCCTTCGGACCACCCTGTCAACAGCACAAGGCTGTATTATTTCGCCATGTACCTGTCGTATGCCTGCTGCTTTATCTCGATGGCTCTTTCGATTCCAAACTTCTCAAGCTGGGCAACATATTCATCATACTCATCCAGGCTCGTTACTCCAGTGATGAACTTCGACTCCATCTCATCTACGTAGGTATTGATGTTGTTCATGATTGTGGCAAGCTCGGAAGCCTCCTCGGCTGTCGTGGTTGCGGGAGGATAGATATATTTGCCGTAATCCGTCTGTGCCCAAAGATTGATAGCCTCCTGGAGCTCAGGCAGTGAATAGTACTGCTCGAGATACCTGGGATCCTGGATGTAGCCTCCGGTAGCATAGGTCCTCGTATACATGCTCAGGGCCTGACTGATCGTGTAGCCTTCGCTTGTGAGGCCATCATCTCCGGTCGGAACTATCTTGTCAGTATACTGGGGATATCCGTCGACCATCACATAAGTGTCACCTTCGATTCCAAAGTTGTCGAGAAGCCTGCCTTCCTCCGAATACGAATAGTCAAGGAACTTCGCCACAGCTTCTATATTCTTGCATGATGTGGATATGGCGGACGAAGAACCTGTGTTCGAGTAGATATCGGACATCTTGGCAAACATCGAAAGCCTGCCCTTTTCAGGAGAAAGCGGCTTTGCGGAAACAAGCTCGACACTCGGATCCGTCTGCCTCATTGCAGGAAGCCATGTTCCGATTCCGGATCCGCCGGGTGCATATGCGCCGGCACAAAGTCCGTTGAGCACATTTACTGCAAGCTTGTTCTTGTCCACTGAAAGATAATCGTTGTCAAGAAGTCCCTCGGCATAAAGTTTGTGCGCAAACTCGAGGTAATCCTTTCTCTGCGGCTCGTAATATCCGTTGTGGACAACCCCGTCGACGACATAGAAGCTTGATATCGAATCACCGAATGAATCGAAACCGGGAGCAAGGACTCTCGAGATATGATCCTTTCTGATTGAAAGCGGTTTTTCGATACCCATCGCCTTGAGGGCAACAAGAGCGTCATACAGCTCGTCGGGCGTTTCCGGGATGCTGTCGATACCGGCCTTCTCGAGAAGGTCCTTCCTCCAGACCCAGCCTTCCGAGAAAAGAAGGTTGTTGTTCTCATAGCTGTCACCGCGGAGGAACGGGAAGACATAGTATGTCCCATCGTCGGTGGAAATCATCTTCGCGATGTCGGGATGCTCATCAAGGAACTTCGTGATGTTCGGACAATACTTTTCGAATACATCGTTCAACGGGATGATCACTCCGTCTTCTATCGCGGCTGCAGGTCCGCCAGGATAATCTATCCATTTGTACTGGATGATATCCGGGTATTCGCCACTGGCGATGAGGATGTTGAAATTCTCCGTAAGAACACCGTCATTGCTTGCACTTGCATGCTGGAATTCAATCTCGACCCCGGTCCTCTCCATGAGTTCCTGCCAATATACGGTCTGATCAAAACTCTGAGCTACCTGTGTGATGTTCGGGCTCAGCGGGGACCACATCGTGATGATGGTCTTACCATCCTCTGTCACACCGGATTCCTTCTGTCCTGTTGCAAAAACGGGTGAGGCCACGATCAGAACAACCAAAGCGATTACGATTGATAACCTTTTCATTGTTACCCTCCTTTTCACTAATCAATATCTTTTTTTCAAACCGACCAGGAGGAATACAAACCCATATATTCCTCCGCCAGTTTGTCGATTGCATAGTAGTACTCCTGCCCTTCCGTCCTCTTCTGAGCGTCGAAGCGGAGAAAACATGGGAGTTTCTGGGCCATGAGCACCACCTTTGTGTGTGCAAGCGCGCTTTCAAGCCTGCACACCGGCTCCTCATGGGAGAAGCAGCAGGATACAGAATCATAAAGCTTCTGCAGCCTCAGCCCCTTGTCGACAGCACCATAGTCCACAGTCCCCCCGTCGTTCAAAAACGCGGTGAACACCCCGTCCTTCTCCTCGATGCGGGCCCTTTCAAACTCGAAGGTGCTTACAGGACCCACCTTCGCCTCGTCAAGGCAATGGGCGGTGTAGTAGAACAGGTCTACCCCCTTGTCGGTGGCAATCCTCAAAGCCGCCGCGTCGTAGTTCTGTATTTCGGGATTACCCTTATAAAGCTTTCCCGAAACGGAAAGCACATCGGCTGTCGACCCCATGTCATCCCCAAGAAGGAAAAGCATGTTCTGTATCTGGTGGGCGCACGCGTTCGAAACAGGACTGTCCAGCACATATTCGCCATGGCAGGAGAACCGTCCGGCCCAGCCGTTTCTCGCATAATACGAACTCGAACGCCTCATCATCCTCAGTGAACGCATCCTCAACGGCCTTCCATAGACTCCCGAAAGAATATCCTTTTTCAAAGCAAGGACATCCCGCGAATAGCACAGCTGATAGCCGACGGACACAAACAGTCCGGATTCCTTCTGCCGCCTTATCATCGCGTCCATCTTGTCCAGATCTATCGTCACCGGTTTTTCCACAAGCACGTTGCTTCCATTGTCCAAAGCGCACATCACATACGAATAATGGGTATGGATCGGTGAAGATATGACGGTGAGGCACGCCTTATTCTTGGCATAGAACTCCGCGGGCGATTGGAATGTCGGAATTCCAAGCTCCTCAAGCCTCTTTGAGTACGGGCTCTTGTACACGAACGGGTCGGCAACTCCGGCCAGATATGCGTCTGGAACGTCGTTCTCTAAAAATTCGCGGACATAGTTCTCACCATAACCGCCGATTCCGACAAGCAATACAGGAATCCTTTCCATATCATTCCTCGAAAGCGGAAGCAAGGATGCGCTTCTTATCGACATCGAGTGCCTTTACGGGACATACCTGGAAACAATACCCGCATCCGATGCAGTCCGGCTGCTTGACAGCCTTTTTACCCTCAATCCTGATTCCACCATACCAGCAAACGTCCTGGCATCTGCCGCAACCGATGCATTTGGATGGGTCGACCTGCGCCGCCTTATATGCCTGCCCAAGCCTGTTCTGGCGCTCTTTTGCAAAATCATCGCTCATGTTGAAGAGCTTGAGTGCGTCACCCTTCAGGGACTTGAGGTCCGTATAACCGTGCTCGTCCATCCACCCTTCGAATTTCTTCATAAGATTGCTGCAGGCACCTATGCCGCCGGCACATGCGAGTGCTCCGAGCTGGACCATGTCGCTTCCCGCCATGATCATGCGCAAGGCCTGGTCATAGCTGAACACCCCTCCGCCGGCGTAAATCGGAAGATCGATGCCTTTGCTCCTGGCCTCCGCAACCGCATAGCACACAAGCGGGGTTGCCTGGGTTCCACCATAACCGGCCCCCGGACGGGCCTCGGTTGTCTTCCAATCCAGATCGAAGTAAAAGGCCTTCCATCTTGCAGTTGGTCCGACGGCCGATGCGCCTGCAGCCTGGGCCTCCCTCATGGAAGTGAGAACATCGCATGATTCGACTGCGAGTTTGACCATGACGGGAAGATTTCCAGCCACTTCCTTGATCATCTTCGTGCAGTTGTAGACAAGCTGGTAATAATTGAACTGTCTGTTTGCAGCAACAGCCACTCCTGGAGTATTGAAATGCAGTTCGAAGGCATCCGCTCCGGCCAATGCAAGTTCTTTCGCCTGTGTCTTCCAATCTTCCTGCCAGCTGCCACCTTTGACAATATCGCTGTAATGACCGATAGAAACCCAAAGCTTTATGTCGCTGTCCATTTTTGACTTGATCTTCTTAACTTCCATGCAATACTTGTCCAAGCTGTCCATCGTATCCTTCATCTGAGTGCCCACCGCATGGGAATGGAACGCGCTTTGTCCTTTGTACATGGCATCAGCAGATGGATATATGAAACTTCCTCCGCCCATTCCATGACCGAAATTCCTAAGAACAATCGCACCAGGACGGCACGCGGCACTTTTCAGCACATTCTCGGCCCCTCTTGTCGCGGGGCTGGATGCTATCACGAACGGATTGATCATATCAAAGCAATCAACATGCAAATCAGCCATTTTCTCCCTCCTCGGCCATAGATGCCGAAAGCCAGCCAATCAGGCACGCGGCATCTTCATAGAACTGCGCTTCGGAATCGTTCCTCACAAATTCGAGAAGCGCATAATGATTTTCTTTCCTTTCAACGGCTCCAAAATAGGAAAGCCATTCATCCGATCCCTCGCAGAGCGGAAGCCTTCCGTCCGCATTCCAATGATATACATGGAGGTTGACGAGCCGAGGTCCTATATCCAACAGTCCCTGCAGGCGCTCATCCACGCTCAGCGCCTGCGTGGGCTGCCAAAGCGTGCGGAAATTATCCATGCCTACTTCTTCCAGAAAAGATATTCCGCTTTCATTGGTATCAGTGAGGGTGTTCCTATGCCATTCGAGAGCGACAACCAGACCGTTGTCGGCAGCCATGGATGATATTCTTGCTGCTTCCGCCACCATTGCACGACGGTCGTCGGCACCGACCTCGGCAGAAGGACGGTCCCCCGCCCATATTCTGACTGTTTTTGCGCCCAAAGCCTTGGCAGTGCTTATCCGCGAAGAAAAATCCATGCCCTTTCCAAGACGGTAATAGGAACCGAATGCGGCAACCTCCAGACCAAGATCCGCAGTCATGCGCCCTACCTCGGCGGCTTTTTCCACATCACCGTCCCCGATATGCCACCCTTCGCTCCATTCGATGGCTTTCAAACCGGCCGTGGAAGCCAGCTTGGCGACCATGCCGGCATCCAAATTCTTAAATGTTGCAGAAACAAGACCAGGTATCAGCATTCACATCTCCAAAACCTGTTGCCAGAGACCGTCATCGGCAAAGACTCCCAGCTTCATCGATTCCTCCCTGGTTCTTTTCATTCCTTGTCCTGGGTAATGGACCTTCATCCCCTCTTTGACAGGAGTGGATTCCTCTATCCCAAGCAACGTGTCACCTATCTGTTTCTCCACTTCACCCCGATCCGGGATCGATGCAAGATCGAATGCCATGAAGATCTGTGAAAGCGAGGTCTCCGTATCAAGTTTCCCAATTTCATTGGTAGTCAGTCCGCCGGAAACGGTTGCCGCAATCAGATCCAACACCAAAGACAGCCCGGAACCTTTCCAGTATCCTATCGGAAGCACCTGGTGCGTCTTCAGTATCCTTGCAGGATCACGTGTGATGTTGCCATCCTCGTCGATTCCTCCATCCACGGGACACTGGATACCTTCCCTCTTGTACTTCTCAAGCTTTCCGTAACTGAACATGCTCATTGCAACGTCTACCACAACAGGACAATCCCTGTATGGGATTGCCACAACAAGCGGATTGTTTCCGAGAACGGCGTTCTTCCCTCCCCAACTGGGCATGTTGGGAGTGGTGTTTGTCCAAAGGATACCGATGCAGTCGCTTTGAACAGCCATCAGGCCATAGTTTCCAGGCCTCATCCAATGGTTTGTGTTCCGCAGTGCAACGATTCCAAAACCGTTTTCCTTGGCAAGCGCAACCGCACGTTCCATACAGATTCTTGCATTCAGGTTTCCCGGCCCTTTCTGTCCGTCCCATCTTTCGATCAGACCTATCCTTTCCACGGGAACAGCCCGTTTTTCCACATCCACCGATCCGTTCTTTATCGAAGCGATGAACTTCGGAAACCTTTGCAGGCCATGTGTGTGCACACCGTCGGCAGAAGCATCGGCGAAAAGTTTTGCAGAAACCAACGCATCCTCTCCGTGGATGCCGTATTTTTCCAGCACACGCACGAACTGCCCTACCATTTCCTCATACTTGATTCTCATAAATCACCCCTTTACGGCGCCGACCATGACACCCTTCACGAAATATCTCTGCAGGAACGGATATACGACAAGGATCGGCACGGTTGTAACGACGATCGTAGCGTATTTTACAGTATCGCTCGCCATTGCCAAAGCATCCGCACCACCAGAAGTTGCAAAACTCGCCTCATCGAGTATCAGAAGCTCCCTCAGGATGAGCTGAAGAGGATACATGCTCCTGTCGCGGAGGAAAATCATCGCATTGAACCAGGAGTTCCAATGATAGACCGCATAATAAAGCGTGATCACCGCGATTGTTGCCTTTGCGAGAGGAGTCATTATCTGGAAAAGTATCCTCACATGCCCAGCTCCATCCATCATCGCCGATTCCGGAAGGCTGTCGGGTATGCTCGCCATGGCCGTCCTCATCACAATCAGATTGAATGTGTTGATGCCGACTGGAAGAATAAGGGACAGCCTGCTTCCTGTCAGGCCAAGTGCGTGTACGGTGAGATAGAAAGGAATCGTACCTCCCTGGAAATACATTGTAAAAACAATGAGAAGTGTGAACACCTTCACTAGCATGGCGTTCTTTCTGGAAAGCACATATGCACCGATAAGGGAAAGCAGGATGTTGAGCGCTGTTCCGACAACAACGATGAATATCGTATTGAGATAACCGGAGAGTATGTTTGGATTCCTTGCAACAACCTCGTATGCAATCGTTGTGAATCCGTATGTCCTCAAGAAGAGTCCATCTCTTTTCATGACCTCCACAGGATCCGAAAACGAGGCAAAGACTATGTTCACAATCGGAATCAGGATCGCCAAAGTAAGAAGTCCGCAAATGATATAGTTCGCAATGCTGAAAACTCGTTCTCCAACCGTCATTTTGATTTTCATGCTCCACCTCCTCACCAAAGACTGCTTCCGCTGAGCTTCTTGCTGATTTTGTTCGTGACCCACACAAGACAGAAGCTTACGACCGAGTTGAAGAAACCTACTGCCGCGGAATAGGACCAGTTCATCTCAAGTAGACCTTTTCTATAAACATATGTGGAGATGACATCCGCCACCTCGTACGTGAGTGGATTGTACATCAGGATTATCTTCTCGTATCCAACGTTGAACATCTTGCCCACCTGAAGTATGAGCATTATCACAATCGTCGGAAGCAGGCATGGAAGAGTCACGGAGATCAGCTGCCTGAACTTGCCTGCACCGTCGATTTTCGCAGCCTCATAAAGATCCGCATCGATTGCAAGCAGTGCGGAGAGATAAATTATCGAATTCCACCCTATGTTCTGCCAGATTGCGGAAATTATGTACAACGGCAAAAAATATTCCTTCTGATTGAGCATGGTTACAGGAGTGAATCCGAATTTTGCGAGAAAGGTCGTGATGGCGCCATCCCTTGCAGTGAGATCCATCATTATCGACACGATGACGACGATCGAGATGAAGTGCGGGATGTATGTGATGGTCTGCACAACCCTTGAATAGGCCTTTGACCTCAGCTCGTTGATAAGCAGGGCCAGGATGATCGGTGCCGGAAATGAAAACACGAGTGTTGTGACGCTTATCTTTATGGTATTGGTCAGAACCCTCTGGAAATAATAGTCGGAAAAGAAGTCCTTGAAATGTTTCAGCCCCACCCACTGGCTATGGAAGAACCCAGTGCTGGGCTTATAGTTCTGAAATGCGATTGTAAGACCGAACATGGGACCATACTGAAAAATCAGATACCAAAGCAAAACGGGAATAAAAAGAAAATACAGGGATTTGTTTTTCATCCAATCCTTTTTCAGTTTCTTTGACAAAGGAAGATCGTATACAATAGCATCCGGATCTCCCGCATGTTTGTTTTTCACTTCATCGCCCTCCTGTGTAATATGATTTTTTACGATCATCCATTTGTAAATTGACAGATTTTATCTTTTTATGACAATTTTTGTATGACTGGAAAATATTGACATATAGCTATGTGGATATGGATATAATTCTTTATAAATAAAGAAATAAATTTTAACATATGCGTTATCTGAAACAGAGTAAATTCTGACACTTTGGTTTTTTTTAGCTTTTTATATGTTTCATTAAACCATTTTAATACTGTTTTACCATGTTTTTTTCTGACATCCGGACATCATGAAAAAAAATGTCAATTGCCCCTGCTGCCGACGTGGTTTACCATTGGATCGAGGTGAGAAACATGATCCACAACCCGATTATCAGGGGGTTCAACCCGGATCCCAGCATATGCTTTGATGGCGACTACTACTACATCACCACATCGACATTCGAATACTTTCCAGCCTGTCCCATATACAGGAGCAGGGATCTTTGTGACTGGGAATTCCTTCGCTTTGCCATCGATGACACCCGATTGCTCGATTTGAAGGGTTGCCGTAACAGTTCAGGTATCTATGCACCGACAATACGGTACAATGACGGGAGATATTATCTTGTGACGACGGACAAGAATGGAATGGGCAATTTCATAATACATACCGATGATATTGCAAAAGGGAGATGGGAAGGTCCTTTTCATGTCAGACACGACGGCATAGATCCATCCTTGTTCTTTGATGGAGGACGTTGCTTCTACTGCTCGAACGGTGTTGTTGATGGAGAGAGAGGTATCATCGGAGCATGGGTCAATCCTGAGAACGGACGGCTTGAGTCCGATGTCCGGTTGCTTACTCCAGGGCTCTCGCACCATGCCACTGAAGCCCCTCACATATACAGAAGGGGCGGTTTCTTCTATTTGCTGTTTTCGGAGGGTGGCACGGAATACGGTCATCATTGCGTTATTGGCAGATCGAGGAACATCGACGGTCCTTATGAACTTTGCAGCAAACCCGTTCTTGACCACAGGGACCGGAAAGGGCATGCGATACAGGCTACAGGACATGCAGACATGATCAAGAACGCAGACGGACGGTGGTTTGCGGTTTTTCTTGCAATCCGGATGTTTGGAAAGCCTCTTCTGCATAACCTGGGGCGAGAGACCTTCATGGCCGATGTCTCTTGGAACGACTCAGGCTGGCCCGTCATCGGCAACGGTGGTTTTGTCGAACTGGAGATGCCCGGGATTGCAACGGACAAGGAAGACGTAGAAAAGAAAACCACGTTATTTGATTTCTCATCCCCTCTTTCTGACCAGAACAGGGAAAGCCTCAGGATACGTCGTTTGGAAAACTATGTCCAGGACATCGGAAATAGACGAATCAAGTTGCACGGAGGATGCGGAATTACGGAGGAAAGGGGCGAACCCACGATGCTTCTCACAAGACAGACCGAATTTGAAACCGAGACGTCCATAGGGCTTGAAACCGATCAATCGCTCACGGGTATCGGAGGCGTATGCGTATGGTATTCGAACAAGTATGCACTGATACTTGAGATAAGCAATAGAAACGGAAGTGTGTGCTACAGGATTGTCAGATGCGTGCACGATCTCGTCCACAAGGAAAGAAGAATACGGCTTAAAAGCGTTGAAAGGCTTTGTCTTGGGATAAAGGCCGACAAATCGAAGTATTCCATGCTCATAAACGGCAGGACGGTAGCTGAAGCATCGATTGCGAACTTCTGCACGGAAGGATGCATGGAAAACAGCTTCACGGGAACGATGCTGGGCTTTTTCGCACAAAACGGCGATGCGGTATTCTTCGACAGCGAAAGTCCTTCTGGACATATTGAGAAAACATTATAAAATGAAACTATATTCCATTTCTCAAACATCAAAAGGAGAGGACCATGATACATGTTATCGAAGAGGCTGAACGCTGCCTGCAATGCAAGAAACCCCTTTGCAGGACCGGTTGTCCAATAAACACGAACATACCGCAGATGATCAAGGACATCAGGGAGAACAACGTAAAGAAAGCGGGCAAGATGCTTTTCGAGAACAACCCGCTCAGCGTCGTCTGTTCCCTGGTATGCGACCATCAGAAGCAGTGCGAGGGGCACTGCGTGCTTTCCAGGAAGGGGGAAGGCATACACATCTCCTCGATCGAGAACTACATCTCCGACGCCTGCCTGGACCAGATGGAGCTGGACATGGCGGAGGACAACGGCAAGATGGTTGCGGTAATCGGGGCCGGACCGGCCGGAATCACCATAGCCATCGAAATGAAGAAGCGCGGCTACGACGTCACCATATTCGATGCGAGGGACAAGATCGGCGGGGTCCTGCAGTACGGGATACCCGAGTTCAGGCTTCCCAAGTCCATCCTCTACCGATACAGGAAGAAGCTCGACGGGATTGGTATACACATACGGCCCAACACCACAATCGGAGGTGCGCTCGTCATAGACGACCTGTTCCGCGACGGATACAAGGCGATATTCATCGGAACGGGTGTATGGAGGCCAAAAAAACTCTCGATACCCGGAGAAACGCTCGGAAACGTGCACTTTGCAATCGACTTCCTTGCAAACCCCGGCGCATACACGCTGGGCAGGGACATAGCAATCATCGGTGTCGGAAACACAGCGATGGACGTCGCCAGGACGATAATGCGGAGCGGGGAACACAAGGTCACCCTGTTCGCAAGGAGGAATGTATCCGAAGCTGCCGTGGAAGAAATAGAATATGCAAAGCTCGAGGGGGCCGAATTCTCCTGGTGCATGAGGCCTGTGAGGATCGAGAAGGACGGACCGGTGTTCAGACGGACGATCCTGGACGGAGATGGAAACATCGTCGGCGAGGAGGAAGAGGAGATCAAGGTAAAGGCCGACAATACCATAATCGCAGTCAGCCAGGGTCCGAAGAGCAAGCTCGTGGACACTACTGAAGGTCTCAAACCGAGTGCGAAAGGACTCCTTCTGACCGACGAGAACGGAGAGACGACCAGACACGGCATATTTGCCGCAGGGGATGTCGTGCTCGGGGCCCGCACGGTCGTCGAGGCGGTGAGCTATGCAAAAAAAGTCGCCCAAAGCATGGACGACTACATCAACAGCCTTGAAGGATGAGGGAAAGGCTCAATCCAGGCGCAGTATCGCCGAGAGGATCCGTTTTGCATGCGTCATCAGACAGCTTTTCGTCAATGCCCCGTCGTCCAATGCTTCCCTGACCCTCTCGGGAAACCCTGCGGGCATCTTCAGATCAATGCCTGCCATCAGCTCCAGATAATGCTCCCCGTGGGTCCACCAATCGGTCATGAGCAGGCCTTCGTATCCCCATTCCCCACGCAGGATGTCCGTCAGAAGCTCATGGTTTTCGGAAACCCGGGTACCGTTGACTATGTTGTATGAGCACATCATCGAAACGGGACCGGCCTCCTTGACGATTATCTCGAACTGCCGCAGATATATCTCCCTTGCCGCCCTCTCGGTGAGCCTTGAATCGCTGTCCTTGCGGTTTGTCTCCTTGTTGTTGAAGGCAAAATGCTTGACACATGCGCCGACGCCCGCGGCCTCGACACCCCTGACCATGGCAGCACCGATCTTTCCGGAAAGCAGAGGGTCCTCGGAGTAGTATTCGAAATTCCTGCCGCAGAGAGGGCTCCTGTGGATGTTGACAGCCGGGGAAAGCCATATTCCGATGTTGTTCTCTTTGACCTCCAGGCCTGCGGCATGTCCCACCTCCTCCACCAGATCAACGTCCCAGCTGGAAGCGAGAAGTGTGGCACACGGCCAAGCCGTCGCGCATACTCCGCATTCCGGACGTATCCTCAGACCTGCGGGCCCGTCTGCCGTCATCACGTCCACGATTCCGTACGCCTTCTGATTCCCGAACCCGAATGTGTTGGCCACGCCCGTATCAATCTGTCCTCCCGTAAGATCGACGAGGGTGTCGTCATCCAGCCGTGAGACAAACTCATCCAGCCCGATCTTCTTTTCAGCGACATCTGCAAGCGAGGCATGCGTGTTCCAATTGCTTTCCGATCGGGGGATCTCCCTCTGCCCTGGCAGGATGAAGTCCATCTCGTCCCTCTTCTGGCGCGGCATGATGCAGGAAGGAGCTCCGGAGCCCATATTGGCAACAGGGGAGAAGGTCCCGTCCCTCCTCATCCTTTTCTTCAGCAACGTCGGGCTCAGAAGCCTCTCATGACGTGATACCACCACATCCTCATCCAGACTGACGCATAGGGAAAGCATCATGAACCTCGTTCCGTCGTCCGTCACCAAAAAATGATAATCACCTTTCTCAAGGACGAAGGACGACATGCTGACGGTACCCTCGTCATCGTAGCTTGCGGCATCCGACAGGAGGAAATTTATCTCCAGCTCCGCCTGGCCTCCCGGCCTGATCAGGCCTGTCTTCTTAAAAGCCGACAAAACACGGGCCGGCTTGCCGATCCTTCCGTCCGGGGCACAGGTGTACACCTCAACAACATCCCTGGTGCAGAAATCACCCGTGTTGCGGACACCCACCGTGAGACTGACGCATCCTCTGTCGTACTCGGACCTCTTCTCCGATAGTTCAAAGGACGTGTATGAGAGCCCGTATCCGAATGGATAGCAGATTTTTCCTTCCGCACCCGGAATTGTATTGAAATATCTGTATCCTACAAAGACGTCCTCAGAATATTCCACATATCCGATATCCTCGTGGAAACCGGCAGTGGACGGGTAATCCTCCAGGCTGCGGGCATACGTGTCGGTCAACCGGCCGGTCGGCCCTACATCCCCAAGCAGCACGTCGGCAACAGCCTCGCCACCTTCCATACCACCTTGGAACGCATGCACGGCACCCTTTATCCTTTCCTCGTCCATTATCCAGGACACATCCATCACGGAACCGCAGTTCAGAACCACGATGACATTTTCGAAAAGCTCGAGAACGGAGGAGACAGTCGATGCCTCAAGGCTGCTGAGATAAAAATCCCCCCGCTCGAAAAGCCGTGACTGTGTTTTCAGAAGCCTGGATGTCTCCTCCTCCGTGGAATACAATGCACAGCCGGGACTGAACCTGTCCCAGTTCTCTCCGGAATAACGGCTGATCGCCACAAGGGCCACGTCACAGAACAGTGCGGCCTCCTTCGCTATCTTCTCCGGAAACGCGGCTTCCTTTATTAGCCCGGGCCTGCCACCAGCGGAATATCCGGCCTCGACACTGTTGCGGTAGTATTCCACAAGGGGCTCGAAAAGGCCGATCCGCCCTTCCCTCTCCCGCGCGCATAAGGCATCACCGATGCTCCTGACATGGGATACGGTCACATCGCCGCTTCCTCCCCCGCCTTTCACATAGTCGTATATCCCTTTGCCGAACGTTGCGATCCTTACCTTCTTCAAAGGAAGTATGGATGAATCGTTTTTCAGCAGGACGGCGCCCTCGGCCGCGGCACGTCTCGACAGATCCAGATGCTCCCTGCTCTCTGTAACACGTCTTCCGTCCGCTCCGAGGGGTGTGGATGGAAGATATTGCAGTCTTTGCCATTTTGCCATGATGGTTCCCCCATTTGAATGATATCATGGAAAACGGATGCTACTGGAAAAAACTTTTTATGTATCTGAATAGTATCATATATATGGTTATTTTATATCGTATTTATATCATTTCTGAATATTCAAATACTATTTATTACTTAAAACATTTTTTAATTTCATCGAACAGATTTGAATATATACGGCTATCATACCTGAGTACCATCGTTCCTGAAGAGATGACCGATGCCGAGGCCCTGTATGATTTTGACAATCTCGCTGGATCTTGAACATCCGAACTTCTGCAGCAACGTTCTTATCTGACTTTTGATGGTGGATGCCTCTACACCCCTTTTCTCCGCTATCTGCCGGACTTTGAGCCCCGCAAGGAAGCAGGATACCAGATCCTTTTCCGCAGGGGTGAGGGATCCGAGGTGCTGTATGAAATACAGAAGGCTCTGCTCGCTTTGGCGCAGTCTTTTATACTCGCCCATGACAACGCGCTGCACCTTCGCGTCCAGTTGTGCATGGTTTTCGTATACATCATGTATGTGGGATATGATCTCCTCCGGGGAGGCCCCCTTTATGACATAGTCCTCAGCTCCTGTAGCAAGCGCCGAGACGATGATGGCATCGGAGTCATGGCTCGTGAGGAATATTATCTTCGCATCCTCGTCAATCGAGAGGATCCTCTCCGCAGCCCTTATTCCCGAATCCATCTCCTCCATCTCTATGTCCATCAGGACGATGTCCACCCCGGGGTCCGTCCCGTAATACTCCACGGCGCTCTTCGCATCGGGGAAAGAGGCCACCACAACTATTTCCGGATCCCTTGAAATGCTTTCGACAATATCCTCACGTATGACATCGTAGTCCTCAACGACCATCACCCTGATCACAGCAACCCCTCTCCTTTTCCCCGATCTTTGGCAGAAGGACCACAAACCGTGCTCCTCCCTCCTTCGGGCTCTCGAATCTTACAGAACCAAGATGGCTCTTGATAACCTTGCGTGTGTAATACATGCCCATGCCCCAGTTCTTGGAACTGTTCTTGGTCGAGAAGAACGGTTCCCAGATCCTTTTGGCATCCTTCCTGCTTATTCCCCTTCCCCTGTCGGTTATGGTTATCGATATCCAAAGGCGCTCACGCCTGACGGATACTGGGACACTGTCCGAGACACCGTTCGCCATCTGCGCCTCCCAGGCGTTCTCCATCAGGTTTGCAAGAGCCTCGGATAGCGGGATTGGATCAGCAAGGACCGCAACGGGCTTCTGATCGATCGAAACGGAGAAACGTGCATCCGGGTACCGGTCGGCCGCATGCTCGAGGGCATGTGCGACAATCTGGTCCAGGTTCTCCGGCACAAGCCTGTACTGCTCGTTCCTCGAGGCCTTGTACAGGCTTTCCATCTTATCCATCAGGTTCGCGTTAATTCCCTTGAGCCTGCAGACGTCCTCGTCGTCCGGATACTTCCTCTCCAGCTTTGATATCAGGATGGACGAGGCAAGAAGCTCGTTCTTCGTACTGTGGTTGAACATGCTTATGCCGATGCTCGCATCCTGGGCCTTCTGTCTCAGAACCACATCCTGACGGCTCTCATCGAATTTCAGACTGACATATCTCAGCAGCGAAAAGAAACCGACCACGGCGAAGACGACGCTCCCTGTCATGACAATGATGTAGAGCGGTGAATTGAAGGCGGAGGAAAGATACCACAGCCCAAGCATCCACATGTAGCTGTTACGGTAGAACAGATAGACCTGGGCAGGATCCTGGGGTGCATAGAAACAGTAGAGCATGGCCAGGGATATCATGAGCAGGCTCTTGCACAAGAATCTTTTTTTGAAAAACCCGACGGTGATGGAATAGAATTCCCAGACCAGGACGGCCATTGAAACCAGCACGTAAAGGAAGATCCAGCTTCTGGAAAAAACCAGCATGAAACGGACAATGGCATCGCTTTTCGATGCGAACACCTTGAACACGGACGGATAGTACAGAACCATCGACGCCACAGGAAGGATCAGAAAAAGATAGAACCTTTTTTCGGCCTTGACGGCAAAATCGGAATACGACATGTCGAGACATGTTGCAAGCAGGAAGAACGGGAAAGAATAGCGGCCGAGGGCAAGGAAATATCCCAGCTGGTCCAATGTCAACCGGGCATACTGCATCTTTGTCCTGACCCATCTGAAACCATAGAGGATCATGCTCATCTGCGGTGATATCCCGCCCTTTTTCGAAATATAGAGAAGGATGCCGACGATGAAAAGGACGAGGCTGAGGCTTGTAAGAAGGATGAGGACGCTCCTCCTGTTCCTGTTTATCAAAAAGAACAGCAGGGAGGAAAAGAATATCATGAGCACAAGAAAAAAAAGCATCCGTCCTCCTGAAAAATCAGGCCGCCTCCCCTGAAGGACGCGGCCCTGATATGAATCAGTGAAAAATCACTTGCCTGCTTCCAGCATCACGTCGAAAAGAACGTAATCCGACACAGGGGTGTTCTGATCGACCTCCGATCCGAAGCTGGACTTCTGGACCTCGTACAGCTTTTCTATTGTACCATCAGCTATGTCGCTGAGCAACTGCTGGCTTGTGATCCATTCCGCATCACCGCGCTGGCTGTAGATCTTGTCATAATCGGAACCAAGGACGGTCGCGACCCATTTTGCGGTATCCTCGACATTTGCCGCCCTGTAATCCATTCCAGCATAGAGGGCCTTTGTGAACCTTATCAGGAGGTCATGATTCTTCTCGGCCCAGTCGTTCATGACGATCCATGACGCAACAGAGGCGCTGCGGTCGCTGAATGTTACGTTGTCCGCAATCGTGAATGCATCGCTGCCGATGGCGTCGAGGATAGTGAACGTCGCCGGGGACCAGGTCGCACACGCATCGAGGCTGCCGGAGGTCATCGCACTGGTGATGGCCGATGCGTCCATCTCGTATGCCACGATGTCGTCGAAGGTAAGTCCCGCCTCCTCGAGCGCCCAGCGCAGGATAAGCTCGCTGGATGTCCCGGATGCATAGCCCACCTTCTTTCCCTTCAGGGATGCGGGATCCTCGGTGACCCCATGGCTCTTGAGTCCGATGACCGCATCACCGTTCCCGACGTGGCTGAATGCGAAAATCTTGCATCTGCCGTTGATCGCAAGCTTGTGTGCTCCATGTCCGATATATCCGATATCGATCGATCCGCTTTCCATTGCGGCTATGATCGTAGGTCCGTCGGCAAATTCGACAAGCTCGATCTCAATGCCCTGATCGGCGAAAGCACCGGTTTCGATACCGGCAACAACAGAACAAAGGGATGCATAGTTCGTCATGTATGCGACCCTGACCTTCTGCAGGCCGGAAGCCTTTTCCGCAGATCCGTTAGCAAAAACGAAGGCCATGGCGGCCACTGCCACGAGAACAAATGTCAAAAACTTTTTCATATGAATACTCCTTTTGTATTATCTCTTCACTTCCAGGTATTCCTGGTACACCTGGGACCATATAAGATTCTTCAATTCCAAAAAGCGCGGGCTCATCTTCGTCTCCTGATCCCTGGGATACGGGATGTCGACATCGACGATCGTCTTGATCCTTCCGGGTCTTGCGGACATGATCACCACCCGCTGTCCGAGAATCAGGGCCTCGTCGACATCATGGGTTATGAAGAAACACGTCTTTACCTCGCGTTCCCATGTATCCAGAAGCTCCTGCTGCAGCTGTGTCCTCGTCTGGGCGTCCAAGGCGCCGAAAGGCTCATCCATGAGAAGGACCTCGGGATTCGCCGCATAGGCCCTGGCAATCGCCACACGCTGCTTCATTCCACCCGAAAGCTCCTTCGGATAATGGTCGCGGAACTTCTCCAGGTCGACCATCTTGATGTACTTCATCGCGATGTCCTCAGCCTCCTTTCCGCTGATTCCCTTCATATTCAGACCGAACATTACGTTTTTGATCACGGTCAGCCATGGGAACAGCGCATACTGCTGGAAGACGACCCCACGGTCGGGACCTGTCCCCTTGACCTCCACGCCGTTGCATACCACCCTGCCGCTGGTGGGCTCCAGCAGTCCTGCGATAATGTTGAGCAACGTCGACTTTCCGCACCCGGACGGCCCGACGACCGTCACGAACTCGTTCTCCTTGATATCGAGGTTGACGCCGTTGAGGGCTATGACCTCACCGGTCCTCCCCTGATAAGACTTCTTCACATTCTCGATTCTGAGCTTTATATTTCCCTCTTGTCCTGCCATCCCGTCAACTTCCTTTCAAGTAATTTGATCAGCTTCTCGATCGTTATGCCGATTATGCCGATTATGATGATGTATAAGAGCATCGGAGCCGTCTCAAAATTGTTGTTCAGGCTTCTGATCCTCATTCCAAGTCCGGCGAAGGCACCGGTCGATTCGGCAGCGATGAGCGTTGTGAGAGCAACGGATGCGCCGAGTCTTATGGCCGTGAGTATGAACGGCAGGGATGCAGGTGCCAGCACCCTAAGGAATATGTCCCTGTCCTTTGCGCCCAATACGCGGGCGGCCTTGATGAGTGTCTCGTCGATGTTGATTATCCCCTGATATATCGTTATGCACATGATCAGGAATGTCGCGATCGTGATGACGATGATCTGAGGTTTGCGACCCACGCCCGCGGCAATGACGATGAGAGGGACATATGCGAGGGGCGGGATATTCCTTATGAACTGGATCCAAGGCTCGATGATGTTCCTCACCGGGCGGTACCAGGCCATGAGTATTGCGACGGGCAACGCAATAACGAACCCGAGCGCATAGCCTGCGGAAACGCTTATGAGGGACGAGGCAAGGTCCTTGAAAAGCACCCCGCGCTCGATCATCACAGGAATCTGCGAGAACGTAACTATGATATTGGGAAAGGACCTGCTGGTCTTCGGCAATACGGAAAGAACCGTCCATACCCCGAGGGCCGCCAAAAAGGAAATGAGCAGCCATACGCGGCTCTTCCCCTTTTCGGAAAGAATCCCCTCCTTTTTCCTTGTCGACTTTTCAGCCACTTGAAGCCTCCTTTGTTTACCTTCCAATCTTAGGCTAACACGTATCCGGCAGTTGAAAAGGCTGAACTTTTTTAAGCCTTTTTCCAAGACCACAACGATGCCCAGACAAAGAAAATCCCCCTTGGCGAAAATCAAGGGGGAAAACATATTGTCGAAAAACGATGTCCTATTGCTTGTCGTCCTCCATACAAAGATGGACGGCTGCGGTTTTGAAGGTCATCGGAAGGGCAAGGATATTCGGTTCCGGTCCCGTAAATTTCCTCATGGCATCGGAAAGAGCCTCCTCGAATGTCGCCCTTGTCTTCAGCCCCATGGCACGTGCATAGCCAGGATCCTTCGCACCGACTATGTATATGGCCGAAGTGTTCATCTCCGCTATGTGCCCGCAGCTTATCATCGAGAATCCGTGGAACGGATGGAAGGCGTTTGCGAACCTGTACTTCCTGATATACTCCTCGTTCGTCGCAAAATACTCACCGAGGCGGTCCATGTCAGGAAGGATGTTCATCTCGTCATGCTTGAACATCTCGAACATCTCCCTGGTGTAGGGCCAGAGCGAGTCGTTGAAGAATCCGTTGCAGAGGGACGAACAGATTATCACACACTTGTCGCTCATGATCCTCTTGTGCCTTATGACCTGCGCCGAAAGGGCCTGCATGAGCATTATCGGGTTGGTTCCCATGCCTTCTCCGTAATGGAAGAACTGAGGCATACCGAAAACAAGTATGTCATATTTCTTCTTCGCCCAATGGACATACGTGCGTTTGTCGGCATCCAGCCATGAGACAGGCATCATCTCCTTCGCATAACCGGAATAGATCGAGATCTGGCGGCTTTTCGTATCCAGGACCGCGTCGCAACAGAAGAATTTCTTGCCCATCTTCTCCTCCATGTGCATTCCGATCTCATTGAATTTGGTGCGCATGAGCGAATGACCTGAAACAGGGGTGAAGTCGTCCCGGTGCATGACGGATGGGACGTGGTGGCTGGCGATGCTGCGCCAATGGGTGATTCCGGTCGCACAATGCTTGTATCCCCCGGAGTAGCCTCCGTACGGATTTCCCTGCACATGTCCGATCAGGATGGCGACATCGGATTCGTAGACATAGCGGTTCATGAGGACCGGATCCCCCCTCTTTGTCACACCCAGGTCAACAAGATGGTCATAATCCTCGCTGTCATGGTTTATGATCTGATGGGAGTACCAGAACTCGTTGAAAAGCTCGTTTCCGAGGACACCCCTTATCTCCTTCTCCGTATTCTTTCTGTGAAGCCCGTTTGAACAGATGAGAAGGATGTCCTTCTTCTCAACTCCGGCGCTGTAGAGCTCCTGCAGGATCAGACGTATTGAGACTTTTCTGTGGCTTGTGGCCTGCTCCCCTCCCTTGACCCTGTCCGGGAACACTATCGTGACCTTGCTTCCCTTCTTGGCGAGCTTGGACAGAGGTTCCATACCTATCGGATTGCGGATGCTTTTCAGCGTTTCCTCCTCTATGCGCTCCTCGGGTATGCAAGGCGGATCAGCCACGGTGACCCCCGGAATGAAGACATCCGTACTGTCCGGCAGGACAGCGGACATCACGCCCGCACCATACTCGAAATCAAGTTTCATCTCATCTCCTCCTTACGGCCCATGTAAAGCCTTATTATATTCAGATATTCCTCGGGATAGAATCCGATCTCACCCGAAAAGCGTGTAAGGGCTATAAGCCCGCCGTCGATCTCGTCTATGGATGCGAGCATCTCTGCATTCTGCTCCTTCAGCCCGCCGCCATATACTACAGGAATGTCGCACCCGAGCACCTTCTTGATCAAGGATGCGACCTTTTTTATGTACGGTGCGTCCGCAGGCGTCTTGCCCGGACCTATAGACCATATCGGTTCGTATGCGACCACAACCTTGCCGAGGTCCACCCCATCCAATCCAATCTCCAGCTGTCCGGTGATCACATCGTCCCAGCGCGGAACCTCGTAATCACGTTCTCCGACACAGAAAAGCACCTCCATACCGCGGTCAAGAGCAGACCGCACCTCCCTGTTGAGCGTCTTGTCCACAGCCGTGAAATCAGACACTCCGGCAAGGGACAGGAGATCCCTCATGCTGTTCCTCTCCTCACAATGGCCTATTATGGAGGCACTGCACCCGAGCGCCTTCATGCAGGCGGCCGGGCGGAGCGAGGTGAACGCTCCGAAATTCCCTCCGACAGCCACATCGTCCTTGTATACGCCCTGGCATCCGATTTTGAGAACAGAGGACCCACCAAGCGCCGCAACCGCACCCGGAATCTGAGCCTCAGGGTAGAAATGTGTGAATGACACACGCCCTCCATCATACTTTCCAAGTTCTTCGAGCGTCGCCCGAACGATTGTTCCGCCATATTCCTGCGGCGCGCAGAGCCTGTTGACCCCGCCTAGACCGGATGGAACGTCGAAACGTTTGAAATTCACGAATATATGCTGCTTCCTCATATGCCCCTGCTCCTGTAGTATTCGGCCATCTCGTCAAGTGTCTTCACCTCGACAAGGGAAGCCTTGCCAACCTGCGAGAATTCGACGACCAATGTTCCGACAGCCTCCATGACCCCGGCCCGTATGAGATCGTTTATCCTCCTTTCTCCTTCATTGCCGATGGTACCGTACATGAGGCTGTCCATGATCGGGGTGAGGTACACCCTCGGATCGAAGGCTTCCGGATGGGCCTGCATTATTTTCCAGATCCCGTTGATATCCCCGTCTGCGGCGGCCGACGGATTGTTGACGAAAAACTCACGTATGTTCCTCGTCACCGCAAGCCTGATGTCGGTATCGACGTTTATCTTCCTTATCCCCAGCTTCGAAACCTCAACAAGCTGTTCCAACGGAATTCCGTTGGCGTTCCTGATGTCGCCGCCAAGGGCGTTTATCTCGTCAACGATATACTTTGGAACCGTGGATGAGCCATGTGAGACCAGCGCACCCTCGATGCCCTCGAAGTTCATCAGCTCCTTTATCGCGATTGCGATCTCCTTCCTGACCTTGGCATTGCCGCCTTTTGCGGCTCCATGCTTTGTGCCATAGCTGATCGCAAGCGCATCGACCTTCGTGCTTTTGAAGAACTCGATTGCATCAAGAGGATTGGTATACGTGCTGCTGGCGCTGAAAACATGGTCCTCGACACCGGCAAGGACCCCAAGCTCGCCCTCGACGCTCACTCCGCGTTCATGGGCATACTTCACGACTTCCCTGGTGAGTTCGACATTCTCCTTGAACGGGAGAGCTGATCCGTCGATCATGACTGATGTGTAGCCACCGTCGATAGCGGCCTTGACGGATTCGAAATCCCTTCCATGATCAAGATGCAGGGCAACCGGTATCGGGGAGGATACGGCCGATTTCTTCACCGCGGAGGCGATGTTCATCGCACCCTTCCTCTTGTCCTCTATGGTCGCGTGCATGAAATCCGTGCACCCGCCCATGAATCCGTTCGCAAGATCCGCGCCCTGCAGTATGGCCGGTGACCGGAATATCTCGTGGATCCTTATGACAGCCTCGGCCTGGCTCACCGCATTGACATTGAACGCACCTTGCGCATAATTGTACTTTTCCGTCGCATCAAGAATAGGCTTGAGAGGAACAAGCATCACATACCTCCTTTTTCATATACTTTGTCACCGCACACATACGTGCATACGACCTCGTTTCCGGGTGAGAGCAGTATGAAATCGGCCCTTTTGCCAACTTCGAGCGTTCCTGTGTCGTCGAAGCCCAGCATGCGGGCGGGATTCGCACTCACAAGCCGCGAGATCTTCGGAACATCCTCGCCCGTGAACTTCAGCAGGTTTCTGAACGCCCTGTCCATCGTGAGCGTGCTGCCGGCCCTGACGCCGTCCAGAAGTTTTGCATCGCCTTCCTTCACCACGACGTCGTTGACACCAAGCTTGTATTTTCCATCTGGCAACCCTGCGGCCATTATGGAATCCGTTATGGCCACAACCCTGTCGAATCCCTTCGTCTTGAGTATGAGGCGCACCGTTGCCGGATGCAGATGGAATCCATCGGCTATGGTCTCGCAGTAAACGTCGTCGCTTTCGAGCGCTGCTCCCGATATTGCAGGACGATGCATGTGGAAAAGCTTCATGGCATTGAAGGTATGGGTGCTCGATACGACACCGGCCTCAATAGCCTCGACGGACTTTTCATATTCGGCAGCGCTGTGCCCCATGCTCACGCGGCACACGCCCTTGCTCCTTATATGTCTGATCATGTCGATCATCCCATCGAGTTCGGGAGCGACGGTGATGTACCGGACGTTGTTTCCGGATATTCTCTGGAACCGGTCGAAGAGCTCGGGATCCCCCGCCCTGAGCAAAGACTCGGGCATCGCCCCCTTGTATTCCGGAGCCAGGAAGGGACCCTCCAGATGGATGCCACGGAGAGCCGCCCCCGGCAACCCTCCCGCAATGGCCTTCCCAAGGATGGACACAACCTCCTCCATCCTGCCAAGCTCGTCGGTCATGACCGAAAGCAGGAAAGACGTCACCCCCTTGGATGCGAAGAACATCGAAAGCTCCTCGACCTGGCCGACATCCGTTATGTGGTTGGCGTCGATCATGTTACCGCCATGCGTGTGCACATCGAAGAATCCCGGGATTATCAAGGGAAGATCATCCGCTTCCCCGCAGTCCCTCAGATATGAGATCATGCCTCCATCGAAGCCCATTATCCTGCTCTTGACCGTACCATGGGCAAGAATCCTTCCTTTTATCTCCATCAGAAAGGCCTCCCTGCCGCGACGTTGTTCACATAAATCAACGCATCCGGATGCTTCTGAAGAAGGGTAACCGGGAAATGGCCGCCCATCTCGGAGAATATCGCCTGCCTCAGGACAGCACGGTGCCACGGACGGAAAATGCCGAGGCGGACCTTGGTGGCCTTGAGGATCATGTCCATGCCGATTGTCACGGCATATACGGGCATGGCATCGATCGCGCCGTTCAGATCACCTATTGAATTGACGGCCCGCGTCTCCCTGCTTATCCTGAGGACCCTCGTCCTGCGGGAAGCGAATTCCTCGGCCGGAACATCCTCCGCCTCATTGAACGCGAGGTGCCCGTTTATGCCGATGCCTCCGAACGCGATGTCTATCTTTCCAAGCTTCTCAACGACACGCGGAATGTTCTCCGTATCATCCGGGTCTGGGAATATCCTCTGCGATGGCGGGTTGACAAGATCCGCATCTATCCTCGAGTACACATTCCTTTCCATGAAGCCACGGAAAGAAAGCGGGTCGTCCTTGTCTATGTATTTCTTTTCATCGGTCAGATACTCGTCCATGTTTATGAACCAGCAGTCGCGGAGACTGATTCTTTTTTCATTCACAAGACGCACGAATATCGGATACTGGCCCACCGGTCCTACAGGAAGGATGAATACCGTCTTCTCTCCCTTCCCGTTGTTCTCCTCTATCGCATTGACCATTTCGAGCGCCATCTCGTAAAAGACCTCGCCGCTGTCACCCAGGAGCTTGACAGGAATCCTGCCTTCCAAAAGCTCGCCACCTTCCTTCCTGAAATACTTTTTGTCCATCTCGTCCTCCTTGAATCAAACAAAAGATAGATATCCGATATCATCCTTCTCCATCATTGGTGCGGCATAAGAGAAGAACTCATCGGTCACATTGAACCTGTCCCTGTCGATCATGCCCTCCGGCATGCAGCGTTCGCACAGAATCTCGTCGACAATGTCGCTGACAACTATTTCCGACCTGTACGGCCGGTCGGAGACGCGCCTTATGATGCTCATCACCCCGGTCTTGCCATCCAGAGCCGCCAGCATCGACACCCGCCCGCATTCGAACGCCTCGCTGCGGTCCGTACCGCTCTGCCAAGCGATCGACGAACGTCCTAGTATTCCCGGCTTCTCGCTCCTGCTCTTGATCCCCAGCTTCCGGGTTATCAGAAGCGACAGATGTGATGACACATCACCGAAATACACGCTCCTGCCGACCTTGAAAACGGGTTCGACTATCGGGGTTCCGTCCGCATACTTCAGCCCTTCGCTTGCGACTATGACCCCGCAGCCCTTTTCCTTCTGGAGCTCGCCGACCCTTGTCAGGAAAGCATCCTCGTTGAAAGGCACCTCCGGCAGGAGGAGCATGTCAGGTGCGCCGTATCCGTAAACACCTGACAAAGCGGCGGATGCGGTTATCCAGCCGGCATTACGGCCGAACGCCTCGACCACGACCATGTGTATGGGAAGTCCGCGCACATCCATGATCACCTCGGAAACCGACGAAGAAATATACTTTGCCGCAGACAGGAATCCCGGGCTGTGGTCGGTCACGGAAAGATCGTTGTCCATGGTTTTGGGAACACCGACCACACGTATGCCCTTGCCAAGGCATGCCTGTGAAAGTTTTTTTGCGGTATCCATGGTGCCGTTGCCACCACCGATCACCACATACCCGACATCGAGGTCGCAAAGGTTGTCTGCCAATGCAAGGTAATCCTCCGCCTCCAGATGGTCGCGCCCGCTTCCGATTGCCGAGCCGGGCGTTCTTGAAAGGACACGCAGTTTCCCGTCATCGAGATCGGGAATCACCCCGACATCCTTCCGCAACAGTCCGCCGGTACCGAACCTGGCAAATAGTGCCTGGCCCTTGAAGCCGCTCTCCCTGAGCGTTTTCAGTGATCCGGCCAGACTGGCGTTCAACACGGCGGTGGGACCGCCTCCATGCATGAATAAAACGTTCTTCAAATATTCCTCCCCGAAGAGTCCCTCTCAATGAACCTGTATGGGACGTTTATCCTGATGTCGCAGTCCCTGGGATTGTCGATCCTGTCTATCAGGAACTTCACTGCAAATCTCCCCAGCTCCTTCTTCGGCACGTCGTATGTGCTGAGGGAAGGCTTGAAAAAGGACGAAACCTCAATATTGTCGAACCCGACGACCGAAACCTCGTCCGGGACCCTGACATCCGCATCCTTCAGATAGCTGAGCACGCCCAGTGCGGCATTGTCGTTCGCTGCAAGCACCGCGGTGGGCCTCGTCCTTGAGAAGAGGGCCCTGGCGCCTTCGTATCCGTCCTGGATGGTCAGATATACGTCCTCGACAAGGGTATCGTCCATTCCAAGACCGCATATGGCCATCCCTTCCTGATAGCCCAGATACCTGAATTCGTTATACACGTCGGACTGCTTTGCCGTCGGTCCGACGAATGCGATCCGCTCGTGCCCGAGGCCGTGAAGATACCGTACGGCCTCGGCCATGCCGTCCCTGGCATCGCAAAGCACCTCGTCCATCCCTCCTATCGGATTCAGTCCCGCATAGATCAGGTTGTCAAGATTGTTCCTGATCAGGCCGAGGGTCGAGGATCTGGCCCGTCCCAGGATTATGGCCGCATCGAGAGACCCGCTTTCCAGCCGGGAGGAGAAATCATCGTCCTCGGAAAGGAGCAGCTCCAACGATACGTTCCTGAACTGGGACAGATGTGCCACCTCCTCCTTGATGCCGTCATAAATCTGCGAAAAGAACGGTGACAGTATGCTTTCGTGGTCGGATACAAAAAGACACCCGATGTCAAGCGCGGCATCCGCCTTGTACAGACGAGTCCTCTTCTCCTCGTAATAGCCCATGCGCCTTGCGGTTTCAAGCACTCGGTCTATTGTCTGGCTCCTCATCTTTCTGGACCTGTCCCCGGAGAGTATCCTGGAAACGGTAGAAACCGAAAAACCGGCCTCTTTTGCTATATCTTTCAGTCTGACATCGTTCATCTTTATCCAAAATTTTGTCTAGATGTTTTAACAGTATATGTTCAGTTTAACATAAATTGCAGTTATATCAATAAAATTTTTATCCAATTTTTTGGACAGATAATCCAAAAACAAAGCACCCTATTTCCAAAAAAAACAAGATCATTGACAATCCTTTGAGAAAACTGTAAACATCTTTCTAGTGCTCCCGTAGTAAAATGGATATTACATTCCCCTCCGGAGGGAACAGTGGCGGTTCGATTCCGCCCGGGAGTATCTTATTTATTCCCCTCCATATCTTGAATAAACACAATGCTCGGCTATATCATCCCTTCTGAGAGAGATGTATGACGCTAGACAAGCTTGAGATAAACAGGTCCGCAAGAATCGTTGACGTCGGCGGTCCCCGTGCGGTCCGCAGGCACCTGCTCGACATGGGGCTTACGCCGGAGACCGTGGTGACACTGGTCAAGATCGCGCCGATGGGAGATCCGATCGAATTATGCGTGAGGGGATATGAACTCACGCTCAGAAAGGAGGATGCGGCGCATATAGGCATAACCAGGGCAGACACACCCGAAGGCAGGGAGACCGGAAAAGAAAGGAAAAGAAGCATCGCACACCCGCATATCGGTGAGAGCATGCAGCACAAGCCTGGGGACAAACCACTGATTCCCGAGAGCGTGAGCGTCACCTTCGCCCTGGCGGGAAACCAGAACAGCGGGAAGACCACGCTCTTCAACCAGCTCACGGGATCAAACCAGCATGTCGGAAACTTCCCTGGGGTCACGGTTGACAGGAAGGACGGAAGGATCCGGGGCCAGAACGCAACCGTCGTGGATCTTCCAGGCATATATTCGCTCTCCCCTTTTTCCAACGAGGAGATAGTCACAAGGGACTTCCTCATAAAGGACAGACCCGACGGAATAATAAACATCGTCGATGCGACAAACATAGAAAGGAACCTGTACCTTACGATGCAGCTCATCGAGCTCGACATCCCGATAGTCATCGCCCTCAACATGATGGACGAGGTCAGGGAGAACGGAGGAACGATAGACATCAACAGGCTCGAGGAGGCGCTGGGGGTTCCCGTCGTACCGATATCGGCTGCGAAGAACGAAGGCATCGCGGAGCTTGTGGAACACGCGATGCATGTGGCCAGATTCAAGGAAAGTCCAGGAAGGGTCGATTTCTGTCCATCGGAGGGAAGCGACAAGGATACCGCAATGCACCGCAGCCTGCATGCGATAATGCACCTGATCGAGGACCATGCCAGAAGAAACGGGCTTCCGGTCCGTTTTGCAGCCTCAAAGCTCGTGGAGAACGACGGGCCTATACTTGAACAGCTGGATCTGGATGAAAACGAGAAGGAGACCCTCGAGCACATACTCCTCCAGCTTGAAAGCGAATCGGGAAGCGACAGGGAGGCGTCCCTGGCCGATTCCAGATTCTCTTTCATAGAGGAGGTATGCGAAGAAAGCGTTGTCAAACCTTCGGAAAGCAGACAGAGGATAAGGAGCCTGAAGGCTGACAGGATACTCACGGGAAGGTTCACGGCCATTCCTGCGTTCCTTCTCATCATGGCCCTGATATTCTACCTCACATTCGGTCCGGTCGGGACAGGGTTGTCCGACCTTCTTGCGATGGGGATAGACAGGCTCACCGCCTTCGCAGACTCGGGTCTGACCGCATTCGGTCTCAATCCTGTGGTCCATTCCCTTGTCATCGACGGGATTTTCGCAGGGGTCGGAAGCGTGCTGAGCTTCCTGCCGATAATCGTCGTTCTGTTCTTCTTTTTGTCCATACTCGAGGACAGCGGCTACATGGCACGTGTTTCCTTCGTGATGGACAAGATGCTGAGGAAGATCGGGCTTTCGGGACGGAGCTTCGTGCCCATGCTGATCGGTTTCGGCTGCACCGTTCCGGCGATAATGGCAACACGGACGCTCTCTTCGGAAAGGGACAGGAAGATGACAATTTTGCTGACACCTTTCATGTCATGCTCAGCAAAGCTGCCAATATACGCACTCTTCACGGCGGCGTTCTTCAGCTCGTACCAGAGCCTGGTGATGATAGGACTTTACCTGATAGGCATCGTCGTAGGGATAATCGCGGCGCTCGTTCTCAAATCGACCGGATTCAAGGGCAATCCTGTTCCGTTCGTACTCGAGCTTCCGAACTATAGGATGCCCAGGGCGAAAAATGTTTCCCAGCTGATATGGGAGAAAACCAAGGATTTCATAACAAGGGCGTTCACGCTCATATTCTTCGCCACGATCATCGTCTGGTTCCTTCAGAGTTTCGACACAAGGCTCAACATCGTCACCGACTCATCGGACAGCCTGCTGGCATCGCTTGGATCCCTGATCGCCCCGTTATTCGCACCGCTCGGGTTCAGCGACTGGAGGATTTCAACGGCCCTGATCACCGGTTTCACGGCAAAGGAAAGCGTCGTGAGCACGCTTGTGGTGCTCCTCGGCGGTGACATCGCATCGCTTGAAGGGATGTTCACACGGTTCTCCGCATTCGTATTCCTTGTGTTCACCCTGCTCTATACCCCGTGCGTCGCGGCGATAGCGACGGTGCGCAGGGAGCTTGGAAGGAGATGGAGCATTGCCGTCGTGGTGATGCAATGCCTGATTGCCTGGCTTGTGGCATTCATCGTACACGCCATAGGCCTGATGATATGAGATCAATGAGGAAAGAATGGAACCATTCATAATCACAGAGGAAGACGAGAGGGTAAAGATCCTCAAGAAGAAGGACAAGAGACTCGCCCAGCTCATTTCAATCGCCAAAAGCGTGTACTGTCCCATGTATACCGACGGATACGGGTTCGTCGTCACGCAGATCGTCTCCCAGATGCTTTCCAGCGCCTCGGCAGACAAGCTGTCGGAAAAGCTGAAGGCCCTTGCCGGAGGGAGGATATCCGCAGACAGGATCTCGCGACTGAGCGCGGACGATATCGCCTCTGTCGGGATCTCGAAGGCGAAGGCCGGATACATCATGTCGTTCACAAACGCCGTCATCAGCGGAGAACTCGATCTTGCTGCGCTAGGCGGAATGGATGATGGGTCGGCGATTGAAAAGCTCACATCCGTGAAAGGGATTGGGAACTGGACTGCAAAGATGTACCTTCTTTTCGTACTGCAGAGACAGGACATACTACCTTACGAGGACGGAGCATTCCTCCAGGCCTACAGATGGCTGTATGGCACAAGGAACACGAAGAAGGATGCCGTGGTGAAGCGGTGTGCGAAATGGAGCCCCTACTCCTCCCTTGCATCAAGGTTTCTGTACCAGGCGCTTGATTCCGGCCTGATGAAAACCCCGTTTTCCGATCTTGTGGAAAAGTAAAACAACAGAATATCTGGAAGGACGGGCCGGAACCGGCTCCTGTCCCAAAATGCAGAATAATGCATTTGCATCAATCTGCAGGCGACATGGCCGGATGGAATTCGAACTGTATCACGCGCAGACCGTCCATGGACGTTACCTTGAAAACACCGATCGGGGTCTCAACGGTATCGCCCGGGCTGAGTATGCTTTCTATGAATTGCGTCACGTATGCGGCAACACTTGTGAGAAGTCCCTGCTTGTCGACATCAAGCTCGAAGTAGTCCTCGAAGTCCTTGAACGATACGTCGGCCTGGACGAGATATGTCCCATCCTCGCCATCCTTCCTTGTTATTGCATCGGGCTCCACCATCTCATGTTCGTCGTATATGTCGCCGAAAAGCTCCTCTACGACATCCTCCATCGTCACGACGCCCGAAAGCTCACCATATTCGTCCAGGACCATCGCCATCTGGATCTTGTTCTTCTTGAACAGCGAGAAAAGATCGTCCACGTGGAGGATCTCAGGCACGAATTTGGGTTCGGAAGCGATTTCGGAAAGCTTTCTTCCGCCTTCCCCCCTTGCAATGGCCTTTAGCATGTCACGCAGGATCAGGACACCCGTGATCTCGTCCTTGCTCTCACCGTAGAGCGGAATCCTGGAAAAGCCCGAGAGCACGATCTCCTCGTAGCTCTCATCTATCGTCCTGTCCCCCTCGAGCATGAACACGTCGACCTTAGGTGTCATGATCGAAAGGATGTGCGTATTGGAAAAATCGAACACGCGCTCCACCATGTCGGACTCATTCTTCTCGACCACCCCCTCGTCCTCGGCTGCGTCGATGACGCTCATTATCCCCTCGACGCTCATGCCCTCGCTCTTGTTGCGGCAGAAAATATTCGTGACGAAGTTGGATATCATCCGGAAAACGAACACGACAGGGAAGAAGACTATTGTCAGTATCCTCACCGGTATGGCCATCGCAAGCGCGATTCCCATGTTGTGGTTGATCGCGATCTGCTTTGGCGTTATTTCCCCGAATATGAGGATGACAAGAGTCAGTATTCCCGTGGCAAGTCCGACGGCATGGTTCCCGAATGCGGAAATGACCATGCTGGTCGTAAGGCTTGACGCGGAAATGTTGACAATGTTGTTTCCGATCAAAATGGTCGTAAGGAGGGTGTCGGGTGAATTGGCAAGCCTGTATGCCACCTCCGCCCTTCTGCCCTTCTTCTTTTTAAGTTCGTTCTTCTGTATGATTGAAAGCGAGGTGAACGACGTCTCGGTGCCGCTGAATACAGCCGAAAGCACCACCAAAACAATTACGGCTGGGAGATGGGTCATTAAAACCACCTCCCGCATCTACTTAAAGGATCATCCATAAACAGACATAATATATAAAAAACGGAAAGTGTTGTCAAAACCCCGGCTGTATGCACAGGTTGAAAAGGAATCTGAAGCCGTTGTTGCTCCTCAGGCCATTCATGGCCTCCACTGCATTCCTTCCCGGATCATCCGACTCGAGGCATCCTGTTATCGTCCTTGATTCGTCCAGAATCCGCTTCCTCATGTCAGAGCCCCGGCTGTCATCGCCAATGGCAAGGGAGATTATCACATCGAAAAACGTCTCCGGATACCCCGCCTTGGTCAGAAGGGTCTCGAACGTCGCCCTCCGCACTCCTGGCGGTTCGCTTGAATCGACGTTCTCCAGTATGGCCGAGGCGGAGACGATATCCAGATCCGATTTGCAAAAACCCTCCATCCGGCCAAGCAGCGCCGAGAACGTATAGAACAGAACCATATGCCTTTTTCCGGCAAAATCATTTTTCTGCCGTACAAGCACATCCGTCAAAAGCATGTCCTCCCTGGTCATCACACCTCCCCGGGACGGGATCGGAGCCCGTCCCTATGCTTTCCACATGATTGGATTCTACCCCCGGCACAAGGACATGGTTCACCATATCTTTATGAAATCGCCAACTCGGTACGGTCTCACGGCCATTGCCCATGCAGCAAAGGAGAGGGTGCCCGCACAGGAATGCGGAACCTCACATTCTCTTGACCAAACATAAAAGAAATGTACAAGAAAAAAACGTCATAGCAACATAATCATAATATCGGCGGGATGTCATTCCCGAGCATCCAGCACGACGACCTTGTCCCCCGCCCCGGAAAAGGAAGAGAACACCGCAATCCCTTTTCTGAAAAAGAACACCTCTGTATTGCCGTCATCCGGATCGTACATGCTTTTGAGCTCCGGATAACTGTCCAGCATGTGCACCCTTGCATCCCTGTCGTCGTCAAGCTCGAGAACTCCGGAGAGTCTTAGCCAGCGACCGCCGTCGAAAGCGCAGATCTCAACCCTGGGGTTGCTTTTGATCTGACGGGAGACCTCCTTTCCCTTTCCAGTCTGAATGTACAGACGTCCCTTGAAAAGGTCGATAGTCCCGAACGGTCTCACCCTGGCCTGCATCCCATCGCATGTGGCCAGGTAATAGGTTCCGGTCTTTTTGAGAAAATCATATACTTCCTGCATTTTTTTCCTCCTTCAGTCATTATACGGCACATACTGCTTTCACAGATCCGGGAAAAGGACATAAAATCCGGATATGGACAGATTTCTCATCACCGTATCATTCGGAACGTCGGATAAAAGCGCACTGAAAGAGCTTGAGATGCTGGAGGACTCGTTCGAAAAAAGACTGGCAGTCCCGTCGGCAAGGGCGTTCACATGCCGCAGCATCATTGAATCCCATCCTCAATCAGGACATATCCATTTCAGCGAGGCGCTTGAAATGGCGCGCGGGCGCATACTCGTCCAGCCGACGCATCTGACCTGTGGTGGCGGATACGAGACGATACGCATCATGGCAGAGGAGTACGATGCACTCCTGGCACCCCCGCTTCTTTCCTCCGAAGACGACATGACAAGGGCTGCGGACATCCTCGCATCAAAATACATGCCGGAATATGGACGTACCGTCATGCTGGCCGGACACGGGGTTGCGGGTGGAGAGAACCTTGAATACGAAGCTTTGGAGCACAGGCTCCACTCAATCGGGAGAAACGATTTCATAGTGTGCCTCATGAACGGCTGCAAGGATTTCCGCAGTTCAGCGGAAAGAATCGGTTCAAAAAGGGTTCTCATCGTTCCGCTGATGGTGACGTTCGGCCATCACTGCAAAAATGAGATATGCGGAAGCGGGCCGGAAAGCCTCGTAAGCCTTCTGGCATCAAGGGGTTTCGAGACATCCGTGATCAAGTCGGGCCTTGCATCCGACGGTGCATTCAGAACCCTCTGGCTATCCCATCTGGAACGATTGTCATAAAAACAGCTGGAACGTGTTTCCTTCTTCGTCCGTCAGATTCCTCAATTCCAATCCAAAGCACGTGCCGCCGCAGCCGGAGGAGATGAAAGAGGCCGGATCCCCGTCGAATACAAGCCTGCCGCGATCCAGGACCAGCAACCTGTCGGCAAACGACAGGGACCTGTTTATGTCATGCATGGAGACAAGCACGGCACGTCCCTCGTTTCTCAGCCTTTTCATGGCAGCCTCGGCCTTCAGCTTGTATCCGGCATCCAACGGGGCCTCAGGCTCGTCGAGATAGTACGCCATGCTCCGCCTCATCATCATGAAGGCAATGAAGGCCAGCTGGCGCTCGCCACCCGACATCCTTGAAACAGGAGTGGAGGAAAACCCACCCAGGCCGGAGAACTCCAGTATGCTTGTCATCCTCTCCTCCGCAGCCCTTTCACCCATGCCGCAGGAGGATGCGGCAAAACGAAGCAGCCGTTCAAGGCAGATGTCGACGATCGGCACGTTCTGAGGCAGAAGCGAATGAAGGGATGCCCTTTCCGAAAAAGGGAAGCTGTCCAGCTTTCTGCCGTCATAACGGATTTCGCCGTCGTAACGGCCGTAATACGAACACAGACAGCGTATGAGGCTGCTTTTTCCACTCCCGTTCCGTCCCAGGAGCGCGGTTATGCTCCCATCCTTCAGGCAAAAGGACACACCGTCCAGGATTCTTTTCCGTCCAAGCCGCAGGGAAAGATTGCAAACCTCAACCATATGTCCTCCTTTTAAGCAAAAGATACAGGAAGAACGGCACTCCGAGGACAGCCATGAAGATTCCGGCAGGAAGCTCTGATGGCCGTACAACGATACGGCCGAGGAGATCTGCCATGGTGACAAGCAGGGCACCAAGAAGACACGAGAAAGGAATCCTGTATCTCATGTCGCTCCCCACCACATAACCTGCGGCATGAGGAACAACGAGTCCGACGAATCCAAGCAGGCCCGCAAACGATACGGCTGTGGCGGCCAGGAAAGAACCTAGCAACAAGGCCATGATCCTGAGCCTCACAACCCTGACACCCATCGAAGACGCCATCTCGTCGCCGAGCAGAAGATAGTTGAGCCTCGGAGCCAGAAACAAAGAAAGCATGACAGACACCGGAATCAGCACGGACGGAATCGCAAGCGCATCCATGAAAAGGCCGGAAAAACCTCCGATCGAAAATGCGCTGTATGTAGAAAGCACATCCGGATCCAGGGCGGAAACGGCCGATATCCCCGCATTGAACAGCGCACCTACCGCCACACCTGAAAGCACAAGCGTCGTTTTCCCATCGAAACTGCGTGCAAGGACGGAGACGGAGATGACGACGAAGACCGCGGACAATGCTCCGGCAAAGGCGGCAAAAGGCAGAAGGGAGAACGCAGACGGGAAAAAAGACAGGAACAAAAGCACGGCGAACCCCGCCCCCGCATTTATTCCGACAACATTCGGAGAGGCTAGCCCGTTAGCCGTTGCGCTCTGTATCAGGACACCCGACACGGACAAAGCCGCTCCGGCGAGAACTGACCCGAGAACCCTTGGCAGCCGGAGATCCAGGATAATCACCCTGGCCGTCACGTCACCCGAAAAAAACTCCGGAAACGACATTCCCGAACTTCCCGAGCCCAACGCAAAGACAACGGCCAGCACCAGAAGCAAGGAAACGGCAAGGAAGGAACATATTGGCATTCTCTTCATTCAGATGCCTCCGGATAAAGGATGTCCGCCATCAGTTCATAGGCCTTTGCCCATCTTCCATTCGGCTTGTAATGAAATAGTTCCTTGGGAAGGAAGAACACATGGCCATCCCTTACCGCCCGAAGGCTTCTCCAACCGGGACGGTCCAACAGATCCTTCATGTATGCGATGCCGGCATCCTCGTTTCCCTGGGGGACAACCAATATGAAATCCGGATCGCCGACGAGCACCGCCTCGAGCGAAAGTCCTTCCGAAAGCACGGGGGCGGAATCCGCGATGTTCCCGGCCCCCAGATCGTACAGGATTCCGGCGGCAAAATGCTCGTCCCTCGTTTTCGCACGCGTTGAGGAGAAACCGCTTCCGGCACGGATGAACAGGACGGACGGCCTTTCATCGTTTTGCAATGCCTTCTCCACGATCCGTCCGATCTCTTTCCTCTGCCCTTCCCCATGGATCTCGAAAAGATCCATTCTACCTGTGATTTTTGTCAAAGTGGAGAAAATATTGTAAAAATCATCGAAGCAGTCAAGTCTTACAAGGGCATTGGGTATTTTGAGGTCGTCAAGCTTTTCCGAAGCCCGGACATGGCTCGGGGTATCCGCGGAGGCAAGCACGAAATCAGGACGGCTGTAGACAAGCATCTCAAGATCGATGCTGATACCTGCACCGCTGTCCACCAGTACCGCATCCGTTCCAGCATATCCCTTGGATACCGCATCCCCGACCGTTATATCCACTTTTCCACCGGCAAGAGTCCAGATGTCCGCCAAAGAGGAATTGAGGCAGGCAACGGCCCCGGTCCCGCCGACATCGACAGACCTTCCCACTGAATCGGTGAACTCCACAGAAAACACAGGCAGGCAGGAAAAGACAAGAAAAACCATCACAATGGGGAAAAAACGACGATCAGGCATACGAATCTCCGGGAATCCAAGAAAAATAAGGATTATTTCAAAGCCCTTTCCTGATCATGCAGTATGGCAAATCCACAAACATGGTAATCCATCGGTGAAAAAATTTCCATATAAAAAAGGGGGCACGAAAGCCCCCGGCAAAAAATCAGCAGGTTGCCCCGCCGACAACGTCCTTCCCCAATATCCTTTCCTTGTCCATCACGGTATCGAACAGTTTTTTCTCCACATACCCGAAGCCAAGCCTTGAAACGGTATCGGCAAAGCGCTCGCCGCTCTCCCCCTCGTCCCTGAACAGCAGTATGGCTTTTTCTATCACCGACAGCACCTCGTCCTCCGATGAAAGGATCCTTGACAAGGGACGGCCCATGGCAACCCTCTTGCCCCACCGGCCGCCGATGAAGATCTTGTATCCGGTCGTCCAATCGGCTGTAACACCGAATGGACAGGAAGAGGCGCAACGTCCGCAATGATTGCATCCATCCTGAGAAACAAACAGCCTGCCGTCCTTCAATGAGGCGACCTTTATCGGACAGGATGTGACAACATGGCACACCTTGCAGCCCCTGCATTTGTCCATGTTGAAGGAAATGACCTTCTGGCCGACTATCCCCAGGTCGTTCAAATCAGGTTTCACACAATTGTTCGGACATCCACCGACCGCAATCTTGAACTTGTGCGGAAGCGAAACATCATGCCATCCCTCATAGAAAATACGGTGTATCTTCTCCGACAGGGCGAATGTGTCGATGAGTCCGTACTGGCAGGTGGTCCCCTTGCATGACACCACAGGACGCACCTTGGACCCGGTTCCTCCTGTCTGAAGCCCGGCTTTCGATATGAATTCCCTCAACGGCTCTATATTCCCGTACGGGACCCCCTGTATCTCGAGCGTGAGCCTGGTTGTCATCGTGATCTCACCGGACCCGAAAAGCTCGGCGGCCTCGGCGATGACCTTGTGCTGTTCGCTCGTGATCTTTCCGTTGACAGTTATGACCCTCACGTTGAAACGGCCAGGGTTCCTCTTGTCCTGCAGACACCCTAGTCCCTTGACCCTCCTGACTTCCGACTCCGGGATGACGGAGCCGAAATCGATCTTCACTTCATTGAAGGTGATGCCGCCCTCAAGAACCCTTGTCGAGGTGTATCCGGCAGCCTTGAGCCTGTTCTGGAGGAAATACCCCCTCTTGCCCTTCGCACAAACAAGCAGCAGCTTCTCATCCTTTGCAATACCTGGAATGGAATCCTCCACCTTGGCTATATCGACCCATTCCGCACCTGGTATGGTCTTTTCAGGAAGCGCATCAATCACCCTGTAGCCCGCCGCGCCGTTCTTCAGATACTCATACGGGGTGATGGTCTCGAAAACACCCGAAATCTTGTTCTCCAATATGTAACAGGCCTGCACAAACGGATGTATCGCCGTGGAGAACGGAGGCGCATAGGCGTAATCCAGCGTGTCAAAATCGGACAACTCCATGCCTGCGGCTATTCCCGTCACCGCTATGTCCACCATCTTGTCGACGGCCCCGGATCCTATCACCTGGATCCCAAGGAGCTTTTTCGTCTTCTTGTCCGCGACAAGCTTTGTGACGAACATGGATGATCCCTCGTAGTAGTGGGCCTTGTCATCGGTCACTGCCACAACGCTGACCGGATCATATCCGGCCGAGACGGCCTGGGCCTCGGTCAGTCCCGTGCGTCCCGCATTCAGATTATCCAGGACCTTCACGACACCGGTTCCGAACGCACCATGGTATGATGCCTCCTTGCCGGCCAGGACCTTCGCGAGCACGCGCGCCGAAATATTCGCAGTGGATCCCATCGCGGAATACATCCTCCTGCCTGTCTGCCTGTTCATGACGAGGGCGCAGTCACCGGCGGCGTATATGTCGTCGATGTTCGTCCTCATTTTTTCATCCACCAGGATGGCGCCCTTCGACATCTCTATGCCGCTTCCCTCGAGAAAGGCTGTATTCGGACGTACGCCTATGGCGAGCACAACAAGGTCGGCCTTCAAAACGGATGACGCAGTCTCAACCGCCCGTACCCGTCCCTCGCCACGCACCGCCTTTATCCCCGTGGACACAAGTACCTTCACCCCACGGGATGCAATCTTCTTCCTGACCCATTCCGCCATCTCGTAGTCGAAGGCGTTCGGCATTATCTGGTCGGCGGAATCTATCACCGTGACATCAAGTTTTTTTGCAAGCAGGTTCTCGGCGATCTCAAGACCTATGAATCCTGCACCGACGACAACGGCGGATCCGACATCCTCCCTGTCGGCATAATCCCTGAGCAAAACCGCATCGGAGGGTGTCCTGACCTTGAAAACCCCCTCCAACCTGCTTCCCTCAATCTCCGGCATGAAGGCGGAGGCTCCGGTTGCGATCACCAGACTGTCGTATGACTCCTTGCATCCGATACCATCCTTAACATACGATACAATATGGGAAACGGTGTCCACGGACACGACCTCGGCCCCCGTCACGACCTCCACTCCGGTCAGGGATGAATACTTTTCCGGTGTGTTGACAATGAGCTCCCCACGCGTACGTATCATTCCTCCGACATAATACGGAAGACCGCATCCGGCATAGGATATGTCATCATCCTTGGTGAGGATCTTCACCTCCGACTCCCTGTTTTCCCTTTTGAACTTGGCCGCAGCCTTAGTTCCGGCGGCAACCCCGCCCAGCACCAGTACCTTCATATGGAAACGTCCTCTTTCTTGATTTTGATTCAGTATACATGCATCATGTGCGCGGTCAACCCCGCCGGCATGCAAGAAAACGTCGATTTGGTTTTTTTTCCCCCGGTTCTCCCCCATTTGAAAGGAACAGGCCCAAAATCGTAAGCACTATTCCGAAGGATGACAGTACGTTGAGCTTTTCCGAAAGAAGGAAAACGGAGAAGACGACCGTCACCAACGGTATGGCATAGATGTAAATGCTTGTTTTCACCGGACCGAGTATCGAGACAGAATAATTCCATATTGCAAAACATGCGGCCGAGGCACCGATTCCGAGATAAAGAAGATTGAACACCACGACAGGATTTGAGAAGGCATTCAAATCGGCATCGAAACCAAGGAATAAGGAAAACGGTACCATGAAAACAATACCATAAAAGAAAATACGCCTTGTTGTGCTGATGACGCCAAAGCCATATGAAGCTATCTTCCTTACCAATACGGCGTAAATTGACCAGACAATTGCGGCAACCACCGACAAAAGGTCCCCGACGGGATCGAGTTCGAACGAGGTTCCCGCAAAACTTATCAGTCCGATACCTGTCAGGGCCAGAAGAAATCCCAGAACGAACCCCGGAGAAACCTTCTGCCTGCATCCGGAGAGGAAATACGAGAGAATGAACGTGAACAGAGGCGCGGATGAGACCACGACGGAGACATTTGCCGCCTGGGTGTAGGTCAACGCCATGTTCTCAAGCAGATAGTACAGGCAGACTCCTGTCAATCCCGCAGAAGCGAAGACAACCTCCCTCCCCTTATCGGAAAAAGGAATGATCTCATGATTGAATACAAGGAGCGCGAGATAGCCGATGATGAACCGCAGGACAAGGATTGCGGACGGCGAGAAATGCTCCAGAAGTATTTTTGTGGAGATGAACGTGGTCCCCCAAAGAAAAACGGTTGCAACTGCGGCCAAATGTCCCTTCATCAGATTCCCATCACGTTCCACATCATCCTCCGATACCGATCGATGAATGAGGATACAACAATCAAGTCTTTTTTGAAAAGGGATCACCGTACACGCCGTAAAGCTTCCGTCCGCAGACAGGGCAGAGCCCGTCGGCTCCTGGACGGTGGATGGACATGCCGCAGGATGGACATCTGCACATATCCGGGAGGCTGCTGTTTCCTGGATATATGAAAGGAATCCCATGGGACGAGGCAATAGCGATCATATCCTTCAGGAAAAGTTCTCCGGTCTGCTTCCTATCCCGCATCCTGTACATCGGATAAAACCTTGACAGATGCCATACATTCACACCACGCCTTTCAAGCATGCATGCAAGGGCACCTATCATTTCCTCATTGTGGATGCCTTCGATGACCATGGTCGTCACCTCAAGATGCGAACCATATCCGACGATCCTCTCGATCGATGACAGAACCGGTCCGGCAGAGGCATGGCATATGTTCCTGTAGAATTCCTCATCCCCCTTGAGGTCGATGTTGTATGCATCAATGCAAGGCAGGATCCTCTCCAGGGAGGCGGCTGAAAAGCTTCCGTTGGTCACCATGATGTTAAGCAGACCCCTGGCATGGGCCAGGGACGCAACCTCAAGCATGTAGTCCTGCCATACCATGGGTTCCGAATACGTATAGCTGATCGAGGGGCATCCGCAGGCCTCAGCATATCCGGCAACAACCGCCGGGTCGACCGCGTCGCGCATGACATGGTGCTGTGAAATCTCATGATTCTGGCAGAAGTCGCAGGTGAAATTGCATCCCTGCATTGCAATCGACAGGGTACGGGTCCCGGGCAGGAAATGATTGAGCGGTTTTTTTTCCACCGGATCCACGGCCATGGAGGCCAGTCCTGCATAACAAAGATCCTTGAGATTCCCCCTGTCGTTGAAGCGGCTGAGACAGAAACCGGTTCCACCTTCCGGTATGTCGCACATCCTGTAGCAGAAATCGCATATCATTCCGAAAACACCTCGGCGGTAAAAACGCTGAACGATGCATCAGGGGCCTTCCAGGCATCCGGCGGAAGACCGGCCTTGCGGCCCAATGCGGAAAGAAGCTCGTCCTTCGACCATCCGGTCTCTTCCGCAACCTGGGGCAGAAACACCGCACGCCTGTTTCCAACGCTCATTATTATCCCGTGCTCTCCCATCACGAAATCATCAGTTGAGAGTATCGGCACGGGATGTGACAGCAACGATATCTCGATCCTGCACAGCTCAAGCTCCTTTGCTGTCAAAGGGTCGAACCTATGATCTTTGAATGCGGCATCACGTGCAAGCATGGCTATCTGTTCAAAAAGAGGTGCCACAGGCTCCAGATAACCTATGCAGCCTCTCAGCTCACCCCCGATCCTCAACGTCACGAAGGCACCGCGACGCATATTTGTATCGGGAATCGGCAATGGCTCTCCCGTGAAAGCACTTCTTATCGAACATCTGGAAAGCTCAAGAAGTTCCACTCTGACAGTCCTATCCATGGTTCATCTCCAGAAAACATCGCAATACGAGACGAAATCATTTCTTCCTCCGTCTCTGCCGGCACTTGTTGCATAGGGACCGATCATACCCTCAAGCCCCTTCAACACGGCCATGCGGGAAACCAGCAATGCAGGCACAAGGCCGCATATGGTCTTGTCCGAGTACATATCGTACGCCTCCTCCGTTCTCCCCGAGGCAAGGAGTCCAGCACATTTCATATCCTCATCCCTCACCCGCTCCAAAGCCCCACTGCCATACGGTTCATAGCCGAATCTTCTTCCATAGTGCGTGAAATCGCTCGAGGCTATCACTGATGTTTCTTCATCCACATGACTGCTCAGGATATCGGACAGACGGACTATCGCATCATAACCGGACACATGGTTCACAAGGGCATAAGACACATCCAATCCTCCATGCTTCTTGATGAAAGGGAGGAACATCTCGACCGCATGCTCGTCCGCGACAGCCCTGTCGTCCACAACGCACGGATTTGGAGCGAAAGGTACGGTGACGATGCTTCCATAAGGGGTTTCGGACGATGTGAACGAGGAAACCGTGAAAACATCGCTTTTGATACGATGGTAATGTGAAGGAGCGATTATCAGTATCCTGCCGATCCGTTCGTCCAGCCCTGAAAAAAAACTTTTTATCAATGCACCGCTGTAATAAAGCCCTGCATGAGGGAGTATTGCATGACGGTAGCTTCCCCCATGTCCCTGAAAATCGATGATCGCGTCAAGACCGCGGGGGCTGTCAGGATACCATGATCCGGCAAATACAGCTTTTCTCTCCATATGGTCATTATATGCGAAACGAGCCATGCTTGCAAAAAAAACGGGCTGCACCGCAGCCCTGTATTGCGCAACGAATTACAAAATGTTGTATTTTTCCTTCAAAGCGTCTATCGTCCCGTTCTCCTTGAGCGTCTTCAAAGAGGAATTAATGATCTCGAGAAGCTCGGTGTTGCCCTTCTTGACGCACATCGCTATCTGTTCGACCTCGTCGGACGCATTACCGCTTATGGAGAGTTTTCCGGCATAATTCTCATTCGCCAGCACAAAATCCGCAGCAATGAGGGAATCACATACGACTGCATCGACATTTCCGTTCAAAAGGTCCTCAACGGCAAGCGGTATCTCATCATATACGGCAAGATCGATTCCGGGTGCGGTCTCGGCAACAAAATGTCCCGTGGTCCCTATCTGCACCCCGACCTTGTTGCCGGAAAGCGTCTCGAAGGAATTCACCTTGTCCTCATCACCGGATCTGACGATTATCGATTGTACGACCTCCAGGATCGGATCCGTGAAGTCAAGTGTCATCTTCCTCTCCTCCGTTATCGTCACGCCTGACGCGACAGCATCGTACGAACCGTTCACGAGTCCTGCGAAAATACCATCCCATCCGGTGTTGCGTGACTCCATCTCGATTCCCGTGAGCTTGCTCATCTCGCTTATGATGTCTACCTCGAAGCCCACGATCTTCCCGTTCTCATCGACATATTCAAGCGGCGGCCAGGTGCAGTCCTGGGCAAACACGTATTTTCCAGCCACCCCTTCCTTGGTTCCTCCGGCAAATGCGGACAAAGCGGTGGCAAACACAAGGAGCATCACCATGACTTTTTTCATTTTCTCATCCCCCGAATAAAAAGATATTGCAATAATGCAAAAATATCCAATCATAGTCAAGCTTTTTATGCATAAATATACATAAATTGCATATTGAGATCAAATCAGCTTTGAGAATGTATCATAATAGCCTTTTGCAAAAACAATCAGGATGATAAGTGGCAGAATCCATCTGACATATATCCTCGACCATGCGGGAAACTTCAGTCCCTCACCCTCGTCGGCCTCTTTCAAAAAGCCATCCCAGCCCCAGCCCTTGCCGCAGCTGCAGAACAAAACGAGGATCAGGGACCCCAGAGGCATGATCGTCCCGGATATAAGGAAATCCTCCAGGTCGAGAACGGAGGTTCCGGGGCCGAGCGGGGTGAACTCGGATAGCAGGTTGAAACCGAACACGCAGGGAAGGCAAAGGATCATCACTGCAAGGCAGTTGATCCATGTCGCCTTCCTCCTCGACCAGCCTTTCTCATCCATCCAATAGGAAATAATGTTCTCGAAAACCGCCACAAGCGTGGTCATTGCCGCAAAGCTCATGAAAAGGAAGAACAGGCTGCCCCACAAACCTCCGAGCGGCATCTTGTTGAATATGTTCGGCAGTGTCACGAAAAGAAGTCCGGGGCCGGAATCCGGATTCACGCCATATGCAAAGCAGGCAGGAAAAATTATGAGACCGCTCATTATCGCGACGAACGTGTCAAGGGCTATCACACGAACGGACTCTCCCGTCAGCGACTGCTTCTTTTCGATGTAGGAGCCGAATATCGCCATTCCGCCCATCCCGATGCTCAACGTGAAGAATGCCTGGCTCATCGCATTGAACACGACCTCCCCTATCCCGTATTCCGACACTTTTGAAAAATCGGGCAGGAGATAGAATCTCAGGCCTTCCGAAGATCCAGGTATCATTATGGAATTGACCGCGAGCGCGAGCATGATGACAAGAAGAAGGATCATCATCACCTTGGTCACCTTCTCAACCCCTTTCTGAAGGCCTATGCCGCATATCATGAACCCGAGAAGTATCGCCATCCAGGCAAAACCTATCTGAAGCGTCGGCTGGGCCTGGACGGAGGAGAAGAAAGCAGCAGTCGCAGTGTTGTCCATTCCGGAGAACGAACCGGTGAAGGAGGAAATGAAATAATACAGGAGCCAGCCGGTGATGACTGTATAGAACATCATCAGAAGATAGTTGCCGGCAACCGCTACGACACCATAGCGGTGCCATGAGCCATGCTCAGGTTCCAGGACTTTCAAGGATCCTGCGATGTTACTGCGCCCCGCTCTTCCGATCGAGAATTCCATCACCATCACGGGAAGGCCCAATATGACAAGAAAAAGCAGGTAAACAAGAACGAACACGGCTCCGCCGTATTTTCCAGTTATGTAAGGAAACCTCCACACGTTTCCAAGTCCGATCGCACATCCGGCGGAAAGAAGGATGAACCCAAGTCTTGTGGACAGGGATTCCCTTTGATTCTGTTCTGGCATTCCAGCCTCCTTGTTCCCCATGTCCAAACCGCAAACCATTATCGCATGCCATGGCCCGTCAGACAACAGGATCCGTTTGATCGAATATGCATGTTTGAAATATCTTCGGGGTTGGTATATCATTCGACCATGCCCAGACGTCTTTTGATCGGGGACCTGCATGGGGCGTACAGATGTCTGATGGATGTGCTTGATGCATGCAGGTTCGAATTTGGAGTTGATCATCTGTATTTCACAGGCGATGCCGCCGACGGGTACCCCGAGGTATTCGATTGCATCAGGTTTTTCAGACAGTTGAAAAACTTCCATCCTGTCATAGGCAACCACGACATCTGGTTGCAAAACTATCTAGCATACGGCATCTCGACGGCAAACTGGCTTTCACAGGGAGGAATCCATTCCATCTCATCATTCAAGAGATCCGGACTGACGAATGAAGGACTCAAGGATTACGCACTATATCTTTCAACATGGCCGTACACCGTATTGGAGGATGATTTCTGCCTGATGCATGCAGGCCCATCGCCTTCCACCACGTACGATGTCCTCAGACTACTCTCTAACGAGAAAAGGAACCTTTATGAAAGGACAGCCACGGAAGTTTCCGATCACAGGAGGATTCCTGAGATTTCGGCCGTATGGTCGCGGGACTATTATTATTCAGCCCTGGACTTCTGCCATGGGATGAAACCTTTGATGAAGCCGTTTGAACCTGAGCTTGAATTCTATGTCGGGCATACACCAGTGGTTGATGGAATTCCTTTTGTCAGCAAGAAATATCATCTGATAAACATCGATACCGGCACAGGTTACGGAGGACGGCTCACTATCATTGACATGGATAGTTTGGAGTACTGGCAAAGCAGGAGCGCAGAGGAACTCTATCCTGGTCACAGACCCAGATGAGCGCAGGCTCCACGCATCATTCTGCACAACTCCCGATTCCTTTCTTCGAATATGCTGTTTCTGTTCCACACAAAGGAAAAATCATGCCTTATGTCGAAATCCTTCAAATCGACGACATCCAGAAGACCGGCCTCCCGTTCCTTTCTGACAGCAGGTTCGTACAGAAACGATACTCCCAAACCATTTCCGACCATTTCCTTGATCGCCTCCGGGTTCCCGATCTCATAAATCCACTTGAAATCCGATATCCCGCGGTTCATTTCTGCAAGATGCCTCTCAAGCACATCCCGGGTTCCCGACCCCTTTTCCCTTACAATGAGCCTGTATTCGAAAAGGTCGCGGAAACGTGCCTTATCCTTTATCAGATTCTTTTTTGCGACTGCGACATAACGGACGGATGCAAGTCTCTCATGACAGAACCTCGTGCCGTCGAAATAGCCCTCGACCACAGCGAAATCAACCTCTCCGAGCTCAAGTGATTTCAACAACATGTCTGTATTGTCCACATTCATCCTTACTTTAAGGTCAGGATTGTCTTCAAGCAGGCACGACAGTATCTCCGGCATAACATAGGCTCCCACTGTCAAGGTCGCACCAAACCTCAGGTATGACTCGTCCATCTTCTTCAGCCGCATCCTCAATCCAGCATCATCGCCAGCAATCCTGGAAGCCGTCGCATAAAACAGTTCTCCCTGTCTTGTCAGACAGGTTTTCTTTCCCTCGTGGATGAAAAACTTCACCCCGTATTCCTCCTCCAGACTTCTGATATGCTGGCTTACTGCAGGTTGAGTCAGGTTCAGACCAGATGCGGCCTTGGAGAAATTCAAGGTTCTGGCAGCTTCCAGAAATGTTCGTACTCGATAATCTATCATAAATTTTCCTTATCGTTTAATAATAAACTATAAATTTACATTATTATCAACAGAGTATATATTTCCTTTGTGCCGAGGAGGAATCATGGAAGAATTCGACATAATTATCATCGGGGCTGGTCCTGCGGGAATCAGCGCTGCGATATATTCCAAAAGCCGTGGGAAAAAAACACTTCTGCTTGAGAAAAACAGTATCGGTGGAACGATCGGGAACGTTTCAACCGTCACCCATTATGCCGGAATCGTTACGGGGGAAACCGGAGAGGAATTCGCGCAGAGACTGGAACGCCAGGTAATGGATCCGGGTGTGGACGTGAGGATTGAGAGAGTCGTCTCGGCCGATCTTGGCAAAAAGGACAAGGTCGTCACAACAGAAAACAATTCGTACCTTGCCAAGGCTGTCATCATCGCATCGGGGTGCATCCGCAGACATCTCGGCATCCCCGGGGAGAAAAAGTTCGGGAATCTAAACGCGGCGAAAAACCATATTGAATTTGCAGGCAGGGATGCATATGTCGTTGGTGGTTCCGACGGAGCCGTAAAGGAAGCCTTGTTCCTGTCCGGACATGCCAATCATGTCTTCATAATCCATTTTGAGGAAAAGCTCGGAGCCATTTCCGAATTCAAGGAAAAAATCGGGCGGACATCGAATATCACACCGCTTTTGAACCGGCGCCTGATCAGGATAAACGGGAAAGATTGTCTAGAATCACTTGAACTCGAAAACATGGTGACAGGAGAAAAGGAAGAGATCATCTGCCCGGGAGCCGGCCTGTTCATCTACGCCGGTGGCATACCTGATTCGTCCATCTACGATGTCGAGAAGGATGGAGGATACATCAAAACGACGGAGAAAATGGAAACATCGGAAAAAGGGGTCTTCTCCGCGGGGGATGTGAATCTGAAACAAATAAGGCAGATTGCGACGGCCGTAAGCGACGGCGCGATAGCCGCAATCAATGCAGTGGAATATGTAGATAGCATAAAATAATAATTTTTTCAATCCGAATTCGGATTTATATTTATGCATTTAGATACTATTTCAAACAGCTTGGGAATGTTTTTTCAGACAATTATTGTTTTTCTTTCTTTCCGATAGCTCTGCTAGTAGAATGGAACAATGCAGAAAGAAATCAGATTGACAGAAAAGATAAGCTATACGTCCGCCCTGTTGGGACAGAACATGATCTACAACTTCATGGCGATGTACATAATGTTCTTTTTCACCGACATACTTAAAATCCCTGCCTCGGCGGTCACGGTCATCGTTGTGATCGCCTCGTTGTGGGATGCGGTGAACGACCCTATCATGGGTGCGATTGCGGACAGAACCCGCACCAGATTCGGCAAATTCCGTCCGTATCTGATTTTCGGGCCACCGTTCATCTTTCTTTCGACAGTTCTCTGTTTCACCATTTTCTCGGCCGATCCGGGAAAAAGCCTTGTGTTCAGCACGATTTTCTATATTCTCTGGGACATGAGCTACACTGTTTCAGACGTCCCGATCTGGGCAATGAGCAGTGTCATAAGCCATAATCCCGGAGAAAGGAACAGGATGGTCACGCTAGGCAAGATCGGAGGAACAATCGGAACCGTGATTGTGGCGGTGGGTTCTATAACAATAATCAATGCCCTGGGAGGAGAAAGGAACGGCAACGCATACCTGTTCTCCTCGTTGATCATTGCGGCTCTCGGAAGCATTCTTATGATTGTATGTGGAATTATCCTTAAAGAGAGGATAGTTCCCAAAAAAGAAAAAGCGGATCTCAGGAACGAGCTGAAAACAATAACACAGAACAAGCCCATGCTCTTTCTTATGGCAGCACTGCTTCTGATCAACATGGTCAACAATATGAGACAGGCCGTACAGCTTTATTTCGTCGTATATGCGTGGGGGAACTCCTCGTATGTCACGTACGTCGGTGCGGCCCTTGTTCTCGGGATGGTTCTGGGAATGGCGGTCACGCCAAAGATCATCGACCATGCAAGCAAAAAGACGATTTTCATAAATGCATGCATACTCGGCGCGATATCCAGTGCCTTACCGATGTTCATCCTTCCGGCATCCGTTGTCTTCGGACTCGTCATGCTTTGTCTTTCATTCGCTTTCACAGGGGTGACGACCATAACATCGACCGCGATGCTGATGGATGTGATAGACTACTCCGAATACAGGCTTGGATTCAGAGGAGAAGGAATAGTTTTCTCCATAAACACCTTCTTGAACAAGTTCTCAAACACGATCTGCAAGGCAATACTTGGAATCATGATGATTTTGATCGGTTATACGGATGCAATGGAACGGACACATCTCGTCACTTTCTCCTTCTCGTCGATGATGTATCTTGTTCCGGCCATGGCATTCGCGCTCACAATCATCCCATTGGCTTTTTACAACCTGCCCGACGACAAGCTGGACAAGATTCGCAAAAGCCTTAGCCACAAGGAGGATCCATATGGAGATATTTGACATTCTTGACAAGTTTTCTTTCGAACAGATGAAGAACGTGCTTGTGATACAGCCGCATCCGGATGACGCAGAGATCGGATGCGGAAATGTGATTGCAAGGCTGAGGGACAACAATGCCACGATCCACTATCTGACGGTAACGGATGGTTCATTGGGAATAACAGATGAAAAATTTGAAAAGGACATCGTCAGGATAAGACGACTCGAGGCGGAGGCCAGCGGAAGATTTTTGGGAGCATCCGACTTCCGGTTCCTCAACCATGCGGACGGAAGCCTTGAAAGCATTCCAGAGCTCGCAGGGGAGTTGGCAGAGGCGATCAGGGAGACAAAACCGGATTTGATCTTGTCTCCGGATCCCTGGCTTACATACGAGGCACACAATGATCACATAGTCACTGGAAAAGCGGCGGCACAGGCCTTCATATCATCGGGCTTGCTGAGATATCCGGGCAATACGGCAACACCACCGCATCAAGCCGGATTCATTGCGTTTTATTTCACGGAGAATCCTAATTATGTGGTCGATGTCTCGGACAACATGGAAGACATGTTCAAAGCAATCGCAATGCACGAAAGCCAGATCGATGAGAAAACAATGCAACTTTACCGGATGTATTTCACATACAGGGCAAGTATGATCGGACAGGAAAAGGGATACCGGCTGGGAGCAGGACTTAAAATTCTTCAGCCTGTGATGATGCATTGTTTTACGGAAGCAGGATATTACAAACCTTGAAAAAAAGGCCCGTCCCGGAAAAAGGCCGCCCAAGGCAAAGCCAAGGGCGGCAGAATAGAGTAAAAACGGGACGTGGCCTGTTTTTCAACTTCCCGACGGAATCTTCCAGCGGGCAATCCCCGGAGGCCCTCCGGTTCTCAAAAGCCTTATTCCTTCTCTTTTAATGTTTTCTGCCGCGTTCAGGTCCCTGTCATACACATGATGGCAAGACGGACAGGTTATCGTCCGGTCGTCCAAGGTGATTGAATTGTTCACATAGCCGCAGAAACCGCATAGTTTGCTTGACGGGAAATACCATGGGATCACAACAAGTTTCTTTCCACGTGACTCAAGCTTGTATGATAGGAACCTGCGCAGCTTCCCCCATCCGTTGTCCATGGCGTTTTTTCCCATATGTTTTTTCCTTGCCATGACCCTCATATCAATATCTTCGACGGCAACGGCGGATCTTGATACAGCCAGGCAATGGGAATATTTGTGCAAAAAATCATTTCTCCTGCACACTGCTTTTGAATGTATTTTGGCCAGCCTGTTTTTCTGCTTCCACCAATTCCTTGAGAAAAGCTCCATCCTGGAGAGTTTTTTCTGCTCGTGAGCCAACCTGTCCTCAAGGTTCCTGTACCAATGGATTTCCTCGCTTCCCGGATCGAACATCCCGCTTGAGGAAACGGCAAGCTTCGTCTGGCTGTAGTCTAGCCCCTCCACCAAATCAGTCTCCACGGGCCGGGTTTTTACCTCGGCATCTATTTCAAAGCAGAAGGATATGTGGTAACATCCGGCAAACCGGTTCGAAAGTCTAGCATGCAGAAGCCTTCCACCCGTGGGAAACGGACGGTGACACGTGAATTTAAGCCATCCGAGATTTCCAAAGCTGACGTGATTGTTCCGCTTGCTTCTGAAAACAACGGACAGATCGTTCCTGGAGGAAAGAAGGACGTATGACTTCTTCTCCTTGTTCTTCGGGATGAAATCTGGATACTTCCCACTCTTCATACAGTGATCCCAAGCCTTTTCCAATTCCAGCAAGGTATTGGCAAGAGGCACCTGATCCACCTCGTTTAAATATGGAAAGCTTCTTTCAAGGTCGGAGGGATGGTTCCTCAACGTCCTGCAAAACTTCTTGTGATGCTCGATCTTGGCACAAAGAAGCTCGTTCCAGACCTTTCTCTGGCATCCGAACATCCTATGTATGTATGATTGCTGCTTTTCAGTCGGGTATGCCCTGTAGCATCTTGCCAAAAACTGTCTCATGCCCATAGAATCGGACAAGCCGGCAGTTTGTCCAAAAAGCTTCTATTTATTCGTAATTTGATTTATAAAATTGTCATGAAACAAAGTTTCCCATATGGAGATAAGATTGTGATCACCGGGGCAAGCAGCGGAATCGGAAAGGCATGTGCGACACTTTTCGCTCAGAATGGATATGCCGTATTCGCCCTGAGCCGGAGAATTGAGGAGAAAACCGAAGAATTCAAAACTGGAAGCATAACTGGAATCAGATGCGATGTGACGGATGCCGGTTCGATAAAAAAAGCATTTGAAAAAATCGGAGACTTCGGGATTTTGATCCATTCCGCAGGATTTGGAATAGCGGGAGCAGCAGAGGACACCCCGTTGGAAATGGTCAGGCAACAGTTTGAGACAAACTATTTCGGGGTTCTTGCTGTCAACGGTACGGCACTTCCAATCCTTAGGAAAAGAGGAAAAGGTCTTGTTATCGCCATAAGTTCCATCGCAGGTAGGGTCTCGATCCCGTTCCAAAGCCACTACAGCTCATCAAAGTATGCCCTCGAGGCATATATGGAGGCATTGAGCATGGAAGCAGGCTCCTTCGGGATAAGGGCCGTGCTCATCGAACCAGGGGACACGAGGACAGCTTTCACAGCCAAAAGGGAAACAGGCATTCCGGAAACAAGCATATACAGGGAAAAGGCCGAAATGGCGATAAGACAGATGGAAAAGGATGAAAAAGAAGGGAAAGATCCGATGACCGTTGCAAAAACCGCGCTAAAGGTATCAAATAAAAATAACCCTCCGGTCCGGGTTGCCGTCGGAATGTCATACAGGATGCTGATGGTTTTACGCAGGTTCCTTCCGGACAGGGCGGTGCTTTTCCTTGTCAGGAAGATATACCATCAATGAAAAAAAGGACGATGAAATGGGAGAAATACTTGTAAGAGCGCTTTTTTTCTTCATGATGATCGCCTTGGCCTACGTACTGAAAAAAGCAGGAGTATTGAGAAAGGAAGACTCCGCCAGTCTTTCAAGATTGATCCTGAACATTACCTTGCCCTGTGCGATACTGGCTTCTTTCAGGACATTTGTCTTTGATTACAAACTGATGATGATTCCCCTGATAGGCTTCTCTGCAAATTGCCTTATGCTTTATCTTGGATACCTCATAAGCAGGGGCAAGGAACGTGATGACAAGATTTTCTACATGCTGAACCTTCCGGCCTACAACATAGGTAATTTCACACTGCCGTTCGTCTCCGGTTTGCTCGGAGCCTCAGGTGTCGTCTCCGCCTGTCTTTTCGACATGGGGAATGCGGTGATGTGTGTCGGTGCGAATGCAATCATCACCTCGATGGTAGTGGACGGGGTTAAGGAAGGGACCAGCATTCCAAAGGCCTTGCTGAAGGTTTTCACAAAACCGGCGTTCACAGTTTATGTGATCATGCTGATTTTATCCGTCATGGGATTGAAGCTTCCTGCCTTCGTATTTGATTTCGCATCCTCGATAAGTCCTGCAAACGGAGTGATCGCAATGTTCATGCTGGGCCTGATGATGGAGTTCAAATTCACAAAGGAATTGTTCAAGGAAGTTGCATATGTGAACATTCTCAGACTGATGCTTGCGGCAATCATTGCCGGAGCCTTCTATTTCTTTGCACCGTTTGACATAGGAATACGGAAATCAGTTGCAATAACAGCCTTTGCCCCAATTGCAAGCGCTGCCCCGGCATTTACGGAGGAGCTGAGGGGGAACATCGAGCTGGCAGGGTTTGCAGGAAGTGTTTCAATAGTGATAGCCCTGATCCTGATTCCTGTTTTGATCATCGCGCTGTGATATTATTATTTTTATCGCCTGAAATTAGAATGGACGATACTCTATCCGGCTGGAGCAAAAATAAGAAAAACATTTTTTTTTGCGAAAAGATGTTGACATGAAAGCCAGTTTTTGGCATAGTACTGCATGTTGAAATTGTACTGGTACACGCCATGAGATTTCCATAATGGTGGAAGTAGTTCAGTGGTAGAGCGCCAGATTGTGGATCTGGTTGTCGAGGGTTCGAATCCCTTCTTCCACCCAAAAGCGCTCTTAGCTCAGCTGGATAGAGTATCGGACTTCGAATCCGCAGGTCGTAGGTTCGAGTCCTACAGGGCGCGATTCCAACAATGGGCCGCTAGCTCAGCTGGTAGAGCAGCAGACTCTTAATCTGCGGGTCAAAGGTTCGATCCCTTTGCGGCTCAAGACTTATATACCAACCACTGCGGAAGTGGTGAAAAACTGCGAGAGTGGTGGAATTGGTATACACGCTAGTCTTAGGAACTAGTGCTTCGGCTTAAGGGTTCGAGTCCCTTCTCTCGCAAGAGTCAAAAATGCGAAAGTAGCTCAGTGGTAGAGCTCCACCTTGCCAAGGTGGATGTCGCGGGTTCAAGTCCCGTCTTTCGCTTAGGGCCTAATTGATTCCAGCCTATGGAATTAGTTGGGCCTTTTATTTTTCTCCATTCACCTTGCAAACTGTTTGGGCAGATAAAATGGGCAGAAAAAAAATCTCTACAACCTGAATACCATGATATTGAATAAATACTCCAGACGGTCCGTAAGACGCAGTAAGATTGTCTCGTGCATCCTGGGAGTGTATGGGGTCTTTGCCTCGGTTGCCGTATTGGCTCTGATCATGTAGGATTTTGGTACAGGATCGACCTTCATGAAGAAGAACAGGCAATCTGAATTTCTGGGCCCATTCTTATTGAGTGTGCGCCTTTTGGGAACAGGTGCTTCTTCACACCGCCAAGATTCAGTTGTAGCAGGAATAACAACAACACTCTTATGTTCCGGCAGAAAGAATGTCCGCCCCTTTTTGGAGCGGACAATCTTCATGAAGTCGCAAGGCCGATCATGTTGTTGCGGGTGCACCTTTCTCAAGAACAAGCGGCTCGCTTTCTCCATCATTCTGCATGAAATGATAACCGCATCCATTGTTGTTATCCCCATTCCAAACGGTGATTGCGCTATTCATTGCTGAAGTCGCAGCTTCCCATGTGACGCTGTCTCCATCGACTTCGGTAGCATTATCATTACTTTTCTTGTTGCCGATACCAAATTCAGGGGTTCCTTCTGTTCCTTTTGCCCAGTAATTGCTTTTCAGTGTGCCGCTATCGATAGAACCGGTAATTCCTCCAGACGAGTAATCTCCACTTATGTCCCCGATACTGTAACATGCAATGATTTCACCATAATTATCCCCAACAATCCCTCCTGAATATGAGGAAAAGCTAACATTCCCTGTATTGTAGCAGGCTATGACACAGTTTGAATTATGCCCAACAATGCCTCCAACATAAACCATAACACCACCACCGCTCTGTTCCAAGGAAACATTCCCTGCATTATGACATGCGATGATTTCCCCTCTATTTCCACCCCTGCGATTCCTCCTGTATATCCATACATTCCGATAATACTACCAGATGCACTACAATCGCTGATGGTACTCCAGTTATATCCAGCAATGCCGCCGACACTGCTATCTCCTGAAATGCTTCCTTCTATTAAGCTGCAGTTTTCGATTGTCCCATAATTATTTCCTGTAATGCCACCGATGTATGTGGCCCCAGATATTACCACGTTGCTTAATGTAAGGTCTTTTACTACGCCTGTCTCTGCAACACTTCCGAACAAGCCTAAGTAATAACTATCTGACGAATCGATTTTCAGGTTGCTTATCGTATATCTGTTTCCGTCGAACGTACCGGTGTACCGATTGGTGTTCGTTCCTACTGGAGTCCAGTTGTCAAGGAGCGTAATATTGTCCAGCAATACCGCGTTTGTCTTCAGCCTTTCGGGATATGAATACTCTCCATTTGTCGTCACGTATCCATTCCATGCAATAAGACCGTCTGCTGTGTAGATATTCCATGTGCCGTCAGTCGTTATTTCATATCCGTCTCTATCCTTATCTGGAACAAGGACGTTAATCGTACATTCTGCCGAAAAAACATTATCGATGGTTGCTGTTATTGTCGTAGTTCCCGTATTCTGTACGCAGACCAATCCTTGTTCATCGACCGTGGCAACCTCTTCATCGCTCGATTCCCAAGTGATTATGCTGTATTCAACACCCTCGGGCTCCAATATCAATTCCAGTTTCTTAAATCCTCCGATTTTTAGAGTCAATTCAGTGGAGGCAAACGACGCACTTGTAACTTCTCCTTGTATGTTTTCCGGGGCTCCGCTTTCCAATTTTGGAAGGCCGTTTCCCTCAACATAATGGAAATTGCATATATTATCTGTGTTTTCCTGGTTGTACAAATAGATTCCATTGTTAAGTCTGTTTATTATGGATTTGTCCCAAGCGGAATCAACATGAATGGCTCCCGACGCACTCTCATCGTTTCCGATTCCTTTTGGTGTCTCGCCTGACCAGTAGCAAGCTGTGATATTCTCAGAATAGTTTTGTCCTACGATTCCACCGATGTTACTGGATCCTGAAACGTCTCCTGTGTTGTAACAAGCTGAGATTGTCCCCAAATTGCCTCCTGCTATTCCGCCGACGTCATTTCCGGATTCTGAATAAACATCTCCAGTATTGTGACAAGCTGAGATTGTCCCATAGCTGAGATTGTCCCATAACTGAATCCAGCGATACCGCCGACACACCCTTTCTCTGTTTCTGAAACATTTCCCTCATTATTACAACCTGAGATTGTCCCTCTGTTGTATCCAGCGATACCGCCGACACACGCTGCCTCTGTTCCTGAAACCTTTCCCTTATTATTACAGCCTGAGATTGTCCCAACGTTGTATCCTACGATACCGCCGACAGAATCTGTTCCTGAAACGCTTCCGGATACTACGCTGCAGTTTTCGATTGTCCCATAATTATATCCGGCGATGCCACCGATGTAGTTATTCCCAGATATTTCCACGTCGCTCAATGTAAGGTCTTTTACTATACCGTCAGGTGCAATATATCCTAACAAGCCCAAATATTTACCATTCGGCGAATCGATTTTCAGGTTGCTTATCGTATATCTGTTTCCGTCGAACGTACCGGTGTACTGATTGGTGTTCGTTCCTACTGGAGTCCAGATCTTGCCATCCAGAGAGATATCAGCCATCAGAATGGCGCTTGTACCAATATTCGGGTAGTCCGGCTTGTCTGCTGTGCCGGTGTTCTTCATGACATATGCATTCCAGTCAAGAAGACCTTG
>CASFDW010000004.1:0-55193 GCA_949293595.1 uncultured Spirochaetales bacterium | reverse complement strand
GTAATCAGCCACGTTGTTGTTCGGCTGTTCACAGCTTATGACGACAAGCGCAATAACAAGAAGGGCAAAGCCTAACAGTAGGGTCTTATTCCCCCCCCCCATGAGAATCGAACGTCTGATTTTTTCCATATTTCCTCCTGTTTGCTTCTTATCTCATAACCACACCTTTTTATAATGCTTATTTTTTAAAATAGTATAACACAACGAAAAAGAGACTTGAGTATAAAGTTTGTTTTAACATTCATCCGATTTTCGTTGACTGTTTCACAATGGGCAGATAAAATGGGCAGAAGAATTGCAATAAGAAGGATTAAAACGGATTAAGGTCCATTAAGAATTCTTTTTGTGCAAGTCCTTATATTGGAATTGATTAGTTAAGGTTTTTTAAGACTGGATAATCTTATGATATCCAGTTTGCCAAGGTGGATGTCGCAGGTTCAAGTCCCCCCTTTCGCTTAAAAAGCTCATTACGTTTGTAAGGAGTTTTTTTCGAAAAATGGTTTTGTGATTAAGGAGCAAATAATCGGTTTTTTGCGGCTCTGGACAATCAGATCGTATCAAGTGGGAGAAAACGGTTTCGGATAAGACGATGCCAACGGTTTTTGCGGAAAACAGTGGAATGCGGATTGAAAGACAAGCATATCATGAAATCAAAATAAGGCCTGAAACCTTATCCTGTTTCAGACCTGTGGATACGATGGGAAATCTTCCCTTCGATTAATGCAGTATCATTCCAACTCGAACTGTTTTATCAATCGGTTTGAATTTCAAAATGGACGCATGTCCATCACGATCCATGCTATGCTCAGAACTTGTACTGGATTCCAGCTTTGGCGGCCCAGACGAAGCGCAAATTCTCATTGTCAACGGAAGCATCACCTAGAATCGTCTTGGTTACACTTCTGGACATGACTTCATAACCTACCTGACCTTCAGCAAACAGTCCTATGTTATCGGTCATGTCGGCTTGAATCCTTATATTTGCCAGAAGAGCAAGGAGATGTAACGATGTGTCAATATCCTTTATAGACTTGTACTGGTAATCCATACCACCTCCGATGAGAAGCGATGCCGTCTTACCCATGTTCAACCTGTAATAGACGAATGCTTCAGCCAACAGATAGGCGGACGGATCTGCAATGTCGGAAGAAGGAATATATATATCCGTTCCAAGACCTAAGGAAAGTGCGAGACTGTCGCCAAAGCAGAAAAGCGCATCCGCTTCAACAGGTACATAACTCGTCGTAACATTCGAATGCTCATTGAATTGAATTCTCTGGGAATACCCCGAACCGAGTCCCAAATAGATGTCCGTCTTGGATTTCGCGGCAAAAACACTTGTGCATAGAACCAGAACCAAGAGGAATACCAAAATCTTTTTCGCCATAAACATCTCCTTTTTATCCTGCGGATGTTTTTTCAAACAAACCGCCCTACTACATTTAAAACACATCAAATAAATAAAGTTACCTTATTGATATTAATTATCGTTATTTATACCATTGATTTTATGGAAATCACAAAACGCACAGGAGATACGGAAGAATTCAACGGTAAAAAGATTCTAAACGCATTGGAAAAAGCCTTTTCAGCCAGCGGGGAGAATGTTGGAGCAGATGAATTATGCGCCCTGGTGGATGCGGTAACAGCTGAAACGGCGGGGAAAAAAGGCATAAGCGTCGAGGAGATACAAGACATAGTTGAAAACAAGCTGATGGAGAACGGCTTCTTCAAAACAGCGAAGGCATACATCCTTTTCCGTCAGGAAAGAACGAGGCTGAGGGAGGAAAGAAACCTTGTTTGCATCCATTTCGAGGATTCCACAGCGCTGGAAGCGGTGTTGCTGAAGATACAAAAAGATTTCCCCGGGCCACAATATTCGCTTGCAATGCTTGAACAGAAATTCATATCGTTCCTGAAGGATGGCATGACGTCGGACGAAAGATTGGATGTTCTTGTCAGGGCATCGGTCGAGCTCACGAAACCGGAGGCACCATCGTGGGAAATGATAGCCGCCAGATTCCTTTATTACGGCTTTTCAAAAAAGCTTGTGTGGAACTTGGAAAAAAAGAACATCAACTCGTTTTATGAAAAGCTTGTTTATCTGGCTGAAAACGGGCTCTACGGAAAATATATTGTCAAAGGCTATTCCAAGGACGAGGTGGAAAAGGCATTTTCGTTCATCGATGAGGAAAGGAACGGGCTCTTCACCTTCTCCGGACTGGATCTCATAATAAAGAGATATCTCATCAAGACTCATGACGGAACGGTCCTGGAAACTCCCCAGGAGATGTTTTTGGGCATAGCCATGCATCTTGCCCTGAACGAAAAGGAAAACAGGATGGATTGGGTGATGAAATTCTACGACATGCTTTCCAAACTGGAAGTGACGATGGCAACCCCCACCCTTGCAAACGCAAGGAAACCGTTCCACCAGCTCTCATCCTGTTTTATCGATACCGTCCCGGACAGCCTCAACGGCATATACCGCAGTCTCGATAATTTTGCCAAGGTAAGCAAATTCGGAGGTGGGATGGGACTTTATTTCGGAAAGGTCCGCGCAAGCGGTTCCTCCATACGAGGTTTCGAAGGAGCTGCAGGAGGTGTGATACGCTGGATAAGATTGGTCAATGACACCGCCGTAGCCGTCGATCAGCTCGGGGTCAGAAGCGGTGCGGTCGCAGTATATCTGGACGTGTGGCATCGTGATCTGCCTGAATTTCTTAACCTGCGCACAAACAACGGTGACGACAGGATGAAGGCACACGACGTGTTTCCAGCCATATGCTACCCGGATTATTTCTGGCACCTGGCCGAAACAGACCTGGATGCCACATGGTACATGATGTGCCCGCACGAGATATCGTCAATCAAAGGTTACAACCTCGAGGACTTCTTCGGAGAGGAATGGGAGTGCAGATACCTCGACTGTGTCAATGACGTCAGAATAAGGAAAAGGGCGATGAGCGTTAAGGACATCATAAGGCTTGTTCTGAAATCAGCCGTTGAGACCGGAACACCCTTCGTATTCAACAGGGACACGGTGAACAGGGCGAATCCCAACGGGCACAAAGGCATTATCTACTGTTCCAACCTGTGCACGGAGATTGCACAGAACATGTCGGAAATCGAAGAAGTTTCAATCTCCACCAGCACCGAACAAGGAGATCCGGTCGTGGTCACGGTGACAAAACCCGGAGATTTCGTCGTATGCAACCTGGCATCGCTGTCCCTCGGCAATATCCCTGTCGACGACCGCGGACATCTGCGCGAAACCGTACGTACGGCCGTCAGGGCTCTGGACAACGTCATAGACCTTAATTTCTATCCTCTCGAGTATGCCAGACATACGAATAGACGGTACAGGGCGATCGGGCTCGGAGTATCCGGATACCACCACATGCTTGCAAAGCACGGAATCAGGTGGGAAAGCCAGGAACACCTCGACTATGTCGACAGGCTATTCGAGGACATATGCCACGACGCAGTGGAAGCCTCATGCGACATTGCATCGGAAAAAGGTTGCTACAGCCTTTTCGAAGGCTCGGATTGGCAGACAGGAGCGTTTTTCGACAAAAGAGGATATACATCGGAACGATGGCAGGATCTGAGGAAAAAGGTTTCCAAAGCCGGAATGAGGAACAGCTATCTGCTTGCAATAGCCCCGACAAGCAGCACAAGCATAATCTCCGGAACCACGGCAGGAGTGGATCCGGTCATGAAAAAATTCTTCTAAGAAGGGTGCCATGCTCCCGCGCCTCGCTCCTGAACTCTCGCCATCCACCTGGTGGTATTACAAGAATGCACATGAGATCGACCAGACATGGTCGATGAGGGCTGCGGGGACAAGGCAGAGGCATATCGACCAGGCTCAGTCGGTCAACCTCTACATCACAAACGATTACACGATGAGACGGATACTCGATCTCTATCTCGAGGCCTGGCGGTCCGGTGTGAAGACGCTCTATTATGTCAGGAGCAGGTCCCTCGAGGTTGAGGAATGCGAATCCTGCTCATCATAAGGAGAAAACATGAAGGACCATCTTGAGGCAAAACCTCTGTTCAATCCTTTTGGCGACACCGAGGTCGTCAAAAGGCGGATGATAGGTGGAAACACCACCAACCTGAACGATTTCAACAATCTGAAATACCCATGGACCAGCGACTGGTACCGTCAGGCAATGAATAATTTCTGGATACCAGAGGAGATAAACCTCAACCAGGACCTGAAGGACTATCGTCTGCTTCTTCCTGCGGAGAGGAAGGCATATGACAAGATACTGTCCTTCCTTGTGTTCCTGGACTCTCTACAGACGGCAAACCTGCCCAATATCAGCGGATACATAACCGCAAACGAGGTATCGCTGTGCCTGCACATACAGACATTCCAGGAATGCGTCCATTCCCAGAGCTATTCGTACATGCTTGATACGATCTGTTCTCCGGAGGAGCGGGACGAAATACTTTTCCAATGGAGGTCTGACGACCATCTGCTGAGGAGGAACACGTTCATCGGAGGAATATACAACAGCTTCCTCGAGCACAGGGACCGACGGTCTCTCATGAAGGTGCTGGTCGCAAACTATATTCTTGAAGGGATATACTTCTATTCCGGGTTCATGTTTTTCTATAATCTTTCGAGAAACGGCAAGATGCCAGGATCCGCACAGGAGATAAGGTACATCAACCGCGATGAGAACACCCATCTGTGGCTTTTCAGGAACATGATCCTTGAATTGAAAAAGGAGGAGCCCGACCTTTTCGACGATGAATGCGTAGAGACATACAGGTCGATGATGCAGGAAGGGGTCGAACAGGAGATCCAATGGGGATTTTATGCGATCGGAGATGAGATTCCCGGTCTGACGAGGAAGATGCTCGAAGACTACATACGCTATCTGGGAAACCTGAGATGGACGTCGCTCGGCTTCACCCCTCTGTATGAAGGATGCACCGATGAGCCCGCCGACATGTCCTGGGTATCGCAATACTCGAACGCGAACATGGTCAAGACAGACTTCTTCGAGGCCCGAAGCACCGCCTATGCGAAAAGCACGGCCCTGGTGGACGATCTATGAGCAAAAGAAGGAATTCCTCCTTCTTCCGCTCAGATGATCCTCTCTCCCCTTACGAATTTGGCCAGAGGCCTTTCATCCGCAAGACGGTAGGCATAGAATTCCAATCTGTCCCTGACATCCATCCTCTCCCGCAGGACGGATCTGGCACCGCTCTCGTCCAACACGAGGATATCGGCCTCAAAACCGGGCTCGAACGCCCCTACCTTCCCGAAGAACGAGCCGCCGCCTCTTGTCGCAAGATAGAAGGCCTCGTCGAAACCAAGCGCCCCCAGTTTGTCATCGACAAGGCGCCAACGCAGCTTGCTTGCCTGGATTGCATCGGTGATCATCCTGAACATCGACAGACTCGACCCTCCGGCCACATCGGTTGCCAAACCGCATCCGATTCCTTCGTCGATGAATCTCCTCACCGGAGCTATGCCTGAAGCGAGATTGATGTTTGAGGACGGGGAATGGGCCACGAACACACCGGGACGCCTCAGCAATACGATTTCCTCCTCGGACGGCCATACGACATGCGCCATTACTGTCTTCACCCTGCCCATCATGCCGAACCTGTCGTAGGCATCGGCATAGTTCCTGCTCCATGGGCAAAGCTCCGATACCCAGCCTATCTCGCCGAGATTCTCATCAAGGTGGCTTTGCACGGGGATGTTGCCCTCATATGCTATCCTTCCCAGGACCTCCATCAATCCGTCGGTGCACGAGGGAATGAACCTTGGGGTTATGATCGGTTTTGTTCTTGAGAATCTCCGTGATTCATCGATGTATGCCAAGGTTTCCCGTATCGACTCGTCGGTCTTCTCCCGGAGCGAGTCCGGACAATTGCGGTCCATGTTGACCTTTCCTACATAGCTTATCAGCCCCGAAGCCTCCATCATGTCCATCAGGAGGAGCGTGGAATCCCTGTGGACCGTTGCAAAGACCACGGCTCTCGTTGTGCAGCTGTTTTTCAGATCCTCAGTGAAAATCCCATAGGCCTTTTCCGCATATTCCACATCGCGGTATTCCGCCTCTATCGGAAAGGTATGCTTTTCCAGCCACTGCAGAAGTTCCTCGTCCATATAGAGTCCTGCAAACTGGTACTGGGGGGCATGCAGGTGCAGGTCGGTCATTCCAGGAACGACCAGGTGACCTCCATAGTCATAAAACTCATATTCCCCCTCCGGTCTCCGGTCGAACACTCCGGAGACCAGGCCGTCCTCCACCAGAATGTAAGCATCCTTCCTGCTGACGATGACACGGTCGCAACCGCTCCAGGCCAAATCACCCTTGATTAAAAACTTGTCCATCACGCCTCCATCGGCAAATGCCTTACGATGGATCGTAGCAAGACTATTTCAGGTAGCCTGTAGAAACACCCGACCCTATTTCGGGCTTATACGATCTAAGGTTTTGTACCAATATCATTCTTATCCATTACGGCTTTTTTTGCAAGAAAAAGAAAACCTGGCAGCGCCAGGTCAAAAAACTTTCGAAGAATAACTATGCCAATACAGTCTACCACAAAAAACAAATCACGCAACAGAGAATTGCATCCTCATCCTTGAAAGCATGTCGGCATAGCATTTCCGGACGGTTGAAACCGAGATGCCGAGCTCGACCGAAATCTGCCTGGCAGTACGCTTCTCCTCCCCGAAACAGCCCGTAAGCGCCTTGACAATGTAGGATTCCCTGTCCCCCGTTTCCCGCAGGAACGAAAAAATATCGGAAATGATCGAGCAACGCTCGTACTCGGCCGTGAAATCATCACACCCGACCATGTCGCAGATTGAAGGTGATTCCCCATCGTCCCCCAGGTCCAGGCTCAGGCATCTCTGCGTGTTCCTTATCTCGAACAGCTCCATCACCACGTCCGTGGACATCCCCGTTCTCTCCGATATGTCGAGGACGTCGGGACTGCGTCCGTCCAGCTTCGAAAGACATCTGTCCAAGCGGCTCATCCTCTCTATCTGGTATTTGGGCAGCCTAATGGGACGGGAGCAGACCGAAAGATACTTTCTCACTGCCATCCTCATACCGTTCTCCACATAGGCGGCGAACGCATGCCCCTTTCCGGGATCGTAGGTCTTCAACGAGACAAGAAATCCATAATTGGCCTCCGAAAGAAGGTCGTCGAACGAAACCGACGGATTGTCTCCCGCAAAAGAAAGGAAATAGGATGCGGTCTTTCTTGCCAAAGGCTGGTACATCCCCACAAGCTCGGATTTGGCCCTGTCATCCCCCGCCAATGTCTTTTCCAGAAGTTCCTGCTGCTTGGAATACATTTTTTTTCTCCTTCGAAAAGAAATATAGATGCCTTGCATGGACATATGATGTCCACTATTTTGAAAAAAGTGTTTTTCACCAGGAATGAGGAAAAGAATTTACACCCATCTTATTGAGAAGAATCGGTCGCGGTGCTATAAAAAACCAAGGAGGAGAGATGGGAAAGAACCTTGATTTCACAGAAGGGCCTATTAAGAGCAACCTGATAAGGTTCGCAATCCCCCTCTTCCTCGGTAATCTGTTCCAGCAGCTTTACAATGCGGCGGATTCGCTTATAGTGGGAAACTTCCTCGGTCCGCAGGCACTGGCCGCGGTCTCGTCCTCGAGCCCGCTGATATTCATGATGGTCGGATTTTTCAACGGCGTGGCGATCGGGGCGGGTGTCGTGATCTCGAAAAGCTTCGGAGCAAGGAACTGGACCACTTTGGAAAAAGCGGTGCATACGGATCTCGCCTTCGGCCTGATAAGCGGCGTGCTGCTGACATTGTTCGGAATAATCTTCACCCCGCGCATCCTGGGACTGATGAAGACCCCGGAGGATATCATGCCCAACAGCATAGCATATTTCCGGATATACACGATGGGCATCCTCTTCTCGGTGATGTACAACATATGCATGGGAATAATGAATGCCGTCGGAGACAGCCGTCATCCGCTTTATTATCTGATAATATCCTCGGTGATCAACGTGATCTGCGACCTGCTGTTCGTTGGATTGCTCGGACTCGGCGTCGGCTCCGCCGCTTTCGCCACGATACTGAGCCAGGCGGTCAGCACAATACTCTGCATCGCCAAGCTTGCCAGGACGGACGCACCATACAGGGTTGATCTGAAAAGAATAAGGATCCATCTCCCGATTTTGAGACAAATAATAAGATACGGGCTTCCGGCAGGTGTGCAGAATTCGGTCATAGGTTTCGCGAACACGGTCGTACAGACAAACATAAACACATTCTCATCCGTTGCCGTGGCAGGTAGCGGGGCATACAGCAAGATCGAGGGCTTCGCGTTTCTTCCGGTCACATGCTTCTCCCTTGGCCTGACCACGTTCATAGGGCAGAATCTGGGGGCACGGAAGTACGACAGGGCGAAAAAGGGCGCACGCTTCGCAATCCTCTGCTCGATAAGCCTTGCCGAGCTCATAGGAATAGCCTTTTTCCTGATGGCCCCGGTTCTTGTCGCCCTGTTCAACGACGATCCGCTCGTTGTGGCATACGGTACCAGACAGGCCCGGATCGAATCGCTCTTCTACTGCTTCCTGGCCCTGTCGCACTGCATAGCCGGAATACTGCGCGGAGCTGGCAAGGCCTCGGTACCGATGCTCATAATGTTCGGCTCCTGGTGTGCTTTGCGTGTAACCTATATCACCGCGGTGCTTTCTTTTATTCATAGGATAGAAATCGTATACTCGGCATATCCGCTGACATGGTCGGTTTCGAGCATCCTTTTCCTGATTTACCTAAAAAAGGCCGATTGGCTTCATTCACTTGACGTGAAGGAGGAACGATAGATGGACATGACAATCATTAGAAACGCGGAGATAATCTCCGACGTGGCGGACGGAATCAACGACATACTCATTGCAGGTGGCAGGATACAGGAGATAGGAAAGCATCTTGAGGGCTACCCCGGATGCATCGAGGTGGATGCCGGCGGAAGGCTTGCGGTTCCGGGACTCGTGGACGGACACGTCCATCTGACGGGAGGTGGCGGGGAGGACGGCTGCCTCTCACGCGTTCCTCCGCTCGGCGAAAAGAAAATCGTCGAAGCCGGAGTCACCAGCGTGGTCGGGCTGCTCGGCACCGACGGCTATACCAGGACGGTCCGGGACCTTGTTGCAAAAACCAGGGCTGTACGCGAGTACGGGCTCTCCGCATGGTGCCTCACAGGCAGCTACCAGCTGCCGTCTCCCACCATCACAGGAAACGTCGGGGACGATGTGATGTTCATCGACGAGATAATCGGTGTCAAGGTCGCCATCGGCGACCACAGATGCTCCATGCCGTCGAGGAGCGAGCTGCTGCGGCTTGCCGCGAACGTACGCATGGCCAGCCTCATGAGCCGCAAATGCGGCATCACCCACATCCATGTCGGTGCTGACGACAGGGCGCTGGACGATCTGTTCGGAATCATGCATGACACCACCCTTCCCATAAGGCATTTCTATCCCACGCATATGGGGACGCACCCGGAGGCGGCCAGAAAATGGCTATCCATGGGCGGGCATGTGGATCTGACATGTCAGAAGGGCAAGGAAGACCAGATCACAGGCCTTTTGGGAATAAATGACGACCAGTTGAGCCTGAGCACCGACAGCAACGGCTCCTTCCCTGTCTGGAACGAGAGGAAGGAGATCATAGGGATGAAGGCCGGTTCGATAAAAAACCTTCTGGAAACAGTATTCGACCTCATCGATCTCGGTGTGGAAAAAAGAACGGCTTTCGCATTGGCCACGAAAAATCCTGCAAGAGCCCTGATGCTTGCAGGAAAGGGCGAGCTCAGGAAGGGCTGCGATGCGGACATCCTTGTTCTTGACGGAAGAAACGTGGACATGCTTTTTGCCGGAGGCGTATTGATGAAGAACGGAACATACACTAAACAGGGCATGTACGAGGACTGCCTGTAGGAGACCGATGTACGACAAGAATCTTGACGGCTTCATAATCTTGGCCGAAAAACTCAATCTGAAAGAGGCCTGCGGGGAACTCGGAATAAGCCAGAGCGCACTGAACAGGATGGTGGGACAGCTGGAGGAGATGCTCGGTGTCAGGCTGTTCGACAGGACCCGCAAGGATATTTCGCTCACCAGGGCCGGAAAGGTCCTTCTTGAGGAGGCGAGATTCATGGTCAGGTATGCCAACGGAGCCATGAAGAAGATACGCGAGGCGGAGGAGGAAAGCAGGAACACCATCTATGTCGGTGTCTCCTCCATGAGCCCGTTCAAACCATTCTCCGCTTTCCTTTGCAGGAACAGGAGGAAGATACCGGAAGAACTCGGATTCGAGCAGGTGCCGTTCATAAACTCCAGCATAGGCAACGATGAAATCTTTTCAAACCTCGGCAACGGCATAGACATCGTCGCATGCTGTTACGACGAGGCGATGCTCAGGCGTTATCAGGCCGAGGCTCTGGGCATGTCCACCTACCCGATAACAGTGCTCGTAGGTCAGGACCATCCGTTGGCGGACAAGGATGTGCTGGACATAGAGGACATGTACGGCGAAGACCTGCTTATACCGGTCAAGGGCTTCAACAAAAGCTTCGACATGCTGAGGGACGACATGCGGGCCTTCCATAAGAAGATACATCTTGCCGACATCCCGTTTTACGACAAAAAGTATTTCGATGCGGTGAAGGAAGGAGCTCTGATGGTATCCTGCCCCCTATGGGAGGATTTCGCGGCGGATCTCCTGCAGAAGAAGGTCATATGGAACTACAGCATCAGGTACGGACTGGTGTTTCCGAAGCAGAGGTCAGATAAGACGGAAAGGTTCGTCCAGGCGGTGACACCTGCAAAGAAGAAGAAGGACTGATCAGGAAGAGAAAAACCCCGGATTGGTTATTTCTATCCGCTGCCGGGAAAGGGAGACCACTCCTATGTCCTTATAATAAGAGAGGATACGGCTGACCACCTCCCTTCTTGTGCCAATGTCGCGGCTGATGCTTTCGTGGCTCAGCATGAGCGTGTTCCCCCCATATGCCTCCATCTGGGAGCGGATGTATCTCCTGAGCCTCTCCTCCATTGGAGAGAAGGCCACCAGCTCCATTATGGAAACAATCCTCTCCAGTCTGAGGGCCAGCAACCTGTCAACCTGCTCGTAGAGAGACGGATATTTCTTCTCGATCGAATGGAAGATGTCCTGGGAAACCAGTATCACGGAGCAGTCCTTGGCAGCGCGGAACATGAAATCCATTTTCACGTTCTCTACCAGCTTCGGGGCGGCAAACACGCATCCCCCGCCCTCCTTGACATAGAAAAGCAGAAGCTCACCCTTCCCCTTCACGCTTGTATAGACATTCACAAGCCCCTTTTGAACGAAGATCACGCTGTCCAAGGGACAATCCCTGCCATGCATCAAGGCACCGCAGGGATACGTCCTCACCTCCGATTTTTCCTCGAGTAGACTCCTGTCTTCACAGTCCAGGACGGACAGTGGCGGGAAAGAAGCCTCCATCACTGAAAACAGTCCATGCTCCATGCTTTTATAATCTATACTTTTTCTGCTATATTTCAAGCATGTTCCGCGAACGATTCAACCATGTCTTCCCATTCTTCGAAAGTCTGGCGGAGGAGGATCGGAAAAGACTATCATACATTTCCTATACCCAGGAATTCAAAAAAGGCGATGTGATCACCGACGGCAGATGCGGATGTTGCTCCAACATAATAATAGTGCTCTCCGGGAGGATAAAGGCGCTCAGCATGAACGATGCCGGAAAAACAGTCACTCTTTACTATCTGTTCGAGGACGACATATGTGTTCTCTCCGCCGCGGAAACACTTTACGAGAAAACAATCGCCGTAGCTCTGGTTGCGGATACGGATGTGGAGATACTGAAGATACCGGCCGACGGCTACAAGGAAATACAGAAAAAATATCCGGAGATGCAGGACTTCATCAGGCGGCTGTTCACCGACAGGTTCTCCGACATCCTTTTCGCATTGAGGGAAAAGGCGTTCACATCGCCCAAGACCATGGTTGCGGTCCTGCTTACGGAAAAAAGCAGCCAGGAAGGAAGCCCTGTCCTCCATCTCACGCAGACGGAGATTGCAAACGACCTTGCCATCGCGCGCAGCCTCGTATCACAGATTCTTGCGGGATTGGAAAAGGAGGGTTATGTGCGTACAAGGCGCGGGATTGTGGAGATACTGGATTTCAAGGGCCTTCTATCCGTTTAGAAATGTCATTTTGTCACAAAAGTAATCCTTTGACAAAAAAACAAAAGTAATAAGATATAGATAATTTTTTATTCATTGTTTATTTGCTAGGAGGAACAACATGGCAGAAAAGTATCTCGATTGCCTCGGAGAGGCATGCCCGGTACCATTGGTAAAGACACAGAACGCACTTGCGGAAATGAATGCGGGGGACGTGCTCGTCGTCGGCATAGACCACACATGTGCTATGAAGAACGTACCGGATTGGGCCCGCTCGCAGGGTTACAATGTTGAAATCGAAGAAGTCGGCGACGGTGAATGGGAAGTCGTCATAGAAAAGAACTGAGACTGCGGTGGGACATATGGATCAGAATAATTTGACAACAGAAGTCCAGCCGACACTCTATGAGAGGCTGTTCAAGAAGGAATGGTCGTACTATGCCGGTGCGGTGATGATCAGCTTCATCGCCATGACACTGCTCGTGCTCACAGGCGGGACATGGGGCGCGTCCGGGCCGTTGGCCACATGGGGCGCGAAATTCTTTTCCCTTTTCTTCGGAACCGACCAGAACGGCGCGTTTCTGGGCACAAGCGTTGCAAATTACAAATTCTTCGGCAACAAGGTGTCCGTACTCGATGTGTCCATAGCATTCGGAGCGCTGATCTCATGCCTTCTCGCAGCACAGTGGAAGATAAGGAAGATCAAACATTGGAAGCAGGTTGCGGCAGGTCTCCTCGGAGGCTTCCTGATGGGAATCGGGGCCAAGCTTGCAAGCGGTTGTAACATCGGAGGCCTTTTCAGCCAGCTGCCCCAGATGGCCGCAAACGGATGGATATACCTTGTCATGGTCTTTTTGGGCGCGACTGTCGGAGGCAAGCTCCTCAAGTTCTTCATGCCACCCGTCAGCAACAAGAGACCGAACAGGAAGAGGCTTACAGCGGAACAGAAGAAAAAGAACCAGAGGATGCAGATCATTGCCGGTTGCGTGATCATCGTATTGCTTGCCATCGTCGCATTGATCGTCGCACCTACATACCAGTGGGCACCGTATTGGATGGTGATCGGACTTGGATTCGGATATGTGATGCAGAGGTCAAGATTCTGCTTCACCGCAGCCTACCGTGATCCAATGCTCACAGGAGAGACAAAGCTCACAAAGGCAGTTATCGTCGCCTTTGCCTGCTGCACCATATTCTTCTTCGGCTATCATGTCTCGCAGTACGGTTTCGACCTTGCCGCGGCAAGCAATCTTCCGGGCAACCCGATCAACCTCAACCTCTTCATAGGTGCGTTTGTTTTCGGAATCGGAGCCGTGCTCGCAGGAGGATGTGCTTCCGGAACCTTCGTGAGAATGGGTGAAGGCTATGTGCAGAACTATCTCGCATTCGTCGGATTCGCAATCGGCGGCATGCTTGGAACACCGCTCGTGGCTGCCACTAAGGGCACCGTTTTTGCGGCAGGACCCAAGCTCTACCTGCCTTCCGTATTCGGATACATCCCGGCCCTCGTCATCCAGCTTCTCGCCCTTCTCGGACTCTGGATCCTTGCCGATTGGTGGGAAAAGAAAAAGAGGGTGAAATAAGTATGGAAAAGAGGATTGAGAACTATGACGTAGTTGTTGTCGGAGGAGGTGCCGCGGGAATGACCGCGGCGCTCTACGCCGGCAGGGCACGTCTCAAGACGCTGCTGATCGAAAAGAGCCTTATCGGCGGACTTGCCACATATACGAGCGAGGTCGAGAACTACCCGGGGTTTCCTGAAGGAGTGGACGGAACCGAGCTCATGAAACTCTTCGACAAGCAGTTCAGGAAGTTCGGCGTGAACGTCAAGCTCACCGATGTCAAATCGATCGAGAGGCTCGACAGCATCTGGAACGTCTCCACATTCCGCACCGACTATCATGCAAAAGCCGTCATCATCGCGACAGGAGGCAGGCCACGCCTCACCGGAGCCGCAGGAGAGGACAAGTACTGCGACAAGGGCATCAGCTTCTGCGCCACCTGCGATGCGGCACGCTATACAGGGAAGAAGGTAATGGTCGTGGGCAGCGGAGATGCGGCCATAGAGGAAGGAATCTTTTTGACAAGGTTCTGTTCCGAAGTCGTGGTCTCCGTGGTCCATGACGAAGGCATCATGGATGCCAACGAGGTCGCAAGGGAAAAGGCTCTAAGCAACAGCAAGATGCGCTTCATCTGGAACACAGGTGTGGATTCCTTCGAAGGCGGGGACCTGCTCGAGAGGGTCAATCTGAAGAACCTCAAGACAGGCGAGATAATAACGGAGGAAGTGGACGGATGCTTCCTTTTCATCGGATACCTGCCGAATACCAAGCTGGTTGAAAATCTCGTGGAGCTCAACAACAGGGGGTATGTAGTCACCAACGAGGATATGGAGACAAGCCAGCCGGGTATTTTCGCAGCCGGGGATGTCAGGGCAAAGACGCTGCGCCAGGTTGCGACCGCGGTCGGAGACGGTGCTGTTGCCGGCTACATGGCCGAGCGCTACATCGGGGAGCTGGAGACAATAGAGAACAACATCCTTTCCAAGGACAAGGTGCTCGCCTACTTCTACAACGCCTGCGACGAGAACGACAGGACCCTGCTCAAAGAGCTTGAGGATTTTGCCGGCAAGAACAATCTGGAAACAGCAGGTATAGACACGTACAAGAGCGACCGGATACAAAAGATTCTCGGTGCTCCGGCATGCCCGTCCGCAATCCTGTTCAAAAACGGAAAGGCCGTGCATTCGGCTTCCATCTGCAGGGAATGCGGTTTCGATTCGTTCGCACCTTATCTGTGATGTGGTGGCCGTCCGCAAGGATGGCCATTTTAATTCAAACATCTTTCTCTGTGATTTTTAATGAAATAAAAAATCAGTAATTTAATCATTTTTTGAAATTTTATAACATTTTTTGTTGACTTATCACTACTTCGGTTTTATTCTTCTAACCATGAAAGACATAACTTTGGAAACCATGATCGGGCAGCTTGTCAGCATCGGTTTTGAAGGTACATCTGTTACGGAAGAAATAAAATCCATAATCAGAGAGTATAAAATCGGTAATTATTCCATCTATGCTCATAATTGCAGATCCAAGGAACAAATGAGACAGCTCAATATGGACATGTCTCAACTTATTTCCGAGGAGACAGGCATCATGCCTTTCATATCTGCCGATCAGGAAGGTGGGATGGTCACAAGATTAAATGATAATGATTTCACCCATTTTCCAGGGGCCATGGCAGTTTCGGCAAGCGGCAATGAAGTCAACGCATACCTGGCAGGCTTGTTCATCGCAAAGGAAATGCGAGGAGTAGGATTCAACATGGATTTTGCCCCGGTTGTTGATATAAACAGCAACCCCAACAACCCTGTAATTGGGGTGCGGGCATATGGAGATGACCCGCAAACAGTATACACATATGCCAGAAATATGGCAAAAGGCTTGATGGAAGGAGGTGTCATACCTGTATTCAAACACTTCCCTGGACATGGAGACACATCGCAGGATTCACATTTCAGTCTGCCAGTCATTGAGAAATCGTTCGATGAATTACTTGAAACCGAACTTGTTCCTTATATCCGTGCAATTAATGAAAAATGTTGCAAGGCGATAATGACATCGCATATCATCTTCACAAAAATTGAACCGGAGCACAAGCCGGCAACCATGTCCTATTTTTTTCTTACGGAACTTCTAAGAGAAAGACTTGGTTTTACAGGAATCATCAAAACTGATGATCTTCTCATGGAAGCAATAAAGAACAACTACGGAATAGTCGAAGGTGCGGTGGATGCGTTACGAGCCGGGGCGGATATCATGTCGATTTCACGTGATCCGGCTGCTGCAATCAGATTTGTAACAAAAGTGAAGGATATGGTCAAATCAAAAGAGATTCCTTATTCCATGATTGAAAAACACTATGAACGGATTCTCTGTGAAAAAAAGACGCTTCCAGATAAAATTTTCGAAAGAAATGAATATGACTGCATAGGTTCACCGGAACACAAGAACATAGCGCAGAGAATTAATGACGAAAGCGTAACACTTTATGAAAAAAGAGATTCATTGATTCCGGACGGAAGAGTATTGGTCATTGGTACAAATGCTTTCAATCAAACAAATATTAAGAATCCCCTTCTACTTGAACTGAATGCTCCTGAACTAATTTCTTCAGCATTGAATTGTGACGGGATTACAATAAACGTCAATCCGTCGAACCAAGATATCGATAATATCGTCTTGAAATCAGAGCAATACGACAGTATTGTTTTTTGTTCTTACAATGCCAACATATTCACAAACCAGGTAAAACTCGCACGACAACTTGACAAGCTGCAAAAAAAACTTTACTTCATTGCACTGCGCAACCCGTATGATTTGTCAATTCTACCAGGCGGAAACACAAAAATAGCAACTTATGAGTATACTCCGCATTCGATACAAACCATCATCAAGGTTTTGAAAGGGAATTTATCACCCAAAGGGAAACCATGCATAAAGATTTGAACATAAGATATCTGGGTACGGCTGCGGCAGAGGGTATTCCCGCCCTTTTCTGTAATTGCGACTTGTGCAGAAAGGCAAGATCGATTGGAGGGAAAGATATCAGAACACGGAGCCAATGTTTGCTGAACGATGATCTGCTTATCGATTTTCCACCCGATACATATCACCATCTTCTGGTCAACAACATCATTCCAGAAAAGATAAAAAACATTATAGTCACGCATTCTCATCAAGACCATTTTTATCCTGAAGATCTTTGTCTGTATTCACCATGGTTCACTGCTGATATCAAAACGCAGATGAACGTATATGGAAACAAAGATGTGTTTGACAGATTCAGTAAAACAGTTGAAAGAGAATATGCCAAACAAGACATGTCAAAATATATTTCATTCAAAATAATAAAGTGTTTTGATAAGTTTACCATAGGTTCATATACCATCACAGCCTTAAGAGCGAACCACAAGATTGGAGAAGAATGCCTGATATATGATATTGAATATGGTGGACACCGTATCCTATATGCGAACGATACCGGCATAGCATTGGATGGCGAAATATGGGATTATTTCAATGGTGTCCACTATAATGTTGTCAGCATGGACTGTACAGGAGTAAGAAAGGAAGTTAAAAAGTATCACATGGGCCTGCCTGACAATGTGAAGTTCATCAACAAACTCATGAGCATTGGTGCCGTTGATCAAACAACAAAGAAAGTCATCACCCACTTTTCTCATTTCGGAGGGCTGTCACACAATGAGATTGAGACCGAAGCCGCACCTCATGACTTCATCACCGCATATGACGGAATGTCTTTGACAATCTGAACAGGAGGAAAAACAATGCCAGATATGCTTTGCAGGCTTATGGACCTGCCAGATTATTCCCAATTAGAAAGTAAATTGTCTCAAGAAGGGATAAATGTGTTCAGGCCTATTGCCCCTGACCTGACACGTGTATTGGAATGGGTCGGGAAACATTCCGGAGAGAGTGGGAAAAGCGAATGTCTCGTTTGTTTTTCCCACAGCCCAATAACCGCCTACATCGCTGAGAAGGATGGAAAAGTAATCGGCTACGCCTGTTACTCCTCCATTGCTCCTGATTTTTTCGGTCCGACCAGGGTCGATGAGAATTTTCAAAAGCAAGGAATAGGTAGATTGTTACTTTTAAAATCATTGCATGCCATGAAAGATGCAGGATACGTATATGCCATCATAGGTTCGGTTGGACCCATGGAGTTTTATGAGAAAACAGTTGGAGCGAAAGTGATAGACGGATCAGATCCGGGTGTTTACAGATATAGTCTCAAAAGGAAACAGAACTCAATCAATCAGGTCTCTTAACGTATCTATTATCTTGATTTCATATTCATATGGTTCAGCCATCGCCCTGGTTGTAAGCCCGGTCAGAACCAGGGCTGCATCTATTTTATTGTTTAAAGCAAATGCAATATCGTATGCCAAAGTATCACCAATGACACAAGGGATGCAATCTTCCCCCAGCTGACTGCGCACATAGGGCCATATCTCTTTGCTCGGTTTCCCAAGAACCTTTGCCTTGACACGCGCCGCATTTTCAAGAAGTTTTGTGAAAGTTCCAGTATGTAGAATCGTACAATTGTTTCCTGGTATGACATCATCCGGATTAGTTGCGTAAAGGGGTTTTCCTTCGGTAATGAAATCGTATGCTCTTTGCAGGTCTTTGCAGGTAATCGAACTGTCCCAACCGATGAGGACCGCCTCCGGATTTTCATCATCCAGTTTTAATCCATTTTGAGCAACAGCTGCTTTCAGAGCAGGTCCACCTACGACATATACTTTTCCATATCCTTTGCCATGCAAATACAAGGTAGCAAGAATACCACTTGTCAGAATCTTTGAAATCGGAACCTCTATATGAAAAGAATGTAAAAATGAAGCTATATCCTCCCGGCTATGGGATGGACAGTTCGTCAATAAAACATATGGAATATCATTTGCCTTGAGAAATGAGAAAAAATCGCAAGCACCATCTATCAATTTCTCCCCAGAATATATTGTTCCATCCAAATCGATGATAAATCCATTTTTCATTTGCATGCATCCAACGCAATCAATGCGGAACTATAACTTGGTTCACGCATGGGCTCCAGTATTTGAATTGAAGAATATTTTTCCTTTATGAGGGAGGTGGTTTTTGATTTGATCGGTTCAGAATTGAGTAGAATACTTCCACATATTCCCAACTGATCAACATTCCGGTCAATTCGAGCAATCAGCATGTCTGCAATACATACGACATCACGGGCAACCTCATCAACAAGAAATACAGCTTCAGAATCACCATCTTGATAGAGTTCATCCAATAAGGGAGCTAATGACGAAATATTGTTTTTTGAGTTTTCTCCGTAAGCGAAATTAATCAAATCCTCACGTGTGGCAATATCATATCGTTGTCTGAGAATCCTTCGCATAGAGGACATTATATCCATGTCAATGGAATGGCATACCCGTTGCAGCATCCTTCTGCCGATATCAAAACCTCCGCATTCGTCACCCAATAAGTATCCCCATCCTCCGACCCTGAATTCCTTGATGGAACCGGCACAAGACATTCTCGCATAACCCACGCTACCCGTACCCGCCATAAGGACAGAACCATACCCCGAAGGGAAAACAGAATAAAGGGCCACCAGATGATCTCCGGAGAAGATGATTTTTGAATTAACCCCGGATTCCGTGACAATGTGCTCAATCTCCCGGCGGACTGCTTCGTGGCTTATACCGGCAGTAGAAATTGAAATGCCCTCCAAAACTCCATCGAATCCAATACATTCTACAGTTGATGTCAAAATCTTTTTCAAGCTCTTACGGGCCAGACAAGGATCGGATCCAAGAAAATTAATTCCACCGCTCTTAAACACGGCTATCTCTTTCCTGTGAGAATCAATCAAAGAAGCGGAGGTTTTTGTTCCTCCCCCGTCAAGCCCAAGAAAAAAATTTCTCATCCTTTTACTGCCCCTACTGTAACACCTTCAAGAAAATACTTTTGCAAACTGAAAAACAGAATGAACATCGGTATTGCCGCAATGGTGGCCCCAGCCATCATAGGCGCAAAATATGTCGTGTTCGCAAAACTGAAATTCTTCAACCCGACCTGGATGGTCTGCATCTCAATCTTGCTTGTAACAAGAAACGGCCAGAAAAAAGTGTTCCAAGTATCCATGAAAGTGGTTATTGCCATGACTGCCAAGACCGTCTTGGATAACGGGACAATTATACTTGCAAAAATCCGCGGATGAGAACAGCCCTCTATTTTTGCACATTCCAATATTGAAGTCGGAATGCTCTGCATAAACTGCTTGCATAGGAAAATATTGTAGACTCCACAGAGATTCGGGAGTATCAATGCCTTGAACGTATTCTGAAATTGAAATTTATTTACTATCAATACATATAAAGGTACCTGAGTCACCTGATACGGAATCATCATCGCACTGAGCAATATGAAGAAAAGGACCTCTCTGCCTTTGAATCTGATTTTTGCAAAGGCATATGATGCGAGACTTGCAAAAATGACATTGCTCACCACTGTGACGACACTAACTATCAGCGAGTTGAGCAGCCAACGAACAGAATACGGGCTGTAATTGAAAAAGAATTTGAAGCTGTCCAGCGAAACACGGGAAGGAAACAACTCAAGATTTGCTGCTCCTGCCTCAACAGGTGGACCGAAAGAAGACACTATCATAAAATAGATAGGAAACAATGTTGTGATTGCAAATATCGTCAATGCCAAGAGAATAACAAAATTCCTGACATATCTTTTCAATCTATTATTCCTGTACTCGAGAAACAATCCCATTCAACATACCCCTTTCAATATTCAACATTTCCACCGAGGAACTTCATTTGCAAAAGAGAAATAATTGCAATACCTATGGCAAGTATTATGGCTTGGGCACAAGCCGTACCAAATTCCGAGTATTTGAAAGCGTTATTGAAAATCAACAAACCAACCATCGTTGTACTGTTGTCGGGCCCACCACCGGTCATCATATAAGCATTCATGAACACCTGGAATGACTTTATTATACCTGTTACAAATAAGAACAATGTTGTCGGTTTTACAGAAGGAATTACGATATACCTGATCTTTTGGAAAAAAGACGCTCCTTCCAGATTGGCAGCTTCGTAATAGTCGCTTGGAATTCCAATCAAGGCGGCAATATAGATTATCACATTTGCCCCATGACTCGAAAGCCAAGACATCAATATCAGGGAAAACATTGCTGTCGAACTTTTTCCCAGCCAGTTGACGGCATCACCACCGAGAAGTATCACAAGCTGATTTAACAAGCCTGATGGTAATGCACTGTATATCCATAACCAAACGACGGATAATGATACGCCGGAGGCTACCGAGGGAAGATAATACATTGCCTTATAGATTGTTTGAACCTTTCTGCTGAAAGGAACAATCAGTACGGAAATGAAAAAAGCAATAAACAAGTTTACGGGAACCGTACATATCGTATAAACAAAAGTGTTTTTTATTGATTTGAAAAACAAGGAGTCATGAAGCAGTGCCTTATAATTATCCATGCCTACCCATTTTGATTGAATCGGATTGTATTTCTGCAAACTTATTATTCCTGCACTAATCACCGGATAAACAGTAAAAAAACAAAAAACAATGAAGGGAACTAAAATGAAAGCATATCCCCAAAATGTATTTTCAAATGTAACGCTTTTGATGAAACTCTTTTTTCTCATTTTCAAATCCTAGGGCTTGCCATGACGGCAAGCCCATAACGCAAATCAAATCATCAGTCCAGAACACAGCCATCTTCGCCGAAACGTTTGATTGCCTCCTTTCTAACCTCTTCGAACATTTCTTCCGCACTCACCTCTCTGGCAAGAAGTGCCTGGAATTTAGGGATAATCACCGTATCCATCAGTTTCGTCGCCTCGGCGGACAACTCGGCTGGAATATCAGGACGAGCAGGCGCAACATTCGCCATCAGATACATGTTGGCAGCCAAATTATCCGCATCTCTTTCATAAGGATACTTTGATGCGGCCTCCTCAGCTGAACTTGTGATGTTTATTGCAAACAACTCTGCATTTATCTGCGCGGCATTTTCACCGGAAGCCAAAAAGTAAATTGCTTTTGCGATATTCTGCACATGTTCCTGCGTAGGTGCATTCTTTCCTCTGAATGCAAGATATCCATCAACAACACAATAATACGCAGGATCAGCATCATTCATGGTCGGAACCGGCATGACAACATAATCGACAGGAACGGAATCGGCAACCTGATCGCCATTACCAGATGCAATTTTCTCATTATTGATTTTTGCGCTGTTTTCAAAATTTGCCAATCCTTTCCCGGTAAATACAGTTTTTCCAGCAAGGAACATATTCCAGCGCTCTCCTGCGGAAGCATTCATGAATGCACCGTTATCCATCAAAGCTTCCACTGATTTCAGAACTTCGAGAAACTTGTTGCTTGTCAAGGTGTATTTCAAATTTTCATCGAATTCGCTCGGAAGTCCAGCATTCTTTCCGAAAATGTCGATATAGTTTCTGGTTGTAGATCCAGATGTTGCCCATATCAATCCATATTCAGAAGTACTGTTCGCACCTGTTATCCCCTTTCCCGATGCAACAACATCAAGAAACTCTTCAAATGTCCATCCGGACGTCTGTATCGACTTGTAATCAACTCCAAGTTTTTCCAAGTACTCCTTGTTTGCTCCTAAACCATGTATCTCCATATAGGCAGGGAGACCATACAAACCATCTCCGGACCTCAGATAGTTCAACGGAGCGGCCTGAAAGTCATTCACCATATCGTCGGTCAAGTAATCCGAGATATCGACCGCAACCCCCATGTCGACATATTTGGCCACATATTCGGAGCCAAGGAATGCGATGTCTGGCGGAGTTCCGGCATTGATCATGGTATCAAGTTTCTCAATCCTGTCATCCCAGCTAGCCGCCTCGATCTCAAGATAAAGATCAGGGTAAGCTTCATGAAATGCTGCCTCGACTTCATCGATACGCGATAAAAAATTATTAGTAATTGGCGGAAGCAATGCGGTAATTGTATCCGTACCATCATTTGCGGCCGTCTCCTTTGTACCTGTGGCAAACATTGAGGAGACGATAACAACCAATACTAAAAACACACAGAATAAACGTTTCATACATTCCTCCTTCTTGTATTTTTAATTCACTGAGTTTAAAGCATTTGATAAATTCCCATTGAACTCACCAAGCAATTTATGACTGGCATCATAGTCAAGGCCGGTTTTCTTCATCAAAATCGCTTCTTTTACGTTATAATGGGCTCTTGTCAACACATCCAGCGATTCCTTGTACGGGACAGAGCAGATTTGTTCGATTATCCTGACTCCACGATCCTTAAGCTTTTTATTCGAAACATATAGGTCGACCATCAGATTCCCATATACTTTTCCAAGCTTAATCATGGAAGCAGTAGTAAGCATATTCAAGACAAGCTTTTGCGCAGTTCCGGCTTTCATCCTTGTTGATCCCTGTATAACCTCAGGTCCGACAACCGGTTCTATCGCTATGTCGGCAATTTTGGACAATGGAGTATCATGGTTATTTACCAAAGCCACAGTAAGACAACCTTTCTTCTTTGCTTCAGTGATTGCTCCAATAACATATTTTGCAGAACCGCTTGCCGTGATTCCGACAATACAGTCCGATGGAGATATTTCGATACTTTGAATAAGGCTGACACCCGCGGACTCATCATCCTCGCATCCTTCTATTGCTTTTCTGAGCGCTTTATCCCCTCCCGCAATATACGCCTGAACCATGTCATGTGGAGTACTGAAAGTTGGGGGGCACTCCGAAGCATCAAGAACACCTAACCTGCCAGAAGTTCCTGCTCCAATATAAATCAGATGTCCACCTTGGGACATTCTCTTGCTGATCTCGTCAACCGCAATGGTAATATGTTCAAGCTCGGCCTCTACAGCATAGGGAACTGTTTTATCTTCATTATTAATCAATTCAAGAATATGCCTGGTAGAACACGAATCAATATCCAGAGTTCTCTTATTGACACCTTCCGTAGTCAGCAAAGAGTAATCACTTTCCATCATGACCTCCTGATCTATTAGTCATGATAAAAGATAATTTTCAGTTAGTCAAAATATTTTAAAATTTTTCTTTATTCTAAAATTTTATTTCAAAACATTGGAATTACTTTTTTTTACCTTCCAACGCTTTTCGTGTTTTCTCCAAGCTGAATACGAACGAATCAAAATTCCTGCTCAGGATACCTGCATACAAAATATCTATGACATTAAGCATCGCAATGCGGCTTCCCATAGCCCCGCTTCGTATAACCTGCTCTGGCGTTGAAATGGACAACAAAATATCAGCTTTCTCTGCAAGTCTGCTTTTTGAATAGCGTGTAATTGCGATGACCGGAACGTTGTTCTCCTTTAACTGTCTCAATGTATCCAATATCTCCTCTGTTTCACCGGAGGCGGACACAAGAACGGCAACATCCTTGTCATTCAACAAAGATGCTTCTGTAATCTGCATATGTGAATCAGCAATTGCAAGGCAGTACCTGTTGATACGTAAAAATTTCTGCTGTGCATCCATACAAACCAATCCAGAAGCACCGATGCCACAAAAAATCAGTTTATCCGCCTTTTCTATCAAATCCACCGCCTTTTCCACTTCAATCTCATCAAGTGTGTTCATCGTATCGTTTATTGATTTCTGATTGGAATAAGATATGTTACGAATGACATCATGAATCGAATCCCCGGAACATACATCTACATAATGACTCAACACACTGCTGTTGTAATCCGATTTTCCAGTTGAAAGGGACAAGGCAATAATCAGTTCCCTGTAACTTGAAAAACCAAGGCTCTTGCAGAATCTCATCACAGCTGCATCGCTGGTCTCGCTTTTAATGGCAAGTTCTTTGATGGACATGCTTGGAACACTCTTTGCATTTTTCAAGACATACTCAGCAAGTTTTTTCCCAACAGGAGTCAAACTGTCTTTCAGCCCCTCAATCATTATCAAAATGTTTTTACCATGAAAATCCATCGTTGCCTCCAGCAGATAAATGAAATTATAAACTATTAATCGGTAAAAATGTAAAACTAAAATCCCCAAACAAATTCATCACCGACAACTATAGAACCATATACCTTCGGTTGGAACAAGCATTACATTGGAATCACAACCCAGAATACAGAACCTCATCCCAAAACAACCTTTCCCATCACGACCGGATGTCTTGCACCTGTGGAATTGACAGCATTATTGGTTCGATCATGCATCCTTTCATTTGCCAGAATTGCAAAAGCCATAGCCTCTTTTGCATCTGCAAAAACATTTTTCCGAACATCGACCGAAGATAGATTCTTTTTTATTCGTTCCATCAAAAATCCATTTGAGGCACCACCTCCGGATACAACAAGAATTTCAGGAATTTCCGGGAAAAAATGTTCCACAGCATATTTTATTGAAAGTGCGGTGAACTCCGTAACCGTAGCAATAATATCCTCTTTTTTCATTCCTTTTGCTTTTTTTATGAGTTTTTCCAGATACTCTTCACCATAATACTCGCGCCCAGTTGTCTTGGGAATTGGCTTTCTGAGATATTCATCGTCCATGAGATAATCCAACAGACTAAAGTTTATGCACCCTTTCCTGGCTAAAGCACCATCGTCATCAAAGGCAATCTTTCCATTTGAGAAAAAGCGCATTAAACCATCAATGATCATGTTTCCCGGGCCGGTATCGAAAGCAAACACATCTTCCAATTCAAAATTTTTCCCTATATATGTGATGTTACCGATTCCCCCTATATTCTGCAAAGCATAATCTTTTCCGCGCTTTCCATATAGCAAAAACTCGGTGTATGGTACGAGAGGAGCCCCCTGACCTCCTGCCGCAATATCGGAAACTCTGAAATCAGATACCACAGGACACGAGAAAGCCTCGGCCAAAACAGCGCTTTCCCCTAACTGAAATGTCGAGCTTATTCTTTTACCAAAATAGTCTGTTTTTTCTGGTTCATGGAAAAACGTATGTCCATGGGAACCGATGAAATCGATATCTTCTTTTTTCGTATGTGTCTTTTCAAGAAGGATGGATACCGCATCCTTCATTTCCTCTCCCAATCTGAAATTCATTCTTGATAAATCACGGGAACCACCACTATCTCCTTTTGCCAATCTAAGTAGTTCATTTCGAAAAGTAGTCTCATACGTCGTAGAAATAAAACCTTCAAGATGAATTTCCATATCCATCCCAGTTCCTTTTATCCTCACCAATGCCGCATCCACTCCATCTGCGGATGTTCCACTCATCAACCCTATGCATAAAACTTCGTTTTTCATTGAATCAACCTTAATTACAATACTCGATAAAAAAAAGTCTACCTCCATAATTCATAAAGTCAAACGATTATTCGATTTTCCCTCAATGATTCACAACACTGTGCAAAAGATTAAATGAAACATATTAATCGCAAAAACCTTACCAAAATTAACTGATGACAGAAATTGATAAATCTATTATATTAATAGGGCTTACACGGAAACTATAAGAAAATAAAGATATATAAGGAAGGACAAAAATGGTTGTCGAAAAGAGTATCAAAGGCCTTGCAAATTCCCAGGTCGCCCTTACTGTCACTGTTGACGCAGCCTCTGTGGAAGATGCCTATCAGGCTAAATTGAAAAAGTATCAGGCAAACTTACAGCTTGATGGATTCAGGAAGGGCAAGGCTCCCGTTTCAATCGTGGAAAGGAAATATGGAGATGCCATCAGGGAAGAAAGCACATTCGAGTGCCTCGAGGAGAATCTCAAGCAGGCCATAGACACGCTCGACGACAAGGACAAGCCGCTCGCCTACTCCACTCCTGTTCTTCAGGATGAGGAGAAGCTGGTTCCTTTCAAAAAAGGTGAAGGCATCACGTTCACAGTCCATTACGACGTATATCCCGCAATAGAGGTCAAGGACTACAAGGGAAGGGAAATAGAGGTCACCGGCGTAGAGGTTGCCGATTCCGATGTCGATGCGGAGATTGAGAAGCTCAGGGATCAGAACGCAATCGTCAAGACGAAGGACGGCGCGATTGAAAAAGGCGACATCGTGACCCTCGACTATGTGGAACTCGATGAGGAAGGAAAGCCTGTGGCCGACACGGAGAGGAAGAACTTCACCTTCACGCTCGGAACCGGATACAACTATTACAGGCTCGATGATGACCTTGTCGGCCTCAAGAAGGATGACGAGAAGGTCATAGAGAAGAAATATGCGGACGACGATGTCACATTCCACGGAGAAAAGAAGAACATCAAGGTAAAGGTCGACGAGGTCAAGTTCCGTGAGCTTCCTGAAGTCGACGCGGATTTCTGCCAGGATGTCAAGGAAGAGTACAAGACTGTCGAGGACCTCAGGAAAGGTCTGAGGGAGAAGCTTGAGAAGGAAGTCGACGAGGCTCTTAAGAACGATAAGATAAACGCACTTCTTGCGCTGCTCGTCGATGAGACGAAGTTCGAGGTCCCCTCCTCGATGGTTGATGTCGAGCTTGATCACAGCTGGAGGAATTTCGTGCAGCAGAGCGGGCTTGAGGAAAGCAAGCTTCTTCAGTTCTTCAGCATGCAGAACCAGACAAAGGATGGCATAATCGCAGAATGGAGACCTTCTGCGGAAAAGAACCTCCGCGAGCAGCTGATTCTTGAGGAAATCAAGAAGAAAGAAGACTTCAAGGTCGATGAGGAAGAATACAAGAAGACCTGTGACGAGCAGCTCAAGAACATCACCGACGAGAAGAGCAAAGAATATTACGAGAACATGATCAAGGACGACATGCAGTTCAAGATGGTGGTTCCGTTCCTTCTTGAAAACAACACCTTCAAGACAAAGGAAACAAAGAGCTACAAGGAATTCATGAACAAGTAGGTCCTTTTAGGAGATACATTTGAAAAATGTGAAAATGAATTCCCTGGTGCCTTATGTCATTGAGCAGTCGGGCAACGGGGAAAGACAGTTTGATATCTTCAGCCGCCTTCTGAAGGACAGGATAATCTTCGTGGACGGCGAAATCAACGATGCGACGGCGGACCTCGTCGTCGCTCAATTATTGTTTCTTGAGGGTGAGAATCCTGAAAAGGAGGTCAACCTCTACATCAACAGTCCCGGAGGATCGGTCACCGCGGGATTGGCGATATATGACACGATGCAGTATATTTCCTGTCCGGTGAGGACTACCTGTATCGGGCAGGCATGCTCCATGGCCGCAATCCTGCTTGCCGGAGGGGAGAAAGGGATGAGGAACATCCTTCCGAACGCACGCGTAATGATCCATCAGCCGTACGGCGGCGCAGAAGGCCAGGCCACGGACATAATAGTTGCCAACAGGGAGCTGCAGAGGATCAAGAACGTGACGGGAAGGATTCTTGCAAAGCATACGGGAAAGACCGTCGAGGAAATTTTCGCCGCCATCGAAAGGGATTGTTACATGGATGCCGGGGAGGCCAGGGATTTCGGACTCATCGACACCGTTTGGAATGAGAAAGCATGATGGGAAGAGTAAAGTATTGTTCATTCTGCGGCAGAAGCGCCGATGAGGCCGGACAGCTCATCACAAGCGGCGGTGTCGGAATCTGCAAGGACTGTGCGAAGACCTGCATGGACATGTTCAAGGGACAGGGTACGGAAACTTCAGAAGAGGATTTCCTCACCGGAGATATTCCAACACCAAAGGAAATAAAGGAATACCTTGACGAATACGTGATCGGGCAGGATCAGGCCAAGCGTGTGCTCTCCGTAGCCGTTTACAACCATTATAAGAAGGTTGTGCACCAGCATGAGATACAGGAGGAAGGAGTCGAGCTCGACAAATCCAACATCCTCCTGATCGGTCCCACAGGAACAGGAAAGACACTTCTGGCCAGGACGCTCGCACGCAAGCTCAAGGTGCCGTTCGCAATCGCAGATGCCACCACGCTCACGGAAGCAGGGTATGTCGGAGAGGATGTCGAGAACATCCTTCTCAAGCTCATCGATGCGGCCGATTACGATATCGCAAAAGCGCAGAAAGGGATTATTTTCATAGACGAGATCGACAAGATCGCCAAAAAAGGCGAGAACGTATCCATCACCAGGGACGTGTCAGGCGAAGGCGTCCAGCAGGCCCTGCTGAAAATAATCGAGGGTACCGTCGCCAGCGTTCCGCCGCAGGGTGGACGCAAGCATCCGAACCAGGAAATGATCAAGATCGACACCAAGGACATCCTCTTCATATGCGGCGGTGCGTTTGTGGGGCTCGACAAGGTCATAGAGAGAAGGACGGCCACATCATCTTTCGGATTCGGTTCGACGGTTGCGAAAAAGAGCAGCAAGGAGCTCCGCGAGATATACAGCGAGCTGCATCCGGACGACCTGGTGAAATTCGGGCTCATCCCCGAGTTCATCGGAAGACTTCCGATCCATGTCACGTTGGATGACTTGAAGCTCGAGGATCTCAAGAGGATAATCACGGAGCCGAAGAACTCAATCATAAAGCAATACATGGCTTCCATGAAACTCGACGGCATCGAACTCGTGTTCACAGATGATGCGATCAGTGCGATTGCGGAAAAGGCTTTCACACAAAAGACAGGGGCAAGAGGGCTCAGAAGCATCGTCGAGAACCTCATGCTCGACATATCCTACGACCTGCCTTCGGTCAAGGGCGTGACGAAAGTCATCATCGACAGGGAGAATGTCGAGAAGAACATCCTCCCACAGGTGGTCATCAATGGAAAAGAACAGAAGCTTGTTCCCCAGGATTTCGACTGAGCTGCTCGACCTCGTCAGGGCGGAGAAGAATTTCGCCCTGATGAGCCATAAGAATCCGGACGGTGATGCCGTATGTTCCGTCCTGGCCCTGCAGCTCGTGCTTGAGAAACTGGGAAAGACAGTCATGGCGTTTTCCGACGGGCCTTTCGCGCGCAGGGAGATAAGACAGTATGAAAAGCGTTTCTCGCCGTTTGTGCCGGAGGACTTCAGAAAAAAGAATCCGGTTGTGGTGATACTCGACTGTTCCACGGAGGACAGGCCGGGCGAAGTCTACAAGATGCTGAAGGGAAGCACCACGATCGTCGTGGACCACCATTCGTCGGGTGTTCCTTTCTACAGGCCGGAACTCTCGTACATCATACCGGAAAGCCCCTCCACCACCCTGCTTGTCGATGAAATAAGACAGGAGCTCGGTGTCGCACTCGACAAGGAGATGGCCGAGCTGATGATGGTAGGTTTTCTGACGGATACCGGATTCTTCCATTTCCTAAACGAACGCCAGGCTCCGGACTCCTTTGAAAAAATCATGAATTTCACCCGTACCGGGATATCGCCGTACGAGATATATGACCAGCTGAACGACGGAAGGAAGCTGGAGGACCTGAAGATCATCGCAGACATCATAAAGGAAAGCAAGACCTATTTCTCAGGCAGGCTAATCATCGCCGTGGAGAAGAAGGACCTGAACATCTCGGAAAAGCCGGGCGACACGGTCTACCGCAGCCTTCTGGAGGTTGAAAACGTCAAGGCAATCGTTTTGATAAAGGAGAACGACGACGGTGTCGAAATAGGATTCAGGGCAAAGAACAAGGCTGGAATCGATGTCGGCAGGATAGCGCAGGAGCTCGGAGGCGGGGGCCACAAGCTTGCAAGCGGGGCATCCATCGAAGGCATCGGAATCGACGAAGCCGTGGATCTGGTGCTCTCAAGATTCAAGACAGTTTTTTAAGACAAACGCCACTTTGAGCAATTGGAGTGGCATTTTTTTTCGATTCCATACCACTTTCAGCCCATCAAAGACCACTTTTTATTCATAATCTGCACAATCATGCATACATCCTGATGACATGACGATTTCTTTGGGCTTGCAAGAATTTATGCAAAAAATTTTAATTGCTTACCATTGAAAGAGTTGATTAAGGACATAAAAACTCCATTGGACAGTTGGCCCGTTTTTTTCATTTTAAGTTTCCCGTACCAGAGGAGGTAAAGATGGTGAAGAAACTTTTGTCAAAAGAGGAGAACTGCAGGCTTACGGATTCCGTCCTTGAATACAACGGCATGCAGGATGGAGCCCGGAAGGATGAAATGGAGAAACGGCTCATGGAAAAGACCGAACTGCTGATCTACTACCTGCCGTTGAGCAACGGATATCTGAACCAGGAGGAGGCTTCCGAGTTTTTCATCGAACAGAGGAAGAATGCGCTCAGCCTTCTCAGGGCCTACAATATCAGCAGGCTGAACTACCATGAGTTCCTGACGCAGGTCCTCAGGAAAAGATGCGTGACATTCCGGATTAAGAAGAAGACGGAGGAGAACGAGACCTTGAGGCTTCATTACGAGGAGGGCAGGATCCTCATCGAGGACACGATCGCCAGGGACCACTACCCCTCTTATGAGTTCAGTGAGAGGAAAAGGATCGACACCTCGGGTATGGACATGAAAAAGCTTACAGAATTCATGGTGAAGAACAGACAGGAAATAGAGGGCGAGACAATGGACGAGGCCGAGGCCTATCTGCAGCAGATGCTGAGAAATGAAAGCATCAGAAGGCACTTCATAACCCTTCTGCTGTACATACCTCATGTCGAGAACGACTACCTGTGTCTGAAGCTTGCTCTTATCTTCGAGCTTGAAAGATCGGTTTTCGACAGACTTTTCGAGCTGAAGGAAAAAAAGAGGAACACCGATGGTGAAAAGCGCGAGAGGCAGAGGGAGATCGCAAACCGCCATTTCCGTGTTCTGCTGAGGCTTGAAAGCGCATACAACCTCGCAGGAAACGAGGATGAGCAGAAAAGGATAACCGATGCGATCGCAAAGGTACGCAAGGCCTTGAAAAGACGGCAGACGGAATTGAACAGGACGAACGCAGGCATGTCGCAGAGGGAGATCGCGGCATGTCTCGGGATATCCAGATCGCTGGTATGTCTGAACATACAAAAGGCCAGAATGATTTTGGAGGAGGCCAGGAAAATCGGCTTGCAAAGCCATGCGAAAGGGAACTAAACTCAATTCATGGCAAGGTATGCGGCGGTATTGATAATGGTTGCGCTGATGCTCTTCTCCTGTCAGAGCGGGAGAAAGGCTGTTCACGATCATGGTGGCATTGTCGGAAAGAACAGCACGATATCGTTCCTTGCAGGAGGAAAATACCTTGCCGAGCTGGACACCGATGCGGCAAACCCCACCCTGTCGATACCCGAGCTCGGCATATCCGACCTCAGGTTGAAGGAATACGGGCATGATCCTGACGTCAGGCTTTTCGGCGACACCATGCACAGGATAAACATCATGCTTTATGACGACCATCTCGTACTGATGCTTGGAAACGGTTACGAGAATGTATGCTGGATGGAGAAAGGCAGACTTTTCGATTTTTATGAAAAAACGTGATGTTTCTGCTATATTCGGAAATATGAAACTATATTTTGCATCTGGAAACGAACATAAGAAAACCGAGATGGAGGACCTTCTGGAGGGCTACACGCTTGTCCTTCCCAAGGAGGAGGGATACGATTTCGATCCAGTGGAGGATGGAAAATCCTTCATTGAGAACGCAATTATCAAGGCCGAGGCGCTGTACGAGCTGGTGAAAGCGCCATGCATCGCAGACGATTCCGGATTATGCGTCGAATGTCTGGGAGGAAGCCCCGGAATCCATACGGCGAGATACGGGGAGGAGGAATTCGGCAGGAAGCTCGGCGACCGGGAGAAATACATGTTTCTGCTCAGGAACATGGAAGGTGTGGAAAACCGCCGGGCCGAATTCGTATGCGCAATATGCCTGATCATCGACAGGAACCGTAGATATGTAATACAGGAAAGCGTCGGAGGACACATCGTGGAGAATCCCGAGGGCACCGAGGGGTTCGGTTATGATCCGGTCTTCTACAACGACGAGGCCGGTATGATATCCGCATGCCTCACCAGGGAGGGAAAGAACAGATTCTCCCACAGGGGCAAGGCCGCAAGGATAATCAAGAGTCTTTTGGACAAGGAGTTTGGCAATGGAAAGGAATGAACAGAAAACAAACGACACCTGGGATCTGTCCAGCCTGTCGACGGACGTCCAGGCCTGGGAAAGGGACCTGAGGAGACTTGAAAAAAGAATCGGCGCCCTGTCGGGCATAAAGGGCACGCTTTCCGATGGAAGCGACGAATTCCATCACACCCTTACGTTGATGCAGGAAGTGCTCATGGAGGCCGAGAGACTGGGCTCCTACTGCTTCCTGCAGTACAGTGCAGACAGCACCGACGCGGAAGTCATGTCGAGGGCCGGAAGATTCGAGGCGGTGGAGGCGAAGCTTTCAGAAGCCCTGGCATTCTTCGATCCGGAGCTTCTTGGCATGGATGAGACGCTTTTGAGGAAATTCCTCGCAGAAAAGCGAAACAGGGATTTCAGGGTGTTCGTGAAGAAATCGCTGAGATACAAGAAGCATGTCCTTGATGAAAAAGGCGAGGCGTTGCTGAGCCTCTACTCGCCAGTCTCCGGCTCGTTCTCCGACGCTTTCCAGGATTTGGACAACGCCGATCTGGAGTTCGGCGAGATAAACGGTGAGAAGCTCACCCACTCCACCTATGCGAAATTCATCAGAAGCGTGGACGAGGAGACAAGGAAGCAGGCGTATGAAAAGCTGTACACCGGCTACGAGAAACACAGGCATGTGATTGCCAGACTTTACTACGGAAGCGTGAAGAACGACATATTCGCGGCAAGGGCGAGAGGCTACAGGAGCTGTCTGGAAAAAGCCCTTTTCCCGGACAAGGTGCCGCAGGCCGTGTACAGGAACCTCATAGGGACAATCCACGAGGCCTTTCCCCTGTTGCACAGGTTCTATTCCATCAAGGCCCGCCACCTCAAGAAGGAGAGGCTCAACCACTACGACGTATACATGCCGCTGGCGGACGACGTTAAAGTGAGTTACTGCTATGACGAGGCGGTCGAGATAATCAGGGAGGCGGTGATGCCCCTCGGAAAAGAGTATTCCGACACCCTTGTGGCAGGACTCACCAAGGAAAGATGGGTGGACAGGTACGAGAACAGGGGCAAACGCAGCGGGGCATTCAGCGCCGGAGGCTATGTTGGAAAGCCGTACATACTCACCAACTATGAAAACGAGGTCCTTGATTCCGTGTTCACATTGATACACGAGGGCGGGCACAGCATGCATTCATGGTATTCCGTCAGGAACAACCCGTTCATGAGCTACAACTACACTATTTTCGAGGCGGAGGTCGCCTCGACATTCAACGAGCAGCTCCTGACATACCACCTGATGAAAAGCACGGAAGATCCCGGACTCAGAAAATATCTGATAGGCAAGAATCTGGACGACATGGTCGCCACACTTTTCAGGCAGACGATGTTCGCCGAATACGAGCTGATGATGCACGAGGATGCGGAACGCGGCATCCCGCTCACGGTGGATCATCTGAGGAAAAGCTACCGGGGGCTGCTGGAACAGTACTTCGGCCCTGACGTTGCATTCACGGCCCAGAGCGACCTGGAGGGACTCAGGATCCCCCATTTCTACAGGGCTTTCTACACATACAAATACGCAACGGGCATATCAGCAAGCATAGCCCTGAGCGAGAAGGTGCTTTCAGGAGGTGCGAAAGAGAGGGATGACTACCTTTCGTTCCTCAGCTCCGGAGGATCACTCTATCCAATCGAATCGCTGAAAAAGGCAGGAGTGGACATGGCATCTCCGATTCCGGTCAGGATGGCCACAGAGAAATTCGGAAAGCTCATGGACATGTATGAGGAGATCACCGGCTGAACGAGACGGAATTGATCAGTTTTGACGATGAGAAAGTGAAAGACACAACGGCGCCGCTGTCCAGATCAAGGAGACTGACGGCGCCGTTTTTTTCCAAAGAGCATACAGGATTGCCGAACGGAAGGATTTCCGAAAGCGGGATGTAGAACGTATCGACAAGCAGCTTCTCGTTGGTCGTATATTTCTCGAACCAAACGACGGACACCTCGTCGCCAACCGCTTCCAGAGCCTTTTCCGATATGCCGCCCTTCTCTATCCTTATCCCTATGGTCCCGATTGCATCGCCGACAGGGGCGACTGCGGCTGCCGGTAAAATGGAAATGAGGATAATCAATGCGGTGGCGATACGCTTCATACCAGAGATGTTACCTCTGCGGAAGGAAAAAGTGAACCCGTTTTTTAATGATGGCGGACAACGGGCGTTGTGTGCTAATTTAATATATATGAAAAGATCTGAGATGATGGAAACCCTGAATGCGGGATTCACCCATTCGGTGAAGGACGTGCTGTGGGGCAACATACCATTCACAAAGGAGCTGAAGGACATCCTGGAGATAGATGCGGTGCAGAAGCTTGCCAGGATCAAGCAGAACGGGCCGACGTACCACATATATCCGGGAAGCGTCCACACAAGACTCAACCATTCCATAGGGGTATACAATCTTTCACGGGAAATCCTTCTGTCTCTGGCCAGGAAGAACGAAAGCCTTCCGCTCACCTGTCGCGGGATGATGAGCTTCCTGTGCGCCGCCCTTCTCCATGACATAGGGCACTTTCCCTATGCACACTCACTGAAGGAACTGGCCATAAAGGACCACGAGCAGATAGCTGCGGAGCTGATCCTGCTCGACGGGGGGTTGAACGGCGCCGTCGGACGAACTGGTGCGGACGCACGCATGACCGCGGAGATAATAGACAAGGATATGCCGGCAGGAAGCAGGGAAACGGAATTCTACCGGAACATACTCTCCGGAACGCTGGACCCCGACAAGCTCGACTATCTCTCACGGGATGCCTACTTCTCCGGGGTGCCGTACGGAACGCAGAACACCGGCTACATAATTTCCTCGATGGACTTCAGGGACTGGGATCTGGTGCTTGAGGAGGATGCGATGGTCTCGGTCGAGCACGTCCTGTTCTCGAAATACCTCATGTACAGGACCATATACTGGCACAAGGGCACAAGAAGCGCCACTGCAATGATAAAGAAGGCGGTCCTTTCCGGACTCCGGGACGGAGTAATCTCATACGACGACCTCTACCTGAAGGACGACGAGGAGTTCAGCTCCCTGGGACGGGACGGAAAATACGGGCCGTTCTCGCTGATAAGGGACGTGGAGCACAACCATCTGCTCGAGAAGAGGTATGAGACAGGACTCGGGACGGGATCGGAGCTCGAAAGGATCTCGCTGGACATAAGGACGAGGGAAAAAGCCGAGAAGGCTGTCTTCGAAAGGCTGAAGGACGAATATCCGGCACTGGAGGAATACCAGGTCGTGATAGACATACCTGAGCCGGTCAATTTCGAGACAAGCATAAAGATCCTCCATCATGACGGAAGGGTCGGAGGAATCGACGGGAACACCGTATTCAGCAACGACGTCGGCAGACATTTCTCCTCACAGCTGAGGAAGCTGTCGCTTTTTGTTCCGGATTATGTTACATTTGCCTCTGCGGAGAAAGCCGTGGCGGAGGCGGATTTTGCAGGAAACAAAGAAAAGCTACAAGGAAATAATCAACGGTGACATGCCTCCCTGGGTGATGCGCTTCATAAAGCAGACGGGAAAGGGCATAAACGACTTCAACATGATCAAGGACGGGGACAGGGTATTGATCGCAGCCTCCGGAGGCAAGGACAGCCTGGCCATGTCCATGGCGCTTTCCATACGGCGAAGATGGCTTCCGATACACTACGACCTCAAGGCCCTCATGATCGATTGGAGGGAACATCCGATACCTGACGGCTGGAAGGAAAGGCTTTCCAACTACTACAGGGACCTGGACATCGATTTCGAAATAGTTGAGGAGAACCAATTCCCCTCCTCCTTCAAAGGAGAGTTCAACTGCTACCTGTGCTCCAGAAACAGGAGGAGGATACTCTTCGAGCATGCAGAAAGGAACGGCATCAGCCTGATCGCAATGGGCCATCATCTCGACGACCTTGTTGAAACGAGCCTGATGAACCTCTTCTTCCGTGCCAATTTCTCGACGATGCAGGCGGTCCAGGAGTTCTTCGGCGGCAAGATCCATATCATACGGCCCATGATAGAGGTGCACGAATCGGTCACCAGAAGGCTTCAGGAATGCTACGACATCCCTTGCATCAAGCCGGTATGTCCATACGACCAGACCAATGTCAGGGCCAGGCTCAAACCCATAGTCGGCTCGCTCGCGCACATCGACAAGCTGGCCAGGGAGCATGTGTTCGCAGCACACAAGCTCGACAACCCCTTCTCCGGATGCGCAGGGAAAAAGGGAAAATGAAATTGTTTCAAAGAATGGAATTTTTTTCGTAAACATTCTTGTGGAATAGTGTTCTATATATGTGATAAACTTACATAAGAGGTTCGTATGAAGAAGAGTTTGATATTTCTACTGTCGCTGGTGTTGATATCATCCATACTGTCCGCCGCACAGCTGCCGCTGACGGAGGTTGACGGGGATTTCAACCTTTATGACAGGTACGGCAATAAAATCGATGTGATGGACGCAGGTCCATACGCGGAAGAAGGTTATATCATCCTTACGGAAAAAGGCGCATCCTTCACATGTCCCTATGGAGAAATACATCTTGAAGGAGGAACGCTTTTCACAATCCTGTCCCTTGACGTGGAGGCACCCGTACTGTACCTTGTCGACGGAAAGGCGGATTTCATCAGCTATGACGATTTCTATCTCGAGGTGTACACTCCCGTAAGCCTCATGGCATTCAACAAGAAGGGCGAATACATCGTGGAGACCACAGCAGACGTGGAGAACATCTACAACCTCTCGGATGGCAGGATGGTGGTGCTCAACGGACTAACGGGAAAGCAAAGCGTCCTGGACAGCCTCACCTACATAAGGATGCTCGATGATGGAAAGATCAGCCCGGTTTCATACCAGCTTTATCAGGATATATCGATTTTGAAGGACAACGAGCCCGTGAAGGTGCCGTCCGCACCGTCGCTGACGGTCGGGTGCGAGCTTGTGGACCTGACGCCCGCAACACCGGAAAAGCCCGCAGTTTCCGTTTCCCAGGAGCTTGTGAAGACGGAACCGGACAAACCGGTTGTCTTTGTAAGCGAGGAGCTTGTCGAGATTGCAGAACCCGCCGTCCCCGGAGCACCGAGCCTTTCGGCCACCTATACCACGCCGGAGAAGCCTGAGCTTGAGGTGTCTTTGCAGACCGTCGTGGCTCCTGCAGTTCCTTCTGCCCCTTCTGTCGGGGCCACGTTCCAGACCGTTGTGGACACAACACCTTCTTCCCCGTCCTTCATCAGATCGGAAGGAAGGCTTGTCAACACTCTGCAGGCACCGGCTGTGACGGTCAACTCTTCATTGTCGGCCCCAACGGTATCCTCTTTTTCGGGAATTGAAAAAAAAACAAGATAGGGTTCGACGCTGAATTAAGGTTCAGGGCCTACGCGGACAGCGCAACCGGAGAATCAGACATGATGGCCGCCGTCATCCCCTCGATTGGGATCGGCGGCTTCAATTTGTTCTTTTCAATAGACATGAACAGCATGACAGGGGCAATCGGGAGCGAAGGGGGTACGCTCCCTTTTTGGCTTAGCTACGGTCTATCGTTTCTCAACGGACTCGAATATGTGTCCGCTGATGAAAGATTCACCGTAGCTTTGAACAGGACAACCCCTCTTTTGGGCGACGAACTCGGCCTCTTCCCGGGCGTGGTGCATGAATGGGACGGCGTTGACGAGAAACTCAGTCTGGATATCGACTATTCAGGAAGGATGTTCTCATTCCGCGTTTTCGCCGAGGATCTGTCATTTTCAGATTATGACGGACCGGATCCGAAAATAATCTCCGGAATGCGGCTGGAGGCGGTTCCGTTCAGCGCATGGCCACTTTCGCTCAATTTCTCCATGATGGGACGCTTCTCATACGGGGGAGCCGGAAACTCCGGTCTGTTTCCCTCTCTCCATGTCGATGTTCCAATCATCGGTCTGGATCCGTTCATCCTGTCCCTAAGGATCGGATACATACATGCAATATCGTGTGCCGACGGGATAAGGGACAAAAACGACCACGCATTCTATTTCGGAATCCCCTTCTCCTATGAGGACGTGATGATAAGCATCGGAGCGATGGTACAGGGAAAGGAAATCCGTTACAACATGTTCAATCAGAACTTCTCTTCTGCAGGAGCAGGCGGAGTCGCCTTCTTTCTGGACAGCGACATATCCACCAGATACTTCGACATATCGCTCAACACCTTCATCGATTTCGATCCGGAAACAGAGAGGTTCGACCTTGATAACGCCTACCTGGACATAAGCCTGGGTTTCAAGCTTGGCAACATAGACTTTCTTCTCGGTGCCAGGAGGCAGGGGGATCCGAGAAACGGGTTCTTCAAGTCAAGCGACTATTTCATCGGGATAAAGACGCAGACCGGAAGTCTGAAATCGGAACTCAGCTTCCGGGTCCTCGACGGCAGGCCACAGCTTGGATTCTCATCGTCCCTGGCCCTGATAGACATCGACAACATCAACAGCACCAGGGGGGATGGAAGGTTCGTGGACCTGAAGTTCGACCTGGGATTCGACAAGAAGATGGGGCAACGGACCTATTTCATACTGACTCCGATCATCTTCTTCGGAGGCGACACATACAACATCGCCTTCAGATTCCCTTTCAATCTTGAACTGCAGAAGGACGGCTTCGCCCTTACGAGCACGAAGGCTGACGGCTGGTGGGATATTGCGAAGGAGATAAACGATCTGGACGATCTGTTCGACTCGATCACGGATGTCTTCCAGCTGGTCGAGCACATCAATATCGGGAACGACGATTCATTCTTCCGCCTTAATGCGGACAGGAGCTCGATACGCAACGGCATCTTTTTCGACAACTACAGATCCTTCGACGCGCTTAGCCTCGATGCCGCACTGAATTTCCACAACATGACGCTTGGAGCATACGTGGACGATTTGGAGGCACCCAGGATAATCGACCTGTCGCTCGGAATATACCCATTCGATTCCGACGGCGGCGGATTGCTGATAAACGCGCCGACCGAGGTGGTCGCGAAGGACATGGACAACTACGGGATCACGACGTTCATAGGAATATCATGGTTCCAGCCCCTGATGGAAAGGAAGCTTGAATTCTCCTTCTATGCCTACAGCGAGCTTTCCGCAAGGTACGTCGACGGGATACCCACGGACATAAGGATCGTATACGATTTCGACAACAACCGGTTTTTCGGCTATCTGTTGGGAGCGGAACTCGAATGGCACCGCAGCAACATGTCCATAGGACTTTCGGGAGGCATCAATTCCGGCAGGCTCAACCCGAACACATACAACGCCTTCACCAGCCTGAATCCCGACAAGGAGAAACCCAACACCGACGTTGAAGGGATATCCGCGTACCTGGTCGCGGATTTCAGCCTTGATTTCGACTTCATCGGACTCATAGTGAAATACTCGATGCCCAACATCGTATCGGTTTTCAGGGATTTCAACAGTTATGCCGGCGACATGTTCACGATCAAATTCAACTATATGATCCCCAACGGTGTCGGAATCAGCTTCCAGATATCGAGGATGGACTTCATATCCACGCTCGGCACGGTTTTCCAGTTCGAGGAATACTTCAACAGCAGCAATACGATCTACTCGGTGTCACTTTTGAAGGAATTCGACAACATGAGTCTTGAAGCCACATTCGGAACAGGTGCAATATATGAGAAGGGCCGGTACATGAATTCATACAACCTGGTCGAGGTGGCGCCGATGTTCAAGGTGAAGACGCGCATAGGATTTTGACAACAGCATCTTACAGGAGGAGCCGTAAGGCAGAAAATGCAATGCAGAACATAAACCTCTTATCACCCCTGCTCTCTTCGAGAATCGCCGCGGGGGAAGTAATAGAACGCCCGGAGTCGGTTCTCAGGGAATTCCTTGACAATGCCATAGACGCCGCGGCAACCGAAATAGAGATAAGCATCGAGGGAGGCGGTGTCGACAGCATATGCGTTTCCGACAACGGAGGCGGAATATCCAGGGAGGACCTTGAAATCATCGCCAGCCGGCATGCAACAAGCAAGATAAAGGAGGACGGGGACCTGTACAGGATAAGGACACTGGGCTTCCGTGGGGAGGCGCTCTACTCCATCGCAAGCGTGAGCGGGCTCACAATCAGGAGCATGGACGGTTCTACTGGAAAAACGAACAGCATCACGATCGACAACGGGGTGAGAGGCACGATAACCCAGTCCTCCCCGATCAAAGGCACCACCGTATGCGCCAGTAACCTGTTTGCCGAAATACCCGCCCGCAGGTCGTTTTTGAAACGGGCCCAGACGGAGGCGCAGCTATGCAGGAACCTTGTGATATCGAAGGCGCTCGCATATCCGGAAATTGGATTCAAATTGTACAGCGACGGAGCGTTGAAGCTCAGCTATGAAAGGACCTCGTCCCTCAAGGAACGGATAATGATGCTCTACAGGCCTTCAGGCATCCAGGATGCGGACGTGCTGCATCTCAAGGGAAACGGTGAGAATTACAGGTTGGACATCGTCTGTACTTCCAGCGCAATGCACCGAAGCGACAGGAAGGAGATCCGCATCTACGTCAACGGGCGGGCCGTGGACGAGTACTCGCTGGTACAGGCTGTGGCGTACGGATATGGGGAGCTGCTACCAGGCGGTTCTTTCCCATACGCCTGCGTGTTCATAAACGATGATCCGGAGCTCGTCGATTTCAACATCCATCCGGCAAAAAGGGAGGTGAAGCTCAGAAACCATGCAGAGATACACCATGCCATCACGCTGCTGTTGCAGAACGGGGTTCCACGGCGCATTCCCGAAATAAAGGCGGTGCAGAACGAACTCAGCCTCGACATCCCCACGAAATCGCAACCGGCATTCAACAATGCTTCAGGCAAGCTGTGGACCGGATCAGCCCGGCATGTATCATCCCCAGGTGCGGCGTTCGTCACAAACCCCGTTAGAAGACCGGAGGACAGTTCCTGGATTGAAAAGGCCAAGGAGCTGAAAAGGATCAGGACCGAAGCCGCAGGAAGTACGGAGTCATGCCCGGAGGAAAAGTCCGGATGTGACGGACTGGAGTTCAGATACATCGGGCAGGCCTTCAATCTGTTCCTCATTGCCGAAAAGGACGGCGAGCTGTACTTCATAGACCAGCATGCGGCACATGAAAGGATAATATATGACGAACTGCTCGGACAGACCACTGTACAGAAGCTTCTCGTACCGATACAGCTCGAGGTCGAGAAGGACGTGGACGAATTCCTCTCCACGTATTCCTACATATACACCAAGCTGGGGATAATGATCGCCAGGACCGGTCCGGAGAGGTGGGAGATAACTGCCCTTCCGGCCGTGGCGAGGCAGATAGAGTCACAGGTTGTGGATTTCATTTCAAACAACACAGGTGACGAGAAGGAGCTTGAAAGCGGGATTTTCGCCGTGATTGCATGCCGTGCCGCAATAAAGGCGGGGGACGAGATCGACAGATACAGCGCCGAGGAGCTGGTGAGGAAGGTGTTCGGCCTGAAGGAGCCGGCATGCCCCCATGGCAGGACATTCCTCATCAGACTCGGTGAGAAGGACCTCAGGGAGATGGTCGGCCGGACAAAGTGAAATAAAACCGGTTTCCCTCCAGGTCCGTGACATAGGCCCCGACGACACCGTCGGCGCTCTCCCCGTCGGAAAGCTTTTTCTCGGATCCGTCCTGTAAAACGGCCTCAACCTCGTAGCCTCCGGAGGAAATGCATCCGTCTGCGTCCACGAAAACATGGACAGCATCATGGCTGAAGAAAACCTCCGTCCCGGCCTCCGCTCCTGAGGATGAGAGCACGGAGACATCGTACCCACCTTTTTCAAAGGAAGCTCCCGGTGTTATGTCCAGCCATGCATGGAAGAACCCGTCCCCGCCCTTCTCCAGCGGTGCCTCCCACACAAGAAGCGAGGAAGGGGATGTGACGGTCGCGCTATAGGAGCTTTCCATGTCGCTGAACGACATCAAGAGCTCGAGACGGGAAACATCATCCCTCTTCTCAAGCCTCAGAGCCTCGGAGGATATGAAAAATTCCTCCCTGGCGCAGGAGGCGGCAAGGAGGAGCAGAACGGCCGATGCGAGCAACCTGGCCATCAGGTCGACGCCTCGATGTATTTGCGTACGGGGTTCGCATAGCTGTCGAGCACGAACCTCCTGACGTGGTCCGACAGATGTGCAAGCCTTGCAAGGAACGCATCCCCGTCGAAACCCTCGTACCTGTCCTTGAACCTGCAGGAACCCTCCAGATGGTCGTATGCGAAATAATTAGTGTCCCAGAGCCTGTAGTTCAGATGGATCTGCCTGTCTATCTCGGCCGCAACCTCGTCCGGCTTATCGTAACAGCCGGGAAGAGGGGTTCCGAAGGCCACGTGGGTCCGGCCCTTGTAGCCCTTGATTCCCTTCATCATGGAAACCACGTCCTCGTACTTCTTCTTGTTGTACGAGCCCTTCTCGATTATTGCGACCTCCTCACGGCTCATGTTGATATCGTTCGGATTATATTCGTAGGATATCGCCAAGGGCACTATGCGCAGCTTTCCGATGAGTTCGGAAAAACCCACTCCCTTGCTCTTTTGTGACAGATAGAGCATCTTGATGATCGCAGGATGGGTCATGTCTATCCCATCCTTGCTCCTTCCGCTTTTCTGGGCGACCCAGACGGATATGTTGTCATCGACCACCGTGTCCACGAAATACTCGCTCAGTCTTATGGACTCGATGTATTTCTCCCTCATCGGAAGATCACGTTTGACTATGATCCCGCCATTGAGACGGAGCAGGTCGCCCACGAACTGGCTTGTGATCAGATTGTCCCCGAACGCCATCTGGCATAGCGGCTTTCCATTGAGAAGAAGCGCATAATCGGTCAACGCGCAATCCAGGACGATGTCCCTGTGCGTCGAAACGAACAGATACGAAAGGGACGGGTCCAGGTTCTCAGCCCCGCTGGTGGTGAATTCGCTTATCGTCGATTTCACTATTGTAGGGATGAGGACCCCTGCGGTTATAATCCGTTGGAAATCGTCGTAACATCTTATCTTCGACGAGGATGATGCGATGAAATCCATGAACAGATCCCTGCGCGGGTCGTTCTTTCCGATGAGATTGGATACAAAACCCTTGAGCTTGTCGGCGGAAGATACGAGCCTCGCCAAGGCGGCCATGAAATCCTCGCCCTTGTACGGGGCTATGTCCCTGTATTTTTCGTTGTCCATACGCCAGGCCTCACTTTATTGTCTTGAGAAACTGAACCCTTTCCCAGGCATCGCCGTCCTCACGGTTCTCCTGCGCCAGAAGTGCGGTGAAATCGGATATGCGGGAATATCCCTTCCTGTCCATGAACGACCTGATGCCGTCGTTCATCGCGGAAACCGCATCGAAACCGTTCTTGATCACGACCGAACAGATCTCGACCGCCTTCGCTCCTGCCAGGATCATCTTTATTGCGGACGAGGCATCATGTATGCCCGTGTTGGCGGCTATGTCCAGCCCGACCTCCGCGCTCATAAGTGCGGTCCACCGAAGCGTTTCGGCATACTCCTCGCTCGAGGAAAGCGGGTTCGTGTGCGTGAAGCCCAGCTCCTCCAGATCTATGTCGGGACGGAATGCCCGGTTGAAAAGCACGAGGGAGTTTATTCCTGTCTCATCCAGTTTCCTGATGACGTACGAAAGCGATGAATACCTGGAGCCGATCTTCAGCGACAGCGGGCATGAGATCCTCTTGCGGGCAGTCTTTGCAAATTCGAACAGGTTCCTGTCGACCTTCTCCCCGGATACGGAACTGTCCGATGCTATTGGATAGTAGTTCAGCTCGATGGCGTCGGCGCCGCAGCTGACGAACCGGTCGGCATAGTCGATCCACGTGTTTATGCTGTTGCAGTTTATCGAGGCGATGACAGGTATGGAAAGCCTCTTCTTCGCTTCCATCAGAAGCTCCATGTACTTGTCTATGTAATAGTCCTTGGCCATCGACTGGAAATAAAGGTCGCTGTCGGAATGGGTGAGATAATCTGAAGCCTCCTCATGTTCCCGGGACGCCTCCTTCTCAACCTGTTCCTCGAAAAGGCTTTTGAGCACGACAGCCCCGGCCCCCGCCTTCTCGCACTTCTCAAGATTTTCGATGCTGCTGGTCAAAGGCGATGAGGCTATGATTACAGGACTGGAAAGCCTTATCCCCATATACATTGTATCTAATGAAGCCATTTTTTCCTCCTGGATTATACGGATTATATCATGAAGCATGCTTTTTTTCACTTGTTTTACCCGAATGGAGGACGATATGGAGCAAAAACAGTGGCAAAGCGGAAAAAAAGGCCGCCATCCATAAGAAGGAGGCAGCCCGGGGGTGCGCCTTCGAGCCGAAGGCGCCATACAGACGGGATTCAGATGATATAAGGCACCATGAGATTATGCGACTGGTAGACAACGAATGTCTCGACCTCCAGGATATCCCCTATCCTGACAAGCTCGTGCTTGAAAAAGTCCAGCAGGGACAGATTCTCATCCTCGCAGATTATGAGCTGGACTATCAGGTCGTATCTGCCAGTGACCACGGCGGCGCTTATCACCCCGCGGAGGGCAGAGAACTCCTTCGCTTTCCTCTCAAGGTCAAGAGTCTTGAGCTTGACCCCCATCATCACCACCTGCAATCCGGGGATTTCCTCCGGATTCACAAGTCCGGTGATCTTGAGAATCCCCTCGTCGATCATCTTGTTCACCCTGCTTCTCACGGTGTTCTCCGTGATCATCAGCTCATCGGCGATGGCCGAAAAAGCCTTGCGTCCATCGCACAGCTGTTTGATTATGGCCTTGTTGGTATCATCTATCCTCTTAATCATAATCACCCGTTCTTTCTTTCAAATTCCTTCATGAAATCCCTGAGGGCCACGACATCCTCGAGAGGAAGCGCGTTGTAGACGCTTGCCCTGAGACCGCCGACGCTCCTGTGGCCTTTCAGGCCCAGCATGCCTGCCTTCGTGCTTTCAGCGACAAACTGCTTCTCGAGATCCTCGCTGGGAAGGCGGAACACTATGTTCATCTTTGACCTGTAGCGCGGATCGACGGGAGAACGGAAGAAATCGGAGGAATCGATGACATCGTAGATCAGCTTGCTCTTTTCAGCCGCCCTCTTCTGCATGCCTTCCGCCCCGCCGTTCCTCTTGATCCACTCGAGCACGAGCTTGACAGCCCAGATGCTGAATACAGGAGGTGTGTTGTAAAGTCCCTTGTCCTTCGCATGGAGTCCGTAGTCCATGTATGCAGTAAGTCCTTCGTTCCTCCTTTCAAGCATGTCTCGGCGCATTATTATGAACGTGGCGCCAGCCGGTCCAAGGTTCTTCTGAACTCCGCCGTAGATCATTGCGAACTTCTTAACGTCGACAGGACGGGAAAGGATATCGGAGGACATGTCGCAGATGAGCGGAACGTCTCCGGTATCCGGGAATTCCTGCCACTCTATGCCGCCAATCGTCTCGTTGGCACAGATATACATGTAGCAGGATCCTTCGGAGGGCTTGAGGGTCTTCGGATCCGGAAGCGTCGTGTAGTTGCCCGCCTTGTCGTCGAAGACAACATTGACATCTCCGAGCTTCATGGCATCAGAGCAGGCCTTGTTGCTCCATGTGCCGGTCTTCGTGTAATCGGCATGCCTTCCCTTGAGGAGGAAGTTTGTCGGTATCATTGTGAACTGGAGGGTGGCCCCACCTCCGAGGAAATAAACATCATAATCATCAGGGACGCCCAGAAGCTCCCTGAAGAGGGCGAGACATCCGTCGTACATCTCCTCGAACATCCCACCACGATGGGAGGCTTCGATCATGGAAAGCCCCTGCCCCTCATAATCAACCAGCTGATCCCTCAGCTGCTCCAGAACCTCCACCGGAAGAACCGACGGACCTGCAAAGAAATTCTTCTTCCTCATTTCAGCTTTCCCTCCTTGATAAGCTTGTCGATCGTATCATAGACCTCCTGTCCGATCCTCAACAGGTTTTCGACGCTGTTCGCTCCGACATGCGGTGTGAACGTGACATTCGAACAGCCGAAGAGCGGATTGTCCCCGGCAGGAGGCTCGGATGAATAGACATCGGTGCAGAACCACGAGATCCTGCCATCCTGAAGCGCCTGTGCCATGTCGTTTTCGTCCACACACTTTCCGCGTCCCGTGTTGATGATCACGGGCTTCTTCTCCATCTTGTCGATCAGTGACGAGCAGATGATCTTCTCCGTCTCCTCTGTCAGCGGAAGATGCAGGGAGATGTAGTCGGCACCCTTTACGGCATCCTCCACCGTCGGAACCATGGTGGCCACAGGGGACGAGGAGACGTATTTGTCATAAGCAACGACGTTCATCCCGAACGCACGGGCCCTTTCAGCCACCTTGGATGCGATGTTTCCGATTCCAAGCAGAGCCAGGGTCTTCCCATAAAGCTCGCTCCTCTTGGTCTTCTTGTTCCATTCACCCTTCTTCATCGTCACATCGTAATAAACGAGGTTGTTGGGAACACTGAGCATCAATGCGAATGCGAGCTCTGCGACAGCAATGGCACTCGACTTCGGGGTGTTTACGGCTATTATGCCCTTTTCCTCGCAGTACTTCTTGTCTATGTTGTCCATACCCACCCCGCCACGGATGATGAGCTTCAGGTTTTTCGCCTGATCTATGTAGTCCTTGGTACATTTCGTCTTGCTTCTCACAAGCACCACATCGGCTTCCGCAAGGCGTGAGGTATCATCGGTCACTTCTCCGAAAACCTTCAGTTTGTCGGGAAGACTCTTATCAAATGCATCAGAAATCAGAATCAGCATGGCAAATCTCCTTTTTCTTTTCTAAGAAAAGTATCTCATATAGTTAGGAATGTGTCAAATTTTTAATAAAGAATTAACTGATAAATCAAAATCAAGAAATAATAATTTTAATATCTGGAAATACAAGGAGAAACAAAAAAAAGCACCCTGCCGGGTGCCTTGATCAATATGCCTTGGAAGCGTGCATCTTCCTGACCTTCTTCATCTGTTTTCTTGCAAGAGCCTTGTTCTTGCGGTTCTTGATGGTGGAGGGCTTTTCATAGAATTCACGCTTTTTCCATTCGCGGATGATGCCTTCCTTCTCGACCATCCTCTTGAAGCGCTTGATCGATTTTTCCAAGGGTTCGTTGTCATCCACTCTTACGTATGCCATAATCCATTCACCTCCTTGCCATCCAAGTCTGGTTAAGCTCCCGTATTATGCAGCCAACCGGAGGTTTTTGTCAACCCAGTTTCTCCATGGCGGTGATCACCAGCTGCTTCTTCTCCATACCCTTCCAGTAATTCACATCGGGGGTAAAAACCATCTCGACCCTGTCTCCCGCGGCAAAATACCCCTCCTCCTTGTCGTTGTCCCACCATACGGCAGGATAAATGTCGTCCCCGACCCTGATGGAGCAGCGCAGGAACGATCCTCCGTTGCGGTTCTGATACACCTCGTTGACGACTGCGGAGGAGCTGTAGAACCTGAGGGGCTCGTTCTCCTGTCCGAATGGTTCGAAAGCCTCCTTCAGCCTCCATAGCCTGGAATCGAAATACTGCACCCCGATCTCAGCATCCACCAGTATGTCCTCGCAGGGGGTCGAGAGGTCGGAATCGGCAGAAAGCACGAACGCAGTGAGCTCGGCCTTGAAGCGATCGAGATTGGCGGCATCCATCGAGAATCCGGCGGCACAGCTATGCCCCCCGAAATCCTGGAAGAGATGCGAGAAATTATCAAGGAAGGCCCTGGCGTCGAACCCCTTTGCAGTCCTCATGCTGGCACTTATCCTCCCGTCGTCCATGCCTGCAAGCACAAGCACGGGTTTCTTGAACTCGGATAGGAACCTGGATGCGATGGACCCGGTCAGGCCACGGGGCACCCCGCCCTCGATCATGATCATCCTGTCCAAAAAGAAGGAAAGAGACGCCGATGCCTCATCCCTCACCTTGTCCAAGGCATCCTCGGTACTCCTCTGCCTTTTCCGGTTCATCTCCAGCAAAGCCTCGCCAAGCTCCGCAATCCGTATAGGATCCGATGAAAGGAAGAATTCAAGAGCGACATCCGGGCGGCCCATGCGGCCGGAGGAATTGATCACAGGGGCAAGCGAGAATGAAATATCCTTGGCGGAAAGCTTCCTCGAGCCGAGCTCGAGACGGGAAAGAAGGTATCTGAGATTGTCGACAGGATTGCGCTCCAGCCTTCTTAGTCCCATTTTCACAAAGAGCCTGTTCTCGTCCCTGAGCGGCATCAGATCGGCCACCGTACCTATTGCGGCCAGGCAGATAAGCTCGTCGATCCCCTCGAACAGCTCCTTCTGCCTGTAGATGGAAAAGCTTCTGAAAAGGGAGACAAGCGTTTCGATCTCCCTGTCCCCCGTTTCGTACACCGGTGCCTTCGAGATGAGGGAGAGATCGAACAATGTGCGCCCACGCACGGCGGGCATGACCTTCTCCATCTCGGCTCTCAAATCGATCAATGAGATGTCGACCGTATTGGAGAAAGCCTTGTTCAGCATCTTCAGCTCGACGGAGGAATCAAGGACGAAGATCGGCTGGTTGCAGTCGAGGAACTTCAATATCCTGCTTCCGTCCGCATCGAAGAGACCGATGGTCACCTCCTCCGTCATCCTGTCCGTTTCGAGGCAATTCTCAAGTTTGACGGCATTGATACGCACAGTGTCGTTGCCGAGAGTGGCGTGGAGCAATATGCACCGGCTCTGATAAAGCGGTGTCCGGGAAAACCTGAGCGCATAGCAGGCCTTGAATGCCACCATGCAGCCGGCCAGGCCGGAGAAAGGATATCCGGACCCCTCGATCTTGGGATCAAGGATGGCGAGGGCGGGAGGAAACTCATCCCCGGCAATATGGTGGTCAAGAACGATGACGTCGACCCCCTCCTCCTCCAGTCTGGCAATCTCCTTGATGGCGCTTATCCCATTGTCCACCGTTATTAAAAGCGTATATCCCTTTGAGACCACCTCGTCCACAAGCGCCATGGTCAGGCCATATGGTTCGTCATCCATGGGCAACCTGTACGATACATCGGTGGCGCCAAGACGCCTCAGCTCCTTGACCATGATGGCGGTGGCGGTTATCCCGTCCGTATCCCTGTCACCAAAGACCAGTATCCGCTCCCCCTCCTCGATGGCGGCGTTGATCCGCTCCACTACGGTGAACGAATCCTCGAACAGGAACGGCGAATGCTGGTATATCATGTCCTGCTCGAAAAAGTATTTCAGCTCTTCCCTGCTTCTGAACCCACGGCGCTCCAATACAGTGGCCGTCAGCAGGTCGAGGGAGAAATCCCCCGCGATACGGCGCGCCCTGTCGGCGTCCGTAGGTCTCAACTGGTGTCTCATATGTTCAGTTCCTTACTATACAAAATTCCAAAGCCCCGCCTCGAGAGTTCTTATCCTCGAGGGGAAAACAGTCCTCAGCAGGCGCAAAACATAGCTGAAAACCCTATCCGTCTGTTCCGTGCTGATGTTTAACAGCATGGCGTCATGTACGGGAAGCTCCGAAGTCCTGGCCAGAAACCTCCTTGCGTTAGGAGGAAGTATGAGGGCACGGGAGAAATCATCGCATGCCTGGCAGCAGACAACCCCGTCCTTGGAATTATAGCCCAGAACCTCGTCCTCCTGATAGTCCCTTTGACATACCGGACAGAAGTCAAAGCCTCCCAGAATGCCGAAAATATTCAGAAAATGGATGACGAACGCTATGACGACCCTCTTGTACCCCATGCCAAAGGAAAGCTCGTCGAGCGAATCCACATACAGTCTGTACAGCTCCGCATCCGTGTTTTTTGCAAGCATCACCAGCTCGGAAAACAGGGATGCCGCCACGGAAAGGTCGATATCCTCGAGAATGGCATGCCTGTCGGCTATGATGTCGGCATCCTTGAGCGAATACCTGCCAGGCCCGCCCATGTGGTAGATTGAAAAGCTTCCTTCGCTGTAAAGTGGGACCTGAAGCGCCTTGGCACTTTTCTGCGCACCGTACACAGTCGCATCCAAAAGCCCCATGGACGGCGAGAAAAGAGTCAGCATCCTGTCCCTTTCCCCTTTTTTACCACTTCTTACCACAACCGCCAGGCTCTTTATATCCCGTTCCATGGTTTTAAGATACAAAGCTGCGGCACAAGGTGTCAATAAACAACGGCGGAGTGGAAATTAACGGATCAAACGGATATAGTTATGGCATGAGAAAACTCTTTTCCATACTTCTGATTCTTCTTTCGACGGGAACAATATTCGCCGCATCCTTCTCGCAAGAGAGGCTCGAGAATCCATTTCCATCGGAAGAGAACCTGCTTGAATTCGACTTCAAGAGCGGAAAGAACGATCTCGGCGGATACACGGTCCACCTCGTGACCATAGACACGGGGGACGAGGTATACACGTATTTCGGACACTCCAGCCTCGAGGTGGAGGATCCGGCGGGCGACGACGTTTTCTTCGATTACGGCTACTTCTCGTTCGACGACGGCTTCTATCTTGACTTCGCCTTCGGACGTCTCTATTACATGGTTTCGGCCTCCCCCTCATTCCACCGGATGGCGGAGTTCGAGAATGAGGGCAGGACGGTCAGAGAGGTGGCATTGGAGCTTGATGACGCGCAGAAGGAAGGAATAATCAATTTTCTGAACTACAACATCAGAGAGGACAACAGGACTTATTTGTACCATTACTACGACGACAACTGCGCCACCCGCGTGCGCGATATCATCAACGCAGCCACGGACGGGGAATTCAGGGCATGGGCGGAGGCCATCCAGACCGGATGGACCAAGAGGGAATCGGCATCGGCATATCTTGACAAGGACCTGTTCTTCTCCTTTGTCATAAACTATCTTGAAGGTCCGTATGTCGACAAGCCGATGAATCTTTACCAGGCGATGTACCTGCCGGAGGTGCTCGAGACGGCGGTGAACCGATACCAAGGCACGGAGAGCACGGTCCTGATGACGGACGCATATAGGACAAAGTACGCAGGCATGCCTTTTTTTGCAAAAGCCGCCCTGCTGTCCCTGTTGCTGCTTCTCCTGTCGTCGGTCTCGGCCTTTTCCAAAAACCGGCTGGCGGGCAGGATTTGCGACATCCTCATGGCCGCATTCTTCCTTTTCATGACGATACTCTCGGCCGTGCTGCTTTTCATGATGCTGTTCACCGACCACGACGTGACATACATGAATGCGAACATCCTCTTCATAAATCCGGCTCTGGTCGTGTTTTTCGTAGAATCGCTTGCAGGAAGAAGCTGCAAAAAAAGAGGAAGGCTGGCCCTCCTCTTTCTTTCGGTCATGATCTGCGCACTGATCCTGAAAGGCCTGTTCCCGATGGTTTTCATCCAGGAGAACCTGGCCTTCTACATGATCATGGCATCAGTCTACATCCCCTATGCCGTCAAATGGTCACTCTCGTGCCATCGGAACCGTAAAGGGATGAATAAAGATGCTCGGGATCTGTTATGAGCCCCTCGCAGCCGGTACTTTTGACAAAATCCACTATCGCCTGGATCTTGGGGAGCATGGACCCTGGTGCGAAATGCCCCTCCGCCATATACTGCTCGGCTTCCTTGACGGTCATGCTGTCGAGATTCTTCTGATTGCTCTTGTTATAATTCAGACATACCTTGCTCACCGCTGTGGAAATGACAAAAAGATCAGCTTTAAGGCTCTTTGCAAGGATTGCAGCTGCAAGATCCTTGTCGATGACCGCCTCACGTCCCTGAAGCATGCCGTCCCCGTCATAAACGACAGGAATGCCACCGCCGCCTGCGGCAATGACTATTACTCCGGCTTCCAGCAGCCTCCTTATGGTCTCAAGCTCGACTATCGATTTCGGCTTGGGGGAAGCAACCACCCTTCTCCATCCACGCCCCGAATCCTCGACAACGGACCAGCCGTCGTTCTCGGCATGGTATCTGGCATCCTCCTCGCTCATGAATGAACCTATTGGCTTCGTGGGATGGGAAAAGGACGTGTCCGAATCGGACACCTCGACCTGTGTCACGATCGTCGCAACCGGCTGGTCGAGCCCGGCCTTTCTGAACTCGTTGTCCAAGGCCCTCTGCAACTGGTAGCCTATGGCCCCCTGCGTGTCCGCGACGCAGGAATCCAGAGGAACCGTGTGGAGTATCTTCCTCGCATACTCGCTCCTCAAAAGTATGTACCCCACCTGCGGGCCGTTTCCATGTGCTATGACGACCTTGTGTCCGGCCTCAACAAGTTTTGCTATGTGGGCCGCAGTCTTTCTGGCCGCATCATATTGTGCGGATACGGTTACATGCTTGCTGTCCTCGATAAGGGAATTGCCTCCGATTGCGATAACGATAAGTTTGCTGTCCATCACTTTCTCCTCGCTGATAGATTATCACACATGCAACAAAATGCAACAAAATTCTTGGCATTTTTAAGAAAATTATTTCCTTATGCTGTAAGGATTCCTTTTTGTACATATTATCTGTTTCACGTCAAAAACATGTTGTTTTTACCATAAAATGGGCTAAAAACGTACCAAAGAAACCTCGTGCAATTTCCAATAAGACAAGATATTATGATTAGTTATTTCTAGGATTCTCTGAGTTTTAAATCTTCCCAGACGATATTAAAAAGAAATGATTCTTTCAAAATCGAAAAGGATCCGGCTAGAAGATGACAATCAAGGAGACATCTGATTTATTTTGAGAATACACAAAAACCTGTGATATAATTGGTGGCCCGGCATAGGACGAAAACAATTCATATGAATGAATATATCAAGAGTTTGGAGCATGACTTTTCTTTCATGGAAAACGGATTCAAGATTGAGGAAAAAAGAGCCTTGAACGATTATAAGGCCCATGATCGTGAATCTGTAAAGAAATTGGCGTTTCAGGCATATGGGTCTGCAGTATATCAAGTAAGAATGTATGCCGTATTCCTTTTTGGGTACCTGTCTGAGGACGAGGACATCTTGGCATTCATGAAAGATGAGGTTTCAAAGGATGATGACTGGAGAGTACAGGAGATATTAGCCAAATCCTTCGATGAGTTCTGCAGAAAGAAAGGATACCGGAATGCCCTTTTGACGATTGATGAATGGATGAAAAGCAGTAATCCTAATACCAGAAGGGCAGTTACAGAAGGTCTGCGGATTTGGACAAGCAGACCATATTTCAAAGAGAACCCCGCAAAAGCCGTTGAACGATTGGCCGGCTTGAAAGAGGACTCCAGCGAGTATGTCAGAAAGTCCGTGGGAAATGCTTTAAGAGACATAAGCAAGAAATTTCCAGAGCTGATCAAAAGCGAACTGAGCAGTTGGCAATTAGATAGTAAAGAAATCAATCAAGTATATAAATTGGCAATCAAATTGATCAAGTAGCGATAAATTTTTTATTCAGAAGGACAAGCTGTCAACTTTTTGAAAGACAATATTGAGGCAGAGTCACAGATAATGAAAAATAGGGATAACGGAAATTTAAGATGAAACAAAAGCGGTATTTGAACAACTGAAAAGTTTAGATATTAAAATCGCAAGAAGAATCAAGAGGTGAATCATGGAATTGAAAAATCTGTTAGACGCTAAATGTCGTCTAGAACTTCGAGAATGGTTGATAAAGAATTATAAAACCGAAACTGAATGTTGGGTAATTGTGAAACGAGGCAGGCCCAAAGATGATGGCACATTCTGGTATATTGATGCAGTAGAAGAAGCAATGTGTTTTGGTTGGATTGACAGCACAACAAAAAAAATATCAGATGGGCTGACGGCTCAAAAACTATCGCCACGGAAGCCTAAAAGTTTATGGTCTGAATTGAATAAAGAACGGTGTCGAAGAATGGAAAGGCTGGGATTGATGACGGATGCTGGTCGTGCGGTTTTACCAGATATGAGTGATGATGGTTTTGTAATCGACAGTGATATTTTGAAAGCATTAAAGTCTGATCCTGTTGTATGGGAAAACTTTAATAAATTTCCCACCTTGTATCAAAGGGTGCGAATTGACACGATTCAGATTAAAAAGAAACAGCCCGAGCTTTTTGCAAGTAGGCTCGAAAAATTTATTGCTAATACCAGAGCTGGCATTATGTTTGGAGAATGGAATGATAATGGCCGACTGTTGCACGATGAAGAGGAATAGGAGAAAAAATGACTAAGATTAAAATTGGTTCCCATGTAGGGGTTGACCGAAATTACAAATCCAAACTATTGGGATTGGTTAAAAATTCCTTTAATCCCATCACTGTAATTCCTTCTTCATTTCTCCATAGTTTTATAGGGCTTGTCAAGAATTCTGTGTAATTGAAATTCTCATTCATAGCTTAACCCTATCTCCAAAGACAATGGAAAACTGGTTAAGGGCAAGCCCCCAGTTCC
>CASFDW010000003.1 GCA_949293595.1 uncultured Spirochaetales bacterium | reverse complement strand
TGATTTCTGGTGAAAACTTAGGCTTCTTTCCCATTATGATTATTCCCCTTAGATAGTTCATTGATTATTTCAATGTCCTACTTAAGGGGAGCATATCAACTATCACTTATTACTTGCCGTTTATTTTTCCTATAACAGAACCAGAAATACTTATCCGTTTTGATCCTAATTTTGATAACATTAAAGTTACTTCTCCCTCAGGCATTTTATGTATTACAATATGATAGTGTGATATATTTCCATTATCATCTAAATGATTTATTATAATAAGCAAGGGGAAAATCTATGGACCGTATAACGGTTTTTGATAAAAATATGCCACAAATAGGGCTTTTCTCTCGAAATACACCAAAAGGTGAAGAATATGCTATGGTATCAGAATTTGTTGACTATTACTGTTGTAAATTCTTACACGACAACAAAAAAAATAATTTGGCAATTTTTATCGAGCCAAGGATAGCATCAGGTTTTCCCGATGTTGTGTTTGCTTCGTATTTACCATCTATTACTGACGCTTGGAATGATTGTCGTAAGAACATTGATGTCAACGATCTTAAAATTCTTTCTTTTCTGTTACAGGAAGGAGGAGCAACGGGGACGCAATTGCTATCTTCGCTAAAAATGCCAGAAAGGCAAACTTTAATTTCATTAGAAAAACTGCTTGGTGCAAGGTTGATTATATATGAAAAACAGCAATGGCATTCGAGAGATGCGCGTTCCATCTTCAGTATAAAGAAGTTAGTTTCAGTTGAGGCGAAGATAGGTGATGTCTCTAAAGTGATGGAGCAATCGTATATCAATACATGGTTTGCCTCTCATTCTTACGCTCTTACAAGTGCAGTTAAGCCTCAGAGCGAAACTATCAGGGCATTTTCACAGCGAGGAATTGGCCTATACTGCAAGGGAAAGACATTTCGCAAAGTTGTTGATGCAAGCAGGTTGATGCTTCCTTCAAGTTACCAGTCATTACAATTCAATGAATGGATAGGCAATAGGTTAACCACATAAGAGGTAATAGAGATGAAAGATTTTACAGAATTTCAATCGAGTTTTCAAGAAATGGCTGTACTTGCCAGAGGTGGTCAAAAAGTAGTTTACAGTGCGAAACACTTCAACTATGGAGATGTCGTCATTAAGCTATACTTCACGCAAAATGATCCGCGGGCACACAGAGAAATAGGCATTGTACAGCAACTCAATATAAATTGTGTTCCTAAAATCTACGAAACCGGCACATTGTCTTATGAGGGAAAAGAAACTTTATACACCATTGAGCAAAGAATTATGGGCGAAGTTCTCCGAACAAGGATTGAGCAAGGATACCGATTCTCATTGCAAGAAGCTGTAAATCTGCTTGAACAAGGGTTGCTATTTATTAATCAACTTGAAGACAAAAAAATAATACATAGAGATATAAAGCCAGAGAATATAATTATTACTGAATGCGGAGCAGTGTATTTCCTTGATTTCGGAATTGCAAGAGCTTTAGAAATGGAATCATTAACAAAAACAGAGGCAGTTTTAGGACCTCACACACCAGGATACGCTGCACCAGAGCAATTTAACAACTTAAAAAATGATATTGATTCCCGTGCCGATCTTTTCTCGTTGGGAGTGGTGGTATATGAATGCCTTACAGGAAAAAACCCATTTCGAGAAGGAGCAAGAAGCGCATTAGATATTCTGCAAAAAACTGAAACCATTACGCCTGTTATCTACACTGTTAGAGGCGATACACAGCAACAGTTTATGGCTTTACTTGGTTCACTTATGGGGAAATATCCTTCAAGAAGGCCAAAAGATGCGCAAAAAGCATTAGATTGGTTGACAGCCGCTAAGCCAACGCTTAAGTATTAAAACATTGGAGGAAGTATGGATTTCTATATTCAAATGGGACATGGGATGCAAACCATGTGTAAAGAGTTAACATCCGAATGGGGTAGTTCTAAAATAATCTTGAGTCCATTGAATCTCCCCCCCGAAAGGCTTGGAAAATTTACAAGCGACATTGAAAACGTCAATGGCAGTGTTTTATTCGATCCACAATTATATTTTCCAAGAAAGTACCACAAAAATTTGGCAAAATACGATTATTGGCCTCAAGATGAAATTACAAATCTCGAAAATGGAAACTGTGATATTCTCATCAGGAAATTATACGAATTAAATGAGCGGATTTCTACTGCTTCCTTTATTTTGCCCTCATTTATTGTGAGTAAAATAGATCATAGATGGAATGCGCTACAACAATCTTATATCACAGAAGCACAGTCATATTCACCAAGTAAAGCACTGATTAGCACTGTCGCTATAACCGGAGAGGTTCTTTCTGACAGCACCCAGGTAGAACAAATAATCCAATGCATTGAACATTGGAATGTGGAAGGCATATACATTGTTTGCGAGCATCCGGAACGATATTATCTTGTTGACCAACCATTGTGGTTAAGCAATCTACTTGCGCTTGTAGCAGGAATAAAACGTCAACACAAAAAAGTTATTGTAGGGTACGCAAGCCATCAAATGCTGTGTCTTGCAATGGCAAAGTGTGATGCAATAGCCTCTGGGAATTTCTTGAATGTTCGTTGGTTTAAGCCTGAACACTTTGAGACATTGGAAGACGATGGCATTAGCCGCAGAGCAATTTGGTATTATTGTCCACAGGCTTTGTCCGAATATAAAGTGCCTTTTTTGGACATTGCTCAAAGAATGGGAAAATTAGACGTAATGAAACCATCTCAGGAAATGATGAATCCATATTGTGATATGCTTTTTGCGGGAAGCCTTCCATCATCTACAGGATATAAAGAAAGTCATGCACATAAACACTATTTATGCTGTTTGCGACATCAAAGTCTCGTTGCAACGCGAGATTCGTATTCGGAAACCATGAATTCTCAGCTACTCATTTTGGAAACTGCTGAACAAATTTTATCTGGACTACGAAGTAAAGGGATCAGGGGACAGGATAGAGATTTTTCTGATATTATAGATGTTAATCGTGCAGCAATTGCAGCATATGACGCAGAGTTTCGGTTTGTTTTATCCCGAGAATGGGAAACGTTGTAAAAATTTCGGCCCTCGCATGGTACGCTTTAATTGGAAAGCCATGCGAAGGCCTTCATTCTAGATAATATCGAGCTGACTTTATTATTAATTCTTTATATTATAAAGAATTGTTATTCCCACTCGATTGTAGCTGGCGGCTTCGATGTGATATCATAAAGCACCCTGTTCACACCACTAACCTCGTTGCAGATGCGCACCGCGCACTTCTGCATCACATCGTACGGCATATGAAACCAGTCCGCAGTCATGGCATCTTCGCTTGTGACTGCACGGAGGGTGCATACCTCGCGGTATGTCCTCTCATCCCCCTGCACGCCGACGCTCTTCACAGGAAGTAGATCGGCAAGCGCCTGCCATATCTTTCCATACAGCCCGGCCTTCCTTATCTCCTCGATGAAGATTGCATCGACATCACGCAGCGTATCGAGGCGCTCCTTGGTGACCTCGCCTATGCATCTCACCCCGAGTCCTGGACCAGGGAATGGATGGCGGCAGACAAGCTCCTCGGGAAGTCCGAGCTCCTTTCCTAGCTCCCTCACTTCGTCCTTGAAGAGCTCCTTCAAGGGCTCGAGAAGCTCCCATTTGAGATCCTCGGGAATTCCTCCGACGTTGTGATGGCTCTTGATTGTCGCAGATGGTCCGCCGGAGGGGCTCCTGCTTTCTATCACATCCGGATAGAGCGTCCCCTGGGCCAGAAAGGAAACATCTCCGCACTTCTTTGCTTCCCTGTAGAAGGTGTCCACAAAAAGCTTTCCGATTATCTTCCGCTTGGCCTCGGGCTCGGTGACGCCCTTGAGGGCCGCAAGGAAATCAGCTTCGGCATCCGCATAGTGAAGACGCATGTTGAAATGCTTTCCAAAAAGATCAAGGACACTCCCGGCCTCCCCTTTTCTGAGCATGCCGTTGTTCACGAAGACACATACAAGCTGGTCTCCTATCGCCTTATGGATAAGAACTGCCGCAACCGACGAATCGACCCCGCCGGATAGTCCGCAGAGGACCTGTCTGTCTCCTACCGTCTCCCTGATTTTCCTCACCGAGTCCTCGATGAAGTTTCCCATCGACCAGTCGGCTTTCGCCTTGCAGACATCAAGGACGAAATTGCGGATCATGGCCATGCCGTCAACAGAATGTACAACCTCGGGATGGAACTGCACACCATAGAAGGACCTTTTCCTATCCTCCACCGCCGTATACGGGCAGTTTGGGGTTTCGGCCGTGCAGACGAAGCCCGGCGCCATCCTTGATACGGAATCCCCGTGGCTCATCCATACGCGGCTTGTTTTTCCAAGCCCCTTGAAAAGAAGGCTGTCCGCCTTGATCGAGATGTCGGCAAGGCCGTACTCCTTCCTCTCGGCCCCTTCGACCACGCCGCCAAGCATCAACGACATGACCTGCAGGCCGTAGCAGATTCCGAACACGGGCAGTCCCAGCTCGAAGATCTTTCCATCGGGGCGCGGGGAGCCCGGCGTCCTGACGCTTGCAGGCCCGCCCGAAAGGATTATTCCTTTTGCTCCCATGCGCATTATCTCTTCGGCAGGGGTGGTGAACGGCACAATCCGGGAGTACACCCCACATTCGCGCACCCTGCGCGCAATCAGCTGGCTGTACTGCGCCCCGAAATCCAAAACGATTACAGAATCATGATCCATCATTGTCTCCACATCAAAATCACCATCTGAGGGTGTCTATCTTCCTGTAAGCCTTTCTGACCGCCTCGGAAAGCACAAGCCCGAGGACGGCGCCGACGGCGGCCTGCACGAGGTTTCCGGGAACCTCGGCCAACGCGGTCTTGAAATCTATCAGAAACAGTCCCGTAAGAAGATAATAGCCTCCGGCAACAACCACTACGGCAACGACCGCGGCCAGAATCTTCACAGGCAACGTGACTTGGTCCTTCCTCACGATCAGCGCGATCAGAAGAGCCTCAAGACCATGCACGACAAACGACACCGGAGCCCACTGCATGTAGCCCCCGAGCATGTCGGAAAGAGCCGTTCCGAGGCCACCGGCAATCAGTCCGGTCACAGGTCCGAAGGAATATGCGACGAAAGTGACGGCCACATCGCACAGGCTTATATACCCACCGGTCGCAGGGACCGGAACACGCACGGCGATTGTGAACACCGCAACCAGCGCGGTGCATACGGCAAGCAGGGAAATTCTCAACGCTACCCTGTTGTTGCTCATAGAAGTACCTCCAAGATGAAAAATATTGCTGGTATTATGGCCGCAATAAGAATTTGTGTAAATATGCCAAACGACCATCCGAGATCTCTGTAGCTTGTCCTCCTTTCATTCGAGAACCCCCGTTCCTCCAAGGCCGCCGCTGTCTCTGGAATCTGCTTGACCGCACTGACGACGACCGCCACAAGAACGGCGAGCAGGCCTTCCCGGCTTTCGTCGTTCATCCTGAGGCTCATGGAGGCCCTGATCTCGTCAAGCCTCGAAGAGAGCATCGGGATGAAGGAAAGGGACATGGAGAGCGTCAGCGATGCCCCGTACGGCAGGCCGAACGACCTCAAGGCAAGGATCAGGGTCTCCTGCCTCTCCGTTTCAAGAAGAAGTGAAAAGGAAATGGAGATGGACATGAATTTCAATGCAACCGAAAGGGCCTTGTAAAAACCTTCCACGGTGACGAGCTTGAAGGATGATAAAGTCAGCAGTGCCGTCCCGTCCCTGGCCTGGAGCGGCATGAAAAGCACTATGCAGAAAAGAAGGGGGAAAAGCCTCCTGTAGTTCCTCCAGGTCTCCTTGATGCGCACCGCCAGGACGGAGGCGACGAAAGAAAGCAGGAACATGGCAAGCAGGATGCGCATGTCTTTCACAGCAACCGCAGAGGCGGAGAAGAGCAGGCAGAAGAGGACCTTAGCCCTGGCATCCATCCTGTGGATGATGCTGTCTGCATGTATGTATGTGCCCACCGTCATGACATCACCCCGTTTGAAAGTACGTACCTTTTTCCTTGAACGGCATCCCTTATCCTTCTGTCATGGGTTATCAGGACGATGCCTGCACCCTTTTTTTGGAAAGCCGAGACCACCTTGAGCATGTCATCGTAGCCTATCGCGCTGTCAAGCTCGTCGAGGATCACAAAATCCCTGTCAAGAAGATAGAACACCGCGGCCTGGACAAGCTTCGCATGTCCGTAGCTCATCTCGTTGACATAATCATTTCCGTCAAGGCCGAATATCGCGAGGGCCTCATCAAGCCTTTCCCCGTTCCGGCACACCGAAAGAAGCTCGTCGCGCACTGTCGGCAGAAACAGCTGCACATAAGGATTCTGGCTCAGATAGGCGATCCTCCTCTTCCTGTCCTTCGCGGAAAGGGGGACACCGTCTATCACGATATTCCCCGAGTCCTGCTGGAGAAGCCCTGTGAGGATTTTTGAAAAGGTGCTCTTTCCTGCGCCGTTGTCGCCCAGAAGGGCCACAACCTCGCCGGAGGAGACCTCGAACGAGTCCACCCTCAGGCTGAAGGAATCGGAGAGCGCGCTCGCCCTGTGCCGCTGGGAAAAGGAGAGTCCCGACACCGCAAGATGTTTTCCACCCTCAATGGAGGAAGGGAAACAGAATGCGGGGACAGGAATATCCTGAAGCCTGTCCAAACGGCCCTCGCTGATCGTATAGATGCTGTCGAAAAGACCGTCGTACTCCTCCAGATAATGCGAGCCCAGCACGAGGACGCTGCGCTTTTTCCTGATTTCACCGGCAAGCATCCTCCTCCACTTAACCCCGAGCTCGTCGAAGGCCTCGTCGTATATGCAGAGCCCGGGGGAAACAGCATCGAGCACCGCAAGTGAAAGCCTCCTCTTCTCGCCGCCGGAGAGCTCGGACGACGGACAGCCGACATACCTGTCGAGCTCGTATTTTTTCAAAAGCCCGTCGACGACCGCACGCATGAGCGGAGGCTCCATCGCACGGCACTCGAATGGAAAGGCAATCTCGTCCTCCGGAGTGGAAAAGAGAAGCATCTCGTCGCTGTTCTGGCTCGTGCGCGCAACATAACGCGAGCGCTCGGGGATGTCCAGGGAAAAAAGATCGACATTCCCGGACATGCAGCTTCCTGATAGCTGTCCGTCGAAATACTTCGGAATGGCACCTGTGAGGATCTTTGCGAGCGTCGACTTACCGCTTCCGGGCTCGGAGAGGATGAGGACCTTCTCATCATCCCCGATATCCAAGAAGAGGGAAGAAAAAAGCTTTTCTCCCCCCTTCTCATATGAAAAACAGATGTCGTGCAGACTTGTCATCTCGTAACACAAGGCAGGGATGCATAGGCCTCCCTCACCTTCTCTTCCACAACGCTATGCACGTTCTTCATCCCCTCGTCGTCAAGGACAGACGTATCGATTCCGGGAAGTATCTTGACATAGACGGGAACACGCCTGAACGACCCGGCATCCTCGAAAAGCAGCCTGGTGTTCTGAAAAACAACAGGAACGATCACTGCCTTGGCACGGGTCGCCATCTTGAAGGATCCGGCCTTGAACTCCGCGATCTCGCGGGTCTTGCTCCTCGTTCCTTCGGGGAATATCGACATCGGAATCCCCTTCTTGATGTTCTCGGCCCCTGTCGATATCGCCTTGAGGGATGCCTTGAGGTTCTTACGGTCGATATATACGCAATGGAGCTCCATCATGAGCCAGTTGAGCACGGGAACCTTCTTCAGCTCGACCTTGCCGATTATACCGGACCACAAGCCGGCCCAGAAAAGCGCCGGGACATCCATCATGGACTGATGGTTGCCTATGTAGCAGACCTTCGTACCACGCGGAGGAATGTTCTCCCGGCCTGTGACGATCACCTTCGCACCAAAGCAGATCCATATCCACCAGATGGTGATGTCGAGCCAGAAATGCATCCACATGTTTCCAAGCCTTCTGAGCCGGAAAAGGAAGAAGATACCGGACAAGAGCGCCAGAAGCACCGTCGGAATGAAAACCGGCAACACGAATATGATTGCAACAGCAAGGCGGAACTTTTTCATGACTACCCCCTCTTGAAAAGCCTCTTGAAAAATCCGACGATACCCTTCTTCCCGTTCTCTTCCACAGGGATGTCCTTCAGGCTGACACGCTTGACGTTCTTCCCTTCGATCTCGCTCTTGAGCTTCTTCTCCGGAGATGCCTTCCTCGTCTTTCTTACAACAGCTCCTTCGGCAGGCTTCCTGTCCTTCTTGGGCTGAGCCTTCGTCTTCGGCTTTCCCTCCGTGGGCTTCTTTCCGGTGGAAGCCGTGGATGAAACGGGCTTTGCACCCTTGCCTGCCTTTCTCGGACCACGCGAGGAGGAAGATTGCGAGCCTGTGCGCTTGACATTGCGTCCGCTGCGACCGCTCTTGTAATCCTTTGACTGGTCCTCTACAGGCTCAAGGCCGCATTCATCCGGCCAGAGCACAGGTATCTTCATCTGGATGTATTCCTCGATGGCCTCAAGACCGTATATGTACTGCTCGCAGGCAAGGGTTATGGCCTTGCCGGTCTTTCCGGCACGGGCGGTCCTTCCGATGCGGTGCACGTAGTTCTCGAAATCCTCTGGGATATCGTAGTTCACAACAAGCTCGAGATCGTCTATCTGCAGGCCGCGCGCGGCGACATCGGTGGCGACAAGCACTGTGATCTTGCCGTCCTTGAGGCTCTGGAGCGTCCTGAGCCTCTGGCTCTGCGCCATGTCACCCATCAGATAGCTCGATTTGTAGCCGTTCATCTTGAGCCGTGTCGAAACCTCGACGGCCTTGTCCTTGGTATTGGTGAAGATGATGCAGCTTCTGGGGTTGATCTTGGCCATGATGGAAAGAAGAAGCGGGAACTTCTCCTCCTTGGTGACATGGAAAAGCTCCTGGGTGATCTCCTTCACGGTGATCTCCTCGGGCTGCACGTCGATCTCCTCGGGCTCGTTCATATGGTTCCATGCAAGATTCCTGACCTTTGTGGAGAGGGTTGCGGAAAAGAGCATCGTCTGACGCTCCGTACAGGGCCTCATCTTCCTGAACATGTCCTGGATGTCGGGATAGAACCCCATGTCGAACATGCGGTCGGCCTCGTCGAGCACCACTGTGTCGAACGAGGAGAAGTCGATCTTCTTCATCTTTGCAAAATCAAGAAGGCGTCCGGGGGTCCCGACCACGAGCTGGAGCCCCTCTTTTATCTCGGAAAGCTGTTTCTCATAGCCCATGCCGCCGAAGAAGCATCCGATATGATAGTCCTCCATCCCCACGGAGAACGACTTGGCATCCTCCTCGATCTGCACTGCCAGTTCCCTGGTGGGGGCGATCACCAGCGCCCGGCTTTCCTTGTTCTTCAGATATTTCTCGAATATCGTGATAAGGAAAACAAGCGTTTTCCCGCTTCCGGTTTTCGACTGCACCATCACATCCTTTGCAGCAAGGGAAACCGGAAGAACCTTTGCCTGAACTTCCGTGAGGTTGGAGAAGGCATGTTTTTTTATCCCTTCCATCACTTCAGGCGACAAACTCAGTTCTTCAAATTCCATTTCAATCTATTTCCTTGGTCAAATATTTGTATCAACGTGTTTTACCAAGGTATAACAATATCAACTGCCTCTTTTTTTGTCTATGGGGCAACGCAAAACAAAGGCTGGATGGAAAAAGAAAGGAGCTTCATCGGTGAAGCTCCCCTCTTACTGCGGTCATCTGAACGATATCGGCGACGAGTAGACCGCATCCCCGTTCTTCTGATACGCCCTGAGGTATACCGGTCCGGCCGAGGTGTCGACCGTGCCTGAAAGATGGCAGAGGGTCTCAGAGATGTTCCTGAACACCCCGACCTCCACTGCTGGCGAGACGAATCCATCGATGTATTCGGTATTCTGTCCCTCCTTGAGCTGGGCGATCGTGTAAGAATATGACCTTTCGATCATGCGTCCGTCCCACTCCGCCCTCACGGACAATTCAAGACGGTCGGAAGCTCTGCCCTCGATCTCGCATACGAACCCCTGCGTCGAATCGGTCACGGATGTTGCATTGCCGTCGGTGACGACGTGTAGCCTTATTCCGTCATCGAGCCTCTCGTACCTGGGCAGCAAATCACCTCCGTCCTTGGGCACATCCAACGGGTCGACCATGTCCACACCCCTGAGACGCGGTGATGAGAAAAGTATCTTGGCATCCGAGGTTTTCAAAACGATATCCCAGCTGCACGGCTTGTGCTTCTTGCCCCAGCCGAACATGAAGCTTACGAAACCGCGGGCACCGTCTTCTTCCGGCTCGAACGAATAGCGGCCCGAGACGACACGGCCGTCCTGTACCACCTCGACCTTCTCAAGACGGTCGAAAGCGGATACATAGGCGTCAAAGCCGACCTCGGTAGGCGCGTTTTCAAGTATTTCACCCGCAAAGGCACCGCCTGCGAAAAGCATGACCTCGAACGGATCGCCGACGGCGGCGGAAACCCTTCTCTCATTCAGGGCCTTCCAGACCTCCTCCCTTCCAAGGGAGGGTGCATACAGCACGGTCCGTCCGGCACCATAGCTTCCCGGGGCGCTGTTGTGATGGTCCGTGGAGCCGCACACTCCGAAATGGTGTCCGAGCGAAAGGCCTCCCTGGTAGGTGTTCCTCCCGCTTCTAGGACCCATGGTATGGAGATAGCGCAACCGTGTCTCCATACTCTCGGCGCAGCCATGCATCGAGCAGATCTCGACAAGGGGGGAAACATCCTCGTTGAAGGCGCTCCAGTTTATACCGCGGTAGCCCTGTTTGTAGCCTATGTGGTGCGGAGTGCACAAAAACCTTTCCCTCTGTCTGCCGTCTGCGGACAGAAGGGCTTTCAGCCGGGTGTCCTCCACACCCTCGGGAACCCTCCCGGGAAGATCCTCGTCAAGACTTTTGCATAGTATCGTGTAATCCCCGTAGAAGAAGCTGTGATACTCATATGAAAGGAACGGCACAAAGTCCTTGCCCTCGGCCGCAGCCATTGCCTTCTTCACCTCCGGCCAGTTTTTCCTGAGTTTCTCGAAGCCCTTGCGGTGGTAGGCAAGCACATCGTCCGGGATGTTCATACCCTTGCTCTCCATGTCTGGCCAGGCGAAATGCCCTGTGACGGAAAAGAAATCAAGCTGGCTGCGGGCAAAGGCGATGGCATTGTATATCGTCCCATACCCGTAGCTGATTCCCGAATGGTTGTGTATGTCACCGACATAGGCGCAAAGCGGCGAGACCTTCTCCCATTGCCCCCTATCCCTCAGATCCTTTTCAAAAAAAGATGCAATCCTGTTCATCTGGTCCTCCTTGATCAGAACAATCCTTTCATGCCCTTCAATTTCAAGAGCGCCTCCAGGAAGAAATAGTCGGCATAGATTATTGGCACGTCGATGTTCCTCCCTGCAGGATAATGAACGGTGCCATGCAGTATGACGGCCTGCTGGTCTCCGCTCCAATCAGCATAATAGTCATAAAGTCCTTTCAAAATTGCAACCCCCTGGGAGCGATAGAACTCCTTGTCCGGCCCGTCAGGCAGAAGACGGGACAATTCGATCAGACCGCTGGCTGCACACGCGGCGGCCGACGAATCCTCGGCGTCCCTCTTTCCTTCCGGAGCACGGAAGTCCCATACGGGGACCTTCCTCTCCGGAAGATGGGATATGAAGAAATGCGATGCATCCTTTGATGCCTCCAGGTATCTGACATCCCCCGTCTCCCTGTATCCTATCGCAAAACCGTACAATGCCCATGCCTGTCCTCTGGCCCATGCGGAATTCGGGCCGTATCCCTGACCGCCGATGTTGCAGATCTTCACACCCGTTTCCGGATCGAAGGACACTATATGCGGGAAACTTCCATCGCCGCGTCTGAAGGACGATAGGACGGTATCCGAATGGGCGGTTGCGACATGTCTGAACCGGGGATCCCCGGTCTCCCTGGAAGCCCAATACAGCAGGGGGAGATTCATCATGCAGTCTATTATCGCCCACCCCTGGCTGTTTGCCTGGACCTTGTCGTTCCACGCCCTGATGAACCGTCCTGCGGGATTGAACCTGCCGGCCAGATGGCTTGCAGCCTTCAATCCCCTGACCCTGGCCGTCCCGTCGCCATCGGACAAATAATGGGCCACCGAGGTTGGAAGCCACATGAATCCGACATCATGGTGTATTGTCACGAATCCGTCCAAAACCCTGTCCATGCCTTCCTCCAGCCTGATTGCAAGCATTTTCGCCGCATCATCGCCGGTTGCCGTATGATACAGCCACAGGATTCCTGGCCAGAACCCGCTGGTCCAGAACTCGGGCCCCTGGTCGTTGTACCTGCCGCCGAGAGAGACATGGGGATAACGGAATCCGACCGCATCCACATTGGTCCTTATCTTATCGAGCGTTTTTTCCAACGCCTCGTCAATCCATCTTTCGTCCATATTCCCTCCATTCAAAATAATCGTTCCTTTTCACATGATAATCCATGCATCGCGCATACAGCTTTTTGACTATTTCATCGTGCCTTCCGTCCGCGGCGATGTTATCCATCTCGTCCGGATCCTCCACCAGGTCGAACAGGGCAACCTCATGATCACCGTCCGTAATGAGCTTGTATCTGTCAGTGACGACAGCCCTGCGCACATCGCCGTACCCGGGATTACCGGAATACGCTGAAAACACGGCCATTCCTGCGCGGCTCTGCCCCGACATAATCTCAGGAACAAGACTTTTGCCATCCGCAAGGGGATCCAATCCGTCAAGCCCGAGTATTTCGCAAAGCGTCGGAGCGACATCCAAATGGGAGACGACGGTGTCCGGCCTCGACGGTGCTGTCCCAGGCACCCTGATCATGAGCGGCACATGCACATCCTCCTCATACATCTCCATCTTCTGATACATCGAATGCTGTCCGAGGTTGTCACCATGATCCGGAGTGAACACAATCACTGTATCATCATACAACCCCTTCTGCCTGAGTTTATCGACAAGCATGCCGATGTATCCGTCCACCATGTTCGTCAGAGCGAGGTGGGCGCCCCAGACCTTCCTCCATTCATCCATGGACACATTTTCGGCCAACTGTGCCGCGACACCCCTTCTGAACGAGGCGGGCTCCCCCTTGGAACACACTCCTACATTCTCCGGCAGCATGATGCAGGAAGGAGGAAACTTTGAAAGATATTCCTCCGGCACGATCAATGGCGGATGGGGAGCCCAGAAGCAGGTGAAAAGGGCGAAAGGCCTGTCACCGCCTGCAAAGGAATCAAGGAATTCAAGCGATTTTTCGAGAAAACACCGGTCCTTGAACAATTCCATCGGATGGTTCCATACGCTTACGTTCGTACCGCTGTATCTGTTTTCCTTGCGAACCCCGTCGACGAGTTCAAAAACCTCGACGGAATCGGATACCCTTCGCTTGCTTTGGATGCCACGTGACTCCAGGATTCCGGCATGGTCCTTCTGGCTGAAATAAAAATCCAGACCGCAATCGGACAGTCCCGGCACGGTCCTCACATGATCGACCCCGACATGTCCGACCGAATAACCGTTTTCCTCAAGCAGGAGCTGGAGCGTCCTGTGCCTTGTGGCCGTGGCTCCTTTCCAATCATTGTACACCACATGGTTCGCAGTCGGATATACCCCTGTGGCAAGTGCGGTCCGGGCGGGCACGCACAACGGACATGTATTGTATGCCCGGAGAAAAAATGTCGAATCACCGGCCAACGCCGTCAGATTCGGAGTGACGGGAACATCTTTGCATCTCATCCCTATGGAATCGAATCTCTGATGATCCGTCATGACATAAAGCAGGTTCAATTTTCTTTTTTCCATATCTCGTCCTTGCCACAATACTCAGGTCTGGGGACGAATCCCCAGCTCCGCTCCAATGTATAGTCATCATCAAGCCCGAGCCGCCTCTTCATTCTGGCCTGGAAATCCTTCGCCCGGTCGGACACATTGTATGGATCGCATACTGAAAGCAGGCGTGAATGCCCTTCCTCCAAAAGCTGATCGACCTGCGGAACATGCCCCTTTTCCTTGACAAGGTCATGATTCTCCGCCGGATCCTCGGCCAGGTTGAAAAGCTGCGGCTCATAATTTGTGAAATACACGTACTTGTAGTTTTTCCAGCGTATCATGAACATCCCCTCCGGCATCCCGTGGGCATGATACTCGCTGAACGCGAAATCAGGCCGTTTGAAGTCCACCCCATGCACAAGAAGCTCAAGCAGGGAATGCCCATCGACCTTTTCATAGACAGGAACACCCATGAGGTCGCACAAGGTAGGAAAAAGATCGACGAGCGAAACCGGAGCATGAACGATCTTGGGAACAAACGATTCATGGCTTATCATCAGCGGTATCCGTGCGGACTGTTCGAACATAGTGCATTTCCACCAAAGCCCATGGTATCCGAGCTGCTCCCCATGATCGCTGGTATATATCACGACGACATCGTCCCTCAGACCGCAATCCTCCAGTTTCTGCAGGATCTGCCCGATCTGGTCGTCCAGCTCCTTGATAGAGGCAAAGTAACCGATGAAGACCTTCCTGATTATCTCCTCGGTGGCAAGGTCCGCCTTGAAATACCTTCTTAGAAATTCCAACGGCTCGTTCAACGAGGTATACGGGGGAAGCACCCCTTCAGGAAGACTTGTGATCAACTTCTCAAAGTAATCCCAGTTCTCCTTCTTGACGTAGAATGGGAAATGAGGCTTGAGAAGTCCCACGTTCAAAACCCAATCGTCCTTCCTGTCCTTGTTCTCATCCAACCATGAAAGGACCTTCTCCACCACCCTGTCGTCGAAGGATTCCTTTTCCTTGATACCGATCTTCTCGAACCGCTTTTCAGCACCTATGCGACCCTTTCCCGAATCCCTGTAATAGCACCCCAGGTCGGGAGATTCAAGAAATCCCAGCATATCGGATTCGGTAAAACCATAGCTGCCCTGGTAATGGAAATGCGTCTTACCGAAATAACACACCGGCACTCCATGACCGGCAAGCCATGACGAAATGCAGGGAACCGTCCCGTCGAACGGGGTTGAATTATCCCAGGTGCCGATCCTGTTGACATACTGTCCGGTGAACCATGACGCCCTGGCCGGAGCACACACCGGGCATGGTGTGTACGCATTGTCAAAAACCACGCTTCTCGATGCAAGCTTGTCGAAATTGGGCGTAACAGCATATCGGGAACCTGAAAAATGCATCGCCTGATAAGAATGCTCATCAGAGATTATCGTCAATATCTTCATCGCCAACCTCCTCTTCCTCGTTGTCCAACACGGTCTTCTTATATTGGAAAGGGGTGATTCCATAAGCCTTTTTGAAAACCATGATGAAATACTGGGCGGATCTGTAGCCCAGACGTTCGGCTATCTCCTGCACGGCCATGTTCTTTCTCAGATATCTGATCGCCCGCAACATCTTCTTCTCTTTGATATAGTCGATGTAGTTCTTGCCCATGAGCTGTTTGAACATGTGGCTCAGGGCGTCGGAGCGGAGACCGACGGCATCGGCGACGAACCCGAGCGAAATATCGTTCTCAAGATTGTTCTCGATGATGTCTGATATCCTTCTCTGGAGATCGTTGTCAATATTTTTAGAAAGATTCTTCTTCTCCTCGAAGAAAAGCTCGACGACCTCCCTCATCCACTTGCTGTACTCGCTTATCTTCTTTATCTTCTTCGAGTATTCACGGATGTCATAGCCGACCAAGCCCCAGGCGTCCACCTGGCTTTCAAGCATTATCCTGTAGACCACGGACACCAGATGGTTGAGCGTGGACTGACAGAAATCTATGGAGAAATTCCCCGTCTCAAGGTATCCGATCAGATTTCCGAAATGGACCTCGAACTCGTCCTGGAGGCCGAAGGAGATGTCCTTCTCTATCTGGTTGAAGGTCTTCAGCATGCTTCCGCCTATGCCACGGTCCCTTATGTGCAGGTTCCATGCGGACAGCACATCCTCCTCATAAAGAAACCTGTAGCGGCCTATCTCCTGTGCGCTGTCATAAGCCCTTGGGATTCCTCCTTCCTGAACAAGAAATGTCTCACCTATGTCGATCCGGCATCCGGCGAACCTGGAGAGAATGAAGCCGACATTGCCGTCTCTTCTCTCCTCCGTATCAAATACAACGAGAGCCACGATGGACTTTCCTATCGACGTGATGAAAATCCTGGATCTGAGGACATCGAAGATTCCGAGCGAATCGGCCTCGGCCTGGATTCCGTCAAGCGATGCGACGATGCCCTGGTCCGGATTTTCAATGATGACGCAGCATACCCTGCAGCTCTTGAAATATTCCGCAATCTGATAATCCTTTCTCCCGTCAAGGATTGCGGAACGGATCTTCTGCTGTATCTTCAGATTTTCCGCGGACTTGACACTCTTGTTGAGGCTGATGATCTCCTTTGTGGCGGAATCAAGGTAATTGTCCAGGCTGGTCCTGCGGTCGATGTTGAGACCGGCGGTCCTGGAGAATCTCAGCAAACGCCCCTTGAACATCCTGTAATTGAAAAAGCTGAGGATACCCAGGAAAACCGTGTTTATCACCACCGACAGGATGAATGAGAAAAGCAGTTGCTTGTTCTCGGTATAATACTGGGAATCGAAAAGACTGAAATTGAAAGTATAGTAATACTCCAAGCCTGTCTGGGGAGACACATAACGCTGGATGAGGAATTTCTCCTTCCCTATCTCGATCTGTCTTGTACCCTCCGATACGACACCATCGGCACCGATGAAATACCCGCGCAGTCTGTCTGCATCCGTGCCATCACCGGCATAAACCGAATACAACTGCTCGCCTTCGGGCGAAATGATGTAGAAATTCCTCATTTTCTGTTCATCGAGATATTTGGAAAAATACGGATCTATGTGGACTGCCACATAAATGAAGCTGTCCTTCCACTTCGTGGATGAAAACCTTTTCACATACGTCAGGACCTTGTGATGCTGGGGATAGGAATTCTCGCCAAGAGGTATGAAGCCCGCGTCGGAATTTCCGAAGCTTGCGAACCATGGCAGGTAACGCGGAAGATCGTCCGTGGAATCAAAGAAATGGAGATTGGAGAAACCGGTTATGGCCGTCGATGTGTTCTCGTAATAAACATCGAGGCTGAAGATCATCGGATTGCTCTGCCTGATCTTCTGCAGGTTGGAGACAACCGCGGAAACCCGTTCCGGCTTGTCACCGATGTAGCTCGTCTGCGGATACAGCAGATCCTCATTGAGCGTTATGTCTGCAAAATAAAGATCGGCCATGAACATTATGCCTGCGAGGTTGTCGTCGATGTTCTTGAATTCCCCGAGTATTATCTCCGAATTATACGAGATGAACTTATCCTTGTAGGAGGATTTGCCCATGTCATAAAAGGTGATGTAGTTGAAAAGGGAAAGAAACAGTATCACGACTATGTTGATCAGCAGCATGCTGAACAAAAACGTCAGTTTCAATCCGTTTCTTTCCCTTAACAACACTTTCTTCTCCACAGCGGAACAATGTCAAAAAGATTAACCTTTTACCGAGCCTACGACCATACCCTTTATAAAGTATTTCTGCAGGAACGGATAAACACACACTATCGGTATGAGCGAAAGGATCAGGGCAGCCATTTTCATGGTTTCCGTATGGACGACCACCCCGACGGCCATCTCCATATCCGGCGTCTGTCCGTTGTTGAGGATCGTCTGAAGCACATACTGAAGCACATACAGGTTCTGCTTCGTCACATACAGCATGTTGTCCATCCAGGAATTCCAATGGGTGACGGCATACCAGAGGGCTATTGTGGCCAGAACCGGAAGCGAAAGAGGAAGATAAATCGAGAAGAGTATCTTCATGTTCGAAGCCCCGTCGATCCTGGCAGACTCCTCCAGAGCTGCGGGAAGCGTCATGAAGAAGTTCCTTGTGACGATAAGGGCGAACCCGGTTATGAGGCAGGGCAGGATGTAGACGAGAAAGTGATTGGTCAGACCGATGTTCTTTAAAAGGAGGTACGTGGGTATCATTCCTCCGGAAAAGTACATCGTGAACACCACGAAGATCATCAATCCCCTGCGGTACGGCAGGTTGGGCTTGGACAGCGGATAAGCAGTGAGCACCGTCACCAAGACGCAGCTGGCAGTCCCGATGATCGTCCTTGCGATCGTCACCAGGTAGCTGTGCCAGAAATTGTCGTCCGTCATGATCGTATGATAGCCGGAGAAATCGAATTTCGTCGGAATGAGATGGAAGCCGTTCCTGTTGACCACGGAGGCGGGACTCATGGAGATTGTAATGACCTGCATGAAAGGCAGGACTATCGAGATGGAAAGGAAAATGACGATCGCATATACGATGATGTCAACTATCCAATCCTCGGCTGTTTTCTTCTTTTTCATACCATCCACCCCCTACCAGAGAACATAGTCGCTCGTCTTCCTTGCAATCCAGTTTGTAAGCATGACCAGTGCGAAGGAGATCGTATTCTTGAACAGGTCCACAGCAGTTGTGAAGCTGTACTGCATGTTCTGTATGCCCATGCGGTAGACGAACGTGGAGATGACATCCCCCACCCCGTACGTGGTCGGTGTCAGGAAGTTGTACACCTGCTGGAAGCTGTCGTTGAGTATCTTTCCGGATTCCATGATGAACATGACGGTGATGATGGGAACGATTGCAGGAAGCGTGATATGAAGGATTTTCTGAACCCTTCCCGCTCCGTCCATCTCCGCCGCCTCGTACAACGCGGGATCGACGTTCGTGACCGCCGCAAGATATACGATGGATCCCCAGCCCACGCTTTTCCAAAGGTCCGAGAGGACAAGAACACCTCTGAAATACTTCGGGTCGGCAATGAAGAATATCGGCTCGAGACCGAGATTCTTCAGAAGGATGTTTATCGGTCCGCGGGACGGGGAAAGGAATTCAATTATTATTCCGGAAACCACGACCCAGGAGATGAAATGAGGCAGGTACGAAATGGACTGGACGACCTTTTTGAATCCGGGTCTGGTTATTTCGTTGAGCGCAAGACAAAGGATGATCGGTCCGGGGAAACAGATCAGCAGTTTATATAGACTTATCACAAGGGTATTTCTAAGCACGGGCAGGAAGAACGGGTTCGTGAACAGGGCCTTGAAATGCTTCAAGCCGACAAAAGCGCTTCCCGATATGCCTTTGAGAGGATAATAATCCTGAAAAGCGATGATCATGCCATACATGGGGCCATAACAGAAGATAAGGAAGAAAAGGATGCCTGGAATCAACATGACATAATAGCTTCCGAAAACCCTCATGTTCCCAAGAAAGCCCCTTTTCTTCTGCAATGTGACAATTTCGGAATCAGAATGTCTTTTTTTCAGAAACATCGTAACCTCCTTTCATGAGCCCTCCCTCCGGGCGGAGGGAAGGCTGAAATGAAAATCAATCAATTGAAGCGGGCTGCGTATGCATCCTGGACGGCTTTTTCAGCGGCCGCTCCGCCTGCTTTCTTGAATTCCTCGACAAATGTGTCGAAGTAGCTTATCGGCTTGTTTCCGATTATCATGTCGAAGTATGCCTGTTCGGTCATGGTATCGAGTGTGGCGATAACGCTGGAGAACTCCTCGGTTGCAGGTGCGTTGAACCTCCAGTACCCGTTGCCGGTCACCTCGTGTCCGAACTTGGTCTTTGTGTCATCGACGTTTTCCGCAAAATACACGGTGCTGCCGAAATCGACCTGGAGCACGCCTTCCTTCCTGAGGTCGGTTCCCTCCATGATCCTCACATTGCCGTAATCGGTTTTCTCGAAATGCTTTCCTTCGATTCCGTAGTTGACCAGCTGGGCGTATTCGGGATCCGAGTAGTAGGCATCAAGCATCTCGAGGAACTTCTCGACCTTCCTCGGGTCCTCGGCGCACTTGGTGGTTATGACAGTCAGACGTCCGACCTTGTTCCAGCCTTCGGTTCCGCTCTCTCCATCAGGTCCGATCGGGGCAGGTCCGATGACTATGTCCGCATCAGGATTGAGTGCCTTGAACTCCTGCATGCACACTCCCCAGTTCTTGGGATCGCTTGTATCGGTGCTTGCGGTGAGATAGTGGTACGGCTGGGCACAGGTGACGCCGATCTCACCGTTCATGAACGCATGGGACAGCCAGTTGTATCCGCCATGGTTCTCACCCGTCACGAATTCCTTGTAGATGATGCCTTCAAGATACCATTCATGAAGCAGGGCAAGTACTTCCTTGGCCCTGTCGGTGATGTACGGGAAGAACGGGACGTTGTCGTTCCCGAGCTGCATCTCCTCCACCTTGAAGTTCGGGTTGCCTCCGGTCACACAGCGCAGACCATATGCGCCGAAGATTGCGTTGAACGTCCTCTCGCCCATTCCGGCTGTATCGTTCTTGCCGTTTCCATCCGGATCGTCGTTGACAAAGGCGAGCATCACGTCATGGAACTCATCGAGTGTGGTCGGAACCTCGAGCCCGAGCCTGTCGAGCCAGTCCTTCCTATAGAAAAGGGCCATCGGCACCTGCTCCATCGGGTTGGCTACTCCATAGTTCTTGCCCTTGTAGCTCATTGTGGACCAAAGGTCACCCTGGTCGTTGGCATCGGCGACAGCCGCATAATGCGGGGCTTTCTCACGGATGAGCTCGATCGGCAGTTCGGCGACAACGCCTCCGTCAACATACTGGGCAAGCTCGGAAGTGCTGTCAACCACGAGGATGTCGGGCATCTCGCCTCCGGCAAACCTGACGTTGAGATTCTGCTTGAAGTTCTTACCGTCGACATACCATGTCTTGAGATCGATATCGAATCTGTCCTCGATCATCTTGACCACTTCAGCGTCGTCATCGACTTCTGCAGAGGTCTGGCTGACAAGCCATGTGAGCGTCACAGGTGCGTCGGGATCGGTTGCTGCTGCTTCCTTGGCCCCTCCTGCGAATACGACAAACGATGCAATCAGAAGAATAAAAACAAGCGACAATGTTCTTTTCATATTGTCCTCCTTTCATTATACAAGCGGGCCTCCACCCACCTGACAATGCCATTTTAAAAAGGGTTTTTTTATCCCGCAATCTGCAAAAAAAAGATAAAATACCACTTTTTTGCAAGAAAAAATGACATTTTTGCGGGTAATCAAAAAATCAGTATTATTCCAAAAGAGTATCATTGCTTTTGGTATGCCGAGATTTATAATCATTACCGAGGGTTTCCCCGGATGAGGGAACATCCTCGCAAGCATTCGAAAGCATTAGTGATCCAATTATACAAGACATGCGCAGGGAGAGAACGATTGTGTTGACGATACCGATTGACGAGAGAGCTATTACGGACGAGGACCTTCTGGACAGCCTTGACTACGGCATGCCGGAGCTGGCAGAGGTAAGGCGGCTTGCAGAACTGAAAGACTTGAAGAATGCGAAAAAGGCGCTTGTGGGTTATTTTGAGAAACGGACAAAGCCAAAATATTTCTTCGACTACAGGAGCCTTCCGCTGGAGTGCATCGACACCGACTCAAATCCATATGTCTTCCAAGCGGCGCTGGGGCTCAAGGGATCCCTCAAGGAATTCTGCCTGAAGTCAGCCGACAAGCTGTTGAGGAACATATACACCCTGCCAGGAGGGGAGAAGGAGGAGTTTCTTGGCGACAACTGTGAATCGATGATCCATTTCGATTTCATACACGATCAGGGAAAAAGGCACAGGAGCAGTCTGGACATGTTCGTGCGGGGGCAGTTCTTTGAATACCTTGCGGTTGCATACCATGAAACCGGGGACAGGAAATACATGGAAAAGTTCGAGGAGCTGCTTTGGAAGTTCTTCGAGACATACCCGCTGGTCATCGAGGACACATCACCTGGAGCGAACAGGTTCATGACGGCCGAGGACAGGGATGTGATGAGCGTGGGCTGGCTGGCACTTGTATTCATCAGCATGTTCTATACAAGGGCGGCATACGAGATATCCGTCGATGCCTCGTTCGAGATGTTGAAGCGGATATGGTTCCTTGGAATGCAGTTCCGCCGGTTCGACAACGATGGCTACAGACCTTACAACCACCATTACTTCGAACGTGGGCTGGTCCCGTTCATGCTTTCGGTGCTCGTTCCGGAGATTCCTGCGTTCCGTGATATGGAGGACAGGGGTGCGCAGGTCGTCAGAAGACACATCAACGAGGATTTCAACGAGAGTGGCGGATACAGCGAGCATTCGATAGCATACTGGTCGGGAGCGGCGATCGGGGAGATGACCTCACGAGGTCTTCTGCTTGCAAGGCTGAACGACAGGCGATTGCTTGACGATTCAGGCATGGAGAGGATACAAAACACATTCAGCCTGTTGTCTCTTCTCGCATCCGGGAATTCAAACTACCACTCCATCGGAGACAACAGGGGACCGCTCATCGACCCGATCCTAAAGCTCGGGGCCGACTCGGTCGGGAACGTATATTGCAGGAGACATTTGGAAATCAGGCATGGTGATGCGGGAAATCCAGGTCTTCCGCTCGATCATGTGGACGACCTGTCGGGTTTCGTAGTCGCCCGCAACAGCTATGGAAAGGACCAGAATTTCATGATAATGTCCGCAAAGAAGAACTGCGGATATGCCGGGCACAACCACATGGACATGCTCTCGCTATGCATCAACATGCATGGGGAGAGGATTGTGGACGAGCCTTATTCCGGACAGCTCTACCATTGCGTGAAAATGGGGAGCAAGCTCAGAGGATACATGTACAACATGGAATCCCACAACACGGTCCTCTGTTATTCGAGGACTGTGCAGCCGGACGAGATGTATGCGAACAAGTGGGGGGTATACCGGCCCGACAGCCCGGTCCTGTGCCATGAAGGTACAAAGGAATACTTCTACGTCAAGGCAAGCCACAGCGCATACACATTCTGCAGGCATGTCAGGGAGGTCGCATTCGTGAGGGATTCCGGGTTTCTTGTCCGGGATACCGTGGAGCGTGGCAACCGGATGGACCAGCTCCACCGCCAGATCTGGCATCTGGCGCACGGGGCACAGGCGGAAAGGCTCGGAGAAAGGACGATTCTTGTGAAAAAGGGAGATGCCGTGGTCCTGTTCGTCTGGGACTGCGGAAACATATCCTTGGAAAAGGATATGATACTCACAGCAGGACTGTTCGATTCCGAAGATGCCATCGCTCCGACGATAAGCGCCGGGTTCAGGACTCCGGATGAAAAAAGCGTCGAGAACGCACCTGCAGTGATCAACACTCTCATACTGGATGCCACGGGCATGATTGCCGATATTGATGTGGCGGGCCTGGAGGCGGCAGCCGCGTCCATGATGGAGACGAGGGAAGACATGTATGCGGCTGTGAAAAATGCGAAAAGAATACTGGCGGAGGAAAAAGCGTGATGAAAGCCGGTGCGTTGAAAGAACGGATTGAGAAAGCGAACAAGGGACTGACATGCTTTGAAAAAGGCAGGCTCGTCTCGTCGATATTCGGCAGCATGGCCAACAGGATCGTGAAAAAGGCGGACGAAGCGATGGACGGCCTCATGATCCTTCCAGGAACCGGCGCGAAACTGTTTTTTGTCGGAAGCCCCACAAACTGGCTGGACAACCCCACCGGCAATCCGGAATACACGTTCCAGCTCAACCGGATGGTTTTCATAAAAACACTCAGCGAGGCATTCAGCATCACAGGGGATGAGAAGTATGCACAAAAAGCCATCTCGGAGCTTCTGGGATGGATAAGGACAGTAAAACGTCCGGAGATGAAGGATGAAAACGGGCTTTTCATCACTGGAAATTTCGACGGTCCCGACAGCAAGGCATGGAGGGCGCTTGAAACCGGAATCAGATGCTACCGCACCTGGCCCGTCATCATCGAGCAGCTGGTCTATTCCAAGCATTTCACGAACGAGGTGCTGGAAACCCTGCTCGGCTCCATCAGCATGCATCTGGAAGTATTGTACAACATCTCCCCCATTCTCTGGCCGAAGGCCGACCACAACCATTATCTGATGGAGAACCTGGGCCTCTACACGATGGCCGTGATGTTTCCCGAACTGGATCGGGATGGGACATACCGCAGACATGCGGCCAATGAGCTGAAGCGGTGCATGAAGGCACAGTGCACAAAGGAAGGGGGACAGATAGAAGGATGCCCATCGTACCACAACGGCTGCGTATACTGGTTCTCGCTCAAGAACAATGTGGAGGAACGCTACGGCATCAAGTCGGATCCTGAGTATACATCTGGAATATTCAGGATGTTCTACCACAGCCTCCATGCGACAAGGAACATGGGAGGCAACATCCCATGGGGCGACAGCCACACCAAGCCTGTCGAGACCTGCTCGGTTGCGGCGGTCGGGGCATATCTCGCCACGGGTGACCCGTTGTTCCTGCAAAAGGCCCTTTACATGAGCTCATTGGAAATAATCGAAAACGACCTTTCGGACAACCTTTTCAGAATGCCGGACCTGAGACGTCTGGAAAAGGACTACCCTGAGATTACAAACAACCCCGTCAGGCCCGACCTTCCGTTGCTCCACTACGCCGCAGCCCTCGACCAGGTGTATGCACGCACGGGCTGGGATAAGGAAGACATGACATTCATGACAGCCTGCAGGACGCCGGTACAGAACATGCACGCGCACATTGATCCATGCAGCTTCGACCTTTCCGCATACGGGGACGTGCTCGTTGCCGATCCGGGAATCTACACCTACAAGGCCGGTCCGGAGAGATACAGGTTCAAGAGCACACTGTCCCACAGCTGTGTATCGGTAAACGGCAGGGATGCCTGGGAATACAAAGGTCCATGGGAATATGGGGAGCAGAAGGAAGGCAAGGTTGTCTCCGTCACACAGGAAGGCGGGATGATCAGGATTGTGGAGAGGCATGAGAACTATTTCCCGGTGACAATAACCAGGGTGTTCCACATAATAGGCAGGGATATCCTGATACTGGACATCGCAGAAAACATGAAGGAAGGGGACGAGGCATACATAAGCTTCCACCTCGACACGCGGAAGCTGGAGATATCGGACAGCCTGCATGTCTCCACAAAAAAGGAATCCAATGCGGAAATGGACATGGCCTTCTCCTCATCGGGACCGTATATCGTTGAAAACGGCAAGATATCCGAGAGCAACGACACATGGAGGGACTCCACGATACTCCGTCTGATCAGGAAAGGATGCAACGGCGGCATGGTCAACGCCTCGCTCCTTCTCCCGCGCAGAAGGACGGACGAGCGCCGGGAAGCCGCGGTCTCCGTCATCATGAAGGACAAGGATGATTTCGAAATCGTTTTTGAAATCGATGGAAAAAAATCCTCTGTCGCATACTGCGGAAAAGGATTGCAGGATGAATATTCCGACAATTGAAAACAATGTCTCCGATCTTGAGGTGCTCAAAGCGTTCTCCGTGTCCTATCCGGGACTTGAGGACCTTGACAGCATGATCGGTCACAACGATTGGCAGAAGGCCAAAGAGCTTGTCGTAAGACACTTTGAAAAGCGTGAACATCCCGCATACCTTTTCGATTACCGGCAAACACCGCCGGTCAGGATCGACACCGACACATTCCCCTACTTCTTCCAGTCGGCACTCGGATTGAACGGCAATCTGAAGGAATTCATGATGTACACGGCCGACAGGATGCTTGAAAAGACCTATGTGCTTCCGGGCAAGGGACGTGGAGAGGTCTTTCTTGGCGACAACTATGAATACATGCCGCACTTCAACTGCCACACGGACCAGGGAAAGAAGCACAGGCACGACGTGGACATGTTCGTCCGCGGGCAGTTCTTCGAATCGCTTGCGGTCGCCTATCATGAGACGGGGGACAGGAAATACATCGGGTGCTTCCAAACGATGCTGGAGCTGTTCATCAGGACCTATCCCCTTGAGATCGAGGACACGTCGCCCTATGCAAACCGTTTCATGTCCACGGAGGACCGGGATGTGATGAGCGCAGGCTGGCTTGCCCTGGTCCTTTCCAGCCTGTTCTACACCCGCCTTCCGTATGAGATCCCTACAGAGCAGGCATTCAAGATCATCAAAAAGATCTGGTTCATCGGAATGCAGTTCCGCCGGTTCGACGAGGACACCTACCGCCCATACAACCATCATTACTTCGAACGGGGACTGGTTCCATACATCCTTTCGGTATTGTACCCGGAGATTCCGGCCTTCAGGGACATGAGAAGAAGGGGGCTCGAGGTATCAAGAAGGCACATACTCGAGGATTTCAACGAACATGGGGGATACAACGAGCACTCGATATGCTATTGGGCAAGCGCGGCGCTCGGGGAGATGACGTCAAAAGCCCTGGTGTTGTCAAGGATGAACGACAACGATTTCCTTTCCGCCGAGACAGGACCGAGGATAATGCGCACGTTCGACCTTCTCGCAACCATAGCCCCTCCGGCAGAGAGGTATCCAGGCCTCGGAGACCATGATGGTCCGATGGTCGACACGATCCTCCAGCTCGGTGTGGCATCGACGGGAAACAAATGCTGCAGCAGCGTCCTGGACGCGAGGAACGGAAAAAAATGCGGATCCTCCTGTCTTCCTCCTCTGGACTATTCGGACGACACCACGGGATTCACCGTCTCGAGAAGCGGCTATGACAGGAAGGCGAACTACCTGATGCTCTCCACTAAAATCGACTGCGGATACACAGGCCACAACCATATGGACATGCTTTCGGCGTTCATATCCATAGGCGGCGAGGAAATCATCGGAGAACCCTATGTCGCAAGACTCGGGCACAGGATGAGAATGCAGAGCGTGCACAGGGGATATGCATACAACATGGATGCACACAATTCGGTATTGTGTCATTCAAGACCGATAGCCCCTTGGGAGGTGTATGCAAACAAGTTCGGCGTATACAGACCGGACAGCCCGGTTGAGGATTCGAAAAGCATCAGGGAAGGCTTCTATGTCAAAGCCAGTCATTGCGGATACACATTCTGCAAACATATAAGGCAGGTATGGTTTGCCCGGAATGCCGGAATGCTCTTCCAGGACGTTGTGGAAAGAGGAAACCGCCTGCCGGAGGCCCACATACAGCGCTGGCATCTCACAAAGGATGCAACCATAAGACACATATGCGGTAACATTTTCCTCGTACGGAAGAAAAAAGCGAAAGTGCTGTTCGCATGGGATGAGGCGGATATCACGATATGGAAGAACACGATGCTGTGCCCGGAGATATTCGAAAGCGGGGACGAGCTATTCCCGATCATCGACGCGAAGTTCAAAAGCCGTGGGAAAGATGAGTCATCCGTGACAAGAACCCTGATACTCGATGTCTCGGATCTTGACGACGGAAGGATCGACAGGATCTCCGGCCTGGACATTCCGGATATGGGATCCGGATCCATACAGGATGCCATCACCGCCATATGCGGAACAAGGGACAGTCTGTACCGATGACTATTCCCATTCTCCAACGAGCAGGGAAAGCTCCTTTATGACATCCTGGGCTTTCCTTGGGACAGGACGTCCATCCACCTCCCTGACAGGGATGGCCTTCATGCTTGTTGAGGAGATGAAGAGGGAATCGTACGAGTACATGTCCTTGACATATATGGGTTCATAGACGATCTTCAGGCCGAGCCTCACGGCACATTCAGCAACCCCTATCCTGGTCACACCCAGAAGCACGTCGTCGTCGGGAGCGGTATAGACAACATCTCCCCTCAAAGCATAGAAATTGCTTCTGGTACCCTCCGTGATATAACCATGCCTGTTGACGAAAAGGGCTTCGAAGCACCCTTTCCTCTCCGCATCCTCGAGCGCAAGGTAGCTCAGAAGAAGGTTGCTCGTCTTATAGTTCGGCAAAAACCGCTCGCCCTGGTAGGTCGTGCACCCCACCCCCTCGTCGTAATAGGACTGGGGGTAGATCCTGGTCTCCTGATGGGTTATGAACACCAGGTTCGGATCCTCACCGACGACAAGGATCCTGAATGTCTCGTTGAAAAGCCCGTCGGCATCCTTGAGCATTCCGAGCCACAAGCGGATTTCGGAGTCGGTGAAGCTTTTTTTGATGCCGATTCCCCTGAGAGATTCATCCAGCCGTCTCAGATGCTCCTCAAGATGGACGAATTCGCCGTTCTTGAGCTTGAGCGCCTCGTAGCATGAATAAGCATACTGCACGCTCCTGAGCGTGACCGGAAGCACCGCCTGGTCCTCATTGATCAAAATACCGTTTCTGATGGCCTTTCTCATCTCATTCTCCAATCACGAAAAGACTATAATCAAAGAAAGGTGGTATGACAAGAAGAAAAACGAAAGCCACGCATGGTGCGTGGCATCCGGTCACATCATTTTCAAAAGCTCCCTGGGCTTGCTTCCGTTCGGAGGTCCGACTATGCCGTCCTCCTCCATGCGCTCGACATAACGCGCGGCCTTGTTGTACCCGATCTTCATCCTGCGCTGCAGATAGGAGGCGGAGGCGCTCTTCTTCTCGTATACGATCTGCTTCGCCCTCTCGTATTCCTCCTCCTCGCTGTCCATGTAGTCGAAATCGTCATCGCCGTCGCCATCGTCGTCGGGACCGTTGTCCTCGAAGATCGACTCATCCAGGTAATCGGCCTCGCCGTTGAGCTTGACCTGCTGGACTATCTGCTCGACCTCTCCGTCCGAAAGGAACGCACCCTGTATCCTCAGCACCTCGAGGCTTGTCGGGGTCTTGTAAAGCATGTCTCCCTTTCCGAGGAGGGATTCGGCGCCCATCTCGTCGAGGATGATCTTGGAGTTGACCGAAGATGATACGGCGAACGCTATCCTTGTCGGGATGTTGTTCTTGATCGTGCCGGTCACGACCTCGGCGCTCGGACGCTGGGTTGCGAGCACGAGATGTATTCCGACGGCCCTCGCCATTGCGGCCAGGCGGCCGATATAGAACTCGATGTCCTTGCCGATGGTGGACATGAGATCGGCGTATTCATCCATGATGAGCACGATGTACGGAAGCTTCTCCGCAGGAATCTTCTCCTTCTTGAGCTTGTCGTTGAACGCCTCGATGTTCCTCACGTTGTAGCGGCTGATCATCTCATAGCGCCTGTCCATCTCCTCCGTGAGCCATGCCAGAACCTTCTTTACCCGCGGGGCCTCGGTTATGACCGGAGTGAGCAGGTGCGGGATTCCGTTGTATATCTTGAGCTCGACGACCTTGGGGTCGATCATTATGAGACGGACATCCCGGGGGCTCTTGGTATAGAGTATCGTGGCGATGAGGCTGTTTATACCTACCGATTTTCCGCTTCCGGTCGAGCCGGCGATCAGCAGATGCGGCGCCTTGGCGACGTTTATGCTGACAGGCTCGCCTGTGATGGTGCGTCCGAGTATCATCGGGACGGCGAACTTCTTGTACTCCGGATTGGCAAGGAACGTCTCATACATGTCCTTGAAGCCGATCGTGGCCCTCTTCCTGTTGGGAACCTCGATTCCGACAGCCTGCTTGCCCGGAACCGGGGCAAGGATCCTTATGCTCCTCTCCCCGAGAGCGTACTGCAGGTCGTCGTAGCGCGTCTTTATCTTGGAAACGGGCACTCCGTCCGCAAGTTTGAGCTCGTACATCGTGACAGTCGGGCCCTTCACGATGTTGGACATGGTCACGTCGACCTTGAAATCATGGAGGGTCGTGAGGATCCTTTCCCCGCGCTCTATAGTCTGAGCATCTATCTGGCGGTCTGCAGAAGGATAGTCGACAAGCATGTCGGCCGATGGCGGGTTGTAACGCATGCGCGCCCTTGCCCTGATGCCGCTCATGCCCTCGTCATTGCTGGCCAGGCCGCCGATGCCGACGGAGTAATACATCTCGTTCTCCTGTCTGGCCGGCGTGTCGGACCCGTCGTCGTACTTTCCCTTATGCTTTTCGTCCATGCTGGGGATATCCTCGCTCCTCATCGGACGGAGAGGGAGCTCCGCCTGCTCATCATCCCTTCTTTCCTGCCTGACAGGGGCCGGTGCAGGCTGTGCAACCGGAATATCCTGCTGCTCCTCCTCCTGTATCTGGGATGCGAAACGCCTGTTCAGCTCCTCGATGTAATCGGGCTTCCCGTCCTCTTCCTCCTGTCTGAACACCTCACGCTTTCCGGCAACTCTCCTCTCCTCCCTGGGGGTCTCGAACCTTTCCTCCTCGGCCTTCCTCAAATCATAGGAGGAGACCGGGGTCTGTGGCGTCGTCATGTACGGGTTGCCGGATTCGAACGATTCCCTCTTCATCCTCTCAAGCCTGTCGGAAAGACTTGTCTTCTGTTGCTCGAGGGTGACGAACGTCGAATCATAGCTGTTCGGCTGGACCGCAGGCTTTTCGCCCACAAAGGGCATTGAAGGCATATGCGAGACGTTCGAGGAAGAGCCGTTGTTCTGTCTTCTCAGTGATTCGAACAGCTTGTACCTCGGATGATCCTTGCTGAGGTTGCTCGGCGCGAAGTTATCGCCATCCTGCCTGTTTTCCGACGATCCGGAATGCGATGATCCGTCATCAAGGCCGATTATGGGGTTGGAAGGCCTCTTTACCGGAGCTTTCTGATAATCGTTCAGGCTCTCGAGGGTCGCCTCGAGTATCCCACCTTTCGTAAAGTGCCCACCGGCCTGCCCGATGGAATACTTCGGTGCATCCTCCACCGCGGGGGAAGAGGAGAAACCGTCATCGAACGCCGCGGACGGGGAGGACTGGAATGCGCCGGCACTGTTCTGGAAAGCACCGTCATCCTTTGCGGCAAACCCGTCGTCAAGACCGAGGGATTTCTTGAAAACGTCCATGGGATCGGGAGAAACGAGGTCGATGTCGTCGGCATTCTCAAACGAATCGAAACGCGGAACCTCTCCGACGGTCGGGACGGAAAGAGGCTCGTCCATGCTCCTTGCGGGCTCGGGAACGTCCATCTTGACCTCCAGATCCGCGGTATTGAACGTCTCGTCGATGTCGGCGTCCTCCTCCTTGCGGGCCCTTCTCTCCTCCTTGGCCTTCTTCTTGGCTTCCTTTTTCTCAAGTCTTGCCTGCTCGCGCTCGAAAGCGATCCTGTCAAGCCTTTCCTGCTTCTCCTCCTCGGCCTTCCTCTTCTCCTCTTCCTTTTGGAGCTTCTTCTCCTCCTTGGCCTGGCGCTTGGCTTCCTTGGCCTGGGCCCTGCGTTCGGCTTTCTTCAGCTTGTGCCGGCTTGGATAGGAACCCTTCTCCTCCTCGGACGAGCCCTCGTAGTCAATGGTGCCGTCATTCCCAGCCCCGGCATGCATGGAACGCCATTTCTGATCCAAGGACCCGGTGATGTACAGGATGACGAGGCCGAGGACGACCTCAAGGAAGCACAATATCGACACAAGGGGTATCTTGTCCGCCCCGACACGGCTCATCACGAAGACGGGGGTGGAAATGCCTGCCCTGAGATGGAACAATATCAGGGCGGAGAAATAAACGAAATAGAGATAGAACGAGAAAACAAGGCTGTACGGCTTCCTTCTTCTGTAATAGGCCACCATGAGGGATTCAACAATCAGGAAGATTCCCGGCACGAGCAACGGATTCCCATCCCCTTCCGGAATGGAGAATGCGATATTTGACACCAGGAATCCATGGACCTTCCCCGCAATGTCGGCAACAGGACCGCCAAGCATGTCGGATGTATAGCCGAGGGCAATCATGCCCGCACCGGAAACCAACAGTAAAAAAACATACAACGTGGTCAGAACACCACCTTTCTTTCTGCTCATTCGGATTCACCTTAACACAAGTAGGCTTCTCGCCTCATCAAGAAACGGAACGTCGATCGACAGGATTTCGGAATCCACAACCCCATGCCCCTTTTTAAGAATGGAAAGTTCGGCTTCCGCATTCCTGGCCGGTCCCTTGTACAGCACCATGCGTCCACCGGGTGCGACCAGACGTCTCATTTCATCAAAACAGTCGTAGACGGGATGGAAGGCCCTGGCCGTCACGACATCGAAAGTATCCGCGACACATTTTGCATCACGGCTGTCAATCCTGACATTGTCCAACCCCAGACGCGCAAGGACGTTCCTCAAAAAGGACACCCTGCGGCTCATGCGCTCCACCAGGGTGAATTCCACCCCGGGCATCAGAATCGCAAGCACGATGCCTGGAAACCCGGCCCCGGTACCCACGTCGGCCACCGATCCGGGGGAAAGGGAGGAAATATACGGCACAGCAGCCGCACAGTCTATGAAATGCCTGATTATTATCTCATCCTCGTCTTCCTGGGCAACCAGCTTGTAGCTGGGATTGAAGAGCATTATCTCCCCCAGATAAGTGTAAAACCGTGATAAAACAGCCTCGTCACAGCCGATTTTCAAACGGTCCAAGGCCTCAGGCAACAGACTCTTATCCATGTTTATGCCCCTTGAGCGCAACTGAAAGCACAGCTATGTCGGAAAATCTCACGCCGCTTATGCGCGAGGCCTGTCCAAGACTCACGGGAAGAACCTTCTTGAACTTCTCCCTCGACTCGGCGGAAATCCCCTCCACTAAATCATAATCAAAATCGGAAGGAATGGTTACACCTTCCAAACGTGCGAATTTCTCAACCTCCCTCTCCTGTCTGGCAAGATATCCGGAGTACTTCACATCCAGCTCGACCTCCTCGCGCACTGTCTCGGAAAACCTGTCCAGACCGGCGATGTTGAAATCAAAGATATTCGTTTCAGGTTCCCTGAGGGCTTCCAGACAGCTCTTTCGTCCATGCCTGGACGAGGCAAGAAGGTCCTTCAGCTCCTGCATGTCCGCAATCTTCTGCATGAGCCTTCCGAACTTCTCCTCTCCCACAAGTCCCGCATCATGACCTTTCCGGGTAAGACGCAGGTCCGCATTGCCGTTTCTCAGACACAGCCTGTACTCGGCGCGCGAGGTGAACATCCTGTACGGCTCCTCCGTACCCTTCGTGGTCAGATCGTCTACAAGGACACCGATGTACGAATCGGTCCTGGAAAGGATCAGGGGCTTTTCACCCTTGAGCGCCTGGGCCGCGTTTATTCCGGCAAGCAGGCCTTGGGCTGCGGCCTCCTCGTATCCAGAGGTTCCGTTCGTCTGTCCCGCTATGAAAAGATTCCCGCACCTCTTGCTTTCGAGGCTGGGATAAAGCTCCAGCGGATCGAGATAATCGTACTCGACAGCATAAGCCGGACGCATGATCTCGACATGTTCAAGACCGGGAAGCGTCCTTATGAACTGGTGCTGGACATCCTCCGGAAGGGATGACGAGAGTCCGTTGAGATACATCTCCTCGCTTCCGATTCCCTCCGGCTCCACGAATATCTGGTGCCGTTCGCGCTCCGGAAAGCGTACGACCTTGTCCTCTATGGACGGGCAGTACCGGGGCCCCTTGCCCACGATCTTTCCGCCGTAGAGGGGTGATCTGTGTATGTTGTCCCTTATTATCGAATGGGTCTTCTCATTGGTATATGTCACATAACACTCGAGTGCAGGACGCGACACGGAGTCGTAATCGAAAGAGAACGGGCGCATCTCCCCGTCCCCTTCCTGCACCTCGAGGCGCGAAAAATCCAGTGATGACTTCCTCACCCTCGCCGGGGTTCCGGTCTTCATGCGTCCGAGACGGAAGCCCTTGCTTTTCAGGTTGGCACCGAGCCCCAGGGCGGCCTCCTCACCCAGCCTGCCGTTCGGAGCATCGTATTCCCCGATGAAGATCCTCGCCTCCATGAACGTGCCGGTTGTCAGGACCACGACCGAGGCGCTTATGCTCCAGCCGCGTTTTGTCACAACCCCCGCAATCCGCCCATCCTCGATGATCAGATCCGTCACAGTGTCCATGAAGAGGTTGAGGTGTTCCTGTCTCTCGAGCGTCTCCTTCGCCAGACGGGAATAGGAGAATTTATCCGCCTGGGCACGGTAGGCCTGCACGGCCGGCCCCCTGCGGCGGTTCAATATGCGGAACTGGATCATCGTCGAATCGATCAGATGGGCCATCTCACCACCGAGCGCGTCGATCTCGCGCACCAGGTTGCCCTTTGCAAGCCCTCCTATCGCAGGATTGCACGAAAGGCGTCCTATCGCATCGAGCGACTGTGTTATCAAAAGGGTGTCGAACCCCTGTCGTGAAAGCGCAAGGGAAGCCTCTATCCCCGCATGTCCTCCTCCGATCACTATTGCCTGATAGTCTCTCATTGCCTATTTTCCCAAACAGAACGAGGAGAAAAGCTTTTCAAGTATCTCCTCGCTTCCTATCTCGCCTGTCAGAATCGCAAGCGAATTTATCGCATCCTGGAAATACATCGCCATGATGTCCACAGGCGCATCCATGTCAGCCAGGCTTCTCTCAAGTATCTCCGCGGACGAGGACAGCGCATCCCTCTGCCGTTCGGATTCGATCTGCGGCACGTCCTCGTTCAATCGTATTCCGCCCATGAGCCGCTCCTTGACGAGCGATACCACATCATTTATCCCGTCACCGGTGACGGAAGAGAACGAAAGTCCGTCCCTTTTTCCGGAAATATCGTTTTTCGAATGAACGACCACTGTACGTCCATCCTCGGCAGGAAGGTCCTCATCGCTTCCATCAGTAAGATAAAGCACCAGGTCGGCCCGGTCCATCAGCTCCCTTGCCCGCTTCATTCCTTCCTTCTCCACGTTGCCGCCCTCCCTGCGGAGTCCTGCGGTATCGTAGAGCAGCACAGGTATGCCGTCCATGTCGCACATGGCCTCAAGAAAATCCCTGGTGGTCCCCTCCTCGGAAGATACTATAGCCCGGTTTTCCTTCAAAAGCGCATTGAAGAGCGATGATTTTCCTGCATTGGTACGTCCTGCAAGCACGACGACGGCCCCCTGGGAATACAGCCTCGAGGAATCATACGTGGAGACTATCTTCCTGAGCGTGGAGATTATGTCCCCGACCTCTTTTTCCGGATAAACCCAGTCCTCTAGTATCTCGTCCTCGGCATAATCCAGCTGCACCTCCAAGGAGGCGAGGATATCGACGAGCCGGGCCCGCACATCCTCGACGGCCCTCCTCAGGTTCCCTCCGAGCCTGTCGAGCGCGTTCTTCTGCGCCTCGCCGCTTTTTGCCCTGACGATCTCCTCCACGGCCTCGGCCTCCGTGAGATCCATCCTGCCATGCATGAATGCGCGGTAGGTGAATTCCCCCTTGAGCGCCTGTCTGAAGCCTATTTCCTCCAGCCTCAGTGAAAGCTTCTTGATTGCCGGCAGGCTTCCGTGGAGCGTGATCTCCACCGCCTCCTCCCCCGTGTAGCCGTGGCCGTTCCTGTATACCGAAAGAACAACCTCGTCTATGCGGCTGCCGTCGGAGGCAAGCATATATCCGTGCAGAAGGGTGTTCGATTTTGCCTTGCGAAGCCTCTCCGGATTGGAGAAGGCATTGCAAATGGAATCTATGCACCCTTCCCCGCTGGTCCTCACAATTGCGAGCGCGGACGGTGAGAAGGGAGTTGCAAGCGAATATATCCTCTCGTCGGTCGTGTAGCTGAACATACCTTTGAACTATAACGCTTAACCGGTCTTTCTTCAACATGCGCGCGCATAAAGGTCTTTTCAACAAATCCTGTATTGGATTACAATTGCCGCATGTTCAACTTCACATATCAGAGAAAAAGAAGCTTGCTGTACCGCAACATACGTGCTTTCTTCGATTCACGCGGATACATGGAGGTCTTCACACCAACCCTGTCGGATTCGCTGATACCGGAACCCACAATAAGGAATTTCTCAACCCTTTTCATCAACAGCTTCATGACGGAAAGGGAGCTTTATCTCATCCCGTCCCCCGAGATATTCATGAAAAGGATGCTCTCCGAAGGCTCCGGCCCGATCTATCAGATCAGCCAATGTTTCCGGAACGCCGAGCAGCTGGGGAACATCCACAACCCCGAATTCACCATGCTCGAATACTATACGGTCGGTTTCGATGAAAAGGATTCGATCCTGCTGACGGAGGAGCTCTTGCAGGAGGTCTCCTTCGGGGATGCACCTCCGGCGGTCACCGCGAAGCCTGTCGTGATGAGCATCGAGGAGGCCGTGAAGGAATATTCCAATCTCGATCTGATCAGGGCCCAGGACTACGGATACCTCAGGGAACATGCCGAAAAAAGAGGACTGTACGTCCCGGACGGCGAGGCCTGGGACGACACGTTCAACCGGATCTTCATAAACGATGTGGAACCGTCGCTGCCAAATACCTGCCCTGTCATCCTCACGGACTATCCCGAGCAGATAGACTGCCTTGCCCTAAAGCAGGAAGGAAGACCGTACAGGGCCAGATGGGAGATGTACATCGACGGAACGGAGATTGCGAACTGCTATGCAGAGGAAACCGACAAGGAAAGGACGCGTTCGTATTTCACAAAGGAATACTCCAGGCTGGAGGAGGAAAGGAAAGGCACAAACGAGGTTGTTCCCGCCGCCGATCCGTCCTTTGCCGAAATTGACATGCCGGAATCAAGCGGTGTCGCAATCGGCCTCGACCGTCTTTTGATGGTCGAACTCGGATTAAAGGAAATAACACCTTTACTTTCATTCCCTCTTTCTGATATGTTATCTAATGGCAATAATACGAATTAACACTTTTTGAGGTAAAAGATTTATGATTAAAGCAGGACAGATTGAGAAAGGAACAGCTCTTTTGATCAAAGGACAGCCGTTTCTCTGCATCGAACGTGAATTCGTGAACCCCGGCAAGGGCTCTGCATTCGTACGCCTGAAGCTTAAGAGCCCTTCGACAGGACAGACACTCCAGGAAACGATGAAGACCCAGGACAACGCCGAGGATATCACAATCGAGGACAGGGACTTCCAGTATCTCTACAACGACGGCGAGAACTTCGCTTTCATGAACACGGAGAGCTACGAGCAGATCGAGGTCCCCATGAAGAGCTTCCCCGACTATGAGTTCCTCATGAAGGACGGAGAGACCTACAGGGTCACGATGTGGGAGGACCAGGTCCTCGACATCCAGATTCCGTCCAAGGTCGTCTATGTCGTCACGGAGACCGAGGATGCCGTGCGCGGCGATACGGTCCAGGGCGTGACCAAGGATGCGGTTCTCGAGACCGGTCTCAAGATCAGGGTTCCCGGCTTCATCAAGCAGGGAGAGAAGGTCAGGGTCAATACCGAGACCAAGGAATATCTTGAAAGGGTCAACAACTGAACCTCGTTTCATGATCAAGAAGGTCCTCCTCGCGGAGGACCTCTCTTTTTCAATCATCTCAGAGAATCGAAAGCAATATTCCGAACCCGTTGTAATCCTTGTATCCGGGAAAGAGCGGGAATTGATAGTAAACCCCTATCGTTATCCCATAATACTTTGCAATCTTTAGCTCGGTCATCAGCTTCGGCCGGAGCATCAAGCCGTTGTTCACAAGCATCAGATCGGAGGAATACCGCTGCGGGATGATGAGCTGTGCATAATACCCGATATCGCAGGACAAATATGTGTTGAATGCCCAGAATTTCAAAAACTTCCATCCCAGACTTACTCCAACCTCGACATCGGTTTCCAAAGCGGCCACGGTTCCGGATACTCCGACGGGTGTCATGAAATAATCGCCCTGGGTATAAAAATCAAACCGGAACTGTGCCGTTTCAACGCCAAGGCTCAAGCCTCCGCCAATACTTAGCGAATTGCGCAGCAATGCGGATCTGGCATACAGATCATAACAGAACTGCGAATCATCCCATAATGCATTCCACCAGCCTGTAGGATCAAGCCCACGGTCATCATCTGCGGCAAAGACAGGGCAAACCATCAGGAATGCAAGCAAAATCAGAATGAATCTCTTCATACCCCGGCAGCCTCCTCCGCCTGCCTGTATCTTTCAGCAAATTCCTCTTCGCTTATTCCTATGCCGTTCGGAATATCTCCACCTCCGCCATATGAACGCTTCAGATCCAAAGTCGGTATTCCGGTCTCACCATCGACAGACCAGTAGTATTCGAACGAATTATCCTCCCCCACCTTCAGGATGAGGCTGCCTATATTCTCCGGCCCAGAATCAACATGCAGGACCAATGTTCCATAAGCATGGAAGATATCAAACGATTTTATCTGTGTCCTGTAGGTGCCCTCGAAGAGATAAGGGGTGCTTCCCGTCCTTCCGGCATATTGGACAAAATAGAATTTGCCGCTTTCGCTCAGCTTATAGAACCCGAAGGCGGCTTTTCCGTACTCATCGTTCTCACTGAGTATGATGTAATCACCAATCAAAGGCACAGGAGGCGAATACCTGCAGGAAACAGCCAGAAATGAAATGACAATCAGAATCAAAAGCTTTCTCATTCCCAACATCCTCCTACTCGTTCCTTGTCGCGACAACCGACACTGTTCCGCTTCCGTTTTCCTGCGTGAGCCTGTATGATCCGACAAAGGCATAACCTGAAACCGAAAGACCGGAGAAGTCGACCGTTGCCGGATACATTCCGGAAACGGTCAACACCCCGCTGACGTCGCTTCCGTTACCCTGCATGCTGACACCCTTCATGCTGTACGATCCGTTCGAATAAATACCTTCAATCTCTCCGAAATTCGAATATGTGAATGTCACATCCCCGGATAGTCCGGAGCCGATTTTCGAATTGTAATTGATCTTTCCTCCAGGATATCCGCTTGCAGGCTCCTCTGCAGATCCGACGCTGCTGGTGTTGTGGGCATCTATCATCGTATGCATCCTGCTGCTGTTCCATTTTGTTTTCAAATCGGCCGGGAACCAGTCATAGGCCACGAATTCCCATGGCTTCAAAGAATACGCTTCAAACATCTTTATGAACTTCTCCGGTGTAAGTGCTCCATAATAAGATGCAAAATTGCTCCATTTCGTAAACCGTCCGAAATAACTTTCTCCCCTATAACGCACAGATACGGTCTCAAAAGGATTTTCCGGACTGAAAGGAAGCGCAAAGGAAGCGCTTTCAAGATCTGCAAGCGATATGTCATATGGAGTGACGGTTCCACCGGACTGCACCTCAAAATGGATGGTCTTGTAGTTCTCCTTCCCGGCAATCGAAAGCCATACCGGATATACCCCGTTTTTCCCTGCGTTCAAGGCCGGATTGTAAGTATTGCTCATCACACTTATCGATTCCAGATCGACCTTGTCAGGTGCGAAGGCGGACCTTCCGGAAATCTCATCGTATCTGAGGCTTTCCAAACTATCCCCGTTGATTATCGAGAATGTGAACTCGTTGTAAGGCTGGGTTGCATAGTCCACAGAATATGAAAGGCTTCCCTCCGGGACTGCAACCGATTCGATGACATTCCAGCTTCCGACATCCGTTCCATTGTTATGACGTGCCCATATGTTGTAAACCCAATCCTTATCCGCAGCATACCCGGGAGGAGTGGTTATCGTGAAATCAAACCCGCCTTTATCGGAGTCGGAAGGATACCTGATGCTGACCGAAATGTCGGTCGGAGGAAGAAGAAGCCTTCCAGTCACGATCGCACTCTCCCCGATACCGGTCGAGACGGTCTCAACACCGTCCACCTCCGTCTTTATATCGCACAAGGCCCTTATCGAATACTCATAATCGGTAACGACATTCGCAGGAATCGGATTATCCTCCGCCGACGTGTTATCCACAAGCACGTACTTACCATCCTCAAGACGCACGGTCCTGCCGCCGGACGAATACTCGCCCGACGATGCAAGAAGGGAAGTCGAAAACTCGAATATCTGCTCGCTACTGGAATTCGGCGTGTTTCTGAACACCTGCCATGTATATTCCGTATTATCCTCCCTTTTCGCCTTATCCCAGGATATGGATATCTCGGTCGGACTGTCTGCGTAGGAGGAGGAAACGCCTGTAGGCTTCTCAGGAGCACCTTCAACAAATGTATATCCGTTTCTGATGCCGCTTCTAAGACTTGCGGAGTTACCATATGACACGCTTTCTATGGCAAAAAAGATATCCTTTCCCAGATATGCTTCAGGAATCTTGTTGAAAACCGCAGTGATCGTCTCGACGCCGTACGGAGCAGGAATGTCTTTTTCCAGAACAGTCCACGTGCTGCTGTCGGCTTCCTTGTTCGATGTGTAATAGATATTGTAGCCGCGTACTGTATCAACCTGTTCCCATTCAAGGTATATCCTGTCGGTATATTGGCCCTGGCTGACCTTCAAGGACACAGGCGGGGACAGCGTCCAGCCCACGACAACAGATGAATAATCCCCTTCCCTTATCGAGGAGAAGGAATTGCTGCAGAACGCCTTCACTTTGTAGTAATACTTGTAATTGACACCTTTTGCAGAATCTATCATGTGAGCAACCTGATAAATGTCTGCTCCGGTATCCGCGATGAAATTCTCCATCTGTTTCCATTCGAGGCTGTCATAATCGGCAACATTGTCCGAGCGGAGGACCTCTGCAAAATAAATCCCATAATAATCGGCACCGGGAACGGCATCGAAACTTATGGCTATGCGGTCGGAAAAATCAGCCTTCGACGCAACCAGATTCCTTGGAGAGCTTCCATCAAAGAAAGCAACTGTCTCGAACCTGCTGGAATTGCCATCATATCTTGGAACATCATCGATAAAAAGGCCATAGTTGCAAGAGGCAAGAAGGAATAAAATCAAAAAGCATGAAAAAAATTTCTTGATCATCAGTCGCCTCACTTCACAAACGGTTTAACCAAAACATAAGCGTTATCGTTGAAAGTCTTTGTCCAACCGGGGGTCGTCACCGTATAAGAACCGCCTCCACCTGCAACAAGCACATCCTTTAGACTGATTGTCGCATCCTTGAATTTTGCCTGCTGTCCGGATACAGCATATTCGGAAGAAATGACCAAAACAGTTTCATTTTCCCCGTCCACTCCAATCTTATCCAGAGGATCCGTTCCCAGATATCCGAGACCACCTTCATCGCGGTGAATCAAAGAAATATTGCAGCCTTCATTTGAAGTCAGCACAACCGGTAATGCATCGTCTCGGTATCCTTTGAACTGTATATATCCGGGATATTTCATATCTGCCCAGCTAGTTGAATATGCGCTCTTGACATAAATGGTCGAACCGTTGTCATAAATTCTGGCTTCAGCATCAGCAAAACTACCTCCGGTATATCCATACCAATCACCTTTAAAGCTGGCATCCACAACCCTCAGCATCCCGGACATCGTTTTATTGAACAAATAAACATAATCATATTCATTCAAACCACGGCGGAACATACCGTTCAAAGACGCTTCAAGCGTCCGGCAGTTATCGACATCCTGACTGTTCTCCCCGATTATTGAAACCTTTTTTATCGCAAGATCGTCATCGATGATTCCCACATTGATATTGACCGTCAGCCTTCCGTCGGCAGGGTTGTAACCTACATATCCCATTTCATTCGAGATCTTGCCGTTGGTATAAAGGCCTGTATCCTCAACCAAAGCAAGAATTGATGAATCCACCGTCACCGAAGGTCCGTAAGTTGAATATAACACATACTGCGTGGCGGTCTTGTTGGCGGCAAACGAAATCGTAAGGTAGTCGTTGAAATAATTATTCGAATCAATCGAGCTCAACACGGATATACCGGATACAGCGGTATCATCGAACGGATATCCCAAGTTCGAAGGTTCCGTCGCGTACACATGGTTGGAAACTGTGGCAAACCCGTCCTGTACATAGGATGTCACATCATCCTTGACTGCAGATACCGTATAATAAGGCATCGACGGATTGTACATGGTGTCGAAGTATTCGGTTGCACCGGCATCGACCTTTCCTACCGAAACACAATCATTTATGTTCGAATACCTGAATATTTCATAACCTGTGGCATCCTTGACAGGAGACCATGAAATCCTGACTCTTCCGACATAATCGCCCTTGGACGCCCCTATATCGGCAGGAGACGGAAGCACGTATCCTACAACCTCGTCTGTATGTACATAAGCATCCGGATTACTCTCATACTGTTCCTGGTTATAGGCAACCAACCGGTAGGTCCTTTGCTTTTCCCGTTCAGCTCTGTTCTTCTTCGAAAGATCGAAATAATACATGCCGACCCGATAATCGACCACAACGGGAGCGGACCACGTCCCGTCATCCTGCTTTTCCTGATAGGCATAAACGATTCCCGAGGGGACTCCGGCATCTTTATTCCAAGTGAGGGTTATAATGCTGTTGCTTTCAGCCCTGGATGCCTTGAAGTCAAGAGAATCCGGCAAGGTATAAACGTTTCCGGCAACGGAATAAGGAGATTCATATCCATCGGCTTTCAATTTGAAATTCCACTCGGTCTCCCCCTCCTGGACCTTATAAACAAAATACTTATATCCGCCAGCATCGGTTTGTACTTCGCTCAAAGAAATAAAATCAGATTCATTGATGGAGTAGGAATAAGATTCAACCGATTGATCCATTTCCTCCCAATAAACCTTGATCTCACCAATCCTGTTGTCCGATGCGGCAAGGCTCCTGAAAAGAGGCTTACTTTCAATTTTTCCAAGGGAAGTATCTGTTACACCGAAATCGAAACCACCAAGATCCAGATAGATCAAACCATCCAGCTTCTTCACCAGGACAAGGGAATAGGAATATTTGAAGTACCCTTCGGAAATTGATTCGTCGAACTCAAAGCTGTCGGACAAAGAGGATTCAACAGAACCTGTGGAATAATCATACACCTCTTTTCTTACCGCCGGGTACACACCTTCGACCAAAGCAGGCTCAATGGACTCATAACTAAGTTCCACCCTGGCATTAAAATCATCCGATGAAATCCAAGTACCTGTCAGTCCACTGGCCTCCGGACAATACAGATAACCTTCCGCCGACGATACAGGTTCCTCATCGCTTATATAGCATGTGCCATTCGTTGCACAGGCTGCATTCGTTATCCGGTAGACATACTTCTTTCCCACAACAGCGGACTTGTCCGAATAATGGAATCTCATCCTGCCCTGCTCCACACCGTCATAGACAAACAGTCCGGAATCCGTCTGAACCGATATCTCGTCGGCAAGCACGACCCACTGGTCTGAACCGGCTTCGGCCCTTTCCAATGTGAACAACGTCTGATCAGGCGACTCTTCCGATTCAAACAAGGTCCACGAAGGAGTCAGCCAGGAAACAAGAACCTCGGAAATGGATGAGCCCTGGCTCACCGAAATATCGTCGTAAGCTATGGCATCCGGAGTCGTATCGCTAGAAATCAAGATAGTCTTGGACTCCGTGAAAGTCTTACCAGTACCGGTGATGGTCATGGTTATGGAGAACTCGTACTCCCTGTTCTGTTGCAACATCTCGTTGACATTCAACGTTTTGGAAAACACCGGTGAATCCGGGGAGCCAAGCTTCTCATCCACAGATTCGGAAGCCCCCACCTGTTTATATGAGAAAAGAAATTCAGTACCGTACAACGGTTCATAATTATAGGAAATCAGATTTGGTACGTTCCAAATGGCACGCACCTCCTTATCGGTAACAACAACATGGAACTGGATTCCTTCCGGCTCGAACGCACCTTCGACCGGTACGCTGTAATCCGAGCTCAATGACACCGAAGAATCCTGGGAATAGTCTATATATGCCCTTATTCGGAACAGATACCTCTGATCCTTGTCATAGGCAATCTTCGATGAATCAATCGATGCGGAAACTTTTTCTCCTGTCTGCCCCTTGCTGAAAACCTCGGCCATGAGCTTATATGATTCATCGGACTGCGAAATCTGCTTTCCAAAAATTTCATATCTTGTGGCGTTTTCGACCGGATCCCATGAAAGAGTGACAGCAGGTCCTCCGCTTGCAATCTCCACATTTTCCGGGGTCCGGGGTTTCTGATATGCAATCCCACCGCTGTCGGGAATCAGAGGAGGATCCACCAGGCAGGAATTCAGAAAGAATACTGCAAGTATTACAAACATCCACAAGACCGATTTAAGTTTTTTCATCATTCAAGAAACCTGTCAGAACAGAAAAGATTACATGTTCAAAGCAAAATATCGAACAAAATAATATTTTCCTGCCTATTTTCTCTTAGTACTATAGCTGGTTTTCAAACAGGATTGCAATACCATGTCAAAAAAAGAGGGGGAAGCCTGTCCGGCCTCCACCCCTGCATGATCGTCATTGCTCGAGATCCTCGGGTTCTCCCCTGTTGACCTTTTTCATCAGGAAAAACGCCACAAGCATGAAAATCATGCCGTACAGGAACAATGCCGGGTATCCGAAAAGGTCCGTCGCACCTCCTGCCAGCGGTGGCGATATTATCGAGGCAAGTTGGCTGAAGAAGTAATAGAGTCCGGTATATATCCCCATGGTGGTGTAGTCGGCCATCTGCCAGAGCATCGGGAAGGAATTCGTCACAACAGTGACCCAGAAGATTCCGAACAAAAACAACAGCGCCCAGAACGAATAGAGCCTCACAGTGGGATTCAGTCCGGAAAGGAACGCGGAGTGCACGAACACGAGCGCCAATATGACCACCAGGGCAAGAAGGGCCATGCGTATGGTCTTCTTCCTTCCGTGCTTGTGGGCGAACCTGCCGGACGGCACGGCGAAGATGGCATATGCCACACCGACCATACCCGAAGAGAGCGCCGCCGTTCCGGCACTCGTCCCCAGCACCTCCGTGGTGTATTTGCCTACAAACGGGAGGATGCCCTGGTATGCAATGAACCAGCACAGGAGCGAGAGAAGGATGTAGAGCGCGCTCTTCTCCTTCTCAGCCATGACCGCCTTGAGGCTTTTGAGAATAGGCTCCTTGTCATTCTTTTCCGACTCGTTCCTCTCCTTTTCCGAGACCTTGCTGTTCTTTTCCTTCACAAACACGAAAAGGAGTATCACCGCAATCACGACGAAGACCGACGCGACGGGGAAGGCAAGGATCTTGTCCCTCGCCCCAAGACCGGGGACCGTTATGACAACATCCATCAGCCGCGCGAGAAGGATTGTCCCCAGTATGGTCGCGATCCCGCCCATCGTGTTTATCACACCGTTGGCCTCGCTTCTGAGATCCCCGGGGACCATGTCCGGCATCAGGGCGACCACGGGCCCCCTGACAGCCTGTTTTGAAATGTTCAGCAGGAATATCGTGACCACGAGGATTGCCAGCCCCTGATATGCGGTGATGGGAACAAGACCGAAGAATATTGCGGTTACAGGAAGGAGAGTGACTATGTACGGCATCCTCCGCCCGATTTTTGTCTTGGTCCTGTCGCTTAAGGCCGAGAATATCGGAATCAGGAAAATCGCCAGGATGTTGTCCAGCGTCATTATCGCGCCAATAAGGCTGTTCTGTTCTATGTAATATCCGAGGAAGATGGGCACGTAGTTGTCATAAAGCGGATCCATCAGACCCATGGTGAAAAAACCGAGTCCAATCAAAAACGTCGTGAGCCAATATCCCTTCAGGCTCTTCTTTTCTTTCTTTTCCGGCATAGCACCTCCGATAGAACGATTCTAGCATACCCTTCTTGATAATCGTAGGCTTTGATGATAGATATTTTACCGAGATGAGCATAAGTTCGCTAAAACAGCTTGAAGAGCACCTGGACCTCACGGAGGACGAAAGGCAGTGGTTCAACACATCCCCACGTCTTCCGCTCCTGGTCTCGGACCACGTGATGGCCCTCATGGACGAAAACGACCCGGACGATCCGATAAGAAGACAGTTCATACCGGACAGGAGGGAGAACACCGACGATGTCGGTGATCTGGATCCGCTCAGGGAGGAGGAGCATTCCGAAACCCCGCGCCTGATACACCGGTACCACAACAGGGCCGCCCTGCTGACGACGGACAGATGCTTCTCCTACTGCCGCCATTGCTTCAGAAGGAGGTTCACCTCCAGCTCATCCGGGCCGATAAGCGGGAAACAGCTCGAGGAGGCCGCGGCGTATCTCGGCATGCATGGCGAGATCAGGGAAGTGCTGCTCACAGGAGGGGACATGTTCACGATGTCCGACGGACAGATAGCAAGCATGCTCGCAACGCTGAAGTCCACCAGGCCGGACATCATATACAGGCTCTGCACCAGGGCTGTCGCAACATTTCCCGAAAGGTTCACAGACAAGCTGTTCGAGACCATATCCATGTACAATTACGGCGCACCATACTATCTCATGACGCAGTTCAACCACCCGAGGGAAATCACGGAGGAGACAGAAAGGATAATCTCCTCATTCATGAAGCTTGGCATACCGGCCATGAACCAGTCGGTTCTTCTGAAAGGCGTGAACGACGACGTGGACGTGCTGGAGGAGCTTTCAAACAAGCTCCTTTCGGCAAGAATCAAGCCCTACTATCTTTTCCAAGGCGACCTGGTCAACGGCACGGAGCATCTGAGGGTGCATCTGGAGGACGGGCTGGAACTGGAAAGGGAGCTGAGGAAAAGACTGTCCGGTCTTGCGATGCCGCAGTACACGCTGGATCTTCCGGATGGAGGCGGCAAGGTCATTCTGACACACGATCACATGCTCGGGCACAGGGACGGATGCTGGGTATTCGAATCCCCCTATGGTGGAAGGCGCATCTACCCTGAAAAATAAAAAAACCCTTTCCTCAATTGAAGAAAGGGCTTTCCGAAAAATATTACGGTCAGTTCATCAATCCGTCGAGCACACGCCTGATCTCCGCTCTTCTGACCTCTTCCCTGTCTGCGGCATAGTCCGAGCCGGATATTCCTGCAGATGGTGTGGAGAAGGAGAAGGATGGACGTGTGATCAAAGCTGAAGGCTCTGATGCGGCCTGTGTCCCCGTTGCCGGAGCCTCGTAGGTGGCCGGAGCGGAAGCGTATTTCTCCTCGAGCCTCGACATCACCTCGAGAACGATGTTCTCTATGGCCGCATATGTGTTCTCCTTATAGGAATCAAGATCCTCGAATGTCTTCGCATCCTTGGCTCCGATTGCGCCCACGACATCCGCCGACACCTGGTATACAACGCGGTCGTAATCCGTATCGCCTGTCTTTCTGGCACTTGCCTCGACAAGACCTGTCGCGACATTCTGGGCGACCATGGCGGCAAACGCATCCTTGTTATCCGCGATATATGTGGCAAGCTCCTGTCTTGCAGCCTCGAGCGAAGAATCGATCATTGCCTGCACCTGGGGCTCGTAGACGGCCACGGCATCGTCTATCGCGGAGGAGATCATGGCCTGGACCTGGGGTTCGTATGTGGCTACGGCATCGTCTATCGCAGAGGAGATCATGGCCTGCACCTGGGGCTCGTACGTGGCTACGGCCTCATCTATCGCAGAGGAGATCATTGTCCTTACCTCTGTCTCTGCAGAGGCGACAGCATCGGCGATCTTCTGGTCAACAACAACCTCGGCATCCGCAACCGCCTTGTTTATCTGGCTGTCCGTGGCAGCAAGGATATCGGATTCAAGACCCGCGCGCATGGCCTCAACCTGCGATGCCACGGCATTGGCGATGTAATCGGAATACTCGGCTTCCTTTTCCGCAAGAATACCGTTGACGACATCCTCCGTACGGGCGTCGATGGCTTTCAGCACAGCTTCCTGATCGGCCAGGATGTAATCCACGACCTGGGCCGCAATGCCGTCAATGAACTCGACCGGAAGAGCATCGACATATGCCTCTGCATACTGCTCCACATAACCCGGCACCGATGCTCCAACCTTCTCTGCGACACTGTTGAGGAAAGCATCGTCTGCGAGAAGGGCCGCGGCCACATCATCCGCATCCAGGGATTCCACTGTTGCCGGATCGGTATCAAGCGGTTCGGGGACATTCACGAGCTGTTCGTTCTGGCGCTCCCTAGCCTGGGCGAGGATTTCATCCTCGTAGCCCGGACGGACCTGCCAGAGGAAGGCGAAAATGAAGATCGCCAGCACTACTGAAAATGACAAAAGGATATATCTTATCTCTTTACCCATAATCAACCTCTGTCTATGATACTACCACAATAATCTTCCACTTGTCGATAAAGTTGTTTTTTTTCGTGGTCGTTTATAATTTTAACAATCTTTTTGCCAAAGGTTTCAAAATCCGGACAAATATCCTGCTGATTCTCCTCCCTTTTTGCAAAAACGGCCTCGTCGACACCGTCGCGCAGTGCGGCGCGACGCGCCCTTGTCTCGAACGGGGCGTCGACGAAAACCACCTCGTCGCACAATCCAACAAGGCCGAGACGGGAAAGGATCGCGGCATTGATGACAACGACCCGGCCCTCGGAAAGAGCCTTGCGGACAAGCCTTCCGGTCTCCATCCTCATCCACGGGTGGCTGATGGATTCGAGCTTCTCCAAGCCCCCGGGACTCGAGAACACGATCCTGCCCAACACCTTTCTATCGACCTTGCCATCCTTAACGGCATCGGGGAAAGCCTCCCCTATCCTCCCGATGTTCGCATCAAGGGCCTCGTGCCCCAGTCCGTCCTCGTCTATGACGAAAAAACCCTTCTCCCTGAAAATAGACGCGACCTCGTCCTTGCCCGCGCAGGAGCGTCCGGTAAGTCCTATGACCATCAGTGCATGTCCCCCCAGCAGGCGGCAATCTCCACGCTTGCCTTTATCGGAACGGAGAACGACACGGTGCTCTCCATTATCTTCTTTATCCTCGAGGCCATCTCCCCGGCCTTGTCCTCCGGCACCTCGAATATGAGCTCGTCGTGAACCTGGAGGACAAGACACTCCAGGAGATCGGCATCAAGGGAGATCATTGCCTTTTTCATGATCTCGCTCGCCGTCCCCTGTATGACGGTGTTTACCGCAACCCTTTCCGCCGCCTTCTTTTCGGTCTTGTTGACGCTTCCTATTCCGGGTATACGGCGTCTGTGGCCGAAAAGCGTCGTGACGTATCCGTCCACCTCCGCCCTGCCCACGCATCCGTCCACGAAGGCCTTGATGGCGCCGTACCTCTCGAAATAGCGGTCGATGAAGGATGAGGCCTCGGAACGCGTGATTCCGAGCTCGTTAGAAAGACGGAACGCAGACATGCCGTACATGATTCCGAAATTGATCGTCTTGGCGATCCTGCGCTCGTCCGCGCTCACATCGGCAACATCCTTGTTGAAGACCAGTCCGGCGGTATGGCGGTGGACGTCCTCCCCGCTTCTGAATGCCTTGCAGAGCTCGGGGTCCCCTGACATGTGCGCCAGCACCACAAGCTCGATCTGTGAATAATCGGCAGATACATACACATGTTTCGGCCGTGCCAGGAAGGCACCCCTTATCATGCGCCCCTCGGCGGTACGCACCGGGATGTTCTGCAGGTTCGGATTCCGGCTTGAAAGCCTTCCCGTGGCGGTTCCTGTCTGCAGGAAGCTGGTATGGATCCTCCCGTCCTTGCCCTTCAAGGTGGGCAACACGTCTATGTAGGTGCTCTTGAGCTTGGAGAGAAGACGGTACTCCAAAAGGTCGGCGATTATCGGATCACCTGTGGAGCGGAGGGATTCCAGCGTATCGACGTCGGTGGAATACCCGCTTTTCGTCTTCTTTCCTGTCTTCAGCCCCTTCTCCTCGAAAAGGACCTTCGCAAGCTGCTGGGTCGAATTGATGTTGAACTCATGCCCGGCCTGCACGTATATGTCCTTCTCAAGCTGCCGGACCTTCTCGTCGGTGGCCTTCTTCAGCTTGTCCATCTTTTCGTCGGAAAGCGCTATTCCGTTGAGCTCCATGCCCGCAAGCACCTTTATCAGCGGGATCTCAAGCTCCTCCATGACGCCAAGCAGGCCGTTTTTTTCCAGCCTGCCGCGCAGCAGGATATAAAGACGGTAGGTAAGATCGCTGTCCTCCGCACCGTATTCGAGCGCCTTGTCAAGCGGGACATCCGCGAACGTTCCACCGGAAGGCACGACATCCTCGTATCTTATCGTCTGGTAATCGAGATATCTTGAAGCCAGGTCGTCGAGATTGAACTGTGCCTGGTCGGATTCCAGAAGCCATGAGGCGACCATCGTGTCGAAACGTATGCTGGCGATATCCACGCCGAGGTTCGAAAGAATCTCGATATCGTATTTTATGTTCTGCCCCACTACGCCGATCAGCCCCGAGGAAAAATACTTTGTAAACAGCGCGACGACATCCTCCAAGCCAAGGTGCTCCCCGTCACTGCTTACGAGGGGGCAATAGTAGGATTTCTTCAGTTCATAGGAAAAAGAGAAGCCCACCAGTTTCGAATCCAGCTCCAGACCTGTGGTCTCCGTGTCGAAGGCCATTACCGGATCTCCGGATGCGAGACACGCCTCGAAATGCCTTTCGACCTCCGATATGTCATCTAGCAACGTGTACGAACCCTTTCCCAAAAATCTCCTGTCCGCGGTGACGGAGGGCTTGAGCTCGGAGGCCTTTTCAACATCCATGGCCTTCACACCTATCTTCCTGACAAGCTGGTTCTGCCCATACTTGAGGAAATCATCCTTGGCATTCTCCTTCCTCACCTTCGAAAAAAGGAGGGAGGAAAGATCGAAATCCTCGTCCAAGGCATCGAACGAGAGGGTTATGAGGACCTTTGACATCTCGGCGGAGGCCCTGCCGTCCTCCAGCTTCTTCCTGACCCCCGGCCCCGTACGGTCGATCTTGCGGTATATCCCGTCAAGGCTTACAAATTCGGATAAAAGCCTGACCGCACCCTTCTCTCCGATTCCCTTGACCCCCGGGATGTTGTCTGCGGCGTCCCCGATGAGTGCGAGATAATCGACGATCTGCTCCGGATATACCCCGAATTCGGCATACACCTCGTTGCGTGTGAAGAGGCTGTAGCTCCTTTCCCCCTTTTTCGGCGGGCGGAGCGCGCAGACATGGTCGCCGACAAGCTGCAGCAGGTCCTTGTCCCCCGTGAACATGACCGTGTCCACCCCATGCCCGGCCGCAATGCGCGTGAGGCTGGCGATGACGTCGTCCGCCTCGTAGCCGGGCTTGGACAGCACCTGTATCCCCATTTTCTCCAGCGTGCCCCTTATCAGCGGCACCTGGGCATGCAGGTCCTCCGGCGCCTTGTCACGGTTTGCCTTGTACCCGGGATACATCCTGTGCCTGAACGTAGGCTCCTTCTCATCCATCGTCACGGCCAGATAGTCCATCCTGTACTGCGACATGAGGGCCAGCAGAGTATTGAAGAAGCCGAAATACGCGCTCATGTTGTTTCCCTGGCCATCGGTGAGCGGATGGCTGAGAAAAGCGAAGTAGGAACGGTATATCAGCGAATAGCCGTCGATGATGTAAAGCTTACTGTCGGAGACGAACGTGGTCTCCTCCTCGACCCGCTCCTCCTTTTCCTTACGTATCCGCTTCTCTATATCCTCTTTCTCCCGCGACCTCTCCTCCTCCAGCTTCTCCTGGTCGAGTTCCTCATCGCTGAACAGTTCCATGCTCATTCAAACCTCCAATACCAGATTATCATAGGCGCTTTGTATGCCGAACCGGCCGTAAAGCCTGTTTATCTCCTCGTACGATGTCTCATGGTTGACATGCGTGAAGTAGCAGCGTCCCGCACCGATCCTCAAAAACGCCTCCATGGCCTGGTCGAACGAGAAATGCGTCGCATGCGGCCTTTTCCTCAACGCTCCCAGGACAAGGACATCGACCCCCTTCAGTGCCTCATAGGACTCATCCCCGATGCAGGAGACGTCCGTTACATATGCGAAATTGGAGAAACGGTATCCCAAAATCTCCATGCATCCGTGGGATACGGGCACGGGAAGCACCTCGAGGCTCCCGACGGAGAAGGTCCTGTAGTTCTCAAGGACGCACGCATCCAGGAGGGGAAGGCCGTAATTGCCGTCGTAATGCCTGAACGCATACGGGAATTTCTCCTTGATGTCGGCGATCGTGCGGGCATTGCCGAAGACCGGAAGCCGCCTGTCCCGGGTGAATACCCGCAAATCGTCAAGCCCCATGATATGGTCGGAATGGGAATGGGTGTAGAGCACGGCATCGACCTTCCTCAAGCCTGCCCTTATTCCGGAAAGACGGAATTCGTATCCTGTATCCACGACCACCGACACGCCATCGGACTCAACCAGGATGGATGACCTGTATCTGACATTACGGACATCCTCCGACGTGCATACGGGACAGCTGCAGCCCAGCACGGGAATCCCATGGCTTGTCCCGGTGCCCAGAAACGTAATCCTCAAATCGCACCTTCTTCTTCAAGATAGGAAAGAAGGCCTGCCACCTTCTCGTCGACCTTCCCCGTGAGGGCGGACATTATCGCCTTGTTCGAGAAGATGTCGTCCATGCTCTGTCCCGTCTTCTCAAGATACTCGCCGACCGTGTTGACAAGATTCCTGCCTCCCATTGTGTCCGCCATGGCGGCCATGTCGAGGTCAAGACCTCCGATCATCCCCGCGGCACCGACGAGCGTCCTGCCCTTTGCCGTGTCGAAGAATGCGAGGACCTCCTCTCCCGAGCTTGTCACAGGAGGAAGGGACTCCTCCAAATCAGGTTCCGCCGCAACGGCAACAGGATCTGCGGAAGGCCCGTCGGCAAAAGCGGCCTCATCAGCCACAGGCGTTGCGGATGCGTCCGCGGATCCGGCAGGAACTGCCACGGACACTGTCCCTACAGGCGTTTCGTCGGCAGCCCGGTCGGGTGCCGTCTCCTCAAGAATCCTGTTCAACGTCTCGACCGGTGCCTCCTTCGAGGACCGGTACGATATGCCGAACGCCTGCTCGGAGACGGCAGGAAACAAAAAGTAGAGTGCAAAGAATACGATGCTGGTTATCAGCACCAGTATGATGGTTGAAAAAAATATCTTAAGCGTATCACCCATATGCAACCAATGATAAAACAAAATTGCCTGGGATAGAACCTCAGGCAACCCAAAAAAAAACGGTACGGGATCAGAACAGGTTGAACAGCACCCCGACGCTGAACGTGCTGGCCTTGACCGCGGGGAACAGATCACCGCCGCCAAGCGGTCCCTCGCTGGGTATGTCCCAGTTAGCGACTATCTCGACCGGCTCGATCGTAAAGCCCAGCCCCACCCTGTAGATGAGATTGGAATCCTTGAGCACATCGACGAACTTCTCCATCGGCTCGCCGTTGACCGTCCAATCCCCATGCTCGACCATGAACGGCATTCCCACACCGGCTCCGAGGCTGATCCTTATCAAGTCCAGAAGCTTCAGATAGATCGTGCCGACGGCCTTGGTGTTGAGCACGACCGCATCACCAGGGAACCCCATGTCCATGGATACATCGAGGCCGAAGCAGAGAAGGTTCAGCCTGATATCCGGTCCGAAGACGAAATTATCCCATTTGAACTCGAGGCCCTCGTCCTCGATCTGTGCATAGCTGTTCTTATATCCCACGTTCATTCCCAGCTGGAGAACATCAGCGAACATCACCGAGGGAACAAGAGCCAGCATCACGAGAAAAACAATGAATTTCTTTTTCATGTCACTACTCCTATTAATCCGATATGTAAAACAACCCATGTCCGCAAAGGTTTCACCTCAGCTCTTCCAGCTCGTCCAACCAGGCCTGCGGGGAGGCATCGCTCGGCATCCTCCAATCGGAGCGGGGACTGAACGTCACGCTTCCGACCTTTGGTCCGTCAGGAAGGCAATTGCGCTTGAACTGCTGGGAGAAGAACCGCCGCAGGAAGGTTCCAAGCCATTTGAGGATGGTGCTTCTGTCGTACACACCGTCGAAGGCACGCAGGGAGAGCCTGAAGATCTTCCCAGCTCCGAAGCCATACCGCACGAGGTAGTACATGAAAAAGTCATGCAGCTCGTACGGGCCGACAATATCCTCAGTGACCTGGCTTATCACGCCGTCCTTCGCGGGAAGCAGCTCGGGGGATACCGGCGTGTCGAGTATGTCATGCAAAACCTTCGCCCCGGGGCCGCCCAGCGAGGCCACATGACCCACGATGTGCCTCACAAGGGTCTTGGGAATCGAGGCGTTGACAGCATACATGCTCATGTGGTCGCCGTTGTACGTGGCCCATCCGAGAGCGAGCTCGCTCAGGTCCCCCGTACCGACAACAAGGCCGCCGGTGCTGTTGGCGACATCCATCAAAACCTGTGTGCGCTCCCTTGCCTGAGCATTCTCGTATGTCACGGAAAGATCCTCCGGATCCTGACCTATGTCCCTGAAATGGGAAAGCACGCTCCTCTTTATGTCTATTGTCCTGAACGACACCCCCAGGGCTGAAGCAAGCTTCTCCGCATTGCCCTTCGTCCTTTTGGTGGTTCCGAAGCAGGGCATCGTGATGGCAAGGATGTCCTTGCGGCTCCGGCCCATCATGCCCATGGCCCTGACGCACACAAGCAGGGCAAGGGTGCTGTCCAACCCTCCAGAGAGCCCGACGACAAGGGTCCTTGCCTTTGTATGCAGAACCCTCCTCTTCAGTCCGATCGCCTGCAAGGAGAGGATCTTCTCGCAACGGACATGCCTCTCCTCGTTCGAGGACGGCACGAAGGGCAGCATGGCGATCCTGCGGGTCAGGACGGTCTCGACCTCATCGAATGCGATGTCGATGTAGGTGTATTCAGGATTCTCCCGGACGGTGAACGTCGTCAGCCTTTTCCTTTCAGCATCTATCCTGCCGACATCCACCTCGGAGACGGTCAGCGACTCCAGTGCATAGGATCCCTCCTCCAGCAACGTTCCGTTCTCCGCAATCAGATTCACCCCTGCGAACACCATGTCGCTGGTGCTTTCGCATTCGCTGGCATCGGCATACACATAAGCCGATACGGTTTTCGCCGAATGCATCACAACAAGATTCCTGCGGTAGTCATCCTTGCCCACCACCTCGTCGGAAGCCGAAAGATTGACGATTATCTGCGCCCCGGCGGCGGCATGCGATACCGACGGGGACACGGGAACCCAGAGATCCTCGCAGATCTCGGCCGCGACGGAGAACCTTCCCGCCCTGTGGATTATCCTGTTCCCGAACACCGCGCCGTCATCGAGCACGATGTTCTTTTCCAAGGATGGGGAGAACCATCTGTTTTCCTGGAACTCCGCATACGAAGGAAGGAACGTCTTCGCGGTATATGACAGGATCCTCCCGTTCTGCACCGCAACGGCCGTGTTGTAAAGCTTGCCATTGTGGACAAGCGGATATCCAACGAACGAGAGCATGTCGCACCCGGCGCTGTGCCCGGCATAGGCAGAAAGGGCCTGGTGCGCCTTTTCAACAAGGCTGTCGGAGAAGAAAAGATCCTGGCATGTGTAGCCCGTTATGGAAAGCTCGGGGAACACGAGCACCTTCACGCCGTAGCCCTTCGCAAGATCGAAAAGCTCCATCATCCTGCCGACATTGAACAAGGGATCGGCGACCTTCAGCTCGGGGCTCGCCGCGGCAACCTTCAAAAATCCATCTTTCATACCTGCGATTATATTGTATTTCGACCCAAAAATACACTCGTAAAAACAACACAGGCACGGCAGAGCTTCACAAAACAAACATTTTGCCTTCCCTCTGCCGCCATGCTATAGTAGTAGGGGAAAAGATGAAACATCGTTCTGATGTTTTCCAAACAGGCCGCCCGGTACTGGAAACGGACAAGGCGGAGGGAGGCAGGAGTGACAAAGACAATATCATTGTCCGGGCAGTGGAAGCTCAGCCCGTGCCAGGACGATGCCGTCAAAAAATACACGACCTTCTTTGAGAAGCACAAAAGTCTGGAAATCAATACGGCAAACAGCATATATACGGAGCTGATCGCATCAAAGGCCGTCAGCGAGAAGATCAGATATCTCAGCGACATGAAATGGTCGATAGAAAGAAAGTTCCCTCATCCGGGAACCGGAGGCCGGTGCGTTCTGAAGATGCCCGAGGCGATACAGGTTGAGATCAACGGGGTCAACCCCGGCTCGGACGACATAACCGATCTGCTGAAAAAGGAGAACACGATCAGGGCGGTTGTGAACACATCGTTCTGCGGGGAAGCCTCCCTGGTGGTCACGGATACCGGAGTGGTCTATTCGGCACACCTGAGACCGCGGCACGAGGACGGAAAATGGAAAATCAGGACCGAGATCGACTACTGCTCGTTCCGGGACGCCTCCGGGGTGATAAGCCTGTCGTTGCTTGGAAAAACGACCTCGTTCGATGTCACATTCACCAAAGGCCGCAGAATCTACGAGACCGAAACCGAGATCGGCGACACGGAGGTCGAATGCTGGAACATCGCAGGACACGGAAGGCAGATACTCTATACCGCGGTCCTCTCGATCGACGGCGAGGTTCTCGAGAGGAGGGTCGCCTTCCGTACGATAGAGATCAAGGACGGGGCGCTGCATGTCAACGGCATGGAAACCTTTGCAAAAGGAGCGGTATGGCCTGTGATGATCCATCACGACCAGAGAAGATACGAGACACTGCTCATATCCGCGGCGAACGCAAACATAAACGTGCTGTTCATAGAAAGCGGTCATGAAAGCCACATGTTCTACAACATTACCGACAGGCTCGGGATAATCGTGCTTCATCCCGAGAACGTCGCGGCCTACGCCTTCCATCCATCGTTCATGCACGGTGCGGTCAACTGCGACATATTCGACGCCTCAGTCAGGAAAGGGAAAGGATACCTGGGGATGTTCCTGGATGCCATAGACCTGGAAAGATGGGTGCTCAAGACGCGCAGCAGCAACTCCAACCACGGGGTGGTCTACGACAACCTCCTCTCGACGGTTTCAAGCGACGGGACATGGAAGCCCAGCCATTATGCCGCACGCAGGTTCTATGCGGACCTGGTTCCTATCATGTTCATAGAAAACGACATCCTCTCAGTGTTCGTATCGAACGACGGGGACAAGGACGAGGATGTGGAGATATCCGTCAAATTCATGGAATACGAGGGGCAGAAGAGGAACAAGCAGATATATGCAACAAAGGTGCCGATGCACAGCGCGGTAAAGATAAAGGACATAGACCTCCGGGGCCATGACAGGAAAAAGGAATTCGTATATGTGAAGATGAGGACGTTCGACCTGCACCGCGAGCTCACCCTCCTGCTCGACGAGATCGAGAAATGCAACTACCAGGATCCGATGCTCGAATACTCGGTGAGGAAGATCAACGACAAATCCTTCTCGATAAGGATAAAATGCCAGAAACCGGCTTTTGCCGTGCATCTGGAGATGGAGAACACGCAGGGCCTGTTCTCCGACAGCTTCTTCGAAGTGCGCCCGTCAGGGGAAAAGAGCGTGGTGTTCAATTCGTATTCGGAGATAAGCGAGGAGGACATCGGAAGGAATCTCAGGATATACGACATCTATTCGGCACTGAGGGAACAGGATTGAAAAAAGAAAGCCGGACTCCCGGCTTTCCGTTTTCTCATATTCCAAGCTGCCTTCTTATCTCCTCGTCATAGCACGGGATCGCCCCTGAATGCTGTACCACATAGTCTGCCAGCATTGATGCCTTTTCCAATGCCACGGGCACCTCATCCCCCTTTGTCAGGAAATACAGGAATCCGGAGGAGAGGCTGTCGCCTGCGCCCACAGTGTCCACGACCTTCACCTTCCTGCTGCTCTGGTGGTGCATCCGTCCGTCAAAGTAGATGTCGGAACCGGCCTTGCCCCTGGTGACAAGCACTGCCTTGAGCGAATACAGGTCGATCAGCGTCGAAACAGGATTGTCGCTTTCCACACCCAGAAGCTCACACACGACGGGAACCTCCTCGTCGTTCATCTTAAGTATTCCTGCCTTCTCGATACCATGTCTGATTATCTCGGCGTTATAAAAATCAAGACGGAGATTGACGTCGAAGAAAACCGTGCCGGCATCGACGTTGTCCAGCAGGTAGCAAAGCGTATTCCTGGAAACACTGTTCCTCTGTGCCAGGGTGCCGAAGACAAAGACATCCCAGGCCTTCGAGCAGATCCCATCCTTCTCCTCATCCGTCAGTTCTATACGGTCCCATGCACTGGGATCGTCGAAACGGTAGGAAGGTATTCCATCCGCAAGCGTGACCAGGGCCCTGCCCGTCACGCACGATGGGTCAACATGCACGAAACGCCTGTCGATACCCAGATCGTCCATGGCCGCCAGCGTGAGCCTGCCGAGCTCATCGTCCCCGACACAGCTCACGATTGATGCGTTGCCGCCAAGCCGTGAAAAATGGCCCGCGACGTTCAACGGAGCGCCACCGAGGGTCTTCTTGTCGCCGAAGACATCCCACAAGACCTCCCCAAAACAAAGACAATCCATATGATCCTCCAAATATCCTTATGAAAAACAAAACTCATCCTTGGCTGCCGGTGCTGCCACGTTCCACCAGATGCACGTCGACGACGACGCTTGTCGTGGAAAAGCTGCGGGTCTTTATCGAAGACAGGAGCGAACCGACGGCCAATGAGGCCATCTCGTCCACAGGCTGGTGTATCGTGGTGAGCTCCGGAGTGGTCAGCACGGCGATTGCCGAATCGTCGAAGCCCACGATGCCCAGCTCGTCGGGGACCGCGACACCCCTTCTCGATGCAACCTTCAGTGCCTGGGCGGCAATCATGTCCGAGGAACAGAACAGGCCGTCCATTGACGGGTTCTCATCAAAAACCCTGCCAAGCAGGTCGAAATAATCCTGATGATGGAAATCATCGCTTCCTGTCTTGTATATCTTGATTGGCAATCCGAGCTCGCGGCAGGCGTCCTCGTATCCGCTCTGGCGGGCGTCGGCGGGCATGGGATAGTCCTGGGCTCCATAAACATAGACGATGTTGCGCGCCCCGATGTCGTAAAGATGCCTGCAGGCGAGGCTTCCTCCCTTGTAGTTGTCACATTCAATTGAAACCGAGGAATTCTTCCTGCTTCGTTCTATGGATACCACGGGCACATCCAGATCGGAAATCCTCATCGCCTCGAAATTGCCTGAGCAAAGGATTATTCCGGCAACCCTGTTGCGCCGGCATTCCCTAAGAAGCTCGCCTTCCTTCTTGCCGTCCCCGTCGGAGATGAACAGAAGCAGCTGGTATCCCCTGCCCTCCAGCTCGTTCTCTATCGCGGACAAAAGCGATGCGAAGAACGGATTCTGGAGCATCGGTATGATCACGCCGATTATATTCGACGACGACTTGCTCAGCGATCTGGCGATGGCGTTCGGCTGGTAGTTGAGCTTCCTCATCGCATCGTCGACGTTCTTCCTGGTCTTCTGTGAAATGTATCCCCTGTTGTTCAAAACCCTGCTTACGGTACCGATGCTCAATCCTGTGAGCTCCGCGACATCCTTTATGGTAGCCATATCGTTCCACCTGAATCTCAAAGTGATATTTCATCGATAATTCTCACATAATTCATTTCATTTATCAAGAAAAAAGTATTTTGATATCAAACGCTTGATATATATGCAGACCGGCTAAACACCAACAATATGGGAAAAGGTACCGGTGAGGCATGCAAAATGCTAATTATTTGAGAATCATGATATTATATCAATAATATGGAAGTGAATCGGTATTTCTGCACCATCATTCACAGTGATTCCATATCACATATTATCCGACAATTTACATCACCAGGTATATTAAACGTTTACCGACAGGCATAAACCTGCTCATGGAGAAAAGAAATGATGCCGGGATCAACGAAGCCGGCATCATCTGATAGGAGTTAAGTTATGCAAAAATGAAAAACCGAACACAATTCTCATTTTCCAGGGGAGCAATCCTCCCCCCACTGATATTATACCCCGCGAAACGAAGAAGGCAAAACATTTTTTTCAGCGCCGGTCAAGCACGAACACCGTCTCCTCGTGGCTTGAGCCAGGATAGAAATCGAAAAGCCTGGCGGAGACAAGCTCGTAAGCCCCGGAGAACGCGGCCAGATCCCGGGATGCCGTGATGCTGTCGCAGGAGACATAGACGATGCGGGAGGGACGGAGGTCCGATATATGACCGGGGACCTCTTTTGCCAGCCCCACCCTCGGAGGGTCCACAATCACTGTGTCGACGCATGTGGATACCTTGCGTGCAAAGGCCGCGGCATCGTCCGTGAAGGAATGTGTGGACGGGGCGTTGATACGGGAGAGCGCAAGACACTCCTTCTGCCTTTCAACGGCGTATACCTTCCTCCCCTCGCCCTCGAACAGCCTGGAGAACGTACCGACACCGCTGTACAGGTCCATGACAACCTCCCCGACGGTGCTGTCATGCACGAAGGAGAGAAGCCGGGGCAGCAGACGGAGGTTGCTCTGGAAGAACACGTCGGCGGAAACCGAGTAACCAAGGGCGAAGACCCGCTCCCGGCCGAACGAAACGCCGTCAAAGCCCTCCTGCATCGGAAGCTCGACACATCCTGTGTTCCTGTTCAGCCCACGTTCTATCATCAGGGTCCTTGCACGTCTGAACAGCAAGTCCCTGCCCCCGGATAGGAAATGATCCAGTTTTTCGGACAGGGCGGGACAGGAACCCACATCCACAAGCCCGTTGCTGGATCTTGCGAGAAAACCGGCCCTTCCGCTCCTCGGGTCCACATGCACCCGGCAACGCGAGCGGTATCCCCCGAACCGATCGTAGGCAGGAGGCTCGAAGACGGACCGGACATCAAGCCCCGCGATCCTTCTGAGATTGTCCGCGACCGCCTGCTGCTTGAGCATCGCGGAGTCCCTTTCGCAGACAATGAGGAAATCGCATCCCCCGCAGATACCGTAAAGCGGGCATGGAGGCTCTGTCCGCATCGGGCTCCTCTCCAGCACGCCGGCACAGGAGGAGATGATGGCGGACCCCTTCATTCTTACGTCCTTCTCCTCGACCAGTTCCCCTGGAAGGGCGTTTGCCACAAGATGGACCCTGCCGTCCTCGTCATGTGCGAGGCCATAGGCCCCGTTCACGTATTTCTCTATCCTTAAAGCCAATTCTCAAGCTCCCCGGCATAGGAGGCTATCACGGATACCCCCTCCTTCCAGAACTCCGGATCCTCCATGTCCATCCCGGCGGAAAGTCCGACAGACACGGCGTCCTGCATTCCGGTCCTGAGAAGCAGGTCCCTGTAGGACGAGGCGAACGACGGGGATCCTCCGGCCCTTTTGAAAAGTCCCAGGGCGAAAAGCTGTCCGAAGGCATACGGGTAATTGTAGAAGCTGAAGGCCTCGCAATAATAGTGGCCCTTGACAGCCCACATGTACGGATGCTTCACACCTACCGCATCGCCGTACGTACGCTCCTGAGCATCCAACATCATGCTGCAGAGCTGGTCCGGCGAAAGCTCCCCAGACCTCCTCCGCTCAAAAAGCTCCTTCTCGAAGTAAAACCTCGAGAGGATGTCCACGCAGACCTGCGCGGCGGAGGCGACGAACTGTTCGATGACAGGAAGCTTCCCATCCTTGTCCAGATTTTTCAGCACCTCCGTGAAAACGACCGTCTCACCGAATATGGAGGCGGTCTCGGCAAGAGTCATGGGATAGTCGGAAAGAAGTACCGGAAGATCGCGTACGACATGGTCGTGGTATGCATGTCCGAGTTCATGGGCAAGGGTCGCGACACTGTCGTAGGAATAGTCGTAATTACAGAGAACACGCGACACCCCGCTCTTCCTGAAGGCGGTATCGTAGGCGCCCCCCACCTTGCCCTTCCTCGGTTCGGCGTCTATCCATCCTTTCTCAAAGGCATTTCTGGCGAAATCCCCCATCTCCGGGGAGAACTTCGAATAGGAGGAGACTATGATGTCCCTTGCCTCCTCGAAAGAGTATCTCCCAACGCTTTTGCCAACAGGGGCGGAGATGTCGTACCATTCGAGCCTTTCAAGCCCCAGCAGGCGTGCCTTGGTCAAGAAGTAGCGGCGGAACATGGGAAGGGAGTCCTCAAGAGCCGATATCAGGGCATCGAGAGTCCTTCCGGATATCCTTGAGGAAAACAGGCTCCTTTCCAGCGGGCTCTTCCATCCCCTTCTCTTCTCGAGGGCCAGGGTTGTGCCTTTTACTCCGTTGAGGCTGTAGGCGAGCGCGACCTCGTGTTCCTTCAGTATCCGCAGCTCCCTTTCGAAGGCGTTCCTTCTTTCGTTCCTGTCGGGCGACGACGCAAGGCCCCGGAGCTGTATCAGGGTCATGTCCCCGTCGTGTATCGACGAGGTGACCGCCTCCTGGAGCCTCTCCCACTGGTTCGCGCTTGTCCTGAGCAGCTCGAGGGCCAGATCCTCCTCCTTGCAGCTCATCTGATGGGAGCCCTGCACAAGGAACTCCGACAAAAGCAGAGAATAGTCCTTGAGCCTCGGATCGGAAAACTCGTCCTTCCTCTCCGATGCTTCTGAAATCAGGAGCTGCATGGCGGAGGAGAATGCGACCGAAGCCTCCTCGGCGCGGCTGTTGGCCAGCATGTACGAAGGATCGGCTGTGTCGGTCGAGAGACAGGCCGACGCGTAGGCCGAAGTATTGGATACCAGGGCGGCTATCCTGTCTGCCAGGATGAGAAGATCGTACAGGCTCGAGGAACGCACCCTGTCCTTCAGCTCCTGGCTGAGCGTGGAAATCTTTTCAAGATCGTCCAGGAAATCATCACAGCCGACACCACGGTATATTGGGCTGAGATCCCAATGTGGAAGTTTTTGTCCGTTCATGTCGGCAATTATAATACAAAGGAATGAAAGTGTGTAGTTTGGCCCCTCAGCGCTTGACCGCGTTTGCAAGGAGCACGGGATGGGTGAGGTCCGCCAGCCCTGAAACCTCCTCGTCCTTCAGATCCAGCCCGAGTTCCCTGACGAGGGAAACGATGCCATCCAGGACATTTGAGGCATCCTTTTTCAAAGGATCCCTCTTCCTGACGGCAAGCCGCTCTGCGAGATCAGCATATCCGTTTGCCGGAACATCCGAATAGGGAACCGACAAATACTGTCCCTTGGTGTCGGAAACCGAAAAAGAAAAACCACAGAAGGACCCTGACTTGTAGACGCAGTCGGCTATGATGCATCTCTCGGGCCTTGTGCCCAGCATGTTCCTGATCCTCAAAGCATCATCGTCTGTCAAAAACATCTCGAACTCCACCGACATGATACCACAACAACAAATGTTTTATAACCCGGGGACGAAGAGCATCCGTCCGGAGGGAAAATCGACCACGCGCGGACAGCCGAGCAACGGCAGGTCGTCCGCATCGTGCGTAATCAGAAGGACGGTACGTCCTGCGGTCTTCGAGAGCAGCAGGCCTGCCGCAAGCTTCTTCGCTTCGGGATCCAGGCCCGAGAACGGCTCGTCCACGACAAGGGTGTCGAACGGTGCCAGGAGGGCCCTTGCCAGGGCGACACGTCTGGCCATGCCTCCGGAGAGCTCACAGGCCTTTGTCCCCTCCTCCCCGGAAAGGCCCAACGCAAGCAGGTATTCCGAGGCCCTTTGCCGGTCGTTTGTCACCAGCATCAGGTTTCCCATGACGCTGAGGTTGCCTATCAGCCTGTCCTCCTGGAAAAGAGCACCGACACGGCCTTGCACGAATACCGAGCCGGAATCCGGCCTCTCGAGCCCCAGTATGATTCTGAACAGGGTCGTCTTTCCGGAGCCGGAAGGGCCCATGAAGACCGTGAGCTCATGCTCGGGTATCTCAAGATCAAGCGACGAGAACACCTTCTTGTCCCCGAAGCTTTTTTTCAGACCAGAAATCCTCATTTCACAAGCCTCCCCGCAGCAATATGCACAAGCATGAGGAAGAAAGCCTCGAACAGCTTCGCAAGGATTATTATCATCACCGTCCAGGCAAAGAGATCCGGAGTGGAGAGATATATCTTGGCCTCGTAAAGCTTCTCACCTATCGAGCCGGACGGAATCGCGATCACCTCGGCGGCGATACCGCTTTTGAAGCAGAGCCCAAGAGCTATCGTGATTCCGCTTTGGAAAAACGGAACGAGCTCCGGGATGATGACATACCTCACCTTCTTCCTCCATCCCACGGCATACACCTCCGCCATTTCCAAAAGCTTTTTGTCCACGTTCTCAAGACCCTCCGAGAGGGACGAATGCATCACGGGGAAAACCATCAGGAACGAAATGACAACGGAAAGGTTACGGCTGTTGACCCAGATCAGCACGAGGATGACTATGCTCGCGACAGGGGTCGCCTTCATGAACTGCACGACAGGGGCGAGCATTGCGGAGAAAACCCTGCTGCGGTACGAGAGGAACGATGTCGGGATGCTTATAAGCAATGCGAGGAAAAGACCGGCGAGTATCCTCCTCAGGCTGAATGCGATGCTCGACCAGAAAGAGGACGTGCAGGCAAGCGACAAAAGCCGTCCGAGAACCCGGACGGGCCCGACAAGCAGCACGTCCTGCCCTATCCAGCAGGCCAGGGCCTGCCAGACAAGCAGCCAGACCGCCACAGGCAGGATCTTGACGATCCTATTTGAAATAGAATCCGTCTTCAGGAACTTTTCCTCCGACGCTCGCAGGATTCTGTTCATACAGCACTCCAAGATAATTAGAAAGCGCCTCCTGCATCTCTTCCCCTGAAATGAAGGTTATGTTGCATCCGGGAAGAGCCTTGAGCGCGACCTTTTCCGCAATTATACCATAATCTCCGATCAGCTTTGCAGCCTCCTCCGGATTCGAATTGACAAAATCCACGGATTTCCCGTAGCTGGAAAGGAACGCCCTGACCGCATCCTCGTTTTCCTGCACGAAATCCTTCCTCGCGGCAACCACGCCGGTGATCAGCACGGAACCCATCTTGTCGTACCAGAGACTGTTGAGGTCCAGGGCTATGCGCACATCCGGATTAGTCAGGAGGGCAGTCGTCAGGAACGGCTGTGGAAGCATCGCAACGGCGTCATCGGACGCCAGCAGGGCCGCAACACACTCGGCGTGCTCGCTCCTCCATTCTATGAACACGTCCTTACCGACCTCCAGACCGTTCTGCGCGAGTATGTACATCAGGGCATACTCTGGCGTGGCCCCCTTCCCGGAAGCATAGATGGTCCTGCCCCGCAGGTCGGAAACGCTTTTCACCGTATCGCCCTTCTCCGCGATGTAAAGCACCCCGAGGGTGTTTATCGCAAGGACCTGTATCTGTCCATTCGTGTTGTTGTAGAGCACCGAAGCGAGATTGGCGGGAATCGCGGAGATGTCGACATCCCCTTTGACAAGCTTCGGCGTGACGGCATCCACTGCCCCCTCGAGCACGAAGGAATACTCGTTGCCATCCCCACAAATCCCTGCATCGGAATCGGCCATCAGCTTTACCATCCCCATCGCCGTCGGTCCCTTCAGGGCTGCGATGTCGACCTTCGTGGCGCTCCGTGCCGCGGAAAGGACCACGGACGGATCCTCCTTCGCCCCTGCGGCATACAGGACGGTTGCCGCAAGAAGCAGGATCACCAACAGATATGTTTTTCTTCTCATTTCAGATAATCCTCCGATCAAGCCGAATATACCAGATATGGAATCGAACATATGTTGTAATTGCAACGGAACGGCAAATTGCTCCCAAGAGAAGGAATACCATGACGGAGCACCTCGGGCATAAGACCATGAAACCGCATGCCACATCATGCCGGAAAAACCTGTTCATGCCATATTCTTCAATGCCACCCAAAGGCTTGACTATGATAAGATTTTACTTGCAAGAACCCAAGGGCGGGTATATTCTTATGTTAAACGGTTGATATATCATGACACATTCCGGAGGATCTGATGGATACTTTTGAATCGAGGTTCATGCGTCACAAGGACGAACTCGAATGGCTATATATGGAACTGTACAGGAACAGGAGCATGCTGAACTCCCTCGAGACGGGGCTCAGGAGATTCTTCGACAGCAGGAAGGAGGACCTCAGGAGGCTGGACAAAAAAAGGCTCTCCGACAGCACCTGGTATCTTGAAGGAAGGATGCTCGGGATGACGATGTACACCGAGCTTTTCTCCGGCACCTTCAGAAAGCTCAAGGAGAAGGTCGGATATCTCAGGGACATGCATATAACGTATCTGCATCTCATGCCTTTCCTTGCAACTCCCAGGGAAAACAACGACGGAGGCTTCGCCGTCAGCGACTTCAACAATGTCGATCCGAAGTTCGGTACCAACGACGACCTGGCGGATCTGGCGGACGAACTGAGGGCAAACGGCATCAGCCTTTGCATGGACATGGTGATGAACCATACATCGAACGAGCATGAATGGGCAAGAAGGGCCATGGACGGCGACCTGGAATACCAGGACAGGTATCTCTGTTTCCCCGACCGCACGATTCCTGACGAATACGAGAAGACCTGTCCTGAGGTGTTTCCGGAATCCGCCCCCGGAAACTTCACGTACTGCCCGAAGATGGGAAAATGGGTGTTCACATCCTTCTACCCCACCCAATGGGATCTGAACTACAAGAACCCCGCGGTGTTCAACGACATGGTATTCTCCATGCTCTTCTGGGCAAACCAGGGAATCGAGATATTCCGTCTCGACGCGGTGCCGTACATCTGGAAGGAGATCGGCACGAACTGCAGGAACCTCAAACAGGTCCACACCATAGTCCGGATGGTGCGGATGATTCTTGAGACCGTATGCCCGGCGGTCATCCTGAAGGGCGAGGTCGTGATGGCACCGAAGGAGCTTGCGGCATATTTCGGCACCAGGGAGAAACCGGAATGCCACCTCCTTTACGGGGTTGCGTCAATGGTCAACATATGGGGTGCTCTTTCCAGCCGGGACGTCCGTCTGCTTGACTACCAGACTGTGGATCTTCTGAGCCTCGGGGAAAACGCGAACTTCGTCAACTACCTCAGATGCCATGACGACATAGGCTGGGGCTTCGACGAACGCAAGGAGCCTCTTGTGGGAGCCGATCCGCTGAAGCACAAAATCTTCCAGTACGAATTCTACCAAGGAAGGTTCCCCGGCTCCTTCTCACGCGGCGAGCTGTACAACTACGACCCAAAGACCCTGGATGCGAGGAGCTGCGGGACCACGGCGTCGCTATGCGGGATGGAACAGGCGGCAGAGGACGGAGACCAGGCCGAACTGGAAACGGCCATAGCACGCTACAGGTTGCTGTATGCGACCGTCTTCTCTCTCAGGGGGTTCCCTCTCATCAACAGCGGGGACGAGATCGGGCAGCTCAATGATTACTCATACAAGGACGACGATCTTAAAAAGGATGATTCAAGATACCTGCACAGATCCAGATTCGACTGGCGCAAGGCCGAAAGGATCGGTAAGGATGGGACACTCGAGAACAGGCTGTACAAAATACTTGGAAAGCTTTACGGAATCAGGGCAGGAAGCGAGCTGTTTTGTCCCGATGCCGAGGTCAGCACCTGGAACAGCGGCAACAGACATGTTTTCGCAATACGCAGAAAAAGGAATCAGAAGGTCCTGCTCTGCGTGTTCAACTACTCCCCGGATGAGGAGGATGTCCGGTTCGACTATTTCACAGGCCTCTACAAGGACCTGCTATCAGGACGGACAATCGAACCGGGAAGGCCGTTCAAAGTGGAGGGTTACGGATGCCTCATGCTCGAGGGCATCTGGAACTGAAAGGAAAAAGACAATGGAAAAGCCCGCATGACGCGGGCTTTTCTCATCCAGGAGGGCCGGGCCTGTGTGGCTCAACCCTTTATTCCGGTCATCGCTATCGATTCGATGAACTGCTTCTGGAACATTATGAACACTATGAGTATAGGCAGCGTCATGAGAGTGGAGAACGCGAATATCTGTCCCCAGAAGATGTACACATCGGTCGACAGCGCCCTGAGGGCCAGAGGAAGCGTCCTGTATGTCTCATCCCTCGTGACGAGCGTCGGCCACAGCAGATCGCCCCAGATCCTGATGAACTCCATGATCGCGACCGTCGAGATGATGGGCTTCGACAGCGGAAGCATTATCTTCCAGAACACGCCGCTGTACCTCTGTCCGTCGACCACCGCCGCCTCCACCAGTTCCTTCGGCATTCCCTTGAAATGGTTGTAATAAAGGAATATGAACATCGGATAGCCGACATTGGGCAGGGCTAACCCCCATATCGTGTTGATCATCCCGAGCTTGTTCGCGACGATGAACCTGTTCAATATGACCGCCTCGGTGGGAACGATGGCAAGTGCTATCATGAGGGAGATCAGGATCTTCTTGCCTTTGAACTCGAGCTGCCCCAGGGCATAACCTATCATGCCGTTTATGATCGTCGCCAAGGAAACGTTGATCACAGCAGTAAGAGCCGAATTCTTGAAGAACCTGAAGAACTTCACCTCGTTTATGACGCTCACGTAATTGTCGAAGCTGAGATCCCCCGTCGGGAGGAAAGCCCTTATCGTCGAGGTGTCGCTCACTATCTGGCTGTCCGTCTTGAAAGACGATACGAACATGTAGACCATCGGGAGGATGAAAAGACACGCGACAAGGACATATAGAAGAACATATAACGAATTGACAAGTCTGCGATTTCTTACTACCTGCATATCACTTATCCCTCAACAAATAATTCTGCAAAAGCGAAATACCCAGGACTATGATGAAGAACACGACGGCGATGGCGGAGGAATATCCCTGCTGGTTGTTCATGAAACCGACCTTGTACAGCTGATAGACGACAGAGACCGTCGAATCCTGAGGACCACCGTTCGTAAGCACGTATACCTGGGTGAACAACTTCAACGTGTTGATCGTGACCGAAAGAAGGACGTACACCATGGTGTTCTTGAGCATCGGAACAGTGATGTAGAAGAATTTCTGCACGGGACCGCACCCGTCGAGGTCGCATGCCTCGTAGAGTTCCCCGGAGATATACTGAAGCCCGCCGAGGATGATCACCATCTCGAGGCCGAGGCTCTGCCAGATGTACATCACGGCTATGCAGAACAGAGCCCACTTGGAATCCTGGAGCCAGGTCTGCGGTGCGATTCCGAACGCCCTGAGAATAGAGTTCATCAGTCCGGAGTCTCCGGGCGAGAAGATGAAGGACCACACGACCGCGACGACCGTCATCGTGACGACCTGAGGGCTGAAGTATATCGCGCGGAAATACTTGACACTCTTTATCGGCCTGTTCACAAGCACGGCGAGGATTGTACCGAGCACCACGATCGCGGGCACGACCATCAGGGCGTAGACACCGGTGTTGATGAACGCCCTTCTGGTGGTTTCGTTGGTGAACACCTTGAGATAGTTCTGCAGTCCGACGAACGACGTCTCCCTTCCCACCCTGGGCACGAGCATCTTGTTCGTGAAGGAATAATAGATCGACAACAAGAACGGAATAATTATGAAAAGAGTGATGAACAGCATGGCCGGGAAACAGAACAGCTTTGCGGTCCTGGCCTGATCCCGGAGCAATCCACCTTTTTTTTGCAACGGAAGAGTCATATCATATCCTCATCTCCGGCGTACGCACGCACGCCGTTCTACAAAATACCGCACACCGTTCCTCCCGGTATCGTCCCAGGCAGCGGATGTGCGGTGTCAAAAGGAAAAAAACGCCATGGCGGTACCGGCTGCCATGGCTGTCACGGTCAGATACTGTTCCATCCGTTCTCGACGATCACCTCGTCGATGCTCTTCGAAGCCTTCTGAAGAGTCTCCGCGGCATCGGCACCACCGATGATGTCGGCATACACGGACTGCATCGTGTTGTAAATCGTCATATGTGCGGGAGTCAGCGGCCTGAGGACGGAGATTCCGGCTTCAAGCTGTTCCCTGTAGAGATAGAGCCTTCCACCTTCCTGCAGCTCGGGAACCTGATCCATCACAGACTTTCTGGACGGGATCGCACCGTTGAAATTCGTCACGATCAGGATGTTCTCGGGAGAAAGAGCTCCCTCCATGATCTGGTACACGATGTCGTCGACACCGTTCTCGACGGCAGCAGTCGTCATCGCCCATACCGTCGATCCGGAGCATGTGAACACCCCGTTTCCGAGATCCGGGCAAGGAATGATTATCGCATCGTCGCCAAGGAAGTTGACATGGTCGGTATACTTCCAGTGTCCGAGAAGGGCCAGTGCGCTCTCCTTCCTCTCGTAGAAACCGTTCTCATAGTCGCACTTGCCATTGATGTAGCCCTCTTCCACCATCCAGGAAAGATAGTCGAACGCCTCGATCGTCGCCTCGCTGTTGAGGGCTCCGTCGGTAAGCATCGTGTCCTCGTCGAGGTACTCACCTCCGAACGATGCCAGGAACGGCATGTACTGGAAATAGAGGGAGGCCGGCTTGTTCTGCCTGATGTAGAGCGGATACTCGACACCGTTCTCCTTGAGTTTCCTGAGCGCATCCTCGAACTCCTCCTTCGTCCATGCGTCCGCATAAGACTCCGGAATCCTTATTCCTGCATCCTCGAGCATGGACTTGTTCGCCCAGAGCCCCATGCCGGCATCGAACTGGGCCATGGACACGGTGTGTCCGGCATACGAGGTCTCAACCACGACGGACGGGATCAGGTCGTTCTTGAGCTCGTCGGACATGTAGGACTCCACGGGATTGATCAGGCCCGCCTCGTAATATGCGGGGATCATGAGATAGTCGGCGATTACAAGATCAGGAGTATCGCCCACAAGAGGGGCCACCTGGAGCTTGGAATCCAGCTCATCCTTCGGATAATACTCGTCGACGATGGTGATCCCGACCGATTTCTCAAGATTGTCGAACACCTGCTTGTAGACACCGTCCTCGGAACCGCTGCTCACCCAGACCTTGATACTGGACGGCGTGGCCGCGGCCTCTTCCTTGGATCCGTTGGCAAGGACAGGAACGAGAGCAATCAATGCAATGAGTAAAAAAACGCTGATTTTTTTCATACATCTCTCCTTCTGTATATTAAGCGCTTAACATAATGTGCCGAAAAACACCCTGTTTCCGCTTCTTCTTTTCCAAAGTATAAACCACATATACCGATTGTCAAGAAAAATATATCAAACGTTTGTTATATTTTTGTAACCGATCACAACGGATCCCTGGATGTTCTGGCATTCCCGAAGAAGAACATGAAATCCTGCACCTCGGTATCCATCATCCTGCCCGACCGTCTGAACGCCTCGGCCTCGGCCAGTTGCACGCTCCTGTCGTAGCGGCAGCTCCGGAACATGACCTCGCCACCGTCTATCACCATGTAGTTCGCGCTCTTGTCTGGATCGTCGGGACGCCTGTAGGATATGCTTCCCGGATTGAGCCATTCCATTCCGTCCCAGAGGATGTGCCGGCACTGTCTGTGGGAATGCCCGAATATCATCCTGCGCCGAGGACAGGACGTACCGGCATGCTCTTTCCAATATTCGTCGAACTGATGCCTGCTTTCGATGATTCCATATGACTGATCATATTGGTGCTGGATCAGATACTCCCATCCGTCGGCGGAAAATGTCAGATGTGTCGGCAGGGATGCTATGTAGTCGACGCGTGCGCGGTCCAAACGTTCGCAGTTGTGGTGTATCCACTTGTAGCTTTTTCCGGACACCTCCAGGTACTCGCCCGTGTTGTAGCATTCCACCAGGTGCGTGTCATGGTTCCCGTGGACAAGGACGGTTGCGGAGGTGCGGCTCCTGAAATAGTCGACCACGTATGACGGATTCGTGCCATAGTCCACGAGATCCCCGGCGCAGACCAGAAGGTCGAACCCGGCCTCGGACGCAAGTACGGCGTCCAATGCCTCCTTGTTGCTGTGTATGTCTGAAATGAGCAGTATTTTCATAAAAGGCCCCGTATAACATGGATATTATATCAAACGTTTAATATATATCAACAAAAAAAATTCCTGTTCCCGGACTGGAGCGAGAGAAGCTAAAATGCCATCCGGCAACAGGTAGGAACATGGATGGAACAATCAAACGGTTTCAGACCGCACAACATCAAAGATCAATGGAATACTCGCTGATTTTGGAAATGAGCGTGCGCCGTGATATCCCGAGCTCCTCCGCCGCCTTCGTCCGGTTGCCCTCCCACCTGTGGAGGGAGCATATGATCGCTTCCTTCTCGACATCCCGCAGCGATTTCGCCCCGGCATCGGACTCCTGCACAACGCCCGTCTGCCTCATACCGGCCTTGTAGACCGAACTTCTGAGATCAAGGTCGCCGACGTCGATCACATCCCCTTCGCAGAAGATGCAGGCACGCTCCAGGATGTTCTCGAGCTCCCTCACGTTTCCGTAGAAATCATGCCTCCTGAGCGCCTCTACGGCCTCCGTAGTGAAACCCGATATCCTGCCGCCCATGTCCCTGTTGAGATTCTTGATGATGTATGCGGCCAGAACGGGTATGTCATCGCTCCTCTCACGCAGGGCAGGAATCCGTATCCTGACGACATTGAGCCTGTAGAACAGATCCTCCCTGAACCGGCCATCCCTGACCATCTCCTCCAAATCCTTGTTGGTCGCGGCGATGATCCGGGCGTTTATCGGCATCTGCTCGGTGCCTCCGAGACGGGTTATCTTCTTCTCCTGAAGCACCCTGAGTATCTTCACCTGCAAGGAAAGCGGCATGTCGCCGATCTCATCGAGGAAAAGCGTTCCTCCAGACGCCAGCTCGAACAATCCGGTCTTTCTTCCACCGGCACCCGTGAACGCACCCTTCTCATAACCGAAAAGCTCGCTCTCAAGAAGATTCTCCGGGACTCCTCCGATGTTTATCGGAACGAACGGACCATCCTTCTGAGGGCTGTTCTTATGGATCTCCCTGGCAACGACCTCCTTTCCCGTACCGCTTTCGCCGGTTATCAGCACGGTGGCCTGGGATGGCGAGATCTTTGCAATGATCTCCTTTATCCGCAGCATCCCCGCGCTCTCGCCGATCAGCTCGCTGCTCCGGGAGGTACCGGATTCCACAAGATTCTTCAGATTCTGGGCCTCGACAAGCTGCTTGACCCTTATGGTCAGCTCCTCAGGATCAAAGGGCTTGACGATGTAGTCCTGCGCCCCTTCCTTGAGGGCGGTCACGGCATCGGTTATGTCGCCGTGTGCGCTTATCATGATGACCGGCATGCGGAACCCCTCGCGTCTGAGCCACCGGATGAGCTCGAGACCGTCGAGCCCCGGCATACGCAGATCGACGACAAGGGCATCGTACGGATTCTCGCGCAGCATGCGCTGCGCGCTCAGGCCGTTCTCCGCCGTATCGCACTCTATCTTGTCGAGGGCGAAGAACCTCTTGAGCAAATTGCGGATATTCTCCTCGTCATCGCAAATCAGTATTCTCATAATCATCTCCACGTCGGGACTCGGGGATTATCACCTCGACGATGGTGCCTCCCCCATCCCTTTTCTTGAAGGCGAGCTCTGCTCCGCCGGCGGCAAGGAACTGCCTTGTGATGGACAGACCTATTCCGGAGCCATGGATCTTCGTGGTGAAGAACGGATCGAATATCTTCCTTTCATCACCGGCTTTTATTCCGCATCCGCGGTCGCGCACAAAGACATGGAACCGTCCCCTCTTCGATCGGGTTATCTCCACCTCCACATCCACTGTCATCCCGTCGCAGGCCTCGATGGCGTTCTTCAGTATGTTCTCGAAAACGCTACGGAGCCTCTCCCTGTCGAAATATATCACACCGCTTTCAATGGACGAACCGACCCATCTTATGGAATCGCCGAACAAAGGAAACAGATTCCTCACACTCTGCACAATGTCCAGATGCTCCGGCTGTCCGAGCGGATTGCGGAGGAAGTCAGAAACCTTGTTCGTGAGCTGGATAAGACGCTGCGTCTCGTTCTCGATCACCTTGAGATCCTCCTGGTTCTCCTTGCCGAGACTCCTCTTGAGAAGTGCGAGCTGCAGCGTTATCGCTGAAAGCGGATTCTTTATCTCATGCGTGAGCGTTCTCGCGGCCTGGCCGAGACTCACGAGGCTCTCCTGCCTTATGAGCTGCTGCTTGTATTTCCTGTTCTGGGCATATATGCGGATGACAATGAACAGGAACACCAGTATCATGGTGATCGCACAGAAGAAAGTCAGCCTGAGCCTTATGACCTTGCCGTTGTACCCGCTTCCGTCGAAAGACAGATAGATCACGTTCGGGAAATTCACGAACGATCCCTCGACGGGCAGAAGGAGGCTCTGCCCGGACGGGATTATCGCACGGTTGGAGAACCTTATGTACTCCATCTTGTCAGTCTTGCTGTCATAATTCGTGATCGAGTTCGTCACGGGGTCGCGCTCAAGCTGCTGGAACTCCGTGAGAGGAAGCCTCAGGTACACGGGACCTACGGAATAAAGGAGGTTACCGTAGCCGGAGTATACCCCGACCCCGAGGATATGGTTCTCGCTCATGACGGCGCTTATTGGCACATCGTCGTCCTGCAGGGCGAGAATTACATCGTTGAAGGCCCTCTCCACGGTGTTCTCCATTTCGAGCCGGGCCAGCGAGAGAAGCGATGCGGAAAGAAAGACCGTCAGGCCTATCAGGGCGGCGAATACGATCACCAGGCCGGCTGTCAGCAGCATGCGCTCCCTCCTCTCATGCCTGAAGAGGTCCCGCACATTCCAACGATTATTCAGTCTCTCTTTCTTCCCTCGCATACATCATTCATGGCTCAACGACTCTATCGGATCCAGGGCTGCAGCCTTCAGGGCCGGGTACCAGCCGAAGAACACACCGACAAAAGTCGAGAATCCGAGCGCGAGCAAAACCGCCTTCCAGCTCAGATACATTGACCATCCTGCGAATGATGATACCACATAACTCAGGAAAGCTCCCAGCATAATTCCGATAAAACCTCCCAAAAGGGTCAAAGTGATGGATTCAACCAGGAATTGTCCCTGTATGGTGCGCGGTGTGGCCCCCAACGCCTTCCTGATACCGATCTCCCTTGTCCTTTCGACAACGGAGACCAGCATGATGTTCATTATCCCGATTCCTCCGACCACGAGGGAAATACCTGCGATGCAGGAAAGGAATATGGTGAACGTGGCCATGATCTCGTTGCTCATCTCGACAATCGAAGCCGGTGAATACACCATGAAGTAATCGTCGTTTCCAAGCACCTGCATCAAGTAGTCCTCAACATCGTCGGCAACCGTGATGGCATTTGTATTTTCGCTGACCTTGATCGAATAGGTGTTCGGCATTGTGACACGCTTCAACCTCTGGTCGTATGTGTTGTACGGGATGAAGCATGCCCTGTCATAGCTGTTTCCGAGGGTGTCGTTCCTCTCGTCCAGGACACCGACCACAAGATAGCTCTTGGCCTGCTGGCGGAAGATGGAGACATACTGCCCGACCGGGGAGCCCACAGGAAAAAGCTCAGAGGCGAGCGTACTGCCGAGCACGACGACCTGGCGGCGGTTGATGTTGTCCTGGGCAGAGAAGAATTCCCCGTCCTTGAGCTCGAGGTTGTTCACATCGAAGTAGGAGGAATACACGCCTGTAACAGTGGCCTGCTTTATCTCCTGCCCCTTCCTGATGTTCGCCGGCATGTTCGCAACAGGTATGACCTGGTCGATGCCGGAAACATTCTGCATAAGCACGGAGCCGAACGATTCATCGAAAATCTGGAGCTCCCTGGCGCTGCCCATGGGCATGACGGTGACCATGTCGATACCGCTTATGGCCATGGATTCGTTTATGCTCTTTGTCGCGCTTTCTCCGAGGTTCATGATCGCCACGACGCTACCGACGCCTATGACGATGCCCAGAAGCGACAACAATGTCCTCATCTTGTTATGGTACATCGACGAGAGTGCAAGCTTAATATTCTCTAAAAACATCGTAATCCACTATCTTTCCATCGCGGATATAAACCTGGTCCCTGCATCTCAGGCCAAGTCCGCGGTCATGTGTCACAAAGACGATCGTGCGTCCTTCCTCGTTCAAATCCATGAAAAGGCTCATGATCTGATCACCAGTCTTGGTGTCCAGGGCCCCGGTAGGTTCGTCCGCAAGCAGGATGGAGGGGTTGTTGACAAGCGCCCTCGCTATGGCGACCCTCTGCTTCTGTCCTCCCGAGAGCTCGGAAGGAACATGCTTCATCCTGTCCTTGAGCCCGACGCGTTCCAGCAGATATTCGGCCCTCTCCCTTCTTTCCTTGCCAGGAATGCCACCTGAATAAAGCAACGGCGTCATCACGTTCTCGAGAGCGTTCAGCTTCGACAGCAGGTTGAACTGCTGGAAGACAAAGCCCACCTTGTGGTTCCTGACCACTGCGAGCTCCGCCTCATCCATCGCATTGGTCACCTCGCCGTCGATTGAGACAAGACCGCTTGTCGGACTGTCAAGGCAGCCGATCATGTTCATCAATGTCGACTTGCCGGAGCCGGACGGCCCCATTATGGCGGTGAAGGCACCGCGCGGGATGTTCAGATTTATGCCGTCGAGAGCACGTACTACGAAATCCCCGACCAGATAGTATCTTCTGACATCCAGAATCTCTATTACGTTATCAGCCATAGGCTACCTCATGAACGGCATCATGTTGTTGCTGCTGCTCTTGGAATCATAGATGAGGACATCCCCTGCCTTGATGTTGTCGGAAACAATCTGCACGAGATTCTCCCCGAGATACTTGACGCTGACGTTCACCGTCTCCTCGCCGGATGCGGTCTTCCTCCTGACGGTGGTGACCCCGCCTCTTTCGGTCTTGACAGCGGACTGCGGGACAATGAGCATCTTGACCTGTCCGTCGACATTGATGTTACCCTCGAAAGAGAATCCCGGGATCAGGTTCGCAGGAGGATCGTCAATCGTGAGCTCCACATCGACGACACCGATTCCGGAAGAGGAATAACGTCCCAGCATCGGAACATACGACACGCGTGCCGCAAGGGTGTGCCCGGGCATGCTGTCGAACGTGAGGCTGGCCTCCATGCCCTCCTTCACATACTGCATGTCGATCTCGTCGACCTCGACCTTGGCCTTGAGCTTGGAAATGTCCACAAGCGTGAGCACGGACGAGCCAGCTTCGAAATAATCACCTGCAGACACATCGACGCTGGTGATGATCCCGTCGAAATTGGCATATATGTTCGTGTAATCGAGATTGTTGACGGCATTCTTCTCCTGCAGGCGCAGCAGCTCGAGCTGTTTCTGGGAACCGTTGAGCTCCGCCTCCTCGATCTGGTTGCGGATGTTCTGAAGCGCGACCTCCTGGCTGGTGCTGTCTATCGAGGCGAGGAGCTGGCCCTTGACGACCTCGTCTCCCTCCTCCACATAGACTCCCGTCACGGATCCGGTGGACCTGAACTTGGCTTCCTGTATATCGTAAGCCTCGACGTATCCGGAGATGTCTATAGTGACCGAATACTCGGTTTCGTAGACGGTCGTCTCCTTTGTTACCGTCTTGTTGGCCTCCGCAAGCTTTGCGGCCCGATCCGCCTGATACTGGTTGTACATGACAAAAAGCACGGAGAAGATGGTTATCACCACGAGCCATCCCACCAGGGTCTTGATCCTCTTACGTCTCTTCTTTCTGGCATAGGCTGCCCTGAGTTTCTCTTCCTGAAGTTCCGAAAGGCTCTTCGCCTTCTCCTCTATATCGCTACTTACATTCTTCTTGTTCTCATCCATATCAAACACCTACCTAGATCATAATGAAAAAATGGTCAGCTCGTACTCGAGCTCCATCCCCTTCAAAAGAGTGATGGTCCTGTCGTATCCGGCAAGCTCGAGGTTGAATGCGGCATCGTCCACATCCTGCTGGGTATTGAGCCCCTTCTCGAACAACGCCTTCTCGAAATCCAGGGCCGCCTGATAATACTCAATATCGTCCTCCATCTGCCTGTACTCGAACTGATAGCTCATGATGCTGTTTGAAAGGCTCATTGCGTTTATATTGTAATTTGTAAGGCTGTCGAGATAGCTGTTGTTCGCCTTTATTGCTTCGTTGCGGAGTCTCTCAAGCTCAAGCCTGTCCTTCTCGGAGGAGTTGTCGCTTGTCCAGCTTCCGGTGATGGTGAGGGACGGTGTTATGTTCACGTTCAGCGGATGGGTGGAAGCCCCCAGCGTCGCACCGACGCTCCAGTTTCGTCCCGAATACGTCACACCAACATCGGCCTTGATCCGGTTCTCCGCATTCTTATCCAGCATGGACGCGACGCCTGTCTTCTGTGCCGCATCGTTGTAGTAGTCGAAGCCAGCCGCTCCAGAAAGCGTCAGCGCGCTTGGATTCATGAGCTTCTCCTGCTGTTCGACCTTCTGGGATGCGATCGAGGCATCCAGACCCGCTATCATTACACCGGTGTTCCCCTGTTCGAAGCTCTCCAGCAGCAGTTCGGGTTCGGGAATATCGTCCACCCCGTCCCAGACAAGCCCGGTGCTGGTCTCGAACTGCTTCTTGGCGCTTTCGAGCTGGTCCCGGTAGGTCGCCAGCGTGGACCTGTTGCGCTCGAGGTCGAGACAGGCGCGCTGGTAGGTTATGCTGTTCTCGTTGGTCAGCCTGAGGGCGATCTGGTCTGAAAGGTCCTTGTCAGCCTTCTCAACCTGATACTCGAGACTCCTGATGTTCTTTTCCAGCCCCACTATCTGGCTGAGCATCTGCACGACGCTTTTTGCAAAGCTGTACCGGGCCTCCATATACGATTTCTCCGTGCTCAGATGGTTGTAGCTGGAATTGAGATCGTCAAGCATGTCGTCGTCGAAAGCATTGAAATCGAACTTGTGGGAAACAGATGCCGTCGGGCTGATCGTGAAAGCCCCTTGCCCGTATCCGACGCTAAGCGGGGAAGAAATCGAAATCTTCGTGTTGCCGTCGTTGGGAAGGGTCACCGAGGTCGTCAGTCCGGTCAGCCTGAAACCGTCCTTCGTGATGTCGTTGGAGGAAAACGGGGTCGCAGAAACTGTAACATCCCACACGGGCTCGTCCTCCAAATCATTCGACTGCTGCTGCAGCAAATTGTTCTGATGGGTCAGCTCCGCATTCTTCATCGTGTAGCTCCTTTCCATCGCGGATGCCAATATCTCGTCATATCCGGTCGCGGAAAGGATCGGTGAAAGAAGCAGCAGGCAGAGTCCCACCACCGTTATTTTTTTCATCATGTCGCTTTTCACTGTAAATCCACTATAATCAAAAGCAATCTCCATCTTCAACCTGCCACGTGTGCATTGAATGGTGTTTTTGTGTGGAGTTTTGTTGAAGATGGAAAGACTCATTCATCCTTGTAACGCTTGTTCCGATTCTTTCTGACGCATTCCGTGAGCAGATACTCTATCTGCCCGTTGATGCTTCTGAACTCGTCGTCGGCCCATCGTTGCAGCTCCTCGTAGAGCTTTGCGGAAATCCTGAGCGGGACCTGTTTCTTTTCCTTGTCCAAGGCAGCCCTCTTAATATATCGAACCGCTGTTGACCACGGGCTGGGCGTCCTTGTTGCCGCAAAGGACCACAAGAAGGTTGGAAACCATCTGGGCTTTCTTATCCTCGTCGAATTCGACGACATTGTCCTTCTTAAGCTGGTCCAGTGCCATCTCCACCATGGATACCGCGCCCTCGACTATCTTCTTTCTTGCTGCGATTATCGCAACGGCCTGCTGGCGCTGGAGCATCGCCGCGGCAATCTCCTCGGCATATGAAAGCTGGTTGATCCTGACATCGATTATCTCAAGGCCTGCCGAAGCAACCCTCTCCTGCAGCTCCCCCTTCATCCTGTCGGCGATCTCCTGGCTGGAACCGCGCAGGGTCAGCTCGTCCGCGGAAATATCGGAATCATCCTCGGACATGTTGTCATATGGATAAAGGCGCGCGACATTGCGTATTATGCTGTCGGCCTGGTTCGAAAGGAATTCCTTGTAATCGTCAACAACAAAGACAGCCTTTGTGGGATCGGTGATCCTCCAGACCACCACGGCCCCGACCATGACCGGGTTGCCGAGCTTGTCGTTCACCTTCTGCACCCCGTTCACAAACGTCTGCATCCTCATCGAGACGCTCTTTCTGACGAGTGTGACCGAGGCCTTTCCCTTTTTCAATCCGCTGATGAGTTCGTCCATGCCGCTATTGTCGATCTTGGTACCTGCGTTGGCGCTCACGAACGGATTGACATATCTGAAGCCCTCCGTCTTAAGCGTCCCGTAATATTTTCCGAAAAGCGAGAACACATAGGCCTCGTTCGGCTTGACCGTCTTGAGCCCTGCGAACCCGATGCAGCCTGCGGTGAACACCAGTATGAAAAGCACCATCTCGAAAACATACAACGGGACATTGCCGTCATCCTCGAACACCACTGACGCATAAATAATGAACGCGGTCGACAAAAGCAGCACCGCAATCAGGACGAAAAGCGCAACGTATCCGCTCCATCCCTGTATCTCCTTCTCTCTGATTTCCTTGATATTCATCTGGAACCTCCATGAAATTTGATATCTTTTTGATATCATCATGATGCACCATACACAGATATTTGTCAATATTCCCCGGAACTTTTGCAAAGCCATCCGCTCATTGAAAAAAAATCATAAAGAATATAAGCTGTCCCATATGATAAAAAAAATAATCCAAGACGATGGGCTTCTGGAGCACATCGCCTCTCTTCCAGAGGACGGAAGAGAGATTTTCCTAATGGCGGATGAGAAGGTGCGCGTCTACGCCGCCGCGGCGACCGGCATGATCAACCAGATGAAGACAAATCATGCAACCGGGCCGCTCGAAACCCTGGTGCTCGGCCAGGGCTACATAGCGGGGGCCCTGCTGAGCGCCACCGTGAAAGGCAACGACAGGATACTCCTGCAGGTTGAGTGCGGAGGCCCGATAAAGGGGCTCAACATCGAGGCATGGGCCTGCGGCGCCGTGAGGGGATACCTGGTGAACAACCCGATCCCTCTTGAAAAGCCGTTGCAGAGCCTGGACACATCACCATTGTACGGACCGGGCTTCCTTTCGATCTCGAAAATACTCGAGGGAGCAAAGACCCCGTTCACCGGACAGGTAATGCTGGAATACGGAAACCTGGCGAACGATCTCGCACTTTATTACAAGACCAGCGAACAGACCCCCACCCTTTTCTATCTTTCCATACAGTTCGATGACAAGGCACGCGTATGGGGTGCGGGAGGACTGTTCCTCCAGGCCCTGCCGGGTTGCAGTGATGACGTATTGGAAAGCCTTCAGAAGAAAGCAGGAGGCATGAGGCAGCTTGGCAAGGTGCTTTCGGAAGGGGCGACGGTCAGGGAATATGTCGAAAAGGAATTCGCGGACTACGGGCCGAAGCATCTCGAGAGGGCACCCCTGGGCTTTTCGTGTCCATGCTCGAAGGACGGATTCAGAAGCTATCTGGCATCACTGCCAGACAAGGAAAAGGAATCGATCATAAACGGAAAATTTCCGCTCGAGATAGAATGCTTCAATTGTGCCAGCACATACAGCTTCACAAAGGAGGAGATCGACGGTATCATGGGAGGCCTTAAATGATTTATTTTGCAAGCTGCGCGGCGAATCAGGCCGATCTCGTCGCTTTCGAGGCCGAAAGTGCGGGTGCAACGGAACTCAGGCAGACAAAGGCCGGTGTCGAATTCGTCGGGGATCTGAGGACAGGATACGAGTTCTGCATGAACTCGCGCATCGCATCGCGTCTTTTGCAGGCAATCTACTACGACGATGACGTGCAGAGCGCCGACGAGCTTTACGAATCCACCAGGCAGATTCCGTGGGAGGAGTTCATCACCCCGGAAAAGACTCTCAAGGTCACGAAAACTGTACAGAGTTGCAGTTACCTTAACAGCACACACTATGCCGCACTCAAGGTCAAGGACGGAATCGTGGACCGGATAAAGGAGAAGTTCGGCGAGGTGAGACCCGACATCGATGTCGAGAATCCTGACGTCACGGTGCACATACATATCCATCAGACCAAAGCTGTCTGGTATCTCGATTTCTCAGGCGAATCACTGCAGAAAAGAGGCTACCGCGGGGAACAGACGGAGGCCCTTCTGAAAGAACACCTTGCGGCCGCCCTGCTCGCAAGAAGCGAATGGAAGAAAAGCGTCCAGGACGGAAATCCCGGAGTGCTGCTCGATCCGTTCTGCGGCTCCGGGACAATCGCAATAGAGGCCGCGCTCATGGCATCGTCGACCGCTCCCGGACTGATAAGGAAATCGGAATTCGCCTTCAAGCGCCTGCCTTCGTACGACGATGCCCTGTGGAACGAGGTTGTCGCAAAGGCGGAGGATGCAAGAAAGGCCGCGCTTGAAAGCCGCACGATAAGAATCCATGCCTCGGATATTTCCCCGATCGCGGTCAAGATAAGCCGCGAGGCGGCCCGGAACGCGGGAGTGGATGGACTGATAGACTTCAAGGTCAAGGATTTTTCCTCCTACACCGCGGAGGACAGACCTGCGGAAAGGGGCTTCATAGTCACCGACCCGCCCTACGGGATCAGGATGAGGACGGAGGACATGGACAGGCTCTACACGGAGATCGGGGATACGTTCTCGAACGTCTTCCAGGGCTGGAAGGCCACCGTCCTGTGCTCGGAGAGCGAGCTGCTTTCCAACATCGCGATGAAACCCGAGAGGGTCAACACCCTTTACAACGGTCCGATCGCATGTCAGGCGGCACATTACACAATCTTCACGGACGAGGAGAAGGAGGCTCTGAAGCAGAAGAGTCTTGAAAAGAGGCAGGAACGTCTGAGCCAGAGCCTGAGCAAGGGGGCGGAAATGGCGTACAACCGCCTTATGAAGAACCTCGAGGCGATAAGACCGAAGATGGAGGCGCAGGGAGTAACGTGCTACAGGATATACGATGCGGACATGCCTGAATATTCGGCAGCCATCGATGTGTACGAGGGCAAATGGATAAACCTCGCCGAATACGCACCTCCCGCCACGATCCCTCAGGAGGACGCGGACAGAAGGCTCAAGGAGCTCATACTTGCAACCGAGCGTGCAACAGGAATCGACATCGAGGACATACACGTGAAGCAGAGAAAGGAGCAGAAGGGAAAGAACCAGTACGGCAGGCTCGCCTCCTCCAACCATTTCAACATCGTGCATGAGAACGGGTTGAACATTCTTGTCAACTTCACGGACTACCTTGACACGGGCATATTCCTGGACCACAGGCCGATCAGAAGCTACATACAGTCGATAAGCGACGGCAAGAGGTTTTTGAACCTGTTCTGCTACACTGGCACCGCCACGCTCAATGCGATCAAGGGAGGGGCCGTCTCGACCGTGTCGGTCGACGCATCCTCCACCTATCTCGACTGGGCCATGCAGAACCTCAAGGTGAACGGATATCCATCCACCATCGACAACTACTTCTACAAGAGCGACGTGATGGATTTCCTATATGGGACGTATGACAAGTTCGATCTCATTTTCTGCGATCCCCCGACCTTCTCGAACAGCAAGGGAAGGGACAATTTCGACGTGCAGAGGGACCACAGGAAACTGATAAAGGCTGCGGCTATGCACCTTTCGCCGGGAGGGCTGCTCATCTTCAGCAACAACTACAGGAAGTTCAAGCTGGACGAGGAGGTTCTTGAGGACTATTCGGTCAAGGAGATCACGCCGGAGACGATCGGGGATGACTTTGCTTCGGATCCGAAATGCCACAGGTGCTACCTGATCCGCAACAAGGTGAAGGTGAGGATGCCGATGAGAAAGATAATCAGGAAGAAATGAGGAAAAAGGGAACGCCGGTTCCCTTTTTCCATCACCATGATTTGTGTTTGACATTTCTCTCCTTATCCGTTGTAATTACAACATGATACTTTCAAACACAAAAACCCTCTTCGACGGTATCGATGACAGTGACGGGCTGATGGAAAGGCTCGGCTGCCATGAAAGCTCGTACCGCAAAGGAGAGACGATCATCGAGAAAGGCGACGGGATATCGAGCTTCGGCGAGGTGCTTGAGGGAACCGTGAGCATAATACGATATGATTACGACGGACACGGCAACCTCGTCTCAAACGCGTACGAGACGGAGCTGTTCGCAGAGGCGTTCTCGTTCGTATCCGTGCCCTCACCCGTCACCATAACCGCAAAGACCGACTGCAGGATCATGTGGTTTCCGATCGAAAACGTGAAAAAGGAGAACAGGCTTCTTGCAAATCTTGTGACCATACTGGCGAACAGGAACCTCTACCTCACGAAAAGGATAGAGCATCTGAGCCAGCGCACGATAAGGGAGAAGGTGCTGTCATATCTCGGAGACGAATCGGCAAGACAGGGATCGACGTCGTTCCAGATCGGGCTGGACAGGCAGGAGATGGCCGATTTTCTGGCCACGGACAGGAGCGCGCTGTCCCTGGTGCTCATGAAGATGAAGAAGGAAGGACTGATAGACTACAAGCGCAACAGGTTCACGTTGCTTGAGCAAAAGGAGGACTGATGGCCTGCTACAACATATTCTTCAGCCCCACAGGGGGAACAAGACGGGTTTTGCAAGCCCTTAATCCGGATGGCGTGGAGGTGGACATATCCAAGGATGCCACCATGAGCCTGGGAAAGGATGATATCGCGTTCGTCGCAATGCCCTGCTATGCCGGACGCTGCCCGGCCCTGGCGATAAGAAGGCTCAACGGTGTTGCCGCGTCGGGATCCAGGGCCGTGGCGGTAATCGTCTACGGAAACAGGGCATACGAGGACTCGCTGCTCGAACTGGCGGACACGCTTGAAAGACTGGGGTTCGACGTATGCGCTGCCGTTGCCGCGATTGCCGAGCATTCCATAATCAGGAGCATAGCGGAATCAAGGCCTGACGAAGAGGACAGGGCCCGTCTTGCATCGTTTTCACGGAAAATACAGGAGAAGCTCGCATCATCTCCCCTCAGACCGGTCATAATTCCCGGCAACAGACCGTACAAGCAGGCAAAGCCCGCGGACATGGGCGTGCATGCCGACAAGGACGCATGCATGCGTTGCGGAGCATGCCGGAAGGCATGTCCGGCAGGTGCTATAGCCCCGCAGGAGCCGTGGAGCACGGACTCGTCGAAGTGCATCGGATGCATGAGGTGCGTCGGAATCTGCCCGTCCGGGGCGAGACGGATAGACGAAGAAAAACGGATGGCGATCTCCGCATTCCTTTGCCGTACCGCCTCAGGAAGGAAGGAGGCCGAGCTTTTCCTGTAAGGAAAAATACGACGCCAAAGCGTTCTTCTGCAAATACAGCGGACCGGAGAGGAGCTGTGCAGGCCGCAGATGCTCATGATCAGGACTGTGAAAGTGTGACTATGTGACAGAAAGCCGTCAGCCCCATGCGGTATGATGGGAAAAAAGTTTTGGAAGGAAGAGATGGACAGAAAGAAAGCAGCAAGGATAATAGTGCCGTTAATCATCATCGTGTTGATCGGGATGATGTGGTTCATAAAGAACAGGGAACCTGCGGCCGCCACCGCACCGATACCTGCAAAGGTCGCGCAAAAGGTGGAAAGCCCCACCCCTGCGGCCACGGACACGCCCGTGTCGGAAACACAAGAGGAGGTACCGACCACACCGGAGGTCGCCGAGGTGGAGGAACCGGCCAGGATACCAATGGAATACACGGTATACGACCAGCAGGAGTTCTTCAGCCACAACCTGCCCCTGCTGCTTGATTTCGGTGCCGCCGCATGCGGACCGTGCCAGACCATGAAGCCGGATCTGACGGCCTTCTACGAGGAGACCTACGGGAAGGTCACGGTACGCTATGCGGACGTATGGGAGGATGCATCACGGACGGGCGGACTGCCTGCGATGGTAGTGCCGACCCAGTTCTTCTTTTATGCAGACGGAAGCCCGTACCAGCCGTCGGAAGAGGTTGCCCAGAAGATTTATTTCTACCAGTATGTATACAGGGATTCCGGCGAACTGGCCCTTACAAGCCATCAGGGAATACTCACAAAGGAACAGATGTACATGATTTTCGAGGACATGGGGGCGCTTTGATGATCGACGGGATACTCACATCGCTGGCAGCCCTGATAAGGGAGAACACATATGTCGCACCACTGCTCGCCTTTCTTGCAGGCGCGCTCACAAGCATGACTCCATGCTCGCTCTCGAGCATACCGCTAGTGATCGGATATGTCGGAAACGCCGCCGACAACGCAAGGAAGGCGTTCTCCTATTCCGTTGTGTTCGCCATAGGCAGCGCCATGGTCTTCACCGCACTTGGCACCGCGGCCGCGATGGCCGGGAACCTCATCGGACAGGGTGCCTCATGGTGGTACATCGTGCTTGGCGTGCTCATGGTGCTCATGGCCCTGCAGACATGGGAGATATATGACTTCATACCATCGACACACCTGATTGCAAAGAACACAAGAAGGGGTTACCTAGGGGCGCTCCTTTCAGGAATGCTTGGTGGGCTGTTCTCATCGCCATGCGCGACACCGGCGCTCGTCGCGCTGCTGCTGATAGTCGCATCGGGCGATAACATCGCATATTCGGTGCTTCTTCTCCTCTCGTATTCCATCGGACATGGAGTGCTGACCGTGATAGCCGGTACGGGAACAGGCTTCATCCGAAGGATGAGGAAAAGCAAAGCCAGCCAGGTTGCGAAGGCCATACTCGGTCTTCTGATCCTGGCTGTCGGGCTGTACATGTTCTATCTTGGATTCTAGTGGTACGAATATTCGACGAGAAGGGATGAGAGCAGGAGGAGATTTGCTCCTATGTAGGTCAGCATGATCAGCATGTCATCCTCCCTGTCATCCTTCTTCCTCCGCCTTAGAACGATCATGCTGTCGGAGAATGCAAAGGAAACGGCACCTGCCAGGGCCATTATCTGGGCAACCATGCTCTTGAAGGCGGCTCCGCCGATGGCGATGCCCATGACGGCCACACATGCCGCATAGATGACATAATACGTGGTTTCCTCCTCCCTTTTGTCCAGAACCAGGCTGAAAAGGAATATGAAGCCTATGAACCACAGACCGATGTACATCACGACCATCTCCAGTTGGATTCCGAACAGCGCGAAAAGAAGGGCGTAAAGCAGATGCCCTATCACGAACGAGATCGCCCCGGCGAAAAAGAATATCTTATTGGTGTTTATTTCCAGAAGTATGTCGCCAAGCGTGTAGAACAACAGCACGGCCATCAGGAGGCCGATGTTGTCCACATGGATACCGCCTGCGGCTGCTACGCTGTTGAAGGCGACGAACATCAAAGGGATGAGGAATATCTTCGTACCGCTTTTCAAGGCATCCATGCCTTTCGAGATTGCCGCAAGATGCGCAATCACCACGGCGGAGAGGATCAACAAGGTTGCTGCCATCATTTTACAACTCCTTAATTCGACTACTGACTATTATAACAAATCTGGAAGAGAAATGTTTCAAAAAACAGGAGGATGGCAAAATCCGGCCTGTCAGGGTCATGCCTCGTCGTTGACCGGTATGACAATCTCCTCCAGCACGTCCACAAGCGGCTGATAGTCCCCGTCTATCGCTGCGATGTTGGCCTCAAGGAACCTGTCGGCATCCACCGCCGGCCAGATCAGCTCATAGCCCGCGTTGCGGCTCAGCCTGTCAAAGAAAAACCTGCTCGTCCTTCCGTTTCCGTCCATGAACGGATGCAGGGCTTCCATCTCACCCATGAAATAAGCGAGTTCGTTTATGAAATCGTCCATGTCATCCAGCCCCTTCAGGTATTTCGAGCCTGCAAGGCGGCCGAAGATGTCCGATGCCTGACGGCTTATGAACTCGGGCTGGCAGAATTCAGTCTTCTTACTGACCTTTGCCGTCCTCAGCATTCCTGCCGACGGATATATGTCCCCGAACATCTTCTGGTGGAGCATCTTGAGATAGTCGAACGAAAAAACGTCGTCCATGGGGTTGAGAAAAAGCTCGCAGATACGGACTGAGGAGAAATACATCTCCACCCTCTTGAGCTTCTGTCTGTCCTTGATATTGAAATAATTGACGATGCAGCGCGTGCCCGGATAACGGCCACGCTCGTCATATGAGGCATCATAGACGGTTTCAAGACCGTTCTCCTCGATATAACGCTGTATCGCGGACGAGGGATCGGAATCCCCCGCGAGAAGCTCGCGGAAGCTGGATTCCGCGTTGTCGGGAAAATCCAACCCGTCGAAATCATATCCGAACCTCAAATAACCTATACATCCCTCGATCAGGGTGTCTTTCATACCTTCCTTTCTCCGCTGCGCGCACGTTCTTTCTGAACGATATATTCTTCCCTGCTGTCATACGCAAGGTCCTTGGGATATCTCCTGCCGTTCTTTTCGAGCTTGTCAATGACTATCCGATCCATGTCCAGACCCAGTATGTCGGCCAGACTGGCGGAATAGATGAGGACGTCGGCAAGCTCCTCGGAAACCCGATCCAACGGAACCTTGTCCATGTCCTTCACGTCAACCCACTGATACAGCTCCAGAAGCTCGCCCGCCTCCACTGATATGCTCAGGGCAAGGTCCTTGGGATTATGGAATCTCCTCCATCCCCTCTCGTCCCTGAAAGCGGTTATCCTGGCCAAAGTATCCTCAGTCATAAGGATAACATATCATACTTGAGGCAAAAAGTCATTATCGGAGAATTCGATGGCCTCCTGCTCCTCTCCCTTGTAGAAGAGGGAACCTGCAAAGGCCTTGAACAGGTTGTTCACGACATGTACGAACATGGTCTTCTGATCCTTGGGAAGCATTAGGAATGCCTTCAGGAACTCGGGGGCCTTCAGGAACATCTGCTTCGAATATCCCCGGAACGACCTGATGCCGGCCTTGCCGAAGAGCGTGAAGAGCACGTCCACGAACTTCTCCCTCTCCTCCGGGGTTATGGAGGAAAGCCAGTCCGACGCAACCTTGTCGGCAACAAGACTGTCCCTGCTGCGTGAATCGGAATACTTGAAATGCGGACCGTCGAACAACCAGGAATAAGGGTCGTGTTGGAATATAAGGAACGAAGAGGATTCGACGATGCGGTAATCCATCGTATGTTCCATCAGCATCCCTATGACGGAGGAGGACGGCACGAGGGTCTCCACCCTGTCCCCTATGCAGGACAGGAGCGCATGTGTGCTGCTGTTCTCATTGAATCCCGGGCCGTCGTTGTTGTACACCCTGACAATCCTCTTCCTTATCCTTGCCGGCGCGTTCGCCGCGGCGAAAACAGCAAGGTTTCCTCCCTTGCTGTGTCCGCACAGCATCATGGGCGTCCTGTATTTCCCCGCAACCATGACAAGATAATCCAAGGCATCCCTCTGTGCGGGGACCGTATCGGAAAAGGCCATGTTGAAATCCTCCTTCCATCCGGCAAGCGACAGGTCGGTTCCTCTGTAGCATATTATCATGGAGGACGGAAGATGCACGGTGAATGCAAAAAACTGGCGGTCGGAGGATTCGTCGAAATGCTCGACGCAATCGGAAAGCATCAATGAGGAGAATCGCGGCGCATCGACTATCTCCTGAAGGAGACGGTAATCGTTCTTCACCCTGTAGTCGCTTTCCTTGTAGCCATGGCTTAATATCCTGAGAGAGGCATCCCTTACGGACAGGGTCTCATCCGGGGTGACATAGCCGGAATAATTGACATAAACCAGCGTTGAAAGTATCAGCTGGTCCTCAATAGAAAGGGGGAGATCGGACAAAGCCAGATCCCCCCTCCATTTAAGATAGTCGAAAAGAGTATCCACTTAGAATGAGAAGCCGAGCACGATTCTTCCGTCGACCCTGTTGTTCTTGTACTCGGGGATCATGACCCTGTATGTACCTTCAAGACCGATCGAGAACACGTTGCCGCAGTAGAACCTCATGCCAAGAAGAGCCTCGCCGAACCAGTTGCCGTAGATGTAGTTCTCTCCAATCTTGATCTTCTGGTTGTACACGCTTCCTGCAATGGCGGAATCAGTAACAATTCCATAACCTCCGCCGAGACCGAGTGTGAAATCAACGATTCCGACGCGGGCATCGGTGGTGAGCAACATAGAAGCGGAAGCCCCATAGGTATAGTTATCAAAGTTTACGAGATCCTTGAAGAAACCGGTGAACCCATCATCGAAGAAAGTCCCGTAAGAAGCATAGAAATCACCGGCAAGATTCAAGCGGAGACCGAATCCGATATTGTCGTTTGCCGTGATGATGTTTGCAAAATCGAATGCAAGACCGGCAGATACGTTCCAATCAGGATCGAACTGGTTATTGTAATCAACAGGAGTGAGAACTCCGCCGCTGAACAGCATGGAGAATGTGAACCTGGATTCGGAAGGCTTCTTCACATCAACAGGCTCGGCAACCACAACCTCCTCAACCGGCTCGACAACCGCGACCTCCTCAACAACAGGCTCCTCGACCACAACCGGTTCATCGGCTACAGGTGTGAGCTCTGCCGTCTCCAAAAGGGCTTCTGCGGTAGCTTCAGCTGTCTCGGACCAGTTGACGCCATCATAAGACCTCTGGAGATAAAGAGTATAGCTCTTGTAAGGATCGAGACCCTCGGCAACATAGACCGAGACATCTCCCGGGACCACTGTCCAATTATTTTCATCCATGCCATCAAGCTGGTAGCGGTGATAATTTACTTCAGGGTCGTCCAACAGCCATTCCCATGTCACGCTCATTTCCTGAGCGGCGAACACTGCCGCTGCGGCAAGCAGCATAACGGATAATACCATCAATAATTTCTTCATAAGGAAATTCTCCTTTTCATCCTTTGTCTTAATAATGATTTTAGCTAAAAGATGTTACACTATCAAGTCAAATATTCTTCAAAATTATCACGCCCTCCGACGGGGTTCCCCCACCCACCTTTTGGAATATATAATATATGTGTGGAAAAAATCGATTCATTATGTGTTTTCACCGGGTCTACACCCGGAAACTCCTGCATTTATGCAGAAGAGGCAAAAAAGCTCGCGCTGTCGATGGTGGAAAACGGAATCTCCCTGGTATACGGAGGTGGAAACCGCGGGCTGATGGGAATAATCGCCGATACGGTCTCATCGAACGGAGGCCATGTGACCGGCGTTCTTCCTGAGAAGATGGACCTTCCGTCAGTAAGGACCAAGGATGTCGAGAGCAAGCTCATCATCGTCAAGGACATGCACGAGAGGAAAAAGACGATGTACTTTCTTGCAGATGCCTTTCTGGCGCTTCCGGGGGGTATCGGCACACTCGAGGAGCTGATGGAGATATTCACGTGGAAACAGCTCAAATACCATGAAAAACCTGTCGGACTTCTGAACATCAACGGCTACTACGACACACTCCTGTCATTTCTGGACAAGATGGTGGAGGAAGGCTTCCTGCTCAAGGAGGTGAAAGAAAGCCTCGCCGTAATCGACAATGTTGAGGACGTGGTGCCGATGCTGTGCAGGATGCAGCAGGAGATTCCGGACAAGCTATGAGGAAATACGTCGTACTGGAATACTTTTACATTGTTCTCGGATCCTTCATAACAGGCTTCAGCATCGTCGTGTTCACAAACCCCGCGCAGATCGCACCGGGAGGGGTATCTGGCATATCCACAATCTTGTACCATACGCTGGGCTGGGATCTGAGCCTCACAATGCTGCTGCAGAACATTCCTCTCTTTTTCATCGGAACGCTTCTTTTCGGCAAGCAGTTCGGTTTCAAAAGCCTTCTGGGGGCGGTCCTTCTCTCCCTGTCGTCATACATCTTCACGCTGATGTTCGGCACAGACGGCATACTGGACCTTTCGCGGGATATGAACGTATGGATGGCATGCCTGTTCGGAGGGATGCTCTGCGGTCTCGGACTCGGGATTGTCATGAAAAGCGGCGCGAACACAGGAGGCACCGACATCCTTGCCCAGATTGTCGCACGCTATGGGAAAATACCGCTCGGCACTTCCCTTTTCCTGGTGGATGCGATCATCATCGGTGCTTCTGCGTTCATATTCGGTATTGAAAAGGCGCTTTATGCCATCATTGTGGCTTACATAACCCAGCTGATGGTCAACAAGGTCATACTCAGCATGGGGACGAACTATGCAAAGACGGTGTTCATCATAAGCGACAGGCTAAACGAAATCAGGAGCAGCATACTCTACGAGCTCGACAAGAGCGGCACGATCATTGAGTCCAAAGGGCTGTATTCGATGAAGTCAAAGCCGATGCTGATGACGGTGGTTCCGAACAACATGGTCAGCAAGCTCACAAGGATAGTACACATGGCAGACCCGAAGGCCTTCATGATCATACAGAACACCTACCACGTCTTCGGCGAAGGCAACACCTCCATAGCCGAATATGTGGCGCTCAACAAGGATGTGTCGCAACAGAAATAAAAACATTTTCCGCCATATGCGGGCAAACTCCTTCTCATAAAAAAAGCAAGGGTACCAAAGAGCTTCAGAGAAACCATAATATAAAAATGAATCTGAATGGAAAACAAGATTTTGAGAGTAATTGGCAAGTAATCAACCTGTTTCAAAATGATACCGCAATAATCAAATAAAAAAGGGGACATCCGAGATGCCCCCATATGATACAGCAGAGTGAAGGTTTATTTCTGCCACAGCTTTTCCGGATAATACCCCGAATCGAGCTTGCTCTTTATCTCGGACATGACAAGGGCCTTGTCCTCGGGATAGGTCATTCCGAACCAACGGTCCTGGCTTGTGAACACGGTTATCGTACCCTTGCCGGAGGTTACGATCTCGCTTGCACCGTTCGGGAGCAGGCATTCCTTCTTCTCCTCCGCGGCGTTCTTCGCGATGAAGTCCTCCCAATACTTTTCGAAGCTCTCGAACGCCTTGGGCGTAAAGCCGAAGAAATTCATGCTGACAGGCTCCTTACCTGTAAGAGGTATGTCCCTTCCTTCGAAATGCGAGACGATCCCGCCGTCGGCCGTATATTCGATCTTTGTGTTCTCCACCATCGACACGAGCCTGCCATCCTTGACCTCGCAGATTCCGCGGGAAACCGATCCGCTCCTGCTCATCGTGTTCTCAAGCACGAAGCCCACCATCGCGTGAGCCGTATCGTCGTTCTTCAATCCGGAGAGGTATTTTCCAAGCGTCTGGTATGCGGAACGACCATAATAATCGTCGGCGTTGATGACTGTGAACGGGGTGTCCACGGCGTCCTTTGCGCACAAAAGGGCGTGGATGGTGCCCCATGGCTTCTTTCTGTTGACCGAGAGCCTGATCTGCTCCTCGGTGAGGAGGCTCGTGCCCGTCTGGAACACGTACTCGGCATCCATGTTTCTTGCAATGCGGTCGAACAGGCGCTCCCTGAAATCCTTCTCGATATCCTTCCTGATGATGAAGACAACCTTGCCGTATCCTGCGTTCAACGCATCGTAAACACCGAAATCCAAAAGCGTTTCCCCGTGGATGCCGACCGCATCTATCTGTTTGACTCCACCGTAGCGCGATCCCATTCCTGCCGCAAGAACCAAAAGTGTGGGTTTCATTATTTCTCCTCCTCTGTCATGCCCAAAACCATTTTCAAGCACCAGATAAAATTTACCACAGATAAGAGCATAGTGCAACTTTACAAATTTTTATTAATACATATTTCACACTTGTGAAACAAATCGATGCCTGCATTGGCATTAAGCGTCATATCTAACGTAAAAATACCTTACGTAAGTTTCACATACGTTAAATATATCATTATTTCATAAGAACTTAAATTGCAGATAATATTGAAATAAATCATCATTATGATTATATTGCATTACATGAAACGGAGAATGGACAAAAGGGCGTATCTGTATCTCGCACCTGCTTTCGCGGTTGTTGCGGTATTTTCGTTCATACCGTTTTGCAAGACGTTCGCATCCTCTTTCCTGCTCATAAACCAGAAGGGTGTGGTTACCGCTTTCGCGGGGTTTGACAACTACAGGGCACTGTTCAAGGACGTGTATTTCATCAAGAGCATATCGAACACGGCGTTCTTCATACTCCTTTTCCTCCCTTTGAACACATTCGTCACCCTGCTCTCCACATCCCTCGTCAAGGAGAAGACCAGGTTCAACGAATGGATAAGCCTCGCCTATTTCCTTCCTCTGGCATTTTCGCTATCGCTGTCATCCCTCATATTCAAGGAGATGTTCAAGGGGACGAACAGCATAATCAACAGGATCTTCGGACTCGACATAGTCTGGTTGAACGACAGGACGAGCGCGTTCGTCGCGATAGTGCTTCTGTCGGTGTTCCTTGATTTCGCACTTGACCACATACTCCTTCTTTCGGCATTCAGGAAGATCGACAGGTCGGTGAAGGAGGCGGCGATGATGGACGGGGCATCTCCGGCGAGGATGTATTTCAGCATCGAGCTCCCGCTGATAAGCCCCACCCTGCTTATGACCGTGTTCATTGCGTTCAAGGATGCGCTTTTGATCTCGGCACCCATAATGACAATGACCGAAGGAGGACCCAGAAGGAGCACCGAGACCGTGATGTATTATTACTACCTCGAGGCCTTCAAAAGCTCCAACCGGGCCGCCGAATCGACAATTGCGACGTTGATGGTGCTCATTTCGGCACTCATCCTCGTCATCTACTATCTGGCGCAGAAAAGCGCGAGGAGGAGGAATGGTTAAGAAAACCGTGGCTGTACTGCTCGCACTGGTGATCGTCTTCCCTCTGCTGTACACCATCAGCCTGTCGTTCTTCAGCATGCCCGATTTCAATGCGAACCCGGCAAGATTCCTTCCCTCGTCCTTGAATTTCGGAGGATACCTAGCAGCGCTCGGGAACCGGTATTTCCTCATATATGGTGCGAACAGCCTCATCACCGCGCTGCTGGCCTCATTGATACGGACCGTGATGACGGTGCTCTCCGCATTCACCTTCACATATCTCGAATTCAGGGGAAAGAAGGTGCTGCTCTTTCTGCTGATACTGACAATCTTCATACCGCAGGATGCGCTGCTTTTCGAGAACTACATGACGATCACGCGCCTGGGACTTGCGGACACGTATTTCGGGATCATCTCCACAAGCCTTTTCTCGGCGACCCAGCTCATAATCACGATGACAGCGGCGAAAAGTCTTTCGAGGGACCCGTACGATGCGGCAAGGATGGACGGAGCGAACGATCTCACATATATGGCGTACATCCTCTGCCCGCTTATCAAGAGCGTGCTTCTCGCAGTATTCCTGCAATCCTTCGTGTCGGTATTCAACGCATATCTCTGGCCGCTTCTGATAACCAGCAGGACTGAAATGCGTACGATACAGATCGGCATAAGCCTTCTGGGTTTTGCCGAAAGCGGAGACAAGGGCGGCCTGTTCTCCGCCCTGATGATGGTGCTCATACCCTTGATGGCGCTTACGCTCGCATCGAGGAAGATAATACTCAAGGCCCTTTCCGAGGGACTTGAAAACTAGGGGGTCGTGATATGAGAAGGATACTCATGTGCGTTCTTGCCGCCATGACATGCGTGCTTGCCGTGTACGCGGGCGGTGGCAAGGAGGAGACCGGAGCCAGGCAGGTCATCGTCTGGCACTCGAACAGCGGCGTGCTGCAGCAGGCGTTCGAGCATCTTGTCGACGAATTCAACAGGCAGAACAGCGACATCAGGATAACCGCGGTCTACCAGGGCAAGGCGAACGACGTCCTTTCAAAGGTCAAGGCGGCATCGATGTCCGGGACCGGGCTGCCGGACATCGCGCAGCTGGATGCCACCGCGGGGCTCGACATGATATATTCGGATTATCTGGTGACAACGGAGGAGCTCGGCATGGACACATCCTCCATACTTCCATCGGCACTCGCCGCCTACGACAGCATGAGAGGACATATCGGAGTTCCGTTCAACGCCTCCAGCCTGCTCTTCTACTATAACAAGACTGCCTTCGACAAGGCGGGCGTCGCAGTGCCTGGAACGCTCGATGAATTCACATCCAATGCAGCAACGATCAAGGAAAAGACAGGGATGAGCGCGTTCGCAGGCGTACCAACAACCTACGAGCTATGCACGTTCCTTGCATCCCAGGACGGGGGGCAGTACATAAGCGACAGGAGGAACGGGCATGACGGAGTCTCGAGCAAGGTCCTATTCGACGAAAACGGCACGTTCAGGAACTTTCTTGAAAAATGGAAGAGCCTTTATGACACCGGGGCGCTGGACAATCTGACAAGCGGGGTGTCCGACGCGTTCTATTCCCAGCAGACGGCAAGCATGCTCGCCTCCTCATCCAACCTCACGACGGCGCTGAACAACATCGGAAACAATTTCGAGCTCGGGGTGGCGTTCGTTCCGATGGTCGATGAAAATGCCACCGGCGGGGTCAACATCGGAGGCGGCTTCCTCGCGGCCTTCGACACTGGAAAGGGAAATGAGGACGACATCAGGAGGGTGATCGAGTACTTCATAAGCCCGGAGGCACAGATGTACTGGGCAAGGGAAACCGGATACATACCTGTGAACTCCGAGGTGGAGGAGAGCCCCGAATGGCAGGCCTTCGTGAATGAGAACCCGCTTTTCGGCGTGGCTTTCGAGCAGGCGGTGGAATCCAGCCCGATGATGCTCGGGCTATGGATACCCTCGGCCTACCAGGTGTACTACTCATTCCAGAGCACGATCGCGGAGATGCTCGAGGGAAAAAGGACGATCGACGATGCCGTGGACTACATGGCGGAGCTCATCAACGGATATCTGGCGGAATATGCAAGACAGAACGGCGACTAACACAAACCTCGTGGTTTTCAACCGCGAGGGCATCAAAAGGAGGATGGATGAGCTCATCCCCCTTTATGCAAAAGCCGGATTCAAGGACCTCGACCTTAATTTCTGCGAGATGATGAATCCGGCCAGCATGCTCAACACCGATCGTGCCGCGGAGTATGTCGGAAGACTGAAAGAGCTGAAAAAGGAATACGGGATCTCGTACATACAGGCACACGCACCCTACCCGCGTCCCGGACAGGCTCCGGAGGAGATGGAGGAACAGATACTGAGATCCATCTCCTACGCCGCAAAGCTCGGCGTGCCGCACATGGTCGTGCATCCGGTCGCAGGCGGAATCGAAAACAATAAAAGATACTATTCGGACCTTCTTGAAAAAAGTCCTGAAGGAATTTCAATCGCAATAGAGAACATGGAGACAGAAAACGAAATCTTCTCAATGCGCGACATCCGGGAAATCTGCTCCATATGCCCGTCCCGGCTCATGGCCCTGCTCGATACGGGACACGCGAACCTCATGGGGCTGGACATAGCAGAAGAGATCAGGAATGCGGAGGGAATGCTTTGCGGGACACACATCAACGACAACGATGGGAGAAGCGACCAGCATCTTCTCCCGTTCATGGGGACGATAGACTGGAAGAAGGTCGTCGATGCAATGAGGGAAACCGGTTACGGCGGATTCCTCACCTTCGAGGCCATGTACTATTCGAGGATGCTGGGCATTAACGACACGACGGCCGTCATCGAAAAGGCACTCAAGACAGGCATCAGGCTTCAGAGTCTTTGAAGAAGCTGCACCTCCTCTTATAACGGCACTGCGCGCAAAGGGCACCGGGACACTGCTGGAAGGAATCCTTGGCTCCCTCCAGCTGTCTGATATGCCAATCCAGCTCGTCCATGTGCTCCTCGATCCTCCTCCTTTTCTCCGCAGCCTCGGACCATTTCGCACGATAAGCAGACAAAAGCTCGAGGCGCCGCTTGTTACCGCCTTCATCCTCGCCCTTGAGCCTGATTATCCTTGATATCTCCTCGAGGGAGAACCCCAGCCCCTTGAGCTCGATTATGCGCTTGAGGTATATGACATCGTTTTCCGTGTACCACCTCTGACCACGTCCTGTGCGTCCGGCCTTCAGGAGCCCCATCTCCTCGTAATATCTGATTGTCCTGACCGTAAGACCGGTCATCGATGCCATCTCTCCTATCCTGTAGCGTTTCATAAGTCCATTATCACAAAAAAAACCTCTTTTATGAATATGCAGGATGGAAAACCGGATTCCGTGGCAGATTGCATGTCATGTCCCGATGGATAAGAGGAAAAAAATGTGCCGTACCCGTTACCCCGGACGGATACGGCACCTGTTTGTGCTATTTCAGTTCACCAGCGGCCTTGATCTTTATCCTGACGGTGTTGCCGGGATAGTACTGAAGAGGCACATCCTCGACATCGATGATCTCGACCGTGTCCTCTGCGGCACCCGAGGATACAGCCATCCTGACAGCCTCCTCCTTAGCCAGCTCAAGGGCCTTCTCACGCGGGATCTCATCGTAGTTGATCAGCTTCTCGTACGTCCCGCTCACCTTGCTTATGGCGCATCCGATGGCATTGGCAACCGGAGAATGGGAAGGCTTGAGAACCTTCGTGGCCCCCTTGAGGGTTTCAGGAAGTATCACCGCCCCTCCACCTACCAGCACCACATCCACATCGTCTGAGGAAAGCTTCATGCTGTCTATCGCATCCTCGACAAGCGACACCATGGCATCCTGCGCCTTTTGTGCGAAATCGAGAGGAATGGAGGAAACGTTCTCCTTGTTTCCTATGTCGCACAGGCCGAGACGCACCGCGATGTCTGTTGCGGTGACGACGGAGCCGCCGAAGACAAGGGCATCCTTTGTGATGTTGTAGCCAACGCTGTCCGGACCGACGGTGACAGTCCCGTCAGCGTTTTTCCTGACGATGGAGCCTCCGCCGATGCCGATCGAGATCACATCCGGCATGCGGAAGTTGGTCCTCACGCCGCCGATCGTGACAGCAACCCCGCTTTCCCTGGGGAAACCGTTCTGAAGGGATCCGATGTCGGTCGTGGTTCCTCCGACATCGACGACTATGGCATTGGCGCATTTTGAAAGATAGCTGGCACCACGTATGGAGTTCGTGGGCCCGCAAGCTATTGTCAGGATAGGATAGCGCCTGGCATAATCCATCGTCATGAGAGTCCCGTCGTTCTGGGAAAGGTATATAGTGGCATTAACGATCCCTTCCTTTCTAAGACTGTTCTCGAAACCGTCCGTGAAGCTCTGGGCGACCTTGCAGAGGGCTGCGTTCAATATGGTGGCGTTCTCCCTCTCTATGAGACCCATGCTTCCTATTTCACTGGAGATGGAGAGATGGACATCGTTTCCAAGCACCTCGCGTGCGATTTCGGCCGCTTTCTTCTCGTGGTCGTTCCTGACGCTGGCGAACACGCATGAGATTGCGATCGAATCCGTCTTTCCCTTCACCGACTCGAAAAAAGAGCGTGCCGCATCCTCATCGAAGGAAGCAAGCTGCTTGCCGTCGTACTCGAACCCGCCGCTTATTATCGTTTTCGCGACGCAGAAGGATTTCAGATCCTCGTCCCAGTCCACCATGCTCGGGATGCCGACGCTTGCAGGAGCCCCGATCCTCAATACTGCGAACGTCGAGAGCCTCTTCCTCTCGACTATCGCATTGGTGCACTGGGTGGTGCCCAGCATCGCCATGGAAATCGAGGATTTGTCGACCTTGGATTCCTCGAGAACGGCCCTGATCGAGTTGATGATGCCCTGGTATATGTCCCCGGTGGTCGGGCTCTTGACCGAGGCCACCACGTCGAGATTCTCGTCTATGATGATGGCATCAGTGTTTGTTCCACCGACATCGACTCCAAGCCTGTACTTCATACGCTTCCTCCTTCCATCCTTTTCTCGATGGGGATGTAATCGGTGTCACATCCGAAATACCTCGGTCCGACAAGATCGATGCCCGCATCCGACCTCCACAGCTCGAAACATTTGAGACCCACGACCATGACACGCTTGCCATATTTCAGCGCATCAGTCGGAACAGGAGTGAACGTACCGGTATCGACAAGGCAGATCAGATCGGGGACGGTGGCGGCTATCCTGCCGTCCACCCTCGCGACCAAGTTCTCGTTCTGGAACTCGACATCGGCCTTCCTGCCCTTGTACTCCGCAATGCCTTCGAGGACAACGCGTCCGAAATTGAACGCACCGCGTGTCTCCCTGAGGACGTCGACTATCTTGCCCTTGAAGAGTTTGAATCCGTCCGTGACCTCCAGAAAGCGTTTCTCGACGTCGCCGGTGCTGCTGTTCTTGAGATTCTTCAGTGCCGAACCAAGTCTTTCGGACCTCGTCACGATATTCTTGACTCCGTATTTCTTCATCGTGGCCCCATCCATGGCATAAAGAGAAACGGTGACCGATCCTCCGCAGCTCATGGTAACGGAACGGGCAAGCTCCTCCGTCCATTTGTTGGTTATCGTTTTGAAAATCACCGAATTACCTTTTTCATCCACAAGCCCCATCGGGGTCGCATTGACACCTCCTATGGTGAACGTCACCATCTGGAGCTCGGGGAACGCCCTTCCCATACCGTCGACATCGACAAGGGGAAGGCCGAGACGTGCCGCGGCGACTATGGGAAGCATGGAGTTCACACCTCCGGCCTCGATCGGCATGAAGGCGTATATATCACGTCCGTAATATGCCTTCACGGTCTCGTAGAGCGTTCTGTACTCGTTTCCGTTCACGGCCTTCTCAGCGAGCACCGTGGGGGCCCCCATCATGGCAATCGGAACGACGAGCGCGTCATCCGGCACCTCGTCCGGATCGAGGAGAGTCACCTCCCCGCACTCCCTTATGGCACCTATTGCCATAAGCTTTCCGACATAGGGATCCCCGCCGCCGCCGGCACCGAGCAGAGCCGCGCCCAAGGCGATGTCCTCGATCTCCTTGATTCCGATCTTCCTCATCTGTTTCCACCTCCTGAAACCGATACGGGCTGGAAAAGCCTGAACCTCTCGAAAACGACATGGAGCACCATGGATACGATTATTCCGTTCACAGGACCGATCAGGACCGGATACACGTTTCCGGTGACATATGCAACGATGGCGCCTGCGACGAAGGCTATCATGCCTCCGATGTTCCAGTCCTCTTCCACCTTACGGCTGCCGGCTCTGCCTTTCCCGATGATCCAGTACTCTGCGATTATCACTCCGGCAACCGGCGGGATGAGCGCGGTCAAAACGCTCAAGAACCCCTGGAAATAATTCAAAAGACCGACAGCCGCGAGGATGGTGCCGAGAGCACCTGATACCGCCGTTGAAAGCTTGAAGCTTTTTTCCCCTTTGCCGAGCAGGCTTGATACCGCGATGCCGCCGGAATATGCATTGGTGACATTGGTCGTCCAGGTTGCAAGCACGAGCGCAAGCAATCCGAGAGCGGGAACCCCGAGCGCCGTCAGGACCGCAGAGATGTCATACTGCTTGGTCACCATCGTAAGCGATGCGCCGATCATGATCACAACCAATCCGGAAGGGAACACTCCGAGCACGTTCGACTTGATGACATCCGTCCTGCTTTTTGCATAGCGGCTGTAGTCCCCGCTGATGACCCCTCCGAGCGCGAACGATCCAACGACCATGCTTATGCCCGAAACCAGGCTCATCTGCGACGAGGGGATCCACGAGGCGATGAGGTTCACACCGTCGTATCTCGCAAAGGCGACGAATATCCCATAAGCAAGAACGATGATGAGGGCGGGAACGGCGATGTAGTTCAGGATCTTGAGACCCTTGTAGCCATATACGGCCGTCAGGAGCATGATGATGCCCCAGAATATGGAGCTGACGGGAACAGGGATGTTCACACCAGCCATGCTGCCAAGCATCGACGAGAAGGATGCCCCGCATACGGCACTCTGGATTCCAAACCATCCCACACAGGAAACGGCAAGGAGGAGGGACACGACGAACTGTCCGCCCTTCACACCCAACACGGAGGAAGCCATCGACACCGTGGGCATTCCCGTATCGCATCCCTGCATACCCATGAAGCACATGTATATGCAGACGATTCCATAACCAATCAAAGTGCAAAGAATCACCTGTGGAAGGGTGAAAGCCATTCCCAGCACCCCTCCTATCATCAGACACGGGATGCAGATCATGCTCCCTGTCCAGATCATTGCGAGGCTGAGCCAGCTCTGGCGTTCCCCGGCCTTGACCTCGAAGCTTTTCTCTTTTTCCATACCACACCTCCTACAGCCGGAAAAAATGAATATGGAAAAAAGATAAACTCAGCCGGACCGCTTTGTCTTTGTCCCAAAAGAAAAATATTCCGTTCAGGTCCTTGTCCATTTGGACAAAGGCCCCATGTCGATCAATCGTTTGAGCGCACAGGCCTCGTAGAGCGCGATGCAGGAAGGGAACGAATCGACAGGATAGCCGAGGATCTCCTCGATGCGCGATATCCTGTATTTCACGGTGTTGTTGTGCAGCGATATCATTGAAGCCGTGCGCTGTGTGCTCATCCCGCCGTCCAGAAGATATGCCGAAAGCGTCCTTATGAGCTCGCCGCCGATCTCGTAATCGGAAAGGAGGTTAAGCGGACGCAGGGTTTTTGCAATGCTCTCCTCCCCCTCCTCCACTATGGCCTGGATGCGGTTGATGAACCCGATGTCCTCAAGTTGGACTGTCTTTCCGTTGGGGAAAAGCTCCGGTACCGCAGCAAGCCCCTTCATGACCTGCAGGTATGCCCTACGCACATCCGTGGTGGTCTCGAGATGGCCGCACATCACGAGCCTCGATCCCGGGATGTCCTTCAGCAGCTCCTCTATCTCCGTCTTGAGCATGGAAAGCTTCATACCATCCTTCAGAAAAAGCACGACAAAGCCTTCATAGACATCCATTATAGGACGTCGGACATAGCTTTCGACAAGGCTGTGCATCGCGGCCTCGAGCTTATGCACGTCATTTGTTCCGGGCTCCACCACCCACATCGTGTTGAGCTCCCTTATGTTGATCGAGAACATGGCCGCAAGACGCCTCATCTTTATCGGCTCGTCCTTCAGGATCGACGATACGAGCTCGGAGATGACCGCCTCCCCATAGTCCTTGGCCCAGATGGACAAGAACAGATGGACCATGTCCACTATCTCCCTCAGCCGGGCCTCCTCCATCGCCTCGCCGCTCTCGCGGAAGACATACAGGTTCATCCCCCTTCCATTGTTCACCGGTACGGAAAGTTTCTTGAACCACCATGAGGAAGGAATGCCATCCTCCTCCAGAAGCCGCCGGTGGAGCGTCTCCCTGTCGCGTGGCCATGCGCACACCTCCAGAATCTCCGATGACGAGTCGGAAAGGATGAAGCTTGTCCTGGTCTTGTCCCTGAGCATCCTGAGAGCGGTCTTCATCGTCCGCAGCTCCGGGGGCAGCATAGAGATCTGCTCGAGGAATTCGGAGACGTAGTTCATGCTGTCGCCCTTGACTATGGCCTCCATCACCTCGGTTATGACATCGCTGTAGCGGAGATCCTTGCGGGACGGCGGCATGACGATCAATGCAAAGGAAAGCTCGTCGGCAAGCCTTACGAGCTCCGGATCGAGCTCCTTGACGAATATTCCCAGATAAAAAAGGATCAGTCCGACCTCTCCGGCCTCCGCAAGGCGGCGTACAACCGTCTTCTGTGCCCCGACATCGTCGGAGATGGACGCCAGCGCCGAGATGACGATTTCGCTCCCGCCGAATTCCAAGGCCTCGAAAAACTCGTTCTGGACCGTGGTGGGCTCCGCATATTCCAGAACGGATATGGAGGTGATGGTCCGTGACAGGGCCCCGCGTCCCGCGACGACGGAGGCATCCTTAAGACTAGGAAGATTCAACATCGCTTCTAATGTAAGACTCATGAACGTGTACCCATGGTTGAGTTTATTCCACTTTTTTCACAACTTTCAATAGCAGGCAGCCTTGATTTGGACGAAAGGCCGTCCTGCACGATTATATCTGCGAGGTGGCATATGGCAAACTCCGTCAACATCAGGAAAAGGAAGGAAGCGGCTGCATCCTGGAACAACAGGCCGGAATATCCCGGAGTCAGAAACATGCGGGACCGGGAGCTTCTGGATACCCTTCTTCTCCCGTACGTCCCGGACCATTCGGACAGGACCGGCATTGCAAAAGGCATGCTTGAGGTAATGGACAAAGGAATCGAAACGACATACGAGAAGCTCATGACGGTCGAAGGCCTTGGCGCTGAGGCGGCGGAAGCTGTTCTCAGCGCCCTGGAGCTCGGACGCAGGAAGGCGGTGAGGCGGAGCCGGTCGATCAAGACCCCGGAGGATGTGTACAACGAGATCAGGCATTATGCGGACAGACAGCAGGAACACATGATCGTCGTGGCACTGAACGGGGCGCACGAGGTCGTCTTCTCGGAGGTCGTGACGATCGGTCTGGTGAACATGACGATCGTGCATCCCAGGGAGGTGTTCTCCGATGCCATCGGATGCAGGGCAAGCTCGATAGTGATCGCACACAACCACTGTTCAGGTGTCCTGAATCCGAGCAACGAGGATCTTGCGATAACAAAAAGGATAGTGAATGCCGGGCAGATACTTGGAATAAACGTGCTCGATCATCTGATAATAAGCGAGAACGGCTACATGAGCTTCAAGGAGAAGGGACTGATGTGAATCAAAGCCTGTAATCGACCACCACGCCCTTTGTGGCAAGAAGACTTATCGCGTTGTCCAGGCTCAACGAGGCGCCGCAGGCCTCCTTCATGTCCTCGGAAATCCTTATCCCGGATATGTCCGTATCATCCAGGCGGATGCTTTTGAGCGGGGTATTGAAGAACGAGGACGAGCAAAGGGACGAAGAGGAGAAGGAAAGGCCGTCGGATCTTATCGATGAGAAATCGGCATCCTCCACCCTGCAGCCGGAAAAGCCCGTATCGACGAACGTGCAGGACGAGAAGACGGAATAAAGGCACATGCAGTCGGAAAAAACGCAGCTTCTGAGTTTGGAGGAGATGAACGAGGCTCCCTTAAGGCTGCAGTTCCTGAACACGGCCCCCTTTATGTTGGCCTCGGAGAAGTCGGCCGAGGAGATGTCGCATCCGTCGAAAACGACATTCCTTATTATCGATCCGGTGAAAAGGGACGAGGTGAGGACGACGGAGCAGAACGTGCAGTCCTCAAGCGTACGGGAGGAAAAATCATAAAAAGAAAGGTCTCCCCCCTTCAAATCGAGGAAACCTATGTCTCCGTCATCTGGAATGTCTTGCCTTGAGGACATCAACAACCTCCTCGAGGGAAGCCTCCTTCTTCACAAGAAGCACCAGCAGATGATACATCAGGTCAGCGGCCTCGCCGAGGAAAAGATCCTTGTCGTTGTCCTTGCTCTCGATGACCAGCTCGACAGCCTCCTCCCCGACCTTCTGCGCGATCTTGTTGAGACCTCTGGAGAAAAGATGGTTGGTGTAGCTTCCCTCCACGGGGTTGTCCCGTCTGTCCTTGATGACGTTTTCCAGATAGAAAAGGAACTCGGACGACGATATCTCGGACGGCTGGTTCTCCTCGCCGAAGCAGGTGTCGCTGCCGGTATGGCATACGGGGCCGGAGGGAACGGCCTTGACAAGAAGCGTGTCTCCATCGCAGTCAGCCAGGATCTCCCTGAGCTGGAGGAAGTTTCCGCTGGTCTCTCCCTTGGTCCATATCCTCTGGCGGCTGCGGGACCAGAAGGTCACAAGCCTTCTGTCGAGGGTGAGCCTGTAGGCCTCCTCGTTCATATAGCCGAGCATGAGAACTTTTCTTGTCACTGCATCCTGCACCACGGCAGGAACAAGACCATCACCTTTGGAAAAATCAATCGTCATATGTCACTCCCTAGATCCTGACAGCAATCCCCTTTTCTCCAAGATACCGCTTAAGCTCAAGTATGTCTATCTGATGGAAATGGAAAACCGATGCCGCCAACGCTGCATCAGCCATGCCCGAAGTGAAGGCATCATAAAAATCAGACATACCACCTGCACCGCCGGAAGCGATAACCGGAATATCAATATTACTACTTATAATTGCATTTAAGTCAACTGCAAAACCGCTTTTGGTGCCATCCTTGTCCATGCTTGTCAGAAGAATCTCACCAGCACCGAGCCCTTCGGCCCTCTCCGCCCACGCCAAGGCATCGATACCCGTCGGGGTCCGTCCCCCATCCACGTACACCGAAAAACCACAGGGGCAGGACGAATCGCGTCTCGCATCTATGGCGACCACGACGGCCTGCGAGCCGAAGGACGAAGAGACTTCCGCAATCAGGTCAGGGTTCCTCACGGCGGCGCTGTTGATGCCCACCTTGTCTGCTCCCGCCTCCAAAAGGGCCTTGGCATCGGCCAGGTTCCCAACACCGCCCCCGACGGTGAACGGGATATCGATCTTCTCAGCTATCCTCTCGACGAGACGGCACAGGGTCCTCCTTTTCTCCACGGTGGCTGTTATGTCCAGAAACACGAGCTCGTCCGCGCCAAGGCTGCTGTAGCTCATGCCCATCTCAACCGGATCACCGGCATCCCTGAGCCTGACGAAGTTTATTCCCTTCACAACCCTTCCGTCCTTGACATCCAGACAAGGTATTATCCTTTTAGCAAGCAATTTCAACCTCCCTCATCCCGGCGAGGGTCACACGTCCCTCGTAAAAAGCCTTTCCAACGATTGCGGCCGGAACCCCCAGGGATGCCAGCTCATAAAGATCATTCTGCGATGACACGCCGCCGGACGAGATGAGATACACATCCGTACAAGCCATGATCCTCCTGTACAGATCCAACGACGGACCTGAAAGCATTCCATCGGTGGCGATATCCGTGCACACCGCCTTTGTTATCCCTTTCGCATACCAGGTGCGGATGAACGACACAACGTCGATACCGCCATCCTCCAGCCATCCGGAGACCCTGATGATCCCGTCCCTGGAATCAGCGGAAAGGATGAGCGCCTCAGGATGCCTTGCGGCCATCCTCTCCGCCTCCTCCACGTTCTTGACGGCGACCGAACCGATGTTGGCAAAGGCAGCTCCGGCGGAAAGCACGTCCTCCAGCACCTCCAGATTCTTCACACCACCGCCGAAATCGATCTCCAGCGATGTCGATGCTGCTATCTTCTCAAGAACCGCAAGGTTTTTCGGCATTCCCGCCTTCGCACCGTCGAGATCCACGAGATGAAGTCTTGAAAGACCCGCCTCCTCGAATGCCCTGGCAATCGATACAGGATCTGACGAATAGACCTTCATCCTGTTGTAATCGCCTTTCTCAAGACGCACGCATTTCCCATCGATTATATCCATCGCAGGTACAACGATCATAGGCTCCACTCCAGAAAATTGGACAGTATCCTCCGTCCGACCGCACCGCTCTTCTCCGGATGGAACTGGGTGCCGAGAAAATTCCCGTTCCCCACGGCCGCAGAAAAGACGATGTCATCGTATCCGGCAACCGCGACGCTCCATTCACCCTTTTCAAGATAATAGGAATGGACGAAATACACGTATGGATCCTGTTCCATTCCTTTGAAGAGCGGGCATGCAGGATCGAACGAGATGTTGTTCCATCCCATATGGGGTATCTTGTACCCCCTGCCCGTCGGGAATCTCCGCACATCCCCGTTGACGATCGACAGACAGGAGGCACCGCCCTCCTCGCTTGAGCGCGCCATGAGCTGCATGCCCAGGCAAATTCCCAGAAACGGCTTCCTGATGCTCCTGATCGTCTCATAAAGCCCTTTTTCCCTGATATACGCCATCGCCGACGAGGCCTCCCCGACCCCGGGGAAAACAACATGGTCCGCGGAGAGGATGGTATCTCTGTCGTCGGTTAGGAGAGCATCGGCATCCAGGCGGGAAAGCGCGGCCATCACGCTTTTCACGTTGCCGGCATTGTATTTTATTACAGCCACCATCAGAGCGCCCCCTTGGTGCTCGGCAGATCCGAGCATCCCGGAATGCGTTTCACGGCATTCCTCATGGCGCGGGCGAATGCCTTGAACACGGCTTCGGCCATATGATGAGCATTGCCCTCCGTGCATTCGACATACACGTTGGCCCCGGCCGACGAAGAGAAGCTTTTGAAGAAGTGTTCGACCATCTCGGTCGGGAAACTGCCGATGTACTCCCTCTTGAATGGCACATGGTATATCAGTTCGGGGCGGGATGAGAAATCGAGCGCCACCGTCGCAACCACATCGTCCATAGTGAGCACCTCGTACCCGTAGCGCTCTATCCCCCGCTTGTCTCCCAACGCCTGCTTCACCAGGGATCCGAAGACTATGGCGAAATCCTCGACGCTATGGTGCTCGTCGACCTCGAGGTCTCCGGAAAACGAAAACGACTCAACGTCGATCCTGGAATGCCTGACAATCTGGCTGAGCATGTGGTCGAAGAACGGTATACCGGTCTCAAGGACACCTTTGCCGGTGCCATCCAGATTTATTGCAAGGCTTATTCCCGTTTCCGAGGTGTTCCTGTCCATTACGGCGACACGCCTGCCGGCCTCTCCGCTTCCGAGCAGGAAGTCCGCGATGCGCAGCCAGTTGTCGGAAACGAGGGCGACAGTACCGGCATGTTCCTCCGGGACCTCGGAGTCCTCGGGGGCGAACCAGATTCCACGGCAACCGATGTTCCCGGCAAGCTGCATGTCCGTGAGCCGGTCACCGATCATGAACGAGGAAGACAGGTCGTACGAGCCGTCCGCATAGGCCTCGAGCATCCTGGTTCCGGGCTTACGCGTCGGGCAATCGTCCTCAGGAAGGGAAAAATCGACGTTGATGTCGTCGAAATAGATGTCCTCGCCCTCGAGTGTCTCCAAAATCCTGTTCTGGCATTTCACATAATCCTCGTAAGGGAAGGAGGGGGTCCCCACCCCGTCCTGGTTGGAGACCATCACGAACTCGAAATCGCTTTCCCTCCTCAGCCTCGCCAAGGAATGGAATACATGCGGTATCCATATTATCTTCTCAAAGGAATCGACCTGGTCCTCATTGACTATGATTCCGTCCCTGTCCAGAAACAAAACCTTTTTCCTACGCATTCGATAGCACCTCCAAAAGCCTGTCGTTCTCCTCCCTGCTGCCGATCGTGATCCTCAGACAGCCCCCGAGCAACGGCTCGGAGCTGCGGTTGCGGACTATAATGCCGTTGTCCAGAAGCAGTCTCTGTATCCTCTCCTCATCGTCAAAACGCACAAGAATGAAATTGGCGTCGCTGCGATAGACCTTCTTCACAAAGGTAAATCCGGACAGGGCCTTGGAAAGACGTTCCCTTTCCGAAAGGATCGATCCGAGAATCCTTTTCCGCTCGTCACTTGAGGCAAGGGCCTCCATCACGTCGTTCTGCGAGCAAAGGCCGACGTTGTACGGGGCCTTGATCTTGTCGAGGGCCATGATGATCTCCCTGGAGGCGATGACGAGACCTATGCGGCTCGCGGCAAGCCCCCAGTATTTCGAGAATGTCCTGAGCACCACAACTCGCGGATTCCCGTCGATCAGCGCGGATGCGGATGAAAACGATGGATCGAAATCCGAATAGGCCTCATCGACCACCGTAACAGCATCGTTGATATCCGCTATCTCCCTGATCTTTCTGATATCGTAGCTTTTTCCGGTCGGGTTGTTCGGAGAGCAGATGAAGACGATCTTTGGATGCTTCTCAAGAATCGTCTTCCTGATGTTTCCGACATCGAGGTCGAGATCCTTGGTAAGGAGCACGTCATGCACGCCGACATCGTTTATTTCTGCGAATATCCTGTACTCGCCATATGTCGGTGATTCCACCATGACCGAATCACGTCCCGGAATGCAGAACGCCCTCACCAGAAGGTCGATCGCCTCATCGGAACCGTTCGTAAGCATGGTCCTTTCGAAAGGAAGCCCGAGGGCCGATGAGATTGCAAGGCGCGCCTTGCGGTGGTGGGGATCGGGATACCTGTTCTTGCCTTGCCCGGAATAATCATACCAGCTCTCGTTGGCATCAAGGTGTATGCCCTCCTCGACCGGACAGTCGTCCCTTGCGGAGGAATACGGCACGAGCGCGTTTATGTGGGGTCTCAGAAGTTCACTTATCTGCATGTCCTTACCTCCATCGCCTTGCGATGAGCATAAAGGCTCTCTGCCGCGGCCATCTCCATCACCGTCGGGGCAAGGAGCCCCGCTCCTTTCCTTGTCAGCTTCTGGACCGTGATCTTCTTGATGAACGAATCGGTCGAAACGCCGGATGAGCTTCTGGCCCAGCCCGAGGTGGGAAGCGTATGGTTCGTACCGCTGGCATAGTCGCCTGCGCTTTCCGGCGAATACGGGCCGAGGAAAACCGACCCGGCGTTCTCCACCCCCTCGAGCAGCTCGTCGCAATCGGAGGTGTTGATGATCAGATGCTCGGGGGCATAGAGGTTGACCGCATACAGGATGTCCTCTGAGGAAGGATATGAGATGGCAACCGAGTTCTCCAATGTCCGGAGCATGAAATCCGCCCGGGGAAGCTCCTCCAACAGCCCGGACAGGGCTCCGCGCACCTCGGAATATATCCTTGCGGCCTCGGCCTCATCCTCCCTTATGAGAAGCACGACCTGGCTGTCATTGCCGTGTTCCGCCTGGCTCAGGAGGTCGGCGGCGACGAACACCGGATCGGAGCTCCGGTCCGCTACGACCATCACCTCGCTGGGACCTGCGAGCATGTCGATTGCGACGAAGGATGAAACGCGCAGCTTGGCGAAGGATACATACCTGTTTCCAGGACCGAAGATCTTGTCACGTGGGCTGAGGCTTTCCGTACCATAGGCGAATGCGGCTATGGCCTGCGCACCGCCGACCTTCAGCACCCTGTGCACCCCCGCGACCTTGGCGGCATAGAGTATCGCGGGGTTGACCTTGCCGTTCTTTGCCGGAGTTGCGAGCACGATGTCCCGGCAACGTGCGACGGATGCGGGAATCGCCAGCATGAGCACGGTTGAAAAAAGCGGGGCAGTACCCGATGGCACGTAAAGTCCGACCCTGCCGATCGGGACTATCCTGCGTGAGCATACCACCCCTTCCTGCGTCTCGACAACCTCCCCTTTCGGAAGCTGCGCCTCATGAAAACGCCTTATGTTCGAACACGCCTCGTCCACGGCCTTCCTCAGCGATGGGGAAACGAGGGCCTCGGCCTCGGCAAACTCACCGGGAGTGGCGAAAAGTGAGTCCGGTCTGGCTCCGTCGAACCTCTCCGCAAGACGGAGGAGGGCCTCGTCACCATGCTCCCTGACATCTGAAAGTATCTCGTCGACACTCCTGATCACATCCTCGTTGCCGCTCGTCGGGCGTTCAAGAAGTCCAGGAAGCCTGCTTTTATCGGGATTGCCATAGTATTCGAGCATATCCGTTCACTCCGTCATTTTCTCGATGTCGAGCACGAGGATGCCCTCCGCACCGATTCCCTTGAGCTCCTCGAACACCGACCAGAACCTGTCCTCGGAGACCACAGCCTGGACGCTGAGCCAGTTCTTGTCCATCAAAGGAGTAACCGTAGGACTCTTGAGTCCTCCGATTATCGCAGCGCTCTCGTCCAGCTTGCCGGCAGGAAGATTGAAAAGGATATATTTCTTGTTCTTGGCGAGATTGACCGCATCTATCCTCTCCAGAAGGCGGAAAAGGATGGAGGCCTTTTCGTCGGTGGAAGAGGAAAAGCCCTTGCGGGAGATCATGACGGCGGACGAGAAGTAAATCTGCTCGACCTCCTCAAGACCGTTCATCCTGAGCGTCGTGCCGGTCGAGACGATATCGCAGATCACATCGGCGATGCCGACCTGCGGCGTGATCTCCACGGAACCGGACACGAACACGGGCTCGGCGGACACCCCGTTCTCAAGCAGGATTTTGGTGAGTATGTTCGGATAGCTCGTGGCAATCCTCTTGCCCTCGAGGCTTTTAAGCCCATCATAGGCGAAATCATGCGGGACGGCGATCGAAAGCCTGCATTTGGAGAAGCCGAGATCCTTCACTATGTCCAGCTCCAACCCCTTTTCATCAAATTCGTTTTTCCCGACAATGCCTATGTCCGCAACCCCGTCGTAGACATATGTCGGTATATCGTCATCGCGTACGAAAAGGAATTCGATCGGAAAATTCGAGGCCCTCTGCCTCAACACACGGCCGTCGGCATAGAAATCTATTCCACAGCTTCTTATGAGCTCGAGGCTCTTCTCGCTCAGTCTTCCGCTCTTCTGAACGGCGATACGCAGTACGTTTTCAGACATAAACACCTCCCATGCTAACAAAAAAGGCCTTCCCAGAAAGGAAGACCTTTTGTTATGACAAAAACCACCTGTTCCGGTCAATCAGAAAAAAAGCGGGTGATGATGGATCCTGTCAATTTTCTTTTCCATGTGGAAACTCTATAACAAAACATTGCAGATGGTCAATGTTTCTCCTCCCATTCCACCTCGATTTCCTCCTTTACGGGATTCTTTTTTCTGGAAACGAAGCCGAGGACGGACAAAACGGCCGATACGACGCCGCAGACAACGAGCAGGACGGCCACGATCCTGAAGACGGTGGATCCTATCATGACGGGGAAGAAGAACATGAACACGGACAATGCGATCCTAATCGCAATCTCCAGCATTCCCACGGACGCATATCCCAGCTTCCGGAGCATCATGCGGTCCAGAAGGTCCAACAGCGCGGTGAGCAGCAGGTCGAACGCAATCAGATAGACCGCAATGCTCATCAGGGCCGCGGGATTGGCAAATGCAAAATACACCACCAATACGGCCACAAGCGTGTTGAATGCGTTCTTTACTACGGCGGCAATCCCAAGGCGACGGGATATCGCTGGAGCGTAGACGATGCTCAGATACAGGTTTTTCAAACCCGATACAAGCATGAAAACGCCCAGTACGGCGAAGGCCACGGTCATTACCTTGTCAGGCCTTATTATCATCAAACCCCCCAGTGCAAGAACCAGCAAGGAGAGCATCAGGTTTGAAATCAATCTTTTCATATATACCTCTTTCTTAAAAATAACATATTTTGTAGCATTGGGGTATGTTGAACCTGTTATTCGATGCCGACGGCACGCTTTATGATTTCAAGGCGACGGAGAAAATAGCCCTCTCCATGGTATTCGACCGATACGGCATCCCTTTCACGAAGGAGAACATCGAAACCTACCATACGGGCAACCGCAGGCTGTGGGACGATTATGAGAAGGGGCTCATACGGCAGGAAGAGATTCCGGGAGGACGCTTCAAACTCCTTTTCGAGGCTTTGGGGCTCACGGCGGACACAAACGAGGCCGGGAACTACTATTCGAAGCAGCTCGGAGACCATGGCATCATGATCGACGGGGCGGTCGACTTCCTTGAAAGGATAAGCAATGACGGCCGGTTCCTCAGCTACATAATCACAAACGGAATCGCGGACATACAATGGGCCAGATTCCGCGGCACCGGCACCACTGGGTATTTCAAAAGGGTTTTCATATCCGGAGAGATGGGGGTGCAGAAACCGCGCAAGGAATTCTTCGACAGGGTCCTTGATGAAGCCGGGCTCGAAAGAGACCGATGCGTCGTCATCGGGGACAGCGAGAACAGCGACATCCAGGGAGCCGTGAACGCCGGGCTCAGGAGCATATACATCAACTTCGACGGAGATGTGTCCGCCATTGCGGATTACAGCGTCTCCTCATACGGACAGCTGCTCTCACTGCTGGACGATCTCGTATAGCTCCACCTCGAATATAAGCAGCTCGTTGGGACCTATTATCGAAATGCCGTTCTCCCCGTAGCCCTTCTCCGGGGATATCCAGAAACGGTATTTCTCACCAGGACTCATGAGCATGAGCCCCTCCTTGACGCCGTCTATCATCTGGGAAACCCTGACCTGGATCCGTTGACCGCGGTTGTACGACGAATCGGCGACCGTGCCGTTCAGGAGCGTTATCGTGTAATCGATCTCCACCACGTCGTCCTCCGCCGGGGTGACGCTCTTGTCCGCAACCCTTCTTATCCTCTCGTACTGCAGGCCGGAAGCGGTGGTGACGACGTTACTGCGCTGTCCGTTGACAGCCAGGAAGGCCTTGGCCTCCTCCAGATTCTTTTCCTTCTGCTCCTCATATCTCGCCTGGTTTTCCTGTATCATCCTGCTCTGGTATTCGGTGAAGATGTCCTGGATCTCTTCATCGGTGAACCACGGGGTTCCGTAATAGTCAAGCAGCCCGCGCACGAAATATGCGACGGACACCTCCTGATCCAGGGAATCGAGGGAGGATGCGAAAAGATTTCCATATGCGTATGAGAAACGGTCCGTGAGTCCGGTTGGCTCGCCGAGCGACAGGACCTCCGCTCCGAGTGACTGCACGGCTTCCTCGGTCAGGGAAGCCGGTACGGCAGTCTCCGTCACAGGCTCTTTTCTGGAGCAGGAAAACGCCAGTACGGAAACAAACAACAACATCAAAACATGCTTCATCATCTTCATACTAAAGAAAAATCTAGCACAGTGCGGAAACGGCGTCCACAACTATACATGGAAAATCATTTGCCGCCTAGGATGTACGTGGTGCCTCTCTCCGCATCCGCCAAAGCAGGCGTGAGGCCTCCGAAGCTGTGGATGTCCATGAGAAGCACCGGCTCCTCACCCTCATCCCTCTCGGTTTCGGACGAATATACGCGCCATCCGGAATCCCAAAGAGGATCGAGGCTTTCCCTGCGTATAAAGACACAGCCTTTCAGAGGATCGTTGAAAACCGAAGGGGTGACAAGACATCCGGAGGGACCGAGGAATCCGAGCGCGGAGGAAACCGGAACCTCGGAACCGATGCGCTTCCCCCTGCTCTCTTCCATCCTCCACATGCTGTGAACAACGTCGAGGGCGTCGGAAACCTCCTTGAACGTATCGGCAGAATACGGCAGGAGAAAACGGGGATCGATCCTGCCCGCATGGGGGTGTCCGTTTCTCCTGACGTAGGCCTGCGCGACAGAAAAGAACAGGCTCGGATAATGGTTGACCGCACCATAACTGTCGGGAGAAAAGCAGAAACGGGCGAAAAGCCTTCCTTCCTGGGAGAAGAAAAAAGGAAAGAGAAGTCCATCGTAGGATTTCCACAGCATCATGCGGACATCCTCGAAACAAGGATAGGCAACAAGCTTGACGATATCGCCATTGTCGTGGAGGAACCCAGGGGATATCAGGTACCTTCTTATCGCCCAGATCAGGAAATAGGTCATTTCCGTGGCAAAGGCATACTTGTCACCCACAAGGCCGGCAACCTTCCTGAAATCTTCCTGCCTTCTGCCGAAGTCGGCGATGCAGCCATGGGCCGGACCTTCGGCCTCAAACGGATCCGCACAGCTGCTTCTTCCCGGATCCGAGACCACCGCATCCGGCAGCAGCCTGTCGAGAAGGCGCCCCAGCCCGAACGAATCCTTGTAGTCCATCTCATCGTCGAACAGCGGAACCGCAACAAGGAAGGAGACCTCCCCTCCGTCTTCCAACTGCACGGGTGACGGCCCCGTATCGAAGGAAGGTATGAGGATGCAGCCGGAGAACATGGAATCGGAGGCGTATCCACCTCCGTTGTCATACATGAAGAAAGGAGCCAGGAACCCCCTGCCGTCATGACACAGACGGCACAGCGAGGAAAACAGCCGGCCCGGCCAAGAAGCCTTCCTTATTTCAAAATCCACAGGAAGGTACAGGATGATCTCTGTACGCTCATACCCCGTCCCTTCCTTCCTCTCCGACGTGGAGGGCTCTGCCCCTATGCCAAGACTGACCGCAACGGTGAAGGACGATCCTGATGAATGGAAGAAAGCAAAACGCAAGCCATCGGACGAATGCATGTCGAAGGAACCGAAAACCTTTTCAAGACAGCCGACGATCCTCCTCTCATCACTTTTTCCATACCGTGAGGCGCCAGTGGAGGCGTGAGCGCACGCGCCGTGCCCCGCACCTGCGGATCCCGGCCCGGGAATCAAGCCGACCAAATCGTCGAAACATCCGGACAGCTCCTCCGGTTTCAACGTGCCGAGCATCTTCAAAAGTCCCTGCCAGTCTCCGGAGGATATGAGCTTCCTTATCTTCTTGTCCAACTCGGGATTATTCAACAAAGCACCCCTTTGTCATATTATAGCACCACCGGCGCCGTCGATGGCGCATATGGTCGGAAAATCCTCGATCTCAAGCCTGAGCAGGGCCTCGGGACCAAGCTCGGGAAAGGCAACGATGCCGACCTTCCTGATCGCAGCCGAATAAAGCGCGCCGCAACCTCCGAAAGCCTGGAGATACAGCCCTCCGTGCTCCACCACCGCCTGACGCACGGCGCCGCTCCGCGGACCCTTTCCGACCATGAGCCTCAACCCCCTGCCGATCAGAAGCGGGGAATAGGAATCCATCCTCTCACTGGTCGTGGGGCCTGCCGCGCCTATCACGAAGGAACAAGGGGCGGGAGAAGGCCCCATGTAGTATATGCCGTTGCCCTCGAACGGGAAAGGAGGATCCCCCCCATCCTCCACGATCGCAGCCAGACGCTTGTGGACCTGGTCCCTTCCCACATAGAGCACTCCGGAAAGGACCACCTCGTCCCCGGCCCTGACGGCATCCAAACCGCCCTCGGCATAAGGAAGCTCCAAAAACCTTCTCATAACCGGCCTCCTTCCAACACGACCTCGAACTGGCGGTCAGCCCAGCATGATATCGAGACACATACGGGAAGTCCCGCTATGTGGGTCCCCTCGTAAAGGATCTTCGCATCAAGGGCGGTGCAGCCTCCGCCCAGCCCTCCGGCGCCGATGCCGAGTGCATTGACCCTGGAAAGTATCTCCATCTCAAGGTCCGAATAACGCGAATCCGCATGGACATGGTCCGTGAAGAACGCCTTCTTGCTCAAAAACGCCGCCCTATCCGCGGTCCCTCCGATTCCTATGCCGAGAAACATCGGCGGACATGGTTTGCCGCCTGCTTTCGCCACAATGCCGCAGACAGCCTCCACAACACCTTCCTTGCCCGCAGTCGGACGGAGCATCGCAAGTCCCGTGCAGTTCTCGCTTCCGAAACCTTTCAGGAGCACCCTTATGACGACATCGCAACCGTTGCAGGTCTCGTAGTTAATCATCGCTGGCATGTTGGTCCGCGTGTTTATGCGGTCGAAGACAGGTTCCCCGACCACGCTTCTGCGGTAGAACCCCTTTTCGACAGCCATCGACAGCGCGGATACGATCCTGTTTTCCAGCAGTCCCAGATCCACAGGGCCCGCTTCCCTTCCAATGCTGACAAGGACCCAGAACATCCCCGTATCCTGGCAGAGGGGCACCGGGGAACCAGCTGCCATTGCGATGTTCCTGGTTATCGCATCCAGCACGACGGAGGCATACGGATGGTTTTCCTTTTCCCTGGCATCGGAAATTGCATTCCCGATTTCCTCCGGCAAAATCCTCAGGGCGAGAACCGCCTTGTCAAAGACCTCCCTCTCAAGCCTCTCCATATCTGCATCCTTCATACAGGCCCTCCTCCTCCATCTTCTTTTCCAGCATTCCGATCAATCTGGACTTGTCCGGAAAATCACGCGGGGCGACAAGCCTGTGCATGGGGGTTTCCGACAAAAGCCGCTGTACCACGGTCCCCGGTCTCAAAAGGGACAGGAAAACGGATACCGCGGAAACGTATTCGTCCGCTGAAAGAAGTTTTATTGCGCCACGTGCATATTCATCGGCCATGGCCGTGCCTCCTGCAATATGGAGGTTGTGTATCTTAACGGCATCTGTTCCCAATCTTCCCAGAAGGGACGCAGTGGCGCAGAAATCATCCTCCGTTTCCCCTGGAAGTCCTATGATAACATGGGTCGAGACCAATATCCCCCTTTCCTTCAGCCTTCTGAAAGCATCTATGTAGCAGGCGGAGTCATGACCACGGTTTATGCGTTGCAGCGTCCTGTCGGAAGCGGTCTGAAGCCCAAGCTCCACCCAGACATCGGGACCGTTTCCGACATACCCCGCTATCAAATCCACCACGTCGTCATCAAGGCAGTCGGGCCGCGTGGAGATGATGAACTCCTTGAAATCACCGTACCCGAGTGCCTCGTCGTAAACCCTTTTGAGAACATCCACGGGAGCGTATGTGTTTGTGAACGACTGAAGATAGAGGGAGAACCCCTCGGCCCCGTACCTTCTGGAGAGAAAGCCGCGGCCGCGTTCTATCTGACTGCCGATATCCAGACCATAGGATGGTATCCGACATGCGACATCCTCCTCGTAGGGACTGTCGTGACGGAATACCCCCTCACCTTTCCTCTGGTAGACTGCGACCGATCCGGTACCGTCGCAGAATGTGCATCCCCCACGCCTTTCCTTATCACGGTTGGGACATGAGAATCCGGCGTCAACACCTATTCTGAAGACATTCATGCCGAAACGCTTTTTCAAATATGAGGAATAGGTGGTCCATCTCATCTGAAATAGAACCCCAGCGAAGCCGAACCCTCGTAGTCGGCATAAAGCTCGAATCCGACGGTTCCGATACCGGTCATGTATCCGAAACCGATACGGAAGCCAGCGGTGAAATCATTGACCGTGGCAAACGGGGCCAGACGCCGGCCGGTTATGTCCCTGTTGTTCCACAGGATGTCGTTTGAGCCCTGATGAACCGCACCGTTGTCGAATCCCTCGCAGTAAAGCCCTACATCCATGTATGCATCATCGGAGAAGATGACCCTTCCTCCGGCCTCGGCAAAAAGGTAGTCCCTGGTTATGCTGCCCGATTTCGTCGTCCTGTAGCTCGAGGCGAGCCTCCCCTGTTCCCTGATGGATGCGGCCTCGAAATTGAAAAAGAACCTCGAACTGTTTATTGGCGAATAGATTATCGACCTGCCATCCAACGACACCGAATACATGAATGGTGCCTGGAGATGGATGGCTGTACGGCAGAAGAGGTCCAGCCCCGTATCGGAAGGAAGTGAATCAGCCAGCCCCTCGTAGTTCATGGTGAACACAGCCTTTGGTGCGAACACTGGTGTTATGCCGACAACCTGCTCCCCGTCGACCGAGCTGATCGATCCGAGGGATGTCAGGTCCATGGCAAGGAGGAAATCAAGACGAAGGATGTTCTTCCACGAGAAGGCAAGCCCCCCGCGCAGATTGAACCCGAAATCCTTTGTCTCGAACCTGTCATGACGGTCACGGATGCTCAGCATGGATAGCGATCCCACTCCGATCTCGGTTTCAGCATAAAGATTGTAGAAGTTTTCGAACGGATAGTAATAGCCTGCGAAAAGCGACGCCTTGTCCTCGATATCCAGACCGAGACGGAACGTGCCTTCCATCCCGGGGAAATTCAGATCGGTGAAAATGTCGGCATGGGGCATGAAGAAGAAGCTCAGCCTCCGGCTGCCGGAATTGTGGTAACGCCCGCCCATGGAGACATCCAGCCCCATGGACAACGAGGATGAAAGCTTCTTGTAGTTCTCCACCTCGACATATATGTACCCGGACGGGTACATCTGGAACGAAACGGATTTGAGACGCTCATGGAGCTTGAGATATCTCAGGGTCCGCTCGAATTCCTGCATGAGCTCCTTCGTCGCGGCCTTTCCTTCGAAATAGTCGAAATACTTGTCGTACTTCTCCAGACCGGGATAAATTATCTTCACTATCATGAACTCCGGACGGTCGTAATAATTCAGCGGGACCTCGGATTGCTTTTTCTCCAGATCTTTCTCCAGACTGTCGAAAACCTCCTGATTGGCATCCACATATGTGCGTCCAAGCTCGATTATCGCCGCAAGATCCGAAAAATCCATGGTGTTGAAATCATAAGTGTCCATGGGAATGACATAATCGGCATCGGCATACTGTTTGCCGGAATTGATATTTGTCGTCAGGTTGAGATACTGGTTCGCGACTCCCGTAAGCGTGTCCAAAACCTCGATATCCAGCTCCTTTGAGGCATCCAGGGAGTTGTTAACGTCGACGGCCAGCACGATGTCGGCACCGAGAGCACGCGCGACATCTACAGGAAGGTTGTTGACCACCCCTCCGTCTATCACGTACCTGCCGTCCCCAAGCACGACCGGAGTGAAAATTACGGGCATGGCCATGCTGGCCCGGATGGCCTCATACAGGGAACCGTTGGAGAAGATTATCTCCTCCCCTGTCAGAAGATCCGTTCCAATGCATCGGAAAGGTATGCTGAGATCGTCGAAATCCCTTATGGAAAGAACCCTTGCAAGGTTGGACCTGAGGAAATCCGCGATATACTCGTCGTCGATTATCCCGTTCGACGCACCGGCTCCGAAGGAGGAGAAGTCTATCGAGAACATGTTCGACAGGTAATTCCCTTCGCCGCCTCGTATCCCGTCGTTGTCGGATCCGGTGTAAATGTTGATGAAGAGATCCATCATCGAACCACCGGTGATCAGCTCCTCGAGCTGGTCGGTATTGTAGCCTGCGCTGTAGAAGGCTCCTATGAGCGCTCCCATGCTCGTCCCGACAATGTAATCGGGATATATTCCCCTTTTTTCCAATTCCTCCAGCACCGCGATATGTGCAACCCCCCGTGCACCGCCACCTGAAAGGACAAGGGCGAACGTGGGGCTGTCGGCGGAGGCCTGGAACAAGGCACAAAGGAACAATGCAAGTATGGACAACGCCTTCTTCATAAGTCATTCCCCCAGTCTGGCGGAGAGGATGGACCTGTTTCCGTTCAGGAACGACCTGGCGTCCATCTCCTTCTTCGCCTCGGCCTGCAGCCTGGTCACATAAAGATATCCGTCGGATGTTGCAATCCTGAATCCTTTCTCCTTGTCGAACGCGACGACAGTTCCCGGATCCTCCGGGCATGGTTCAAAGGAATCGAACACCGAACCATGGACCCCTGTGATGAAAAGCGTCCTGCCCTGGAACCTCGTATGCGCCTTCGGCCACGGATTGCAGGCACGTATCTGTGCATGCAGGATACGGGCCGGATTATGGAAATCCAGCAAGCCGTCCTCCTTCCTTATGATCGGGGAGAAGCTTGGCGTACCCATCTGGGCCCTCGCAGGGTGACTGCCAAGATCCAGGAATGTTGACAGGGCAAGCCCTGAGGCCATGACTGAGACCTTGTCCGAAAGGGTTCCGCTGTCCTCCGTGCCATCCAACGGGAAACCAAAGGAATTGACAATGTCCCCTGAATCCACCTCCAGCCCGATGTTCTGGATGCTTATGCCTCCGACACGGTCCATGTTGCGTATGGTCTCGTAGATCGGAGCGCATCCCCTGTACTTCGGAAGCAACGAAGGATGGATGTTGAACCTGTTCTCAAAAAGAGCAAGGAATTTCGGCCCGAAGATCTTACCGTAGCAGAATGAGACCAAGGTGTCGACGTCCTGCTCCGCAACAAGAGCCCTCGCGGCTGAGCCGAGATGGTCCGGCTGCAGTACCGGCAACCCGAGCTCCAGCGCCTTCACCTTGGCGGGAGGAGGCACGGGTGTCCTGCCCCTTTTCCCCGGCTCGTCGGGGGCGCAGAGCACTGCGGCGACCAGTCCCTGTCCATGGAGCGCCTCCAATGTCGGGACCGCTATCTCCCCTGTGGCTGCGAAAAGAATCCTCATTTCGATCTCCTGCCCTTCCTCTGTCTCTTTGCGAACTGCCTCTCGATCCTCTGGCGGTCCTCAGGAGCGAGATGGTCTATGAAAAGCACACCGTTGAGATGGTCGTTCTCATGCTGTATAACCCTTGCCAACAGCCCATCGGCCTCCAATGTGAAGTACTTTCCTGCAAGATCCTGCGCCTGCACCTTCACCCTCCTGGGGCGCACAACGTCATGATACAGTCCGGGAATCGACAGGCATCCCTCCTCATAGGGACATTCCTCCATGCTGGTTTCGATTATCTCCGGGTTGATGAAGACATACCTGCTGTCATCCCCTCTGTGCAGGTCGACGATGAAAAACCTTTCGCTCACGCCGACCTGTGGAGCGGCAAGGCCCACCCCGTCGGCCTCCACAAGAGTATCGAACATCGCATCGACAAGCATTCTCAATGCGTCGTCGAAAACGGTTACTTTCTTATTTTCGGTCCTGAGGACCTCCTCACCTAAAGTAAAAATATCCAACATGTCTAAAATATAGCATAATTGGAAGCCGTTCTCAAACCAGTCACATCATATCCACGGGATCCGTGTCTATCTCCAGGTACGTCGAGGACGGCACCTTGTACGAGGCCAGCAGGACATCCAGCCGGTTCAGGAGCACGGGGAAAGCCCTCTCGCTGCTGCGTACGAGCACATGGTAGCGGTAATAGGTGTTCTTCCTTTCTATGAGGCATGACGACGGTGGAAACACCTCGATTCCATCCAATCCGTTGAAAACCGACAAGGCGCAACGATGGAGGTCGTCAGTCGCAAGGCAGGCCTTTTCCCCGTTTTTGCTTCGGATCGTGAGGTTCACCAGCCTGCAGTACGGAGGAAATCCGACCTTCCTCCGTTCGGCAAGCTCCGAATAATAGAACTCATCCCCCAGCCTGTTCTCCACAGCCCGGATGGCAGGATTGGAAACCTGGCTGGTCTGGATTATGACCTTACCGTCGGCACGATACCTGCCGACCCTGCCCGCTACCTGCTCGAGCAGCTGGAATGTCCGCTCGTCGGCACGGAAATCGGGAAGGAATATCGTGGCGTCGGCATTCACCACCCCAACCAGCGTGGCCTTTGGGAAATTAAGTCCTTTTGCAATCATCTGCGTGCCAAGAAGTATGTCGGTCTCTCCGTTTTTGAACGATGCCAGGGTCTCGGCCACGAATTTCTTGTTCCCGTCGGCGCTGTCACTGTCGAGACGGACTATCCTTTTGAACGGGAAAAGCATCCTGAGCTCCTCCTCTATCATCTCGGTTCCGCCTCCGCTGACGACCAGATCATGGCTGTGGCAGGACGGGCATGACTCCACAAGACTCTCGGAATACCCGCATGTATGGCATACCAGACGGCGCTTGGACTTATGGTATGTAAGAGAAATCGAGCAATTGGGACATTTCACAGCCTCACCGCAGCTGTTGCAGACTATGCCGTGGGCATAGCCCCTCCGGTTGAGAAACAGGATGACTCCGTTGCCTTTATCAAGCTCCGAGGACATCTCCTTCGCCAGTATGGGGGAGATGTTACCCTTCTGCCCGAGAAGGCTGACGATCCTTACTGACGGGAAGGCACCACGGCCTATCCTGCTGTTCATCCTCAGCGTCTCTATCCGGCCCTCCCTCATCATCTCGAACGCCTCGAAGGAGGGTGTCGCGGAACCCATTATCAGGGGACAGGAAGATATCCTGCTCCTCATCTGCGCCACCTGGCGCGCATGATAACGGGGGGTGGAGCCGGATTTGTAGGAATTCTCATGCTCCTCGTCAAGTATTATGAGTCCCAGGTTCCTGAACGGGGCGAAACATGCGCTGCGTGCCCCGATCACCAGATCCACCTCCCCCTTCCTGATCATCGCCGCAGCCTTGAGACGCTGGGATGCGGTCAATGCGGAGTGCAGTATCGACACTCTTTTGGAAAATCTCAGATACACATCGGCGGACATCTGCTCAGTCAGTGTTATCTCAGGCACCAGATAAAGCACCTGTCCACCCCGTCTGATGACCTCCTGTGCGATCCTCAGATAAACCTCGCTCTTTCCGCTACCGGTGACACCATACAGGTAGAAAAGCCTCCGGCCTTCCCCGTATGCGGCCCAGAAACGACTTATGACCCCATCCTGCTCCGGGGTGAGCCTCTCTATGGGTGAGAAAGGAGTCTGCTCGTAGAAGGGGCTGTTCTCCACCTCCCTTCTGGCATTGGGGACCATCAGCGAAAGGCATTGGCCGAGCGATGCCTTGTAAAGATGGGACATCCCCCTGCCTAGCTCGACAAGGTCGCTGGTTATCACCATCTCCTTGTCTATGACCCGGATTATCCCCTTTATCTCGAAATCACCTTCAGGCCGGACATCCGAGGTCTCCAGCACGAACCCCGTCATCCTGCGTGCTCCGAATGGTACGCAGACACGCCTGTATATGATGTCGGGGAAAGCCGTCTCATCGTAACTGTAGGTGAACGAGCTCGTCCGGATCGGAACGTTCAAGGAAACAAGGGCATATCTCACTTCAATGCCGAACCTATGACCTGGAGGTCGTCCCATACGGGCTTTCTCAGCATCCTGTTGGAGATGCATTCCCTCTGGGAATAAGTGGCAAACGTCCTGATACCGTTTATTGAAAAGGAACGGGAGCTGGCCCTCAACGAATCGAAATCATCCTTCTTCCTGAGCATGTATCTGGCGCAATCCGTGCCGAGCAGGACCAGCACACGCGGGTTATAGGATGATATTTCCGCTTTCAGATAATCCTTGCAGGAGTCGGCATACCCGGGGATGAACGTCTCGGAAGGACATTTGAGGATGGTCAGCAACGCCCTTCTGGACCTTTCTATGCCCAATGCGGACATCTGACGTTCATACATCCCCATCGCATCATCATCCAACGGAGCAAGTGGATTCTCGGGCTTGGCAAGAATGAAAAGGATGTCCGCCGAACCGGGATTGAAATAAAACCCGTTGCCGGTCCTGTTCTTCCACAGCGGGCATTTGCGGCATTGTCCACCGGTGGAAGCAGGACCGCCGTCAGAGCAGTCCTTCTCCAAAACGCAATAATCCGTCCTACCCTTCCTCTCCAAAAGGACATCCCCGGTCAAGGCGGCCTCCGCCTCATCGAGCACGCCCAAGAAATATTCTATGTCCTGCCTTCTCTTGTCCATTGCCTCTCAAACCATTCGTATTTCATCTTATCATAGCTTATGTCCGCAAGATAGAGCCCGTCGGGCGGAGCCGTCTTGCCTGCAAGGCTCCTGTCCCTTCCGTCAAGTGCCTCTCTGAATGAGGAAGCGGGAACGTCCCTGGATGCAAACTCAAGCATCGTTCCGACCATGCTCCTGACCTGATGGTACAAAAAAGCATTTCCGGCGACACGGTAGCGGAGCATGGGGTTGCCATAGACATCGGCTATCATGTCCCACTGGGAAAGATAGATGTCACGGAACCGCGACAGGCTCTTGTCCCTGGCCGAACAGAAGGTTGTGAAATCATGGGTTCCCGCAATGCATGCGGCATACGAATCAAGGAGCGGCAAGGCTGGAAGCACCCTGACCTGTGCGACATGTCCCGCATCGAACGGAAGGAAATGAAGCTCGTCCTTCAAAAGATACCAGTATTCCCTCGACTGCGTGGAGAAACGGGCATGGAAATCCGGTCCGGCCACGGATGAAGAAAGGATGCGTATGTGCTTCTCGAGCCTTGTGTTGAGTATCACCCGGAATTTCTCGGGATCGATCCGGCTGGAGGTGTCGAAATGCGCCGTCTGCATCAGCGCGTGCACCCCTGCATCGGTCCTTCCCGACCCGAATATGCGGACCTTGTGGCGGACGACCGCCTCCAATTCCGTCTCAAGCCTCTGCTGTATCGAGACACCGTCGTCCTGGCTCTGCCAACCATGGTAGAACGATCCGTCATAGCTGAGCACGAGCTTTATCCTTCTCTCACCCTCGCCCGGGGGGAAAAAGCTCACGGGCCTGTTCCAATCGGCTCTAGGCATCTTCCAGCACCACCATTGCGACGGAGTATTCCTTTTCGTGCGAGATGGACAGATGGACCAAGGGCATCACAGGAATTTCCTTGAGAAGGGCTATAGAAGGACGGCCCAGGGAGTCTTCCCTTATCTCGATATCCTTGGGCTGGATTTTTCCAAAACCGGTGCCTAGAGCCTTCACAAAGGCCTCCTTGGCGGCAAAACGGGAAGCAAGGAACTCAACCTCACCACGGCGGTCCATACCCTCAAGCAGTTCGTTGTCCGTGAAAATCCTTTCGAGAAACCCGCGCGGCTTGTTGCTGAAGCGCCGGTTCTCGACTATGTCCACACCGATTCCGGCTATCATCACTGCACACCCTCTTGGGAGAACAGGATCCTCACGCTCGAGGGCTGCGCCTTCACGGAAATACTGTTCTTCTTATAGATGTCCTCCTTGTATTCAAGCACGACGGGAGCCCTGGATATCCCCACGGACGACACCTTGGAAAAATCGGCATAGGCCAGAATCTGTGCAGGCTCAACAAGATAAATTATGCTCTCATCGCCGGAAATCACTATGTCCACGGTTTCCGGCACAAGGCTTTCGGCATCATATCCCGCAGGCAGAAGGACGTTCAACGGAATGGTGACGACCCTGCTTGCGACGTTGTAGAACTGTACGACAAGCACGACAAGCAGCGCTATCATGAAAGAAAAAACCTTTACCCCCCAATTGGACAGGAACTTATGATTCTGCTTCATTTGCATTCTGCTCCTTCACTTCCTGAGGCAGCACGTCACGATATGTGAACAGCGCCAAAAGGACCTTCTTTATCGTTTCATTGGAAAGATTGTAATAGATGTTAGCATTGTATGCGAGGCTGATCGCACCTGTCTCCTCGGAGACCACGAGCACGATCGCATCGGATTCCTCGGCAAGTCCGAGGGCCGCCCTGTGTCTGGTCCCGAAGCTCGCCTTGATACCGGTCTGCTCGCTCAATGGAAGGTAGCAGGCGGCATAGGTTATCCTTCCGCCCTGGATCACGCACGCGCCGTCGTGCAACGGTGTGTCATGGTCGAAGATCGTGAGGATGAGGGTCGAGGAAAGGTCCGCGTTCAGCTTCGTTCCTGAATCAAGCACACTCTTCAGATCGATATGTCTGGGGAATACGATGAGGGCCCCCCTCTTCTTCTCGACGAGGATGTTGCAGGCGTTCAGGATGCTGTCTATCTGTTCTCCTGTGGTCTGCGAACCTATTCTGAAGAACCTGCCGTTCCTGATGAACGAGGAGGAAAACGCCCTCCTGAGCTCGGGATGGTAGAATACGAAGAGAAGCAACAGGAAAGGAAGGAAGCATTTCTCGATGAGATAAGTGAGGACATCGAAGCCAAGCATCTTGAAGACCGCATAGCTCAGCAGGATATAAAAGAGTATGAACACCATCTGCTTGGCCTTGCTCTCGGCCAGCGCGATGTATATCCTGTAGAATATGAACGTGAGGATGAAAACCTCGGCCAACAGGCGTAGGTAATCGACAACCGTAAGGGTGGTCAGCACTTCCAGCATTTATTCCTGTTCCTCCTTGGAAGGCACCCATCCAAGAGTCCTTGAGACGGCCTTCTTCCAGAATCCTACCTTTTTTTGCCTCTCCTTGTCATCCATGGTCGGGGTCCATCTTGTCTGTTCCCTCCAATACTTGACAAGATCGTCCTTGTCCTTCCACACTCCTGCGGTGATTCCTGCCGCATAGGCGGCACCGAGGGCGGTGGTCTCTACGATCTGCGGCCTGATGACCGGCACCTGGAGTATGTCGCTCTGGAAAGCCATCAGAGGCCATGAGTTCGTCATGCCGCCGTCAACCTTGAGGGAGGATATCCTTATCTCGGAATCCATCTCCATGGCAGAGAAGATGTCATATGCCTGGAAGGCTGTGGCCTCGAGCACGGCCCTGCAAATGTGTGCTCTTGTTGCGAATCCGGTCAATCCTGCTATGACACCCCTCGCATCGCTCCTCCAGTAAGGGGCGAACAAACCTGCGAACGCCGGAACGATGTAAACACCGCCCGAGTCGGGCACGCTGGAAGCAAGTTCGTCCAATTCCTTCACATCCTCCACCATCTTGAGGTTGTCCCTCGTCCACTGGCAAAGCGAGCCGGCAACCGCAACCGATCCCTCGAGGGCATATACGGGAGCCGAGCCCTCCCTCCTGTATGCGACGGTGCTCAGAAGACCGTGCTTGGAAAAACAGAGGTTCTCCCCGGTGTTGGCAAGCATGAAGCATCCGGTACCGTAGGTGCATTTGCTCTCCCCTGCCTTGAAGCAGGCCTGTCCGAACAGCGCGGCCTGCTGATCGCCAAGTATTCCGCACACAGGTATGCGGGCTCCGAAAGGACCATCCTCCGAGGTGTATCCATAAACAAGTCCGGTCGACGAGACTATCTCCGGAAGATTGTCCCTGGACACGGAAAAAAGCTCAAGCATGCGCTCGTCCCATTCGAGGGTGGATATGTTCATGAGCATATACCGGGAGGCGTTCGTCACATCGGTGACGCACCTTCCTGTCAGTTTGTAGGTCAGATAGGTATCGATCGTGCCGAAGCATAAATCGGGATTGCCGCCAAGGGCCCTGACCTTGGGAACGTTGTCCAGAAGCCACCTGATCTTGCTCGCGGAGAAGTACGGGGAATAGAGAAGTCCCGTGGTACGGCGTATCTCCTCCTCGTCAACCTTCGATTTCAATGAATCGATGAAATCCGATCCCCTAAGATCCTGCCAGACCACCGCATTATGGAGGATCCTTCCGGTCTTCCTCGAGAACGGAATGATCGTCTCCCTCTGGTTGGTGATGCCGACAGCAATGATGTCCTCCGGATCGATGCCGCTCCTCGAGATACATTCGCAGATGACAAAACATGTGTTGCGCCAGATTTCCTCAGGATCGTGCTCGACCCATCCGGGACGCGGATATATCTGTCTGTGCTCCTTCTGACCGACCGAGACTATCATGCCCTCGGTATTGAAAAGAATGAATCTTGTACTCGTGGTACCCTGGTCTATCGCGCCGATGTATTTTGTCATTGAAACCACCTTTTGACCAGTATAATCCAAGAGGCGGATAAACGCAAAAAAAAGACGGGAGGAGCTCCTCCCGTCCCATACGTTCACATTGCCACAGCTTCCCAGTCGAGCGAGTACACCGTTCCATATGACGCATCCAGGACCGCCTCATAGGCAAGGCCATCCTTGTTTGCATGCACCTTGAACACGCGGTGTCCGTCATCATAGTCGCTATGGAACGAAAGATCAGAAACAGGACCGCCGAGCAGATCCGTGACAATCCTTTCCACATCGGTACGGCTGATCGTGCGCGAGCTCATTGACGGAAGCCCTTTCGACTTGAGCTCGTATCCGCCTTCCAGGATCTTTCCATCGGCCCCGATCTCAAAATCCCATTTGTATGTGCCATCGGAGAATTCGACATCGTAATGCCCTCCGTTCCTGTCCTTCTCGTACTCCACCTTCCTTGAGACCACGTCATCCATGCCAAGGCCGGCACTTTCGACGGCAATGAGCAGTGCGGAGGTCTTGTCCAAACCGGAAACGGACTGCCCGTACAGCGACATCAGGGCATCATCATCCATGTCAAATTCAAAAGAGACGATCCGACCGTCCTGGGCGAGTACCTCATATTCGTATTTTCCTTCGGATGTACGGAATTCAACCTCGTACACGGGATATCCCGCTTTCCTTCCAAGCCTGGTCTCCAGGCCACGGACATCCGAAGCATCCGTACCGGCATGTCCGAAAGCAATCCTCCCGGCATCCGATGCCTCGATCAGGGATGCAAAAGAAAGACCGGAAGCAAAAAGCGGGATTATGCCTATCAAAAACAGTTTTCTATTCATATTTTTCCTCCAATATCATTAATCCGATAATAACGAACCGATGTCAAAACAGGATGGAAACAAAGTGTATTTCATAAGTGGCCGATACCAACTGGCACATCAGAAAGGCAGTTTCCTGACCGTGAAATCCAGAGCTGAGGAGCCGACGGCCTCCTGTGAGCAGACAACCGCGACCGAATCCAACCTTCCAAGGAGTTCCAGGATGTCCCTCCTGGCTGCTTCAAGATCACCAGTTGTCACTGAAAGCATCGCCTTCCTGTTTTCCTTTCTATATTCATCCGTGATACCGAAAAGCCTACGCCGCAGATAAACCAGCACCTTCTGTGCGGGACAAAGCGGTTTCAGATCCTGACTTCTGATCTGCATGAGGGCATTCTCCAGCTTATTCCCATCGATTTCCTCATTCCTGACACAATCCATGAAGTCGGCGACCGTGGCATCCAGCCTTGGATCCCTGTAGGAATAGAAGATGATCGTACGCTCGATCGGATCCAGAAGGGATCCGGCGCCGTACGCCCCACCCTTCGCCCTTATGCTGTTCCATATCGAGGACGGGGATAGTATGGAAAGGAAAAGCCGCCTCGAGGCCTGCTCTGAAAGCAGGGAGGAACCGCAATACGTGGAAAGTGCGACATACGAGACAGGAGAGGAAAGGAGAAACGCCTGCCGGAGGGGGACATCGGGTACCTCATGGTGCACGATACCGCATCCCGGCCCCTCGTCGAAGGAGGCAAGGAACGAGGAGGCGGCAGCTTCGCATGTCCTCATGCTTTCCTTTCCGCATCCGAGCTGTACGATCATCCTCTTTCTGTCAAGCATCTTCCTTCTGGTCCCTGCCAGACGAGAGGCAAGAGCCGGGATATCCTTCTGCAATCTTTCCAGCTCAAACCAGAAGCTCACGCCTCCGATACGTTCGGAAATGTATAGGGACGGGGAAAACGGTGCCTGCGATGCAGAAAGAGCGAATGTATGCCCGTTCTGGATCAATCCCGACTTGTAATCGGTGATCATGTCTGTAATGGCCGCCTCGATCTCCTTCTCATCCAGGCATCCCTCCTTCAGAAGCTCCACCAGAAGCCTGCGGGCCTCATCCACCGTATTCTCAAGCATCTTGAGCCTGAGCATCATGAACACGTTCTCGCGCCCGTCCAACGACGCACCGCTCTCGAGGTAATAGGCGAAGCCGCCGGTGGAGAACCGCATCTCGGTCTGGAACGAGGACATGTCCATGTCCCCGACCGAACACATGGTCATCAGACGTGCAAGGATGTTCAGCTCGTCAAGCTCCCGGTATGAAAAATCGCTGACGTCGATCACGACATCGAAATACACCACCCCTCCCGTGAAAAGCGGGATCCGTACGATACCCTCCGAAAGCTTTCCGGGATTCTTCCGGAAAGGCTCGTCCTGGATGTCCCCGCTCCTCAGGCAGGGAAAGGAATCGAACACCACGCCATCCTCCTCGGAGAGCGAAAACCTTTCAAAAAGCTCCTCATCCCCGGGATCGGCCGTTCCGAGCCTTTCCTCCAGGGCACGGCTCATGTCATTGTCGAATTCCTCGGAGAGCGAGGGATCAGGCATGATTGTAGAAAGCAGCCTGTGCGGGTTCCCGATGAACCACTCCCTCATGCAGCTTTCAAAGAAGCCAGGTGTCTCCTCCACCTCCTTCCTGACGGCCTTCATATCCTCTTCCGGGAAAAGGCAGGCAAGCATGTCCGTCCTGTAGACCATGCTCTTATCGAGACGGAAGAGTGCGCGCATCCCCTGCGGAAGCCCTCCGGGAATCTCCCTCAGCGAGAACTCGTACCTGCGCAGGGCGGCTTCGACCTCTTTTTCAGAAAAGCCAGCGTCGCAGATCCTTTCGAGCTCAGCCATCAGGAAGGCGGATATCTTCTCCGCATCCTCCACCCTCGCCCCCGTCATCCCGACAGCAAAGACATTGTCCGCATAATCGGGGAGCATGCCGGATTCGCTGGAGAGGTCCTCTCCCAGATCCGATTCCACTATCGCCTTGTACAACGGACATCCTGGATTGCCCAGAAGGAGATCGACAAGAATTGAAAGAATTATGCACTGCCTCCTGTCCGTGGCCGCACCAAGACGCCAGGAAAGCATAACGGTGCCACCAGAGGTCCCTGATTCGGAAGAAAGACTCTTCCCGTCCACCCTGCGTGGGGCATTCCATCTCCCGGGCATCCGGAAGACAGGTACAGGAGGTTCGTATGACCGTTTGGAAAGGTATCCATCCTCCAGGAACGCCAGCTTGCCTTCCACATCCACATCCCCATACAAAAACAATGTCATGTTGGACGGCGTATAGTATTTTTCGTAGGTATCCAGATAATCCGTGTATTCAAGCCTGCATATGCTTCTTGGATCACCGCCGCTCTCCCATTGGTATGGGGTTTCAGGGAAAAGTGATCTTGAGGACAGGGAGGACACCACCTGCTCATGCTGGCTCAAAGCCCCCTGCATCTCGGAAAACACCACACCCTCGAAATGAGGCTCCGGAGCCCTTGCTATCCTGATCCCCTCCTGCATGAACGTCTCCTTCCTCAAAAGCGGGGAGAACACCGCATCGGTGTATATGTCGAAGATATTGTCGAAATCCTTGCGCACGGCGCTGGAGGCGAGGTAATAGGTCCTGTCCGCACCGGTCATGGCATTCATGAACGTGGGACATCCCCTTTTCATAGCCTCGTTGAACGCCTCCTTGACGGGATACTTGGCGCTCCCGGACAGAACCGTATGCTCTATGATATGGAATACCCCGGTACTGTCCTCCGGAGTGGTATAGACAACATAGGAGAAAAACTGTTCCCTGTCCTTGTTTTTCAGGACAACGACCCTTAAGCCGCTGGCCTTATGCAGGTAGACCCCCGCATCCCCGTCATATGAGGGCACATGCCTCTCTTCAAGCAATTCAAAACCGCCAACCGTCTTATTCATGGGAGAAAATATAACATGAAAAGGCAAGGCTGGGCACCAAGGAGTTCTTAAGGAACCGAAAAAATGATAATATCCGGAAAATGCTGTATATCGGACCACATGTATCAATAAGCAAGGACATAGGCCTTGCACCGGAAAGAGCGGCGGAAAACGGGGCCGGAGCCTTTGCGATCTTCACAAAGAACCAAAAGATCTGGGAGGCGAAACCGCTTTCCCCTCAATCCGCCGGGTTCTTCAAAAGCAACCTGGAAAAACATGGATACGACGGAGCCCGGGTCCTGGCCCACGCGGGCTATCTGATAAACCCCGCCTCTCCAGATCCGGAGCTAAGGCGCAAATCACTCCGCCTGCTGTCAGAGGAAATAACCCGATGCAACCTTCTCGGACTGGATAAGATCAACATCCATCCGGGAGCATACATCGAGGGAGACCGGAAGGACGGCATACTCAGGGCCGCCTCCTTCTTCGACGAGGTGCTTGAAGACAACAATTTCACGATCTCGATCGAGAACACCTCCGCAAGCGGGACAAACCTGGGAGGAGCCCTGGAGGAGCTGCTTGAAATAATCGTGGCAGCAAGGAATCGTGACCGGATCGGCGTCACACTCGATACCGCCCACCTGTACGGATACGGTTACGATGTGAGGAACAAGGCCTCCGCCACTTTGGAAAGGGCCGCAGCCCTGTTCGGAGGGGAGAAGATACTAGGCATGCACCTGAACGACAGCAAGGCTGCGCTTGCAAGCAGGAAGGACAGGCATGAAAGCATCGGCAGGGGACAAATAGGAGCGGAGGCTTTCCTGGAAATCGCGGCCTCCCCCTTCGCCCAGGACAAGCCGCTCATACTCGAGACTCCGGATGAGACGCTTTGGCCGCAGGAGATAAGGCTCCTCACATCAGCTCGATCATGAGGATGGAGGCAATCGTCCTTCCTCCCAGCGCCAGCGCATCGGAGGAAGCCTCCTCGATTGTCGCGCCATAACCTATGGAGAGGGTCGTGTCATCATAGAAAACCTGCTCGCCCGTATTGACATCGTGTATAGAAAGGCTTCCTTCCGCCCTTGCCATCAGGAAACTGTCGGACTCCCTTACCTCGACAACGGCCAGACGGATGACCGCAACATTCTTCCTGTCTCCGGAGGTGGTCCGGTTGTAGTTGTCGAACACCTCCTGATCGCTCTGTCCATCACCGGGAATGGGCGTTATCCGTATGTCGAACTCGTCCAGATATGAAGCGACGGCATCCAATGCGGAACTGTCTTCGAGAATTTCACCGTTGTATCCGTACGAAACGACAACGACATCCAAGGAACGCTCCGTACGGCTGTTCCCGATATCGTATGAATAGGAAACGGCCTTGGAGGAAAGCATCTCGTAAAAACCATCCAGGAATCCTACCGGGGACAAAGCCTCGATCCGTGACAACTTCGCATAATCAAGCCCAAGGGAGATTCTTACCGATCCTTTTCTGACGATATATGGGTTTGTGACATGGAAATCATACCTGCCCCTGGAATCCGTGACGGCTTCGATCTGGTCGGTGAGGTAATCGCCGTTCGTGTTCCTCATGTCGTATCTGATAAGCAGTCCCGCCTCCTCCACCGAAGGGGAAAGGAAACCGCGCTCCCTGACAACCCGTATGGAGGCATCTGCCGAATTGCGGCTTCCTGATGCCTTTATCGACAAAGGCTCCAGATAGTAGAACACCTCCTTCAGAACGTTCTCGGGAAGATATTCCTGCTTGTTGACTCGTCCCGACACGGAGGTAAGCAGGGCATCTATCGAGGCATCGAGGGCCTTCACATCCATGTTCTGCTTGTAATAATCGACGGCATCATCAAGAAACCCCCTTATCTCGTCCTCTCTTTCCAATATCCTCGTGTATTCCTCCGTGCGGGAAGCCGTATAAAGCTCCTCGTCTACGGAGACAAGGATGAAATAGGACAGCGTGCCGTTGGTGTACCGTCTGACCCAGGAATTATCGATTCTTGCGTCGATCTGTTCCACATAGCCGGCAGAACCGAGCTGCCTGTAGTATGCAGTATACGCATCCCATCCCAGGTCCGCGCTCATGCGCAGCAGCACATTCTTTATGCTTACGAGTCTTGCCTCTTCCTCGGTCGAGGCCACGCCCTCCGCAACAAAGCTTATCCTACCCCTTCTCGAAGGAGGGTTGGATATCCAGCTCGGAGTACCGTCGGCACTGGTGCTCACCATGTTCTGCAGACTCGAACATGAGCATAACGACAAAAGAAGAAGAACAAAAAGGACAAGCCTGACAGGTTTTTTCAAAACATCACCCCCAGCGAAACACCCAGGGACGGAGCAAGCAGGGATGACCCCTGATAGCCGATACGGTAGTACATACGTCCCCACAACACCTGCTCATAACCAAAACAATAGTCCGCGCCCCATTCAAAGCCGTTTCCAAATCCAAGAAGAAGGGATGCACCCGCATATACGGCCCCATCCTCGATCATTGAGAAACCAGTATCGAAAAGCCCGGACAGGGAAGCTCTTGTCTCAGCACCCAATCCGAACATCCAACACATACCGCGACCTGTATTGAACAAACCGAACGAAACCGCAGGACGGAAATTCCTCATCCATGAAATCTGCTTCAGGCTAAGGGAGACGCTGAATCCGTCATCCCGGAGGGTGGAGGTGCCGGAAACATCAAGCGCCCAGGAAGGACCTTTTACAAGGCTGTAGCCTGGAACAAGCTCCGAAATCCATACCGGCCGGAAAAGCGCCACGCCGTTCCCGTTGACCCTGTCAAAACCAAGCAGCGCCTTTTTCCTTCCGTCCGCATCAATGGCATAATACAATCCGCCATACGTCATGTCGCCTGATGCCGCAATTATGTTCCCGTCGACATAGCTTATGCAATTGTCGGAAAGATAGAGCCGTTCTTCCAAAAAAAGGGCATTGTCCAAAAAACGCCCAAGAGCATCCCAATCGGGTGCAGAAATGGAGTACTCCCCGCCATCCAGCAGAAAGGACAGGACCAGGGTCCCGTCCGATTCGGAAAACCCGGTCACCCTTATATCGCAATCCTTCCTGCCTGCTATGGCGTGGTCGAACATGCGGTCCAAAAGGATCCGCTGTTCAAATCCGACCGGAACCTCATATCCAACCGCAGGAAACAGGCCTGCGGAAAAGACAAGCATAAGGATGACTGCGGCAAAGGCTCTCCTCATCAGGCTCCCCAATTCCTTATGATGCCCAAAACAAGGTTGGCGGCACTGTTCATACCGTCGAGCGCGACCCACTCGGACAACGAATGAAGGTTGTGTCCGCCGGTGTATATGTTGGGACAACTTATTCCCTTCCTGGCTGCCAGGCGAGCACCGTCCGTACCGCCCCGGATCAGCTCCTCATGAAGTTCGATACCCAGCTCAAGGGCTGCATCGTATATCATGGATGTGGCCTTCGGATTCCTCTTGTTGATCTCCGCCATGTTATGATAGCTGACATGTACGTCGACGTCGACCTTTCCACGATAGATCGATGACACAGCGGAAGCCAGGGCCTTCACATCCTCGATCCTCTTATAGAACGAATCGAGGTCGAAATCACGTATGAAGATGTCGAGACAGGCCTCAACCGCGGTTCCCGACATCTCAAGCGGGCATATGTAGCCGTAACGTCCGTCGGTCGCCTCAGGGCTCTCGGCCTGAGGGAGCGTCGAGACTATCTGGCTCAAGATGGTGACGGCATTCACAAGCCTGCCACGTGCGGAACCGAGATGTATTGAATTGCCCTTCACCGTCACCTTGACGGTTGCGGCATTGAAACACTCGGTCTCTATCTCCCCTTCCGAGGCACCATCGACAGTATAGCAACAGGTGCTTCTTATCCTGTCGTACGGAAACTCATCCATCCCGCTTCCCGTTTCCTCGTCCGGAGTAAAGAAAATCTCGATATCGCCATGCTTGATTCCAGGATGGGATGAAAGATAGGCAGCAATTTCCATTATCACGGCCACACCGGCCTTGTCATCGCTTCCAAGCAATGTCGTTCCATCGCTTGTAATGATGCAGCCTCCCTTGTATCTGGCCATCTCAGGATTATCGGATGCAGGAATCACAAGGCCGCTGGGAAGAATGATGTCACTTCCGTCATAATCCTCGAACACCTGGGCCTTGACGCCGTTTCCCATTACGTCGTCGGCAGTATCCACATGCGCCATGAAACCGATGGTGGGGATATCGGGGGCCGTGGCTTTCAAAGTAGCCATCACGACCCATTCCGGTCCGAGATACACCTCCAGCCCCAGAGCCTCGAGCTCCTTTGCAAGCTGCTCCAAAATCACCTTCTGACAGTCGGTGGTAGGCCTTTTCTTCCCGCAGAAGGATGGGTCGCTCATGGAATCGACCGCCACATAGCGCAAGAAACGCTCCTTTAAATTCTCTTTGAAATCAATCATGTCTGAAATTATCTCACATAAGGTGAGAAATTTAAAGTTGGTAGTTTGCGTTCTATGGAAGGAGCAAACCATGTCAATTATTCAATTTAATACAAACTTTAAATGATATTATCAATCAGGGACTATTGCGAACATTATCACAATAGTCCCAATTAAAAACTATTTAAACCTCCTCAAACATTCTGGATAAGGTGCTTTCCAATCTTCAGGTGCACCATTTGGAGAACACCCATTTCCAATCTCCAACAAAACTCCAAGCTTGGAAATGGAATCAATGAAATAGAATTTGGATCCAAAATACTCTGCACCAAAAATCACATGCATTCCATTGTCCTCATAATATTTCAATACCTCCTCATAACGACTTGCAGGAACAATCTCCTTGATATGATGGGCACCTTCTCCGTGCGTTTTTAGGTAATTCTCGTAAAATGGTAATCCAAATATTGGCTGGATGAGTTCCAACTGAATTCCATCATTCAGATTGCCACATGCGCAATAAAACCTAAAATTTTTATCACATACCCCTTCCTTGACAACAACATTCTGCAATCGTTCATCAGTATGTTCGTAAAGAATCCAATTCTTCACCCCCATTCTGACATCCCATTCCCGCATTGCAGAAAAAATGTCTTTCGTAAAAAAACCAATCTGCCCTATGCGGCACCCAGGAAGAATCGAATCCATATATTCTTTTTGGTTCATACTGTTCCTCACTGATAATCAGAAATAGTATCAAGACATTCCTGTCTGGCTGTCATAAACCCTTCCATCATAAATGCATAAGGTTCAAAGCTCTGTATGTCATCCCATGGAAACTCATCAGCATAATATGCCCTACGGAATACGCTCGACTTATTTAAGACATCAAAATCAGCCTCTGATATGGTTTTATCCCATATAATTTCCTGACAGCGCTCTTTGCTATCATAATCTGCAACCAAAGAAGGAGTGACAGTAAACGTGGTTGGATGATCATTTTTGTCTGTGAGGCATAACTGTATGCCTACCTCTTCCCTCAATCCTGCACCATTAACCATTGCATCAGAACCACAATCCAACAACTGCTGATAACACTTCTGATATACAGCACTCACCAGTTTCTCACAATAATAGTCGGTATCGGTTATCCCTAAAGATTCAAACTCCGGCTTTGCGAACTTACGCAAATGACAATCAACAAGAACCAAGAAACAATTTGGCTGGCGTTTATTAATCAATTCAAGGAACTGCTTATGTTGTCCAACGGCAAAATTGGATGTGAATGTAAGCCGTATGTAGTCATCTTTCAACAATTCCTTGGCGGCTTCCTTTGCTGCAGGTGTTGCAGGAACCTTAAAGACAACATTTGGCCTCTCACAACACATTTCTTTTTGGAATTCTGAATACCATAGCCTCACTTCATCAACCATTGCCTTTGCATTATTCCAAGTTGATGGATCAACCTGCGTGAACGAAACCCCGAATTTTCCATTTGTTGCTTTATTGATTGGAATCAACTTACGAGCCACTTGAGAAACAACCTTGACTGTCAAATATGACAAGAGCTGTTCTTTGCTGATATCTTTGTGCTCCTCCAAAACCTCTTTAAGATATATCCCATACTGCTCTGGTTCAGCCTTTCTGAAAAGATTAATCTTTGAAGGATTACTAGTGGTGAACGAAGCTCCTCTTCTCAATGAAAAATCGACACCGGTACACAAATCATTTCCCCAATACGTATACATCCTTCCCTTATCTGTCGCATCGGCAATCCGACCGAACTGAGACTTCTTGATTGAATCGATCTCCTTGTCAGCATAAGCCAAATATCCCTCCCCGCCCATACTGAGGATGGCAGACCTGATTTTGCAATCACCTTCTCTTTTTGTTTCTAATCCGACATTCTTGTCCAATGTCCATCTCGTAAGCATGGAATTCAAATCGATCAGCAGTTCGGATAACAATTCCAATGCATACTTCCCTTCTCCACCCGACTGCATATGTTCCGCATTGGCAACTAATTCTTCTATCTCAGATAAAAATGAGGCGGCATTATCTGCAAACACAATCTTCGAGCGATACATATTCCAATTAATATCCCACTGTTTCATATTTTCTTCCTTCACTATTTCGCTCTGATGCGAGAATCATTCATTATTTCTGAACCGAAAAGTTCGCTATCGGTCGGAACTGTATATCCTTTTATTTCCCTGGCAACCCACGTGGTGTTGATATAGTGCTTTGCTGTGATGTTCTCGCAGGTGATGTTTCCTCCCCACGTACCACAACCCAACGTGATCGTAAAAGGCATACCATTATTCCAGTTTCCAGCATTGGATTTATTCTGAGACATGCAAACTGCGACTCTTGCGGTCTTCGTTTCATTTGCAAACTTCATGATATGCTCTTCATTTGAGCTGTGAATTCCACATGAATGCCCGGCTCCCGAATAACTCTGTATTCCGTTCACCAGCTTGATCGCCTCATCGAAACTATCATACTTGTAGACAGTAACAACAACCGAAAGCTTTTCTCCGGAGAATGGGAAATCCTTGCCATATCCAGTTTCCTCCACCAAAATCCAGCGGGTGTCCGGAGCAACTTCGAATCCTGCTGCTTTGGCAATCACGGTAGCTGGTTTGCATATGACAGCACTATTCAGTTTCCCATCATGCCACAATGTGTCCTGCAGTTTCTTCTTCTCTTCTTTTGTGCATAAATGGGCAAATTGCTTTTTCATTTCATCAATCGCCTGATCATACACACCACTTTGGATAACTACGGAATTTTCCGTGGAGCAGCCACTGGCCAAATCATTCATTTGGCTGTCCATTATCTTAAAGGCAGCATCCTTGAGGTCTGCAGTCTCATCTATGACACAAACAACATTCCCTGCCCCCACTCCATAAGCCGGAGTACCGGAGGAATATGCAGCCTTCACCATCCCGGAACCACCGGTTGCTATGATAAGATCACACTGTTTCATCAGCTGACTGGTCTTCTCCTTGTTGACATTATCAATGCAAAGAAGCAAATCCTCCGGATATCCCAGCCGGCCAAGCAACGCTCTCAATTCATTTACAACCATCATCGTGGTCTTCTTCGCTCTCGGATGTGGTGCATAAATCAATGCATTGCGGCCCATCAGTCCATTCATAGCCTTTATGAATACGACACCTGCTGGAACCGTCACTGGAACCAACGCACCGATTACTCCAACAGGCTTGGCAATTTTAATGAGATTTTTTTCCACATCTTCCTCAATCACGCCAACGGTTTTCGTATTATTCAAATCGCGTATCACCCCACGGGCACGTGTCCTTGTCCTGGCAACCTTGCTTTGAACATCGCCCATCTGGGTTTCTTCAAAATTCACTTTTGCCCATTCTTCGGCGCGATAATCCGCATACCATCCAATGGCTTTTGCAATATACCGTGCCTCATCCTGGGTAATATTCGCAATTTTTTCTTGTGCCTTTCTAGCCCTGACTATCAGTTCAGCAATTTCCTTGCTTTCAGGTAAGGTAAAATCAAGCTCTTCCTTCATAGATATTACTCTCCTTATTTAAATAATTTCATTTATAACAACGAATAAGCTTACGTGCTCGATCAACAATGGGTTTATCAACCATACTTCCTTCAAATGAAATGGCACCAATCCCATCCTTACTTGCCTGATCAAATGCCGAAATCATCCTTTCAAGATAGGATCGTTTCTCCTCACTAAGTGAGAACTCTTTATTGATTGTTTCGACAATGGATGGATGTATTGTTGTTTTCCCGCTGAAGCCAAGTCGTTTTGCCGCAACAATCTCTTTCGTATAAACTTCTGCGTTCTTATAGTCTGTGCAAGGGGAATCTATTGCCTGCACATCATTGGCTTTCGCAGAATTAACAATTTTTGCCCTGGCATAATCAAGCAATACAGCTGCATCCTCTTTTGATACGCTGATATCATTGGTATAGTCCTCAGCTCCAAACACAACACCATCAATCCTTTCCGAGGATTTCAGAATCAAATCGATTTCTTCCAATGCAACTGCCGTTTCAATCATCACCAGGATGCGGATCGTACCCTTTGCAACATCATTCTCAATCTCATATGCATTCAAAAGCAGATTGCAGAGAATAACGACGTCCTTATCTGCTTTGGGAATCAGCACACCGTCCAGTCCGGAACCGGCAACATACAATAAATCATTCACCCCCCGTAAAGACGCCAAATCGTTTATCCGGACGAAAACTTCCTTACCGCTTTTTTTCAATCTTGACACAGCTTCGGGAACACCATTCCTGGCAACATCCTTCTTAAGAATGTTCACCCCATCCTCCAAATCAAGGATAACTCCATCCAAATCACATGTTGACTCCGCCTTTGCGATGAACCGTTCAGAATCCGCAGGTACAAAAAGCAACGACCTTCTCAGACTATTTTCCTTCATATTTCCCTACTTATCTTTCTTGTATCTATTGCGAAAAGCACGTTTTGCCACAGACATATCCAAAGCTTCCTCGGCGACAAGCAAAGCCTCGTCTTCCGGCAACTTAACCCCAAACCTGAATTCCATTGTGGCGAGCTGCTGATGAAGTATCATCTCCTGCCCATTCAATGTTTCCAGACCAAGCCGTTCAGCTTCCGACAATACGGTTGTGACAGGGTACAGGACATCAGCGACGAAACAATCTTTCGGAAGATTCTGCATGAACCCAAGTGGTTCAAAAGCCTTCCATGTACCTCCACCCATGGATGTGCACTGGACAACGAGATTGGAATCGTAGGCTTTTTCTTTCAGAAACTCATCTGAGAGAGGACCGAACTCAACTTCCAGCGCAGGAAAATACTTTCTCAACACATTGGCGATATATTCTGCTTTTTCAACCGTGCGATTAGCAATAACAACCTTCGTCACACCCCGCTCGACGATTGCGGCGGCAATGGGTCCTGCAACAGCACCCGCACCAAGAATCAACGCATGCCGGCCATCCATCCTTTGACCCAGCCTGTGCCTGATGGCAGCCCCCATTCCAACGCCGTCCAACCCTGTACCAATGAGTTTGCCATCAACGAATTTCACATTATTCACACAGCGAAAGTCCCTGCTCAAATCATCAACTTCATCAAGATAATCGATTATTGCACTTTTCAATGGCATGGTAAGAGTAAAATCCAAGCCGAAAGCCCTGGCTCCTGCTATCGCCCCTTCCAGTTCAGCCATCCCTACTTTGACAGGAATGGTGATTGCATTCAAATTCGCATATTCATACAAATAATTATGTACCATATGCGAACATCCCTGATCCATCGGATCTCCGATATGAAGAATTATCCTGGTATCTATATTGTACTGACTCAACATATCACATTCTCCTTATTCTTATGCGTAAACAAGAGTTGGCAACCACATTACCAAATTCGGGAAAGCGACAATCAATATCATGTAAAGGCATATCGCTACAAAGAAAGGAGCACTTTCTCTAACCCACTCCTTAAGCGGGATTTCCAAAATATTCGTAACAATATACATTCCCAAACCCACCGGAGGAGTAAGTATACCGATGACACAAGTGGTTGCTATTACAATTCCGAAAAACACGGGATCAACACCCACACTTTCTACAATTGGAAGTAAAATCGGCGTTAAAATAAGTATTACAGCGCCTCCCTCCATGAAACATCCCATGATAAGAAGTACAACTATTATTATCATGAGGATGATAAACGGATTTGTCGTAATATTGAGCATCCATGAAGTAAGGATCTGAGGTAAATGATCTATTGCCACCCCATAGCCAAACGGACCGGTAAGAGCAATAAGGAAAACAATAGCAGAAATGTCAATAACAGAATTCCAAAGGACTTCACAGAATGTTTTCCAGTCAAGTTCCCGGTAAGCAAACACTCCACACAGTAATGCATACACACAAGCAAAAGCTCCTACTTCTGATGCGGCAAACCAACCAAGTCGTATGCCCACAAGCAATATGATTGGGAAAATCAGTGCCCAAATGTTCTCCATGATTCCATTACCTAATTCATGAAAGGTCACACGGCTGATACTTGTTGGTTTATAGTTTCTCCTATGTGAAGTGATGGCAACAATAACCATCAGAACAACCATCATCAGAAGACCAGCTGACAAGCCAGCAGTAAACAATCTTCCTATCGATACTTCACCAGAGGTTCCATATAATATTAAATTATTTCCAGGAGGTATCGTCGATGTAATCAACGACGTATACCCTATTACTACACCTGTATATCCCCTTGAATATCCGTTTTTGATCATGTTCGGCCCGAGAATACGGCTTTCCATTGCACAATCGGCGACAGAAGATCCGGAAACTCCGCCCATGAAAGTAGAAAGCAAGACGCTCGTCTGGGCCATGCCGCCATGCATCCTTCTGGTCAGCATGCCGCAAAAACCTAGCAACCGATGTGTTATTCCACAAGCATTCATAAGGTTTCCAGCCAGAATGAACATCGGTATCGCCAAAAGAGAAACACTTTGTGTTGCAGAAAATGTTAACGAAATCACCTGATTGAAAATCATGCTGTCGTTGATGATGAAATAAACGACACCTGCAATACCGCATGAAATTGCAACTGGCACTCCCAAAAACAGTAAAACAAGAAAAACGATGAACACCCAAAGCATGCTTTTAATCCTCCTTCCTTGTCAAAACCGAATATATTTTTTCCAATGAAGTCAGAATCATCAGAAAAGCACCAATAGGCACAGACATCATCACCCATCCATAACTGATATTGGGCAATGAAGGAATCGGCCTTTTCCAGGAACGCTGCAGAAGCTGGATACCAAGGTAAGCCATTAATATGAAGAGACCAAGGTTCAAAACCAAAACAGCAATTTGATGTATTTTTTTCCCTCTTGGGGAAAGTAAATGTGAAAATAACTCAACTGTAGCAAGTTTGTTGTTTCTATATGCCAAATCCACCCCTAAAAAGGTTGTATAGGAGAAGAAGGCAAGAGCCAGATCATTTGCAAATCTTAAAGGGTATCCCAAGTGCCTCAGCAAGGCATTCACAAACAATGTTACAACACAAGCTGCAAGGCAAATGGAGATAAATACTTTCTCAAATTTATCAATGAAATTAAAAACTTTTTTCATAAATGAAACTCCATTCTCTCGCGGTTCCGAATAAAAAAACTTTTTAACCGTAGGTCATAAAAACCGTTAGGATGAAAAAACATCCCAACACATTACTTTTCGTTATCCGAATAATTCTGGCAGGCACCAAAGTACCTGCCTTAAAAATCAATTACTACTTTCCAAGAGCATCCAAAAGCTTTTCTCTTGCTTCAACCATATCCATCTTTGTGAAGAAAGGTTCGGAATTTGCCTTGAAAGCATCGATATCAAGATCTTCAAACTTTATCCAAGTTGTTCCCTTGCTAACCATGTCGGCAATCTGATCAGCTTCGCTCTCCGCCAGTTTTTCTGTAAAATAAATTCCAGCGTTATAGCACTCTTCCGTCACAATCTCCTTATATTCATCAGGAAGTGTCTGGAACCATGTTTCACTCACAACCATCGCATTTGAAAGATAAACATGGCGTGTTTCAATAAAATACGGAGCAACTTCATAAAGTGCATTATCATATACAGAACCGATGTTCTGCTCACATCCGTCCACAAGTTTTGTCTGAATGCCAGAGTATGTTTCACCATATGCCATGGCTACAGGAGTCGTTCCCAAAGCTTCACAAACCGCATACCAAACAGGTGATTCAGGAGATCTGAAATTAACACCTCTGAACTCCTTGGGAGTAGTGCATTTCTTATTTACAAAACAACTTCTGAAGCCCTGTCCATAATTCCACGAAAGCACATGCATATCATTCGATTCAATCAGTTCCTTTTCCCATTCTGCACAAAGATCTGTTTCTTCAAACTGAAGAATCTCATCATAACTATCGATTACATAAGGAGCATTCAACACACCAATGTCTTTGACGTAATTCCCCAACCTACCAGGGTCAGCAAGATACCCCGTGTTTCCGCCCTGCATGATCTGCACGAGCAAATCATCTGCCGTACCCAGTTGGAAACTATGGTAAACAGTTATTTCAACCTCTCCATGAGTACGTTCACGAACAGCATCCGCCCATCTCAAACATGCTTCATGTGTCACACTAGACTCTGTATGCCCATGATCAACATTAAGTTTATACTTGCCAACCTGATACCCGGATGAATCAGTCGCGACTTCTGACGAACCGTTTGCAAAAACAACAGCACACCCAAAGATAACCAAAAACATAATAACCAATGTTTTCCTCATAAAAACTCTCCTTTTTTGTTTTTATTCTCGAATATTGTATATTGTATACAATATATGTCGTTTTTTTCTCCTTACATTTCTCCCCTAAAAAAACACTATCTGCGACTACTTAAATTATCTATCCGGCTTACAAAGAATTTCAGACTTTTCTCAAAATGCTCTCTCATCCTTTCTGCACATAAATCACCATTATTCAACTTTATTGCTTCTATAATCGACATACACTCGTTAAATGATTCTTGCGCTCTCTCTTTTGAAAAACCTGCTTTCTTCCTGACAAGCTTAGTACTATTTTTCAGGCTTCTAATCAACTCAACCAATTTTAAATTAGTGCAGAATGATACAAGTATTTCATGGAACTTATTATCAAGATTTTGGAATGTTTGTTCTTCAATATCATCTATACTACTTTTCATTTCCACATATAGACTTTCTAATGCCCTCATTTTTGCTGAATCAATTTCATTGGTGATTTTCCTTACCATCAATTGTTCAAGCCATGACCGGACCTCAAAAACATCAATTATTTCCTGATAATTTAATTCCTTAACAACTACCCCACACCGTGGCGAATGAACCAAATATCCTTCTGCTTCTAATATTCTGAAAGCTTCACGTACAGGAGTTCGACTTACTTGAAACTGCGAAGTCAAATCTTGCTCACTGACTCTCTGTCCAGGTACCAACTCTCCAGACTCAATTGCACTGCGAATTTGATCAACTGTAGCAGTTGTAACCAGTTTCTGATTGATGACCCCCAATGTTTTGCCCATGTAGCTTCCTTTTTTTGTATATTGTATACAATCCTTATTTTCTTTAATCGTATTTCCTTTTTTTTATTCTGTCAACTTTTTTTAAAAATCACTTTTTTCTATACGAGATAAAAAAAAAGGAATTTACAACACATCAAATAAAATAAGTCTTACATATATCTTTTTTTCCTTAAAAAAGCCGTGGAGAAATATCCTCCACAGCAATTAATCATTTTTTTCCATACTTCTGCATGGCCTTCACATCGTCAACGATGTTATAGATGGCGAACACTCCTATTATCAGGGCAGTCACGATCGGGGAATACCCCAGCGCAATGTTGGTGCTTATCATCCCGCTTGCGACCGCCCATGCCGCGGCAGGTTCCTTGACAACATCCGCCAGCCATTCATCGAAACTAACCTTCGCACCTCCCTCCTCCGTATGGTAGAACTCGATTATGCTCATTATCGTCGTGGCCAGCACGCCGGCGGCAACGGCGATGGCCGCAGCAGCGCTTATCTTGCCCCAGAACATGAGTTTCGGTACACAGGCATACACGATGGCGGCAGTAAGCAGAACGGCTGCTTTAACCACAAGCTTCCTCAGATGGGCGTAGAACTCCTTCTTCTCCTTTCCGGTCAATGCCCTGGATGCCGATTCCGCCTCCTCCTCCATCCTCTGTTCAAGCTCCATCACGTCGGCCCTCACCTGATCGAGCAGTGCAGGATCGTCTATCAATGCCTCCCCTGCTGAAAGCACCTCGTCGACATTGTCATAATCATCAGCATAAAGAATGAACTCCAGATAACCACGTCCGTTCTCCTCGTCAAGCGTCCTGGCAGCAACATCCGAAGATGAGAATCCCCGTGCAACAGCCTCCTCGAAGCCCGGCAGCTCCTCCTCGGTCAGAACCGACCTTATGTCATCCAGATAAAGCCCGATCACCCTTGCGGACCTCTCCAGAAGGATCCTGTCGCCCATTGAGGACGGACCGGAAATATCCATCGTGCAGGACCAGAGCGTCAGAACGATCAACAGCACGGCAACACCCTTGTTCAAACAAACACCGAACATCCGCATGAAAACCTCCTTGAGGGTTATCTCAGAACGAGACCCCGACAATCAAAGCGAAATAAAAACCGTTATACATCAGAAAATGGTCCTTGAGCCTGTCCGTCACCTCCTCCACGAACCTTCCAGGATCCATGAGCACGATCCGCGGCTCCAGATATGAGAAAGGAAACCTGAACGTGTATCCTATCACCAGGGCGGACAGAAGGACGTCCTTCTTTTCCGGAGAACCCCTTCCGATGAACCTTCCATAGCGCACAAGATCGGCACCGAAGAACAGTCCAAGGTTCGCAAAAGGATAGCAGTCCAACCTTACTCCGACATCTATGAATGCGACATCCTCATCAAGATCGAAGGCATATGTGACAGGAACAGATATCCTTACATCCGAGACGGCAACGGAGAATTCAGCACCAACACGTTGCCCGGGAGAGAAAAAGCCATCAACCATGGCGGCATCGACACCGATGTGGAACCTGTCGCCGGAGAAAGCAGAAAATGGAATGAGGAAAAGAAGCAGCAAAGCGATCATCATCTTCTTTGCCATGGCTAAAGGATATTTTCGTCATAGCAGAAAAAACAGGGGCGTTTCCGGCCAACAAAAAAAAACCTGTCTCCATAAGAAAACAGGCTTCCGTGTTGTGCATCGGTTTTTCAGGTATCGGGTTCCTCGCCCCAGCCCAGGGCATTGCGGAATTCAGCCTCGCGTCCGGCGAACTTCCTGCCCGTGAATCGGTACGGTCCGGCCTTCTTCTTCAGATCAATGGAAAGTCCCATATGGTAATCGTCGACTTTTCCTATGGAATAGCTTTCCACTTCGTCCACAGCGGCTTCGAAGACCGGACGGCATCCTCCCAGATCCCCTTTGCGCGCAAACATGCATATCCTTCCGCGGGAGACAACGAGCACTCCGGAGGTGAGATCCTTTCCGTTTTTCTCGATGTAGCCTGAGCGGATGATGAAATCAGGATCATCGTCGGAAATCATCTTCTTGACCATGCCGTAGGTCACGAGGCTGGTCGTGACATAGTAAACCGCAGCGAGAAAAGCCATCAGTACAAGAAGAGGCCAGAGGATGTAGCCCTTGTAAAGCGACGTGTAAACGATGTATGCGATCACGGCAAGTATTCCTGCAATCGAAACCTTATGGATCATATCAGCTCGAAAGCCTCCCTCATCTCCTCTACGGACGAGGCATCCATTATCCGCCCGCGCACCTCCGGATTCTCCAGAAGCTTGGCGACATGGGCGAGAAAAAGCACATGCGGACCGCAGGACGATGTCGGTGAAAGTGTCAGGACGACAATGCCTGCCTTCCTACCCCCGCCCCAATCGATGGAACGGGGCGCACGTGCGCATACATAGGACAGCTCCCCTACGGCATCGGTCTTTCCATGGGGGATTGCGATACCGTGGTCGATGCAGGTGTTAGCCAGTGCCTCACGATCCATGACCGCCTTGAAAACAGCGGCAGGATCACCTACCTCAAGCGCATCGATCATTTTCCTGATCGCCTCTTCCTTGCTTGTGCAATCCAGTTCAAAAATAAAAGATTCGGTTTTCATCTCGGACCATTATACAGGATTTTCAAAAAAAAGTGACCACTTGCACATGCTGGACGACTTATAGGTACAAAACGAACCCATAAGGAGGGAAAAAAATGAGAAAAGGCATATCGGCAGTTCTTCTTCCATTGCTGCTGGCAGTGGTGGTGCTGACATCATGCCGGCAGGACGGAGGCACCGGAACGCTCAGGATAATACTAGACAGCACAAACGGGAACACGAGGCTGATCAGTCCGGAGAACTATCCGCTGGACGTTGTGAAATACCGAATTTCCGGAAGCGGACCCGGTGGCGCCACTTTCAACATAACCACGACAAAAACCAGTGCCACGTTGGAAGGTCTCGCCGTCGGTGTCTGGAGCCTTGCGGCTACAGGATTAAATGAGAATGACGACGGGATCGTGCAGGGCATGACAGAATTCACCCTCACCGCAAACAGCACGAGTGCGGTTATAAAGCTGGACGAGCTGGTCGGGCAAGGCAACCTGAGCGTCAGTGCGGTCTGGGATGCAGATACGACGAAGGATCCGGAAGTGAAATTCATACTGACGCCCCAGCATGGGGACCAGGGAGAGACAATTCCGGCGACAATCTCATCCGGGGAGGCCTCGTTCATTAAACAGAATCTGGAGTCTGGATCGTACATACTCCAAGCCCAGCTTTATGATTCAGGCGTGCTGGTGGCAGGATTCACGGAGGCCGTGCGAATCGTCGCAGACGAGACAAGCAGCGCGGAGATAAGCTTTTCCCTGGACAGGTTTCCGATAACCCCGGGATCCCTCCAGCTCCTGGACCAATCCGGCATACCCGTGCAATGTACAATAGAAGGCATCGGTGAAGAGGTCAATGCGGGGGAAACAGTGTCTGTCGCCCTAACCCCATCCCGCAACACCGGCATGGACTGTACCGTGTCCTGGTATGTGGACGGGATACTGACCGCCACAGGCATGCAGGCGGAGATCGAATTCACGCCCGGCCACCATAGGCTCGATGCGGTCGCATACACGGACAAGATCGGAAGCTATGGCTCCACGTTCGTCTCGTTCGATGCCGTCATAAGCACGGCTCCGGGAATTCCGGGAAACCGCATCATGTTCGACAGGACCTCCTCCGGATTGAACGTGGGCGCGAGCACGCTGATGCACATATTGCCGGATGGGAAGCTGGTGGTATTCAGCGGCCAGAACAGAAGCATGCAGCTCGCAAGCCTCGTGAGAAACGACATTGATGTACTCGACAGCTGGACATCGTCGGAATACCCGCCACTCCAGAACATGCCGGCTTCGGCGGTCTCGGGCGTAAAGGACGGGAACAACAACCATGCACTGTTGCTGGGAACCAACAACGGAGCGAACACGGTGCATTTCAATTACAATTCAAGCACCGGGACAATAGATTATATCGAAGAATCGGGAATATACCGGTGTTCGCTGAACGACTATCAGACATTCTCCAAGATCATGGGGCCCGCATTCTACGATCCTGTGCAGGACAGATACATGATGCTCGCATCCGACGAGGATGGAAACGCATATCTTCTGAACAGGGAAATGAGAAGGCTGGAACCTTTCAAGGATTTCACATATGACGGCTGTGACTACACCCTCAGGGCCTCGCTCCTTGACGGACTCGTGTTCACCGACGTGGTAGCCATAGACATGAGCACCGACAGAAGGCACTACATAATGGGCTCCAGCCATGGTGACGTCGTGGTCGCGGACGAGGTCACAGACCAGTTCGGAGTGGTATGGAAGACGGACATGAGGAAGACCAGCCTCGAGAGGACGAAGCTGTCCGGACTCAGGGTGATAGACGCGGCAGCGGGAGATATGGCCGTAATAACCGGCAAGGACTACATCTCGGTATACGACATAGGTGCGGACGAGGAACTGTCGCACACTGTTGTCACAGGTGCCGATTTCCAGGACATGGCATTCAACCACGAGACAGGACACATCTATCTTCTCGACAGTGGTGCAAGCAGGCTACTGACCTACCAGCTAGATCAGATATCCGGCAGGATAGAACAGGTTGGAGCAACGGATACGACGGAGGAATACGATGCGATGGAACTGTCTCCGAACGGCACGATCCTGATACTGTACGGCAAGAATGGAATCCAATCGTTCGATGTTTTCAGGATAAACATACGATGAAAAAAAAGGCCCTGCATCGCAGGGCCGGTCAGTCAAGCCTTGTAAACAGGCTTCTGGGAATAACTTGTGTGAAGCAGCTCATGGGCCTTATGGCTGAGCGGTTTCTCCAGATATCCCTCATACAGTTTTATGATGGACGGGTTTTCATGAGAGCGGCGCAACGTGCATTTCTCGTCGTCGCTGTAAAGGCCTCCCGTCCTCTTCTTCCTGACGTCGTCATCGGTACCGATGGGCTGGCCTCCTCCGGCTATGCATCCTCCACGGCAGGCCATGACCTCGATGAATTCGTATGGAGCACGCAAGCCCTTCTGCTTTGCGGCCCTGACCTCGTCAAGGATCTCCTTGGCGTTGGCCATTCCGTGGACGACCGCGACACGCACAGGGGTTCCGGCAAAATCAACAGTACCCTTCTTGACATTTTCAAGCCCCCTGACGGAATCGACATTGACATTGTCAAGCTCTTTTCCTGTCACAAGCTTGTATGCGGTCCTTACGGCAGCCTCCATAACACCTCCGGTGACACCGAAAATGGTTGCAGCTCCTGTATACTCGCCGATCGGTGAATCAACCTCGGTCTCCTCCAGGTTCCTGAAATCGATTCCATACTGGCTTATGATCCTTCCGAGTTCCCTGGTCGTGAGCACAACATCGACATCACGTCCGGTGGAAACGGACATCGGGCGCCTGATCTCGTCCTTCTTTGCCGTACAGGGCATGATCGCGACGGAATAGACCTTTTCAGGATCAATACCCATCTTCCCGGCCCAGTACGTCTTGGTGATGGCCCCCTGCATCATCATCGGGCTCTTCGCACTTGAGAGATTGTCGAGCAGGTCGGGATAATACTCCTCGATGTAGTTAATCCAACCGGGGCAGCATGATGTGAACTGCGGAAGGACTCCGTTGTTCCTGATCCTGTCGACAAGTTCGCTGCCCTCCTCCATGATGGTGAGATCGGCACCGAAATTGGTATCGAACACATAATCGACGCCAAGCCTTCTGAGGGCCGTATAAAGCTTTCCTGTGGAAACCTCGCCCGGTTCAAGACCGAACTCCTCGCCTATCGCAACCCTGACGGCAGGAGCGATCTGTACGGCGACGACCTTCTCGGGATCATGGATGGCCTTCATCATTAATGAAACATCATCCTGCTCGTAAATCGCACCGACGGGGCAATGGGTGATGCACTGTCCGCACTTGATGCAGGGACTCTCGTTCAGCGGAAGACTTGCCGCAGGACTCATCGTCGTCCTGTCTCCTCTTCCTATGAACTCAAGGGCATATACACCCTGCAGCTGCTGGCATACCTGCACACAGCGGCCGCACTTGATGCACTTGTACGGATCGAGGACTATGATGCCGGTGGAAGTATCCATCTTCCGCTCGGCAAGCCTCGGCTGGAACGGCTGCTCGCGGATACCGTACTCGATTGCAAGCTTCTGAAGCTCGCACTTGTTGTTCCTCACACAGGTGAGACATGATGTCGGATGCGTGCTCATCGTCAATTCGATGATCGTCTTCCTGACCTCGTAAAGCTCATCATCATGTGTTATGATCTTCATCCCTTCGGCACAAGGGGTGGCACAGGCCCTCAATATCTTAGCCGACCCTTCCTGCTTGCAGATACAGAGTCCGCAGGAACCGAACGGCTTGAGATCCGGATGATAGCAGAGGGTCGGAATCCTGATTCCGGCCTTGCGCGCCGCTTCAAGTACGCTCGTACCTGCCTCAACCTCGACTGGAATACCGTTTATGGTCAAATGAATCATCATCTCTCTCCTCCTAATTAACGTACGCTGATCGCAGAGAACTTACATGTGTCCTTGCAGACGCCGCACTTGATACAGACCTGGGTGTTGATCGAATGAGCCTGTTTGAGCGCTCCCGATATCGCACCGACAGGGCACTTTCTGGCACATGCCGTGCATCCTATGCATTTCGAAGGATCGATTGAGTAAGTTATAAGCTTCTTACACTTCCCGGAAGGACACTTCTTGTCATGGATGTGCGCCTCATACTCCTCAGGGAAATACCTGAGCGTCGAAAGAACAGGGTTGGGAGCCGTCTGGCCAAGGGCACAAAGACTTCCCTTCTGCATGGCAAGCGCGATCTGGCGCATCTGGGCGACATCGGCATCGCTGGCCTTGCCTTCGGTGATCTTCTCAAGAAGGTTGCAGAGCGTTTTTCCACCGATCCTGCAGGGAGCACATTTCCCACAAGATTCATCGACCGTGAAATTCAGGTAGAATTTCGCGACATCGACGATGCAGTCATCCTCGTCCATGACGATCATACCACCAGAACCCATCATCGAACCAATCTTCATCAAGCCACCGAAATCGATCGGTGTATCGAGGTTGGCCTCGGTTATGACACCACCGGAAGGACCTCCTGTCTGGACGGCCTTGAACTTCTTACCGTGGTTGATGCCTCCACCGATATCGAAAACGATCTCCCTGAGCGTGGTTCCCATAGGAACCTCGACAAGACCTGAGTTGCAGATCTTTCCCGTGAGTGCGAAAACCTTTGTTCCATGGCTGTCCGCAGTACCGATGCTGCTGAACCATTCACCACCCTTGGTGATGATGACCGGTATGTTCGCCCAAGTCTCGACATTGTTGATCACGGTCGGCTTGCCCCAGAGACCCTTGTTCGCTGGGAATGGCGGTCTGGGTTGAGGCATGCCCCTGTGTCCCTCGATCGACTGCAGCAATGCCGTCTCCTCGCCGCAGACGAAGGCACCGGCACCAAGCCTGATCTCGATGTCGTAGTCGAAACCGCTGCCGAGGATATCCTTTCCAAGAAGGCCGTATTCCCTTGCCTGCTTCATCGCCACTTCAAGACGGTGGATAGCCAGAGGATACTCGGCCCTGATATAGATGTAGCCCTGATGGGCGCCGATGCACTTTCCACAGATCGTCATCGCCTCGAGGACGGAATGCGGATCGCCCTCCAGGGTGGACCTGTCCATGTATGCCCCCGGATCCCCCTCGTCGGCATTGCATACCACATACTTCACATCACCTTCGGCCTGTTTGGTGAAATTCCACTTCATCCAAGTGGGGAATCCGGCACCGCCCCTTCCGCGGAGCCCGGCGACCTTGAGTTCCTCTATGATGTCGTCCGGTGTCATCTCGAACAGGACCTTCTCAAGAGCCTTATAACCATCGCGTGCGATATATTCGTCGATGTTCTCCGGGTCGATCGATCCACAGTTGCGCAGGACGATCCTCATCTGCTTGTTATAGAACTGGATGTCCTGAACCTCCTCATAGGCCTTCCGCACGGTATGGCCGTACTGGAGTCTTGTGACCTCCCTTCCCTTCACGACATGCTCGCTGATGATCTCCTTCGCATCCTCAGGTTTGACCTGGACGTAAAAGCTGTCCTCGGGAAGGACCTTGACGATGGGTCCCTGCTCGCAGAAACCGAAACATCCGGTCTTGATGACCTGGACCTGGTCGGCGACACCCTGATTGCGGGCTTCCTCGATCAGGTTCCTGTAAATCAGGTCGGAGCGGGAAGATTCACAACCGGTTCCTCCGCAGACCAGGATATAGTTCTTAAATGCCATGACTCCCTCCTACTCTTCCTTGATCTCTATGACCTTGTTCTTGATGACCGTGCCGGCCATAAGTGTCTTTTCGACAATCTCCGCAACATCGCCCTTGCCGATATTTCCATAGCTTACAAGACCGAGTTCCGGAGTATGGATCTGGACAACCGGCTCATGGCCTGCACCGATGGCACCGGTCTGGGTTATGATCACGTCGTCCAGCCCCTTCTTTTCACAAAGATCCGCAAATTCATTCAAAACAACCTTGGCGCCTTTTTCCAGGCCCGCGGTACCCATTGCAACAATAACGTGCTTCCTTCTGTTGTGGATGTCACGCTTTTTCATGTTTTCCGCTTCTCTTTCCCTAATCTGATGAAGCGCTTCTAAAGTCAGCTTTGCCATATTGTCTGCTCCTCTTTTCCTTTTCTTCCGTCAAGCCTTCGAGCCTGTTCATGCCGATTGCCGTTTCCGCTGAAATCCCGTCTTCCTCCAAGGACCTTCCGTCCAACGAATAGAGCGGGATGCCATCCTCCAATACCTCCACGACCAGATGAGGGAAGGCATTGAACAGGACCGGAACCGTAGAAGACAGGTTTTTCAGTGATCCGTCCAGCACAACTGAAAAATGCAGGACGCTCCTCCCGTCTTTTTTTTCCAGACCACATCTGCCTTCCGATGCCTCACGCACCAGGAAGAGCCCCCTGCCGCGTCCCGGACCTTTTGATGAGACCCCGGGAGAAAAGGCATCGTCGACGATGTCCGCAGGTGAGTCATCGGAAACAACGACATCGGCCATGCCGCAACACCTGTCGATCCTGAGGAGGATATCACCTGCCCCGGCCTCCAGACTGTTCCTCACGGCCTCCACCAGCAAGTCGGCGTTCTCCATCAGGCGAACTTGTCCAGCACCCCTGCAATCTGGTTCTTGGTGATCTTGCCGAAAACCTCGCCGGCAATCGTCATCACCGGAGCCAGTCCGCAGCATCCGACGCAGCGTACGGCCTCAAGGGAGAACTTTCCGTCCTCCGTCAACCCTCCGACGGTGAGACCAAGCTGTTTGCCGAGCTCGTCGATTATGATATCACCACCCTTGAGATAACAAGCCGTCCCAAGACAAACCTGTATATTATATTTTCCAGGCTTATTGAGTTTGAAAAAGTGATAGAATGTGACGACACCCCATATGGTGGCCAAAGGAACCCCGAGCTTCTTGGAGACCTCGTCCGCAGCTTCCCTGGAAATATACCCGAACTCCTCCTGGACCTTGTGCAGGACCATGATGAGATTTCCCGGTTTATCCTTCCATTCATCAATAAATTGATTCAATTCTGCAGAAAAAATATTCTGAGACATACATCTTCTCCTTAATTCCAAATTCATAATAGCTAAAAAAGTATCGGATAGCAATTCAATGTCACAATTTTTTTATTTTCAGTACATATAATTGAAGTAAAAATAAATAATTGACATCAAATCCAATATAATATACTTTTATTCACATAAACAGGAGATCCGATCATGAATAGCGACATGCTTGTCAGAATTACACGCTACTACAGGGCACTTAATCGTCTGAGGTCCATCGGATTGGAAAAAGTGTTCGCACATAACCTGGCAGATGCGGCCGGTGTCAGCGCGGCAATAGTAAGAAAAGATTTTTCAATACTCGAGATCCACGGGCAGAAAAGAGGCGGTTATGAAATCGTCGAGCTGATTGCAAGACTCGGCTCGATCCTGGGCAAGGGCGACCCCCAGAACGTCATCGTGATAGGCTGCGGAAGGATAGGAAAGGCACTCATGCACTATTCCGGATTCGAACCGGACGGCATCAGGATTGTCGCAGGCTTCGACTCGGATCCGCTTGTCTACTCCGACGCATCCCATCCGATACCCGTATACCCGCTCTCAAGACTGGAGGAGGTCGTGGAGGCGATGGGCGTGAACGTCGCAATAATAACCGTGCCGGAATCATCGGCCGCCGACTGCTACCAGAGGCTCGTCGAGGCGAACATCCAGGGAGTACTGAACTTCTCCCCTGTCACACTGAAGCCGCAGATCGTCGAGGGAAAGCTGAAACCGATAGTCCATAACATAAACATCGCGCTTGAGCTGGAGCAGATATTCTACGAGATACAATATCCAAAGGAAGCCCAATGAGTGCGGACAACGCTTGACAAGTCCGCACCTAACATGTATTTTACTTGTTGATACGGGGAAGTAGCTCACCTGGTAGAGCGACAGGTTCGCAATCTGTAGGTAGAGGGTTCGAGTCCCTTCTTCTCCATGCACGTCCGACAAAGCGCCGGACGTTTTTTTTAGTCCATACCCCTGATCCAGGAGAAAAGATACTGCTGGCTCAACGCCTGATAAGGCGCGAAATACGAGCTGTCCTTGCCGGGATAGTATTCTGCCATCACCTTCTTCATCCATACGTCCATCGGGAATCCCTCCCTTTTCTGATATGAGAAGATGAGGATGCACGAAGCAACTTTCGGACCTACCCCCTTGATGGTCTGCAGGGCCTCCATGGCGGAGTCGAAATCCATCTTCTCCACGGAATCCAGCATCCCAGCCTTCTCGACCGCATCGACAAGGAACGGAGCCCTGAAGCCGCAGCCGAGGGCACGGTAATCGTCAGGTCCGACATGCAGGAGATCCTCCCGCGTGGGAAATGAAAAATACCCCGGCTCCACTTCATGACCATATGTTCTCGATAGTCGGTCATAAAGTCCCTTTATCCTTTTTATGTTATTGTTCTGACTAAGAATGAACGAGATTGTGGCTATGAAATGATCCTGTTTCAATATCCTGAGCATTCCGACCCTCTCCACAGCCTGTCCGAGTATCCCATCCTTTGACGCGATCTCCCTCATGGCCTTTTCGTAATCGTAGTCCAGATCGAAGTACGAACGGAGATACCCGTCGCCCCGTGCATCCTCCAGGCTCCTGATCCTGTATACCTTTCCATTGAGGACCGCGGAAAACAGTCCCGGCTCCTCCTCCGTCCAAGAAAAACACTGACCGCCCAAAAGGGTCTCCCTCAAATTCTCTTCCATACCTCAATGATAGCCGAAGACGGCCCGGACTGCCAGATGGTCCGAAAACCCATGGTTGCTGCCGGGCTCGTATCTCAGGGGAATGCCGGATGGATCCACAACCACGCCCGGACAAAGGACACGGACATCGAGCAGCTCCAGCCCCGAGCCGTCGAACGCCGCCCCGTTGACCAGCACGTGGTCGTACGAATACCATCTCCCCTCGAAATGGTATGTGTCCATGGCAGGCATGTCGGGATCCAATGCGGCCGAATAATACACAAACGACGACGCAAGCTCCGGATCGCCTGTCACGCAGAGGGCCGGGTCCGGCACGTATGCGGGATCCGCCATCGCAAAGCCGTACCGAGGATCCTCGTTGAAATCGCCGCAGGCAAGCGAAAGCGACGGAGAGGAACTCCGGAGAAGGAAATCAAGGTGCTCGAACTGGCTCCGCCTCTGCCCTGCCCCGTCGTCCAGCCTGCTCTTCGCATGGAGCACGAACACAGATACCATTTCACCGGAGATAATGAACTCCAGCTCAAGAATCGGCCGGGGTCCGTCGCTCTCGTGCAGAAATATCCTGTTTGGCATTATTCTACTAATAAATCCTACCGATATCGGATTATCATTATTAATAATACCATAGTATTTAAAGCCATACTTCGCCAATCCTGCTTTGATCAGGTCCTCCAGGACTTTCTCGGACTCCACTTCCTGAAAGACAAAAACATCAGACAGGTACCCGTCCGAGACTAGCAGCGAGGCATATCCGCCGATCCTCTTTTTATAGGCTTCCGGCCCATATCCGTTGGATGACGTGAACGGATGGTACTCATCCCCGTCATCCACATCGTCGAACATGAGATACAGGTTGTACGTCAGAATGGAGAATCCTTTCCCACCATGCTCCATGGAGCAGGATGAGAGCAGAAAAATAAAAGGGATGACAAGAATCAATCTCATATCCCTTTAATGCAAGAAAGAAACCATGTGTCCAGTTTCAGCGGACGATATCCTTTTTTGATGAAACAATTCTGGAAAGGATGTTGTAGGAAAGTGCCTCCTCGGCCGTAAGCCAGCAATCGCGCTCGGTGTCCCTGGAAACCTTTCCGACATCCATTCCGGTCGCATCGGCGATGAGCTTGTCGAGCTTTTTCCTGAGCTCGTCCATCTTTTCGGCCTGGATCTGCATGTCCGATGCAACACCCTTCATCTGCGAGAGCGGCTGATGGATGAGATATGTGGAATTCGGGAGTCCGACACGCCTCTCCTTGTCTGCGGCAAGGAAGATGAGCGCGGCGGCGGAGGCCACCAGCCCTTGTCCTATCACATAAACAGGTGAATCGACAAACCGGATCATGTCGTGGATTGCAAAGCCGGAATAAACATCTCCTCCGGGACTGTTTATATACACGTATATGGGATCGTTGGACTGGCTGTCCAACACCAGTATGTTCCTTGTGAACTGATCCGCCTGATCCTTGTCGATCTCTCCCGAAATCAAGATGCTCCTTGTCTTCAAAAGCTTGTCGTTCAGTCCGACATCATTGTTTTTCTCGTTGTTTTCCATGACCAAAAGCTAACACAAAACTGAAAAATAGAAAAGCTCCGCCGAAGGCGCGGACACATTTGCCCGACGGGCATTTAACATATCGTGAGTTTACATTACAATGTGGCATATGAAATGCGCAACAGTATCGGTAATAGGAAGGCCCAGCGCCGGGAAAAGCACGCTGGTCAACACAATATGCGAGATGAAGGTATCCATAACAAGCAGCACGCCTCAGACCACGAGGAACAAGATCCGCGGCATATACACGGACCAAAGGGGACAGATAATATTCACCGATACCCCGGGCTGGCACCTAAGCGGTAAGGAAGTGAACAGGAGGATGCAGGAGGCCACGCTCTCCGCACTCACCGAATCCGACATCATACTCTACATCATCGATGGGAAAAGGAGTGCAAAAGAGGAGGAGGAATCGATAAAGGATCTGGTCAGGAAGGCCGGGGTGCCCACCGTGTGCATGATAAACAAGAAGGACATTCTGACAAAGGAAGAAATCGAGGATGCAGAATTCTTTCTGAAGGAGAACTTTCCTGAATCCCCGATCCTTACAGCCTCGGCGAAGGACGACGACGGGATAGACGAGGTGCTCATCGAGATCTTCAGACTGGCCCCAGAGGGCGAGCCGATGTACCCCGAGGATGCATACACGGACCAGCCGCTGGAGTTCAGGATATCCGAAATCATACGGGAAAAGACCATCAACCTGCTGAGCGACGAGCTACCGCATGTTGTCTATGTCGAGGTCTCCGATCTCGAGTATGACGAAACAGAGCGGAAGGTATGGGTCCGGGCCTTCATCAACGTGGAGAGGGAGGGACAGAAAGGCATAGTCGTGGGAAAGGGAGGAGAGAACATAAAACAGATAAGGAAGGAATCCTTCAAGGATATCAAAAAGATTTTTCCACAAAGCCGTCTCGAACTTGACCTCCGTGTGAAAAGCCAGGCGAAATGGAGGAACAACCAGGTCGTGCTTGACAGGATATTCAAGGACATGAACAAATAAGGACGACTAACTAAAACTGCTGGAGAAAACATACGGCCGGAACGAAGATGTATCCGGCCGTTTTAATTTCAGATATTGTAATGAAACAAGTAAAGTTAACCTACCTTATGAAATTCGTTTTTATCCTCTTTTCCGTCTCAGGAAGCGGCAGCCCCGCCTTTTTAATGCTCGCAATCACATATACCATGTTCCTTGCAAGAATCCTCATGGTCTGCAATCCCTCCTCATCCTTGGCGACCTCCTCGGGCGTGTTCCCGTGGACCTGGTTCCAATAGTCGGATCCGACGGTGATCATCTCCGATATCGTGAAATACTTGTTCAGCTGGTCGAACGTTGCCGACGCCCCGCCCCTGCGGCAGGAAGTCACCGCGGCTCCGACCTTCATACGCACAGATGCCTTGGAAAAAAGCTCGTCAAAGAAGCATGATGCAAGTCCTGTTGCCGAAGCGTAATACACCGGGGATGATAGAACTATTCCGTCAGCCTCCTCGGCCAGAGCCACGGCCTTTGCGATATCGTCCCTGTCGAACGAGCAGTGGAAGATCTCGCTCTCCACTCCGAGCTTGTCAAATACGGAAACCATCTCCTCCAGCGCCCTGTTGGTACAGCCCTTCTCATGTGGGGAACCATTGAACAACACCACCTTCATGTCAACCTCCGAAAAAAAACCAGCCCCATCGGGGCCGGAAAGAATCAATATCTCGAAAGGATCGAAACGATCCTGTCCCTGCCGCACACCTTTATGAAGCCGGCAAGCTTTGGGCCCTTTTCCTTGCCGATAAGCGCAAGGTATGTGATGCGGAAGAAATCCGCGTTCTCCAGACCGTTGTCCGCGGCAGCCTTGTATATGTACTCGGAAAACTCCCTCTCCGAGCAGGAATCGAGATGTCCGTCAACATACCCCCGGAGATCCGAGAGTGCCTTCCTCTCATTCTCCTCGAGAGCCACCGGCTCATCGGAGGTCTTGGCCAACGACCATTTGAACTCCTCGGGTGCGTATTTGGTGATCCAGTTCCATGCACAGGTAAGACGGGTGCGCAATCTCCCTTCCTGTCCCGGAGTGACATCCCCCAGGCTTGCAACAACCTTCTCCACGTCACCCTCATAGATCTGCAGGAGGTTGCACAGATGTCTGAACGGAGCCTGATATCCCGGTTCGGCGGGAATGTTGTCCGAGTCGATCTGGGACAATTCGTAGATTCTCTTCTCCTTTTCCCTGCGCTGCTCCTTGACATCCATCAGACCGAAATAGATCCGCTCGCAGTTGTCATAATCCTCGTAGATCTTCAGGACATCGAGATCGAAGGATATTGCGAACTCGGAATTGGGCCTGGTACCGACAAAAAGATATCTCACTATCTCCGGCGTGTAGATCTCCAGGACATCATAGAGGTCAGCAACCTCGCCGCCGGAAGATGAAATCTTGCCACCCATTCCCTTGAGCTTTATGAAATCATAACGCATCGAGACAGGTGCTTTTCCTCCGAATATCTCCACGACCTTCTTCGATGTGTCGTAGGATCCTCCCTCCGTGAGGTGGTCCTTTCCGCCCGGCTCGAAGTCGACTCCCTCCTCGGCCCACCTCATCGGCCAGTCGATACGCCATGGCAGCTTTGTGTTCGGAGTCGTACGTATGTCTATTGTCTCGACCTTGTCCAGATCATCATCGCGGTATGTGATGCCATAATCACCATCCCAGCCGAGCACGGTGGTGTTGTCCTTATCCGTGAATGAGGAGAAAACGGAAACGGGATACCAATCCTCCTTCAGGGGTTCCGTCCTGTATTCATCAAGTATCTTTCTGATCTCATCCCTATGCTCAAGGGCGGTCCTTATGCCTTTGACATAGCGGTTGGACCTGTAGCGTTCTGCCTGATAAAGATACTCCGGATATATACCGACGGCAGGCAGTATCCTCTCGACCCTGACCTCGTTCGCCCTTGCATAGTTTTCCGCCTGGTGCGTGGTGTCCGGAACAAGGGTGATAGGCTTGCGGAGATACTTCTCAAGCAGTCCGGGATCCGGCATGTTCTTCGGTACCTTTCTGAACACGTCGTAATCATCCCATGAATAGATGAACCTAACTTTCTTGCCGCGCTGTCTCAAAGCCCTGACAACAAGGTCGACGGTTATGATCTCCCTGAAATTACCTATATGGACGGTCCCGGAGGGAGTTATCCCGCTGGCACAGGTGTAACTGTCCTTGTCACCTTTTTCGCGGATGATCCTCTCGGCCATCTGATCCGCCCAGTGGGCGCCTTCTTTCTTTACATCGTTACTCATAGCTTCTGCATTATCTCAAAGACTGGTATTTCTTGCAAGGCTTGCATTTGCAAATTTACCGGCGCTGATGTATAGTAAGCGCATGAAAAGATCGATGCTTGCCGTCATTGTTTTGTTTTGCACTGCCTCATACCTCTTTTGCGACGGTATAGGGATATACACGCCGGACAGGAACGGATATCTCGCAAAGGACGGTTCCGCATACGGAAACGAGGAAAACACCTGCGCCAGCAGCATATACCCGGTCGGCAGCATCCTGTCCATAAAATCGGAGGCTGGCGATGACGTGCTCGTATACGTCAACGACATTTCCGAAATGCCACCGGACAGGCAGATACTGTTGAATGTTAAGGCGGCGGAGGAGCTTGGCATAGCAGACACGGGCTTTGCCCTGAGGGACGTGTCTGTCGTTCTGGAAGGCGAGGAATCGGAAACAGACACGGGCTGGAGCAAATTCAAGATAGGGACCTTCGGGACAAACAGCGAGGCTTTGGAGGCCTACGGGGCGTTGGTTGCAAACAGCCTCAAGGCAACCGCAATGGCAACAGAAAACGGCGTGGAGCTGTACGTGAGATATATCCCCCAATACCAGGTGGAAGCCATCCGGACCGTACTGGAGGGAATGGGGTATGCGGGAGCGGTGCTGATGTCAGAGGAGAACCCGTATTCCTGATGCTTGCGAAAAGAAAACCGGTTTCGGCATTTCCCTCCATACTTTTGATCCTGGGCTCCATGTTTTTATCGTCGTTCATAGCCAATGCAATGGATTACAATGCCCTGAGGAAGCTCTATCCGTTTTTCAGGACTAGAAGATGGGAGGATGAGGGAAAGCTCTATCAGAAACTGTTCAAGGTGAAATCATGGAAGGAGCATATCCCTTCGATAAGCAGCTTCGATAAGAAAAACCTGTCACGGGACATAACCGTGGAATACGTCGAGATCTACCTGCTTGAAAGCATCAGGGCCGAGTTATGCCATGCGCTGATAACCTTTTTTTCGATCCCCATCATAGTCATGAGTCCGGGAATGTACAGATTCTCCATAATCGTATGGACGGTTTCCGCAAACATGCCATGCATCATAATACAAAGGTTCAACAGGCCGAGATTCGAGGCCTTGGCCAGAAAAATCAACCATGGGAACGTGTTTGAAAGATAAATGAGAAGGCCTTCGCATGGAAGGCCTCTGAAAATGATCAGAAATCCAGGAAGAACGTGAACGAACCAACCAGATCCTTACCTGCCTCGGTGTATTTGTCCCCCGTGAAGAGATATGCCAGCTGATATCCCAGATCTATGAAATCGAAGAAGGATACTGTGAACTGGGCTCCGGCACTCGCAAGGAAATTGTCCGCCTTGATATCCGTATTGAAATAATTCCCGCAACCATAGCCCATGTCGAAGAAAAGATTAATCCTCGGGCGTATGGAGCCTATTCCGAGGCCTGGACCCGCTATCCTGAAATCGAAATTGTTCACGACCGTGAACTGGCTGTTGTAGGAATATGTGTTGTATCCCCTGACCTTGCGTCCGAGCGAAACCGGCCCCTGGTAGGCAACGGGCACATATCTGCCGTCGGTCCAGTTCACGTTGACCCTGTCTGCGACAACGAGGCTCACCCATCCGGTATCGCCCGTGGAGAACGTATAAACCGTTCTGGCCCCGATTGCATTCAACGAGAGTGAATAGTAGTCCGCATATCCTCCGAGAGCCCTGTTCAACGCATACGGTCCGTATTCCGCCTCGGCATACGCGATGAAGCCATCGTTTGTAAAAAGCGTGTCTTCCATCATGTCGAACGTCACCCTGAAATTAATGTTGGTTCCAAAGAACTGGTGGTTGCCGTTCAGATCGGGATAGATGTATCCGGAATGGCCAGCCAGATACTCATCAAGTGAATCGTTCTTGTCAGTCTTGAAGCTGTCCCTGTTGACCTCGTATTTCAAATCCAGCCCGAGCTGGAACATCAGAAGGTCGTCAAGCAGCCCCTGGCGCAGACGCACCACGTAATCCGTCTGGATCACGTCGTATGTTATCTGCGTCAACGGCGACGATATTCCGGTCGCAGGATCCTGGAAAACCCTGCGCTGGTTGTATCCACCACCCACGAGGAACTGTATCTCGGAGGTGTTGGCATCGAAAAGCTGCCCGTTGACACCGATGCCCAGAAGAAGGTAGCTGGGAACGAAACCGAAAACTATCTCGGGATGCTGCCCGAGATCGCCGAACACGAATCTGACATTCGGACCGGCGAGAGCGGAGGTGAGAACCAAAACGCACAACAACAGGATTGCAATTGCTTTCTTCATCATATTTCCCCTATTTTCATATATACCTGACGAAACAATCTCATGAAGAATATTAACAGCATTTCCACGGTGATGCCAACATGCGCCCTGTCGAAAGCGCATATTTGAAGCGTATCAATTAGTCTGAAAAATCGAAACCAAGGTTATTGCCTTGCATGTCTATTTTTGCTAGACTACTAACCACGGGCCTATAGCTCAGCGGTTAGAGCAAAGGACTCATAATCCTTGGGTCGCCGGTTCAAATCCAGCTGGGCCCATCAACAAACATAAAAGGTGATACAAAGCCTTTTCTTTTGAAGCAAGGAGCGGTATTCCAAGGAGCCGCTCCTTTTTTTTCGAATCAGGAAATCCATCTGGCAAACAAACCTTCTTTCGCATCCGGTTCCAACATGAAAAAAATCAAGAGTGCCCTCCGGCCTCGCCAAGAACCTGCATGATGAATCCGGCCTTTCCTTCAGTATAGGCCCTGCGGTTGTCAGGAAAGGCTTCGGAAAGCCGCTTTTTGATCTTTTCATATTCAGCGGCCTTATCCGGATGCAGATTCAGATGGTCGCGGAACATGACATAGTTTTTCCATGCCGCACCATCCCGCTCCACAATATGGATATGATGGGTGCGCATGTTTCCTTCCCCCATGATGAAAAGGATCTGGCCAGGCACATCGCTGCCTCTGTGAATCAGCCCGTATCCGGCCATCACATCGATGTGTTCGTACACCGAACGCACGTCGTCAAGAGCTACGGCTATGTCTATGATGGGCTTTGCCGCTATTGTCCTTATTGCCGTGCTTCCTATGTGCTGTATGTCGACCGCTTCCGGGATGATTTTCCAAAGGATTCCCATCATCCTTTTTGCCTCGAGTTCCCAGCCGTCATCATGGGGGACCAACATCGTCATTCCCCTTTCAAGTCCAAGATACATCGCGATTCCAGAATCTCCGATCAAAGTATATGCCCGATGTCCCGTAGTTGCAATGTACAAAGCGACAACCCCATCACGGATGGTAGAAAAAGATATCATCCGGCGGTTTCGTATACGGTCTTCTCCAGCGCCACCTCCAGATCATCATCCAGCATGCTGAAGAAATCATAGCCTGTCAGCCTCTCCACCTTGTCGACGCTGACGGCATACTCATACCACGATTTGTCCGAGCATTCCTGGGTGTTCGGAATCCATACCGCAAGCATGAAGGAATTCGACAGGTCGGCCCTCGCGATATCATCGCTTCCATCCTCGATCGCGAACATCACCTTCCATACGTACTCCGGGATGGTTATACCTAAGCCATCCCCGTCCTTGTCGTAGAATGTCACAAGGCCTTTCGAGCCTTCGCCTCCATCCCCGTCGGGATCGTCATATGCACCGGCGACAATATAAAGCTCGTATCCTTCCTTGACCAGGTTTCTGGCATGGTTCTCAAGCGCGGCCCATGTGTTGCGGTTGTTGTTCGGCGCCTGCGGCACCATGTTGGTCATCAGGAAGGTCTCCCTTTGGAGCTCCTCGTTCCCGTTCCTGTCCGCATTGGGGCAGAGATGACCCCGGTCGAAGCCGGAATTCGTATAGTCGTCCTTCGTGATGCGGTTGAATCCTTCAGGCAGATCCTCATCGGCACGGAAGCTGTCCTCCCTGTCCAAGGACCCCAGATCATCAAAATCGAGATGCCAGGAACTCCAATTTGGAAAACCCAGGCTGTCATTGTAGGAAACCGCATATCCCTGCTTGACCATCAGATAGTTGTTGCAATCCTCCGATCCGGCACCGCTCGGATTTCCAAGCCCGTAGTTCTCCTCCGGCGTTCCTTCCGCAACTACATGGGAGGAATTGCCATCTCCTTCGGAAAACAGAGGAAAATAATCGCACGAGACGAGACAGAAAAGGGAAACGGATGCAAGCAGCAGCAAGAAAAACTTTTTAAAGCACATAAAAATCCCACCTGCAAGAATCAACAAGCAGATGGGTGCACGGTTACAATGAAGGATGCAGGTTATTCCACGATCCAGGAAGAGAAATCGTCCTCATCCCCGTCCGAGAAAGAATCATAGGCTATGTCCTTCAAAAAAACGAACACATCCCCGTCCCTCAGGCTGCCAAGATAAGGCCCTATATCCTCCCTCTCCCCATTGCCGTAGGCTATTATATGCGGCTTTGCATAGAACGATTTCGTCGAATGCTCGGCCTGCAGCTCCTTGACACTTACCCCGAGGGCCGATGCGAGGCTTCTCAGGTCCAGTGATTCGATGGAGGCGCAGAAAACAATGCCACCATCCCGGAGGACAACGACCGAATGGGATATGGACTCCATGCTCTCGCCCTGCGGCCTCGGATTCTTCAGACACACGAACTCAACCCCGTATTCCTCGTCAAGAACATCTTCCACCACTCCGGATCCCGGATCCGGAAGCGTCGGATAATCCTTTCTTCCCATTAACAATGCCGATGAAACGTCAATTATCATAATCTCTCCAGAAGGTTTTCAATATTGATATTCTCGAATCCCCTGATTCCTTTGTCCTCGAGCTCGACAGCCACGGCCTCTCCCAGCGTGACGACATCATCCTTGTCCTTTTTGAGACTGCCGTACAGCAGGGACACGACATCGCGCACCAGAATCCTGTCAAGCGGAAGGGCCGGGACGAACGCCGACCTCTGGGCGTTGACCGCGAGAAGGAATCCCCCGTCCTCCAGACAGTTGATATACCCGTAGAGCTTGCTCGTGGGCACGGCAAGCTTCCTTGTCAGCTCCTTCTCTCCCGTGGCACCCTTTCCGGACCGGTAGCGCTCGGCGACGATCAGCAAAAGGTTCATCCCCTCGGTGATCTGGGAAAGAGGTGATTCCGGCCTTCCCTTCAGCTGTCCGCGGTCCGGACGGAACTGATGCACGTAGGTGATCTCAGAGGAGACCATCACGATATACCAGACTATGTAGAAATAAAGAAGCACGAAAAGGATCGAGGCAAGGGACCCGTAGATGACCGAATAGCTTACCGTGGACTTGATCACGTACTGGAAGATTTCGGAGGCTATGAGGACGCTGACACATCCGGTCGTGGCACCAACCGCTGCGCTTCTGAACCGTATCTTCGCGTTTGGAAGGAACTTGATCATCGCCCATAGTACCGCCCATACGGAAAGGATGACCAAAAAGCTCTCCCACCCCGTATGCTGCTTCAGCAGATTGTCATTGTCGGCGAGGGTCGATTCGGCCCAGGCGGAAAGCTTCGAATTGGCGGCTATGAGAAGCACGATTATGAACGCCGAAACAATCAGAAACGTGAGGAAGGTCACAAACCTCTTGAGAGTGCCGCTCCTCGGCTGTGTGCGGAATATCCGGTTCATGACCATGTATATCTTGTTGATCAGGAGTATGCTGGTGATTATGAACGACACGAGTCCAGCAACCCCGAGGCTCATCGCATTCACCGTATAGAACTCGAGCATCTTCACAAGCGATGCACCATCCTCTATGCCGAGCGTCTCCACCAGGAAATGAGTGAGGAGGTCGATGAACGGCTGCAATACGCCGAACATCGAAAAGAAAGCGAAAAGGAACGTTATGGCGGGCACCAGAGCGATGAGGGTCGAATAGACCATTCCGGAAGCCATGATGTTGACATTGTCCCTCGCAATCCGGGTGAACGACAGAACGAGAACGTTGACATAATCCTTCCACCATGCGGCGAAACGGCCAAGAACACCGGAAAACCTCTCCAACTTCTTTTCGTCCATCACTATTTCCCCAACACACCGTTATAAAAACTTATGATGTCCCTATACACTTCATCCTTGTTGGTCTCATTAAGAATCTCGTGTCTCGCACCATCATACAGCTTCAAACGCACATCCTTGATTCCTGCATCCCTATAAAGCCTGAAGACCTTCGACACCCCTTTCGAGTATCCGCCGACAGGATCGTCGGCACCGCTTATGATCAGGATCGGAAGATTCTTATCCACCCTGCCGATTCCGGCCTTGTCATTTGCCTGGAACGACAACTCTATCAGGTCGTTGTAGAATCCGGATGAGCACACGAAGCCGCACATTGGATCGTCCTTGTACCTTGACACCTGCCCGTCGTCACGGGAAAGCCAGCTGAACGGTCCCTCGCCCTTGAAATGTCTGTCGTAGGAGGAAAATGCGAGCTTGTCCATATCCTGGTCCCTCATTCTCGAACCCCATTTCTTCATATGCCTTCTGGCTATGAACTGGCCGATGCGCCCCATGAGCCCCTGTCCGGCACCCGTGCCGCAGATGACTGCCGCCGCATAATAGCCGGTATGCCGGGATATGCACACCCTGGTGACAAACGACCCCATCGAGTGACCGAATACGAAATGCGGTATGCCGGGATGATCCAGACTGATCTTCTTATCGAGGGCGAAGGCATCGTCGGCGACAAGGGACCACCCGTCCTTCTCGGAAAACCATCCCCTCTCGTCCTCCTCGCAGGTGCGTCCGTGTCCACGGTGGTCCTGGGCATAGACGGCAAACCCCTCCGCGACAAGTGCGGAGGCGAAATCATCATATCTGGCACTATGCTCAGCCATGCCATGGTTGATATGGACGGTCGCCCTTGGCTGAGGGCAGGTCCAAACACGATAAAACAGCCTGTGGCCATCCCTCATGACCAATTCCTCTTCTCTCATATAAGCGTCTCCCGACTATCCAAAAGATAACACAGCAATATCAAAAAGTCATCCTCATACATATCTCCGGAATGTCTTGCGGACATAATACAGGAAAAAAACACAAATATCGTGGTAGAATCGGAAAAGGGGGAAAAAACCGTGAAATACATCATATGCTCAGACATCCATGGAAGCAGAAACGCGCTTGTCGGGCTGGAGGAGATCAAGAAAAGGGAGAATGCACGGCTGATAATCTGTGCAGGTGATTTCTGCCCCCACGGCGACATGGAGGCGCTCGCAACCGATTTCCTTACGGTGATGGGAAACTGCGACAGATATTATTCATACGAAAGACTTGTCCCCCGCACCACCGCCCGTCCCGCCTTTGACGGCCGGAATGTCGTCGTCACACACGGGGACAGGTACTCATGGCAGGATTTCGAACTCTCCGCCGGGGATGTATTCATATCGGGGCACACCCATGTACCACTGCTGGAGAAAACCCGAACCGGGATAATACTGTTCAACCCCGGATCGGCATCGAGGCCCAGAAGCGCAGCCGGAGCCACCTACGGGATGATGGACGACGACGGGATAACCCTACTTGCCTTTCCTTCGTCCAGGGTGCTTGCGAAGCTTTCTTTCCAGCCTTGAGAGGTAATGCCGGTAATAGCCCACCAGCCTTGTCGGATTCACGGCATCGTCCCCACCGTCCAGATCGTAGATGAAATGGTCCGGTATGCGGTTCTCGGACGATGGCAGGCGCGACATTATCGAAAGCCCTTCCGACAAAAGCGTAACGGCATCGAGACCGAACCGTTTTCCCTTTGAAAGCATATGGAAAAGCAGCGAGGGGCTACGGAAAACCAATGGATTCAATGTGGCGACATAGGCGGCATAGAAGCCTGTCACCGGAAGACCTCTGGATGCAAGTGCGTAATTGTACGCCCTTTCGAACACCGCCAGGACCGCAGCCGTCCCGTCATTTTCTATCCTTACGGGAGAATACATGGAATAGATGGGATAAGACAATTCACCCAGGATGGCGAACAAAGCCGCCTCCTTGCAGCCCCTGTAATCGACAACGGGGGCGAGCCCCCCTATGCGGAAGCCCAGCCTGAGATCCTCGAAGTTCCTTCCTGCGGCCACCTCGGAAAGATACGCCTTTATGGCGAAAAGATCTTTCAGCCCCTTTTCTGCGAGTATGGCTCCTGTTTCGACCACCTCCAGCCCCAGGGCATAAACCGTCTTTTTTATCTCGTACACATCCAGTGATGAAAACAGTCCGAGGAGCGATCCAAGATGCATGGAATCAACGAGATCGGGAGCAAGCCCCCCGTCCTTGATCCGTCTCAGGCACGAGACATAGCAGTCCATGCACGTGTCGGTATAGAGCCCGAACTTCTCCTTGAGGTATGTCCCGTCCAGGAATATCGCCCGCGGATCGCTCCGTCTGCTCCAATTGTCGATGGGAAGGTAACCATCGGCGGATGCTTTCTTGATATAGGACACCGCCCCTCTGCGGCGCAGCTGGTTGCAGCACGGCGAGGATGTGAGCTTCCTCATGTACCGCCTGCCCTCCTCGCTCTCGTTCCTCTTTCCGATGTACCCCTGGAAGCATATCCCCTTGAGATTGTGTACCGCGAACGAATATCCGAAGCCTCCGCGCCATATCTGGCGCGAACGCTCGTAAAGTCCTGCGATCATGACCAGGTTGTCCGCGGCGACACCGGTGGAGACGACAACGTCGTCAACCTGCTTCTTCACCATGGATGCGAAATCCTCATGACTTGAGCCACGCATGTTCTCGCACTGTACGATGCCAATCCCGTCGCCACGGAACGAAATGTATGACAGCCGGGGGGCTCTGCCGACAACCACCATTGCAGTATATCCGAAATTGCGCAGGATGAAACCGACCTTGGAGCTGGCGAAGCCGGCCTCCAGCCTTCCGGTGAGATGGGAATGGAAGCAGAACGTCATGGTGGATGCCCCCCTGGTCTGGAAGGCCTCCTCTGGAATCGCCGTGAACACTATCGAACCAGGATTCTTTCCGGCAAGGGAAAGGGCCAGATCGAACCCGGTCTCATCCATATCCGCCACGCTTTCCATGCTGCTGTTGAAAAGGTCCACATAAAGGATGCTCATGTCTGCCATTATAATCCAAATCATGGCAAATATTAATCCGGGATGGATGAAAACCCTGTTATTAACATATTGTTTCAATAAGGCGGAAAGTGGTTTATCATTTATTCCATGAACGAAATTCTGGTCAGAATACACGGAGTGGAGAAAAGATGCTCCCTCCATGACAGCGTTGAAAGCGTCCTCGGTCTCGGAAGGGACTGCAGATACGACGACAATCCGGTCGTCGGCGTGCTTTTGAACGGCATACTCAGTCCGCTCGGAACCAGGATCGAAGGAGACTCGGAAATCGAGGAGGTGCGCCTTTTCTCTACATTGGGCAAGAGGATATACAGGAAGACACTGACCCTTGTGCTCATGTACACCTCGTTCCTTACATACCCGGAACGCACCCTTGTCATAGGGCATAGCCTTGGGGACGGATTCTATTTCCACTACAGGGACGGACAGGGGTTCGATCCGGAGCTGCTGAAAAAGAAGATGTCGTCCATCATAAGTGCCGGAACCCCGATAGAAGAGGTCGTTCTCAGGCATGAGGATGCAATCGGATGGGCCCGAAGGCACAAGCTCGACGAGACCGAAAGACTGCTTTCCTCGGAGAACGAGAGCGGGTATCGGTTCCTTAACATGGGGACATACTACCAGCTATACACGGAACCTGTGCTCCCGGACACACATCTGTTGTCGGTATGGGAATTAAGGAGCTACCAAGGGGGACTGCTCCTGAGATATCCACAGACAAGATCTATCGACAGGATACGTGAATTCACGGACAACCCCCTGCTTTTCTCGGTATTCCAGGAAAGCAGGAGGAACGCGCGCACTATCGGGCTGGAGAATCTCGGGGAGCTCAACCACAGGCAGAGTGAAAACAGGATAGAGGAGACGATACTGCTTCTCGAGGCACAGCAACGAAGGAAGATCACAAGGATATCCGAAGAGATAGCGGGAAGAAGGAACGTGAAGGTAGTATTCATCGCCGGCCCGTCCTCATCCGGGAAAACCACTTTCTCCCTCAAGCTCTCCGACGAGCTCAAGGTCATGGGCATGAAGCCGATCAAGATATCGCTGGATGACTACTACAAGCCAAGGAGCGAAGCTCCAAGGGATGAGAACGGGGATTTCGATTTCGAGATCCTCGAGGCTCTCAACCTTGACCTTTTCCGGTCGCAGCTTGCGGACCTGCTCGCCGGAAAGCCCGTGAACCTTCCGACATTCTCCTTCAAGGAACAGAAAAGAACGTTCAGCCGGGAAGCATTCCGGATGGAGGAGAATTCGGTGCTGGTCATAGAGGGAATACACGGCCTCAACCCCGACCTCGTCCCCGGCATCGACCAGAAACTGATATACAGGGTGTACATCTCGGCCCTCACGCAGCTCAACCTCGACTCCTGCTCAAGAATAAGCACATCGGACAACAGGATACTGAGACGCCTGGTCAGGGACTACCGCACCAGGGGGATAGACGCCGTGGAGACGTTCAACCGATGGCCAAGCGTGGAACGGGGGGAGAAAAACCACATATTCCCATATCAGAACAATGCGGACGTGATGATAAACAGCGCTCTGGATTACGAGCTTGGGGTCCTCGCCCCGAAGGCGGTGCCTCTTTTGAAGAGCGTCGGGAAAAACGAAAAGGAGGCGTATGCGATAGCACGCCGCCTCCTGTTCTTCCTTTCCTTCGTATATCCGATAGACTCCAGCCTGGTTCCATCCGATTCCCTTCTCAGGGAATTCATCGGAGGCTCCATCTACGGCGCTATCTGATGCTTTCCACAAACACCCCGGTCTCCATCAGGAGGTCGGGGTATTTCTGTATCATGTTCAAAAGCCTCAGCGACGGGCCGGACGGGACGTTGATGCCGTTCTCCCACGCCTCGACGGTCTTCTCCGACACGGAAAGCATGTCGGCGAAGACTGCACGTGAAAGCTGCAGGTACTTCCTGAGCTTCCTTATCTGCGACGCATCCATCATCTCGACAGGCCTTGTGGTGAAATACCTGTTCCGGCGCGTGAGCGTTCCGTTCTTCCTGGGATAAAGGGCATCGCGTACGGCTTCCTTGTATACGGATATCATGGCGCCTACTTGTTGTAGATGTGCAGCATCTCGGAGAGTTCCGCGGCGATGCTCTCCCTGCATTTGCCACAGGCGGTGGACGCACCTGTGAGACGCTGGAGATCCTCGAAGGTACGGACCTTGTCCGTCTTCACCAGCTCCTCTATCATCTGGTCCGTGACACCCTTGCACTCGCAGATGATCTTCGCGCTCATCCTCTTGTAGGGGTTGTCCATCCCGTTCTTCTCCAGATAATCGTCGATGGCGGCCCTTAACGCCTTGTCTCCGAGAACGGAACAGTGGAACTTATGCTCCGGAAGGCCTCCAAGGGCCTCTGTGATCTGCTTGGGACTGAGACGGTAGGCCTCCTCCAGGCTCATGCCGATGGCCATCTCGCTCATCATCGACGTGCTTGCGATCGCGGATGCACACCCGTAGGTAAGCCATCTCAGATCCGAGATCCGTCCGTCGGACACCTTGATGCCGACCCTCATCTGATCCCCGCAGGCGAGCGATCCCACCTCCCCTATGCCATCTGCCTTGAAGTCCTCCTTGTCGGACCAGATGTTCCGGGGATTCATGAAGTGGTCCTTGACCACGTCCGTATATACCCACTGGCTCATGAAACTTTCTGCCATATCACACCTTCCTTGTGCTCATGCTTCTGATCTTCTCTATGATGGGAGGCAGCTTCCTCAGCACATACTCCACATCCTCCATGCTGTTGTAACGTCCGAAAGAGAACCTTATCGACCCATGTGCAAGCTCGACATCCAAGCCGGAAGCGAGGAGCACATAGCTCGGCTCCAGCGATCCGGAGGCACATGCGCTCCCTGTCGAGACCTCGATGCCCTCCAGATCCAGATAAAGGAGGATTGATTCGCCCTCGGCAGATACGAAGGACACATCGAGCGTTCCTGGAAGCGCGGTCTCGAAATCATCAGATCCGTTGAACACCACATTGTCTATGCTCTTTTCTATCCCTTCCTTCAAAGCCGTGCGCAAAGCCCACAGCTTGGATCTTTCCTCAGCTATTCCCTCGAGCGCAAGCTCGGCGGCCTTGCCCAGGCCTATTATCGCCTGGTTGTTGTAGGTGCCTGCCCTGAGACCACCTTCCTGGTGTCCTCCATGCAGATACGGGCTGCGTGGGGCATTTTTCCTTATATAAAGGGCGCCCACACCCTTCGGACCATAGAACTTATGCCCGCTCAACGTGAGATAATCCACATCCAGATCATCGACGCCGACAGGAATCTTGCCGATGGCCTGGGTTGCGTCCGTATGTACGTAGGCTCCATACTTCCTGGCGATCCGGCTCACCTCACGAACCGGTTGCACGACACCCGACTCGTTGTTCGCGGTCATCACCGAAACAAGGGCGACATCCCCGCCCATCAGAGCCTCCAGGGCAGCAAGATCGACCATGCCTGTTCCGTCGACAGGACAAAAATCAATCCCATACCCCTTTTTTTTGAGATATTTCGCCGTTTCAATGGATGCCGGATGCTCAACGGAACTCAAAACAATACGGTTGCGTGAACATCCGTCATCCGCCCTGTCGCGGAAAATATTGAACACGGTGTTGTTACCTTCGGTGGCACCACTGGTGAAAAAAACCTCGTCGCTTGCAGCACCAAGAAGGGCTGCAACCTTTCCTCTGGCCCAAAGGATCGCGCTTTCGGCCATCCTTCCCATCGCATGCATGCTTGAAGCGTTGCCGTAGAGATCCTCGTTCTCCCTCATTATCTCTTTGACTTCAGGCGCCATCGCGGTGGTGGCGTTATTATCCAAATAGACGTATCTGTCCGCCATCATAATGTTTCCTTATACGAATAAAAATTAGCCATTATCCCGTCTCTAGTCAAGCTGATGGGAATCCATGTCCTTTCCATAGGAAAGGATGAGGGTCCTTTCCCTGACGGGCCTGAGATGACGGGCCCTTGCCCAGCGCACATATGCGCATGAGGACGGAAGATAACGGGCGAAGCAAGCCCTGAACAAATTCACCTTCATGCACCTGGGACATTCCTTGAACCGGTTGCCGTAAACCCTGCACAGCCTGGTGTCCGCATCAAAAAAGGAACAGGTCTCCTCGCCGATTATCAGGAAATCCCCGTCGACAATCTTCTCATGGCAGCATAGGCCGCAACGCGAGCAGATATCCTCCCATTTCACTTCAACAGCCCCTCCAGCCTCAGGAAGGCCGGTCCATGGCTGAAATTCCTGATAGCCACGGCACTCACCGAGGCATATCCGTTGTTACAGGCCTCGATATCGTTAAGATATCCGTCGACATGCAGCTCGCGCCGGGCCACGGCGTCGATGCGCACCGTATCGACATTTCCATCCCTTCTGACAAGACGGACCTCGTCCAGATACCTCACATCACCGGGGATCGTCAGCTTCATGCGTCCGTTGAAATCGGGAGGGAAATTCAGGTTCAGAAAGCATTGGTCGTCAAGACAGGAGACCAGCAGCGGCAGGTTGTCCGCCAGAAAACCGGCACACTCGCGGAAATTTCTCCTCTCGCTCGATACCGCGATTGCCTTCCAGGAGCACAACACGGCCTCCCGGGCCGCCCCGCATGTACCGGAATATGTTATGTCGGAGGCCAGGTTGTAACCGTGGTTGATACCGGATACGACCAGGTCCGGATCGGACGGGAACAACGAATGCTCGTATCTTTTCGCATACAGCATGCAGTCGACCGGGGTTCCTGTCATATGGTAGTGGTTCTCTCCGAACCTCGTGATCCGAAGGTCGTCGCCTATCGTCATCGCATGGGACTTACCGCTCATCTGCACCGTTGGTGCGCTCACCCATATCTCGTGCCCGCGGGAGGAAAGAACCTCCTCAAGCGCATTTATACCCTCGGCAAGGTATCCGTCGTCATTAACCAATAGAATCTTCATCGTCGTGCAATATCCTGACACCGCCTGTCGGTGAGAAATGCCTCAGGGATGCATGGAAGTCGAATATGTGCTCATATTCCTCCATCCTGTCCCGATAATGGCTCAAAAGGTCGTTTCCACCGACCACGAGTATGTGTCCGCTCAAGCCCATGGCAATCAGCGAGGAGGCATATATGTGCGGGTTCTCGCTGTTTCTCTTGATCAGCCACTCCACCTCCGGGCATGTAACCTCCAGATCCTCGCTTATTCCATCCTGCTGTTCCATCAGCAGCTTGCAGAAATGGGTCCTGTCCTTGTTCATGAGGGCGTCCCAAGCCTTCAGCGCCCTGTGGGATTCGCTTATGGTGAAATTGACATAGCGCATGCACTCCTCGCTTATGCCGCCCTTGCGGTAGCGCACCTCGCGCATGGATATGTCACGCAGCCTCATGCCTTTCGGAACAATCTTCCTCAGTGCCTCCATGGTCTCCCTGGTCTTCTGGAAAACCTTGCGTTCCTCCTCGTAGAGGATGTTCTTGGGAATCCCGCAGTCGAGGATGTAGGAGGTTATCTGATCATTGTCGAACGGATTCTCCATGGTACGGTAGGAATAGTTTTCCAGATCGAAGAGGACCAGCTCCTTCTTCTTGATTATGAAGAGCGTCAGAAGATCGCGGAGCTTGCAGGAGCCGTTCGAATAGGCGTTTGAGGCATGTGCGATGCGGAGCATGTCGTTGAGACCGAGGCGCAGGTTGAAAAGCTCGTTGAATCCGATCAGGAATCCGGCTGCGACCGCAGCAGAAAGCGTGTCGTAATCGGAATGTGCAGTACGGCCGGTTATGCTTATGTCCATGCCGGGCAGCACAATGCCGTCGTGCTGCAACGCAAGGAAAATGGCCTTAACCGTGGATATCCATTTGTCGTCGGCCTTGCACTTGAGCCCCACCAATTGGAATTTCTTCCTGTCCTGTATCGTGTGGTTGTAGACCTTGACAGTGCCATCCTGTCTGCGGGAGATCGCCAATCTGAGTCCCTGGTCGTTCGTACACATGAGGGCATAACCGGAGCAATAGTCCGAATACGCACCGAGTATGGTCATCACACCCGGAACATCGACCACGACCTCAGGTTCTTCGCCGTACTCGTTCTTATGATGGATCAGCACCCTGTACATAAAAAATCCCCTTAATTTATGATTGCATCAGTTTGGGCTGTAAGCAACATATTTTTCCATGCCATACCTTTTTCAAAAGGGTAAAAAAAACCTTCCCGTCGAGGGAAGGCTGAAGATGGTATGAAAACAATTACTTTGTTTCCCTGTTGTATCTCTTGTTGAAGCGCTCGACACGTCCGGTCGTATCGACAAGCTTCTGCGTTCCTGTAAAGAACGGATGGCAAGCCGAGCAGATTTCAACCGTGAGGTTCTTGCTTGTGGTCTTGGTCTTGATTACGTTGCCACAGGAGCAGCGTACTTCCTGCAATTCATACTTTGGATGGATATCCTTCTTCATTTTCCTTTCCTCCGGATTCTTATGTAATTCCGCCTGCTTTCACAGACGGGGTATGTCTGGTCACATCCCTCTCTGCATCGCCTGGCTCACGGCCTGGGCGTTCATGCTGTCCAGGAACTCCTTATTGTTATTATTTTTCTTCATTTTGTCAATAAGAGAGACGGACATGTCCATATCGTCGAGGTTTCCGAAGGCGGTACGGAGCAGGAACACCCTGGTCAGCACATCCTCGGAAAGAAGCAGGTCGTCCCTTCTCGTACCGCTCTTCTTGATGTTGATGGCGGGGAACTTGCGGTTGTCCGCCATCTTGCGGTCAAGCACGATCTCGTTGTTGCCGGTTCCCTTGAACTCCTCGAATATCACCTCGTCCATCCTGGACCCGGTATCGATCAAAGCAGTGGATATGATCGTCAGGGATCCTCCCTGCTCTATGTTCCTGGCCGCACCAAAGAACCGCTTCGGCTTGTGCAGTGCATTGGAATCCACACCACCGGAAAGAATCTTTCCAGAGGCGGGCACCGTCTGGTTGTACGCCCTTGCCAGACGGGTGATCGAATCAAGGAGAATCACAACATCCTTCTTGTATTCGACCATCCTCTTGGCCTTCTCGATCACCATCTCCGCAACCTGCACATGATGGGTCGCCTGCTCGTCGAATGTCGAGGCGACGACCTCCGCGTTGACGTTCCTCCTCATGTCGGTGACCTCCTCGGGACGCTCGTCGACGAGAAGGACGATGAGATAAACCTCAGGATGGTTTGTGGTGATCGCGTTGGCGATCTTCTGCATGAGCACGGTCTTGCCTGTTCTGGGCGGGGCGACGATGAGGGACCTCTGTCCCTTTCCTATCGGGCAGAAAAGGTCGACGACCCTTGTCGAAAGATCTCCAGGCCTGCCCTCCTCCAACACCTCCAGATGGAGCCTCTCGTCCGGGAATAGCGGAGTAAGAGTATCGAACGGGGCACGCAGCTTGGCCATCCTTGGTTCCTCGTTGTTGACCTTGAACACCCTGATCATGGCCGCGGCCTTCTCCCCGTCGCGCGGGGCACGGATTTGTCCGTACACCATGTCGCCTGTCTTGAGCCCCGTGGCCTTGATCACCGGAGCAGACACATAGACATCCTCACCTCCCGGAAGATAATTGTTCACGGCATACCTGAGATAGCCGTAGCCCCCTTCCTGGATGATATCGAGGATACCCTCGACCAGAAGGGCTCCGCCTCCCTGGGAGTGGAGACGGCACATCTTGTAGATGAGCTCAGTCTTCCTGGAATCAAGAATGACGTCCTCTGCTATGCCCATCGCACGGGCCTGATCCCTCAGCTCGTCTATATGCTTGGTAGTAAGCACGGAAAGGAACATTTTCGGGGCATCGGGATTCTCCTCCAGATTCACCTCCATCGGATAGTCGTCCCTCTGATTCTTCTTCCCGTTCTTCTTTTTGCCATAACGGTCGTATTTGGATTCATATCGGCCTTTCTGGGACTGGGACTCCCTGTCGTCGGCAGCTCCCTGATCCTGCGCATCGTCCTGCGTTTCCTGTGCCGCTCCTGACGCATCCTGACGGGACTCCTCCGCTCCGGAAACCTGGGCATAGTCCTCATCATAACCGTCGGAATCATTCTGCACGGGAATTGCGTCGAGACTCTCCCTTGTCGTATCTGGCCTTATCTCCGAGACACCGCCGTCCGCACCATCGGCATCGGAGGCTTCGAAAAGATCCGGTCCGCCGGACTCCGGAGACTCCTCCTTCTTCCTGATCTTCACCTTCGGTCTGATCTTGAACACCTTCTTCCCTGCATCGGGAAGTCTTTCATCCTTCTTCTCGGACGGTTCTGCACCCTTTTCCTTCTTTTCTGCTTCCGCAGCCTTGGCCGCACCGGTCTTCTTGGGCCTTCCCCTTCTTTTTTTTGTTTCTTGGACAACCTGCTGCTCTTCAGCACCATTCATGGTCTCTTCAGCCATTAAATTCAACTCCAGATATAATTAAAAGAATTTCCAAAAAATATAAATTAACTATTGATTTTTATATTAGGAAAAATGGATTTACCGACATAACTATATTCCCTGAAAGGGAGTATGTCAACTTACCGTAAAAAAAATAATGCCCCACATGGAAAAAGTGAAGGCACGGACAGGAAAAACAGCCGCCGGAAAAGGCCGGTCCTCCGGCGGCTCCATGCAAAAACGGTCAGCAGACCTTGACGGGACAGCCCTTCTCGCAGCTCTGGTAGACAGCCTCTATGATGCTTACGGCCTTGCGCCCCTCGATTCCGTCCACGGCCGGACGGCGATCATGTTCAATGGCGTCGATGAAATCCTCGAACTCCTTCTTGTGGCCCTCGAATCCTATGCTGTTCGGATCGGATGCCCCACCACCGGTGCCGGTCGTTGCAAAACGTTTCCTTATGAGCTCGTCCTCCTCAGTCTCTTCCTTGAACCTCCATTCTTTTATGGACTCCTCCTCAAGGACTATGGAACCGTCGGTGCCGAGGATCTCCATACGCTTGAAAAAACCGGGCCAGACGGAGGTCGATGCCTCGATCACCCCGAGGGCTCCATTCTTGAAACGTACAGTGGAGACAAGCACATCCTCGACCTCGATATTCCTGTGCGCCACCGTTCCAGAGACCCCGCACACCTCGTCCACATCTCCTCCGAACCACTGCAGGAGATCGACGGCATGTATGGACTGGTTCATCAACGCACCTCCGCCGTCGATTGCCTTCGTACCCCTCCATGCGCCCGAATCGTAATACTCCTGGGACCTGTACCATTTGACATAGGCATCAACCATCACGATTTTTCCGAGTCGGCCCCTCTCGATCGCATCCTTCACCACCCGGCTTGAGTCATAATAACGGCTCTGGAATACGGCTCCAAGCTTTCTTCCGTTCCTTTCAGCAGCCTTTATGATATCGTTGCAACGTGCTACCGTGATCTCAAGCGGCTTCTCGACCACCACATCGAAGCCTGCGTCCAATGCTGCGATCGCAACATCCCTGTGACATCCGCTGGGGGTGGTGATCGTGACGATATCCATCTCCTTGTCCGCAAGGAAGGCATCCAGATTTGAATAAGCCTTTCCCCCGAATTCCGATGTGAAAGCCTCCGCACGGCCCTCGACCGGATCATAGCCCGCATACAACCGGGCATGCGGTATATCATTGATCGCCCGCGCATGGAACCTTGCAATCGCCCCGAGGCCGATTATTCCGAAATTATAAATCCTATCCATAACCTAACTCCTTTCCCCTGCAGCAAGCAGGGATGCCTCCACGGCAAGCCGCATGGAGGTGAAAACATGTTCCTGACTCATCACAGTCTCCGTCCTGTTCAACGAATCCAGCACGAAGGCGGGGAAAAACGGGAACCCCGTCCTGCCATGTTCGTGATAGACATGCTCTCCTCCTCCGTCGACGATGTACACACAGTCGGAAGCGTCGTTCTGTGCGATGTCGACATATTTCCTTATCTCGATCGTCCCTTCCGTACCGATTATGAACACGCGCCCATCCCCCCAGGCGCTCAGGCCGTCGGGAGTGAACCAGTCGACCCGTATTATTCCGGTGGCACCATTCCGGCCGAGAACCGTGCATTCCCCATAATCCGAGAATTCCGGATGGTCCGGATTGGCATAATTCGCCTCATAGGCGTGCGTGATGCGCGCATCCTCGTTGGCGGTATATGTCAAAAACTGCTCTATCTGATGGGACCCTATGTCGCACAACACGGATCCGTTGCGTCCGGGATCGAAGAACCAGTCCGGACGGGAGCCGGCATTGAGCCTGTGCGGTGCGAGAATCGTGACATGAAGAACCCTTCCTATCCTGCCCTTTCTTATCTCCTCCTCCGCGAACACGGCACCCTCGACATGGATCCTTTCGCCGAAGTAGACCATGTATTTCCTTTTTGTGGCAGAACACACGGCACGTACCCGCTCCACGTCAAAAAGCGTCAGCGCACCAGGCTTGTCGCAGAAATAGTCCTTTCCCGCCTCCATGACACGGATACCTAGCGCGGCACGCATGCATGGAAGGGCCGCGGAGACGACCAGCTGGATGCTGTCGTCATTGAGGATCCCTTCCTCGCCGTCCGCCACAACGACACCTGGATATCTCCTGCAGAACATCTCCACAAGTCCGGCATCGTCGTCATGGACCGAGACCAGGGTCGCACCGGCCTCCAGAAGCCCGTTGGTCATCGCAAACACATGTCCGTGTTTCAGACCGATGACGGAAAACCGGAAATCATCCTTCCCAACTACCTTCTTGCTTTCACCCGAAAATTCAGGCGCATAATTCATTCCATCGCTCTTTTGCATTCAAAACCTCGATCGGGATGATTCATCCCAGCCTTGAAAGGCGGTATCAGAAATAAAACCTGGAACCTTCCTCCGCCGCCACATACGCACCATAAACGGCCTGTACCGTCAGCATGGCCAGATCAAGTCCGGATTCGGGCTCCTTACCTGAAGTATACGACAAAAGGAAATCCTCGAGCTCACCGACATAGCCGCGCATTTCATGCTCGGAGACAAAGACACTCTGCCAGCCGGCCTTATGCTCCACTTTCTCGGTGATGTACAATCCTTCGACAAGCTCCGGCCTCCCGTTGTAGCAGACAAGCGAATTGTTCGGAGCGATGTCGGCATAAAAACAGGAGGACGGCGTATAGGCCTCGACCCTGTTCCGTACCCCTCCGACGGTGATGTCCGACCCGGTGATGATCATCTTGCTGCCATCGGAGAACGTGTACACAGCCTCAGCCATGTCCTCCACATCGAACGGATCCGACTGAAGGACCCCCTTGTCGGCCACGGTCCTGCCGAGACAGGAGCAATCCGCAACAACGCTCTCAAGGCGGCAAGGCCCCTGCTTGGATTTGAGATAAAGGCAGGCGGAGAGAGGATGACACCCCTGGCGTATCAACGAACCGCCTCCGGTTTTGTTCCAGAACCTGGCGGACAAGGCATGGGAGCCGCTATGGGATTCATCGCCTTTCAACATCATCAGCTTCTCTCCGGACGCCTCCAGCAGTCCGGCCATCCTCACGACGGAAGGTGCATAGATATAATTCTCGGCATAATAGATTCTTGCGGACGGGAAGTCTTTCAGAAATTCCTTCAGCTCCTCCATTTGTGCCATCACCTGTCCGTACATGCTTCTCTTATCCACCGACCCAGGGGAGAAGCATCCGGAAAGAGGCTTCTCGACTATCACCGCCTTGTTCCTCGAAACGGCAGCCTTGAGATATCCGAGATGCGCATCCGGAGACGTTATGACATCGATCACATCTATGTCATCATCCTCCAGCAGCCTTTCGAAATCACTGCAGTGGTATCTGAAGCCGTATTTATCGGCAAACGGCGCCGAATTCGACTCGTTCCTGCTGCATACGCCTACAAGGTCGACATCAAAGCCTGGAACGCGGGCGAACGCCTCCGCGTGTATGGCTGCGGCAAAGCCACAGCCTACGAAACCGACACCTATCCTACGCATTGCTCTTCCTACCCTTTATGCAGGCTGAAATCCTCTTGAGGATGCCAAGCTGGCTCAATATCATGAGCAAGATGGCCACGAGGAAAATGATGCAGATGGGGCGGCCGAACATGGGTGCGAACGATCCGTCCGACAGACGGAGTCCCCTTCTGAGGTTGGAGTCGGCCATCGGTCCAAGTATAACACCAAGAAGGAACGGTGCGGCAGGGAAACCTCCGGCGGAGAGCGCAAGTCCGACAAGACCGAAAACGAACATTACCTTCACATCGAACATGTTGTAGCTTATGAGATAGCTTCCGACAACGCAGAGCATGTAGATCACCGGCATGAGGTATTTCTTCTTTACACCAAGCAGCTTGACGGTACCCTTCGAGATCACAAGTGCAAGGGCCCACATCGCTATTGAGGCGAAGATCAGATATATTCCGACATCATAGATGAACGACGGGGACTCTGTCATCAGAAGCGGCCCGGGCCTGTATCCGTGCATGAGGAATGCGGCCAGAAGAACAGCGGCCGGAGCGCTTCCTGGAACGGCAAGGCTGAGCACCGGGATGATGGCACCTCCGATACAGGAGTTGTTTCCTGTTTCCGCGGATATGACGCCGAGCTCCTCACCCTGGCCGAAACGCTCGGGATGCTTGCTCCTGGATTTGCTGGCCCAGTAGGAAAGCCATCCACCGACATCCTCTCCTACACCGGGGATGATTCCGACCCCGACTCCGATGATGGCCGACCTCACCACCGCCCCGAAGTGCTTCAGAACGGTCATTATGCCCCTCTTGGGCTCAAGCTTTGTCATCCCGAGGACATCCTCCTTGGCATCCTTCTTGAACGCCTTCACGATCTCGGGGAATCCGAAGAGCCCGATCATGACGGGAATCAGCTGGATGTTGGCCATGAGGTTGACATTCCCGTATGAGAAACGAGGGATGGTGTCCACGGAATCAAGGCCTATCATGGCGACAAGGAGTCCCAATATGCCGCTGATCCATCCCTTGAGGGCATTTCCCTGCGCGGTCAGGGCACCGCAGATCATGATGCCGAATATCGACAGCAGGAAGAACTCCCAGCTGGCGAACATCAGGGCCAGGCTGGTGAGAAGCGGAGTCAGCGTCAGGACGAAAACAACGCTTATGAGGGTTCCGAGGCAACTGGATGTCGTCGCCATGAAGATCGCCCATCCGCCTTCGCCGCGCTTTGCGATCGGGAACCCGTCCATAGCCGTAGCGGCGGACGCCGGAGTCCCGGGTATGTTGAGCAATATCGCGGACTGGCAACCACCGGAGATCGCCCCCACATATACGGCCAAAAGGGAGATCAGCGCGGTCTGCGTCGGGAAATTGTAGGAAAGACCGGTCAGCAGCGCGATGGCCATCGTCGCACTAAGCCCGGGAAGCATCCCCATCACGAGTCCGGCCGCCGTGGACAGGACCAGGGCCAACAGATTTATAGGCTGGAAGACCGTCATTATGGCGGTTCCAAGATATTCTAAAACCATTGATAACACTCCTTAAGGCAGAGCTGCGTTGAAGCAGACTTCGAATAAAAGGATCACAAGGATGATGGAACCTGCGGAAACCGCTATTATCTTCCACCATTTGCCAGCCCGGAGATAGAACATCAGACCGGCAAGGAAAATGAACGTGGAAGCCCAGAAAGGAAGAAATCCCATCAGCAGATATGTATAGACCGCCATTATGACGATTCCGATCGCCATGCTGTGCACATTCTTGTTCCTGAACGTGGGTCCCGCCCACGACTTCAATTCGGCGATCCTTGTCCTGATTCCTCCGTCCTGCAGGCTTTTGACCATCATGACGAGGCTGAGCACGAACAACAGGACACCGAGGATTATCGGGAGGAAGCCCGGGGATATCGACAGCTGCTCGATCCTGTACGGAGGTTTCGCAGCATATGCGTAGATCCTGTATCCTTCGACAGTCACATATATTCCCAAAACCGTCAAAACGACGGAAAAAACAAAATCCTTACATTTTTTTTCCATTGAAAACCACCAGAAAACGTAGATATGTGTCTTCCACCCCCGTTCCTACAGGGGAGGGATGCAAGGGGTGGAAAACATGATTTGAGAGAAAATTCAATCCAGTCTTTCAATACCGAATTCTTCAGGACTGATGGTCACGGCGCCGGCATCATACATGATCCAGCATGCCTTGCTTGCGAAATCCTCCATGTAGGCGGCGGATTCAGCCCTGTCCATGGCGATCACCTCGAAGCCCTTCGAGCTGCAGAGGTCGAGGAACTGATCCTGTTCAACTGCGAATGCAAACGCCTCATCGAGCTTGGAAAGGATTTCTTCAGGAAGTCCCTTCGGAACCAGTATGCCAGTCACCTCGCCCATCGGCAGGTAATCGGCGACAGCAGGATACGACTCGGCTATGGACGGAATCACCACTCCGGGTGCGATCTCCAAGGCCTCGGAGGAAAGCGAGCAGAGCGCCTTGACCTCGCCGGCGATGATGAGATCCTTGTATTCGGCAAGAAGCTGCGGGAGGAAGTCGATCTCTCCGGAGAGCAACGCCGTGAGAGCCGGGCCGCCGCCGGAATACGTGATGTGCTTGTAATCGGCACCTGCAGCCATCTTGATGATTTCGGCACCGAAGTGACCGCCGGATCCTATTCCAGCAGTACCTGCGGTAATCTGGCCGGGATTCTGCTGTATTGCAGTCACGAGGTCTTCGATGGTATTATAAGGACTATCTTTTGGAACGATCACAACGTTCGGGGCGTACGTGGCAATCCAGATATCCCAATCCCTGAAGGTCTTGTCGGTATAACCATTTATAGGCATTGTGGAGAAGGAGAGCATTCCGTTTGCGAGTAAGGAATAGCCATCCACAGGTGCGTTCTGAACGTTGAGCGTTCCAGCTGAGCCTCCGGCTCCTGCCGTGTTCACGACATTGATCGTGACCCCGAGATACTGGCCCATGCCGTTTGCGATCGCCCTTGCTGTCAGATCGGTGGTTCCACCCGCTCCGTAAGGAACGGTCAGGTTAATATTCTTGTTAGGATAATTTGCCGCGTCCGTACCGCCTTGGGCGAAACAGAGAGCGGATGCGATAACAAGAACCGTCATCACAGTTAGAATCTTTTTCATATGATTCCTCCTCTTTCCTGATTTATATCCTTGACAGAAGCAGCTTCGACAAGGAAGCAGTCCTGCCTGATATGCAGCTTTTCAGGGGAAATTTCCTTCCCGTTTATCAAATCCATCATCCGCTGTGCGGCGGCGATGCCCAGATTGTATTCGTCCATGTCGACATGCGTGAAACCGTTATAGCCGACATAAGCCCATTCAGGACTTCCGATGAGGGCCACCGACAACTTCTCAGGTATTGCTATGCCGCTTTTGCACAGATAATCGACACCACCGACAGCCTGCATGTTGAAGCCGTAGAACAAGGCGGTTATATCCGGATGCTGCTCAAGAATCTCCCTGGTCATCCTGCGGCCCTCGTCGGCCGAGAACCCGCCGTTGATGATATGGCATCCGGCCTTGTCGATACCATGGTCAAAAAACGCATCCAGCACGGCCATGGCCCTCGCATCCAGATCGCTGATTCCGGAGTTCCATCCGACATAGCCGATTTTGCGGTGCCCCTTTTCTATGAGATATTCGGCCCCCTTGTAGCCGCACTCGTAGTTCTTCGTCGTGACCCAGTTGTAGTCGTCCGCTCCGGAAAGCGGCCTGTCGACGACCACCAGGTTCATTCCGGCCTGCCTGATGTTCTCCGTATTCTCGAACCCCTTGACCGTCGGGGTGATTATGATTCCGTCAACCCTCTGTCTCACCATCCTGTACAGGATATCCTTCTCCCTTACGGGGTTGTCGAAGGTGTTCGTGATGATCAGATCATATCCGTGGGAAACGAAAACACTCTCGGCTGCCGATATTATCCTTGTGAAGAACTGGTTCTCGAACTGGGGCACAAGAATGGCCACAAGCTTGGTATGCTTGCCTTTCAGCGACGAGGCTCCGGCACATTTGATGTAGTTCAGTTCCTTTGCGGCGGCGAGCACCTTGTCCCGCATCTCGGGGCTGACATACCTGCCCTTCTTGTCGTTGAGGATGTAAGACACGGTCGCCGCAGTCGTACCGGCCCTTGCCGCAACATCCTTCAAGGTTGTGAAATTTGCCAACGGACATCCTCCTAAAGTATAGGCAAACGTTTACCGAACAAGGTAAAAAAATATAAGCAAACGTTTACCTATGCCTTTAATTCCGTATTATCACAGATTCTTCGGATTGTAAAGAAAAATAATCATTGCAACAACGTCAAAAAACATCCCGCAGAAGCGGGATGCAAAACAAACAAAAGAGGAATCAGCTTTCCTTCTTTATGAGCTCAGCAACCTCCTTGTCGCTCAGATATGCCGACGGCGCGGGAGGAGTCCCCATCCTCCATTCGACAAGATTCACGACAATGAACGTCAGCGTCCCTACCCCGCAGCCGAACACGACAGGCAGGATGCCGAGGTAGAAATCACCGCCGGAAAGCATCTGCCAGAAAACCACCCCCACCGTGCCGGTGATTATGGATATCTGGCCCGAATGCTTTGTAGCACGCGGGATCACCAGCCCCAGCCCGTATGCCGCGAACGGTCCGGCGCAACGGATGGCGAAGGCGAACGTGTTCATCGTGACGATGTTGATGTTCAACAGGCTTATGAACATGGCTACCACGCAGAAGATGACGTTGCAGCACCGCGTGGCGAAGATCGTCTGTCTGTCGGAAAGGCTCCGGCCGACCTTGGAATACTTGAGATAAATGTCGTTGATGAACATCGTCGACATGCACAGCAGGTTTGAATCGGCGCTGCTCATTGTCGCGGATATGATTGCGGCGGAAACAAGACCGGTGACCAGCGTAGGCGCATATGCCTGTGTGACGGCCATCATGGCCGTGGCGCTGCTGATTCCTGGAATCTGGTCCCTGAGTGCGAGTGCTGCCAGCCCCAGCAGGGTCGGGAACACAGCCATGGCTGCCATGAGTACAGCCGACAATATCGAAGCCCTGAACGCCGTCTGTTCATCCTTGGCGGTCTCGAAGCGGCTTATCATCTCCGGTCCGGAAAGGAACGTGCAGAAATAATTGAAGACATAACCGATTATCACAACCCAGCCGATCTTGGTGAAGCTGAGCTGCTCCCCGGGAAGCCTTGCGGCGAGGGCTGACCAGCCGCCACATGCGTTGAGCACTATCGGTGTTGCTATTGCAAGCCCTATGAGTATGATTATGAACTGGACGAGATCGGAAATCTGGTCGGCGATCATCCCTCCGAGCGTTGTGTAGATGATGATGACAAGGCCGGCGATGATCAGGCATACGTTGAGAGGTATGCCGGTGAGCGTGGCAACCACGCTGCCGCTTGCCGCCACCTGGCTGGACGTAAGGCAGAAGAGTGCTAGTATGTTGAGCACGGCCGAGAATACGGAGCTGCCCTTTCCGAAACGTCTGTCGATTACCTCTGGGATGGTCACTGCCATGGTCTTCCTGATCCTTGGCGCGAAGTATGCGAGTGGTATCATGGCGACCGAAGCCGCAAGGACATACCATATCGCACTCATTCCCCATGTATCGAAAGCCTTTCCGGCCAATCCGGTCGTGGAGCCACCGCCGATATTGTTGGCGCTGAGCGAGAAGGCGACCATGAAAAGCCCCATCCTGCGCCCCGCGATCATGTAGTCACGGCTGTTCTTTATTTTCACCTTTCCAACGATGAAACCGATAACCAGCATTCCCACCAGATATCCGATGACAATTATCAAAGCGCCTGTGTTCACCTGCATAGATAAAGACTCCTTTTACAAAAATTCTAGAAGACCCTGGCGATGGAAGGAAACACTAAAATTTTTTAAAAGGAGTCTTTATTTAAAAAAAACTGCAAGAAAACACCGGAAGTACGGTCATATCCTCCAATCTTTTGCCACGTCAACCCAGCCGGAGGCACCGGACAGGGAAAAGAGCTCTCCGACTGTGAGCCTTACAGCACTGGACGATGTCCCAGCCGCGGGATAGACCACGTCGAACCGCTTCAGGGACTCGTCGAGATACACGGGAACCGACGGGTCCACGGCAAACGGGCATACCCCGCCGGGCATGAACCCGGTGAACCTGAACGTCTCTTCCGCATCGAGCATGGACGGTTTGAATCCGAATCGTCTTTTAAATCCACCGTTCATTATCCGGGCATCACCTGCGAGCACTATGATCATGGCGCCATCGCCGTTTCTGAAAGCCAGACTCTTTGCGATGCGGGCCCCATCGCAACCGAGCGCTTCGGCTGCAAGGGCCACCGTGGCGCTGGAAACATCGAACTCCATGACACGGTCGAGATACCCGCGCTCCTTGAGAAATGAGAAGACCCTGCCGTCGATCATATGTTCCTCCATTCCTTCACGATTTCTTTGGGATCAAGGCCGTCGATATAGCAGGCTGTCAGTATGAATGCGGCGACGACGGCCTTCCGCCTTATGGAATCCCTGCCCCATGACGAGAAGTCCAGCATAACAGACTCCGTCTGTCTGAAAGCGGACGAAAAGCCCAGATAGACCGTTCCCACGGGCTTTCCCTCCGACACATCGGGACCGGCCACGCCGGTTATCGAGAACGAGACGTCGGACGCGCAGGCCGAACGCACTCCGTCGGCCATGGCCCTGGCACACTGTGCCGAGACAACTCCGTGTTCCTCCACGACGGCTCTGGCGACATTCAGCACATCAATCTTCACGGACGGGGCGTAGCTTACCACGCCGCCGAGAAAATAGGTGCTCGCTCCGGGCCGGGATGTAAGGCGCTCGCTGGCAAGCCCGCCCGAGCATGACTCCGCGACCGACAAGGAGAGATTCTTCCCCTTGAGCCTTTCGACAAGCATGTCCAACGCATCGAGGCAGCCAGGGACAAGCCGGAACGGACCGACCTCCGTCTGAAGTCTGGATACGGCCTCGTTCCTTGCATTCCTGTCGGCTCCCGACACATAGACGCTTATCTTGTAGTCCTGGAACCTCGTGCCCCAGTCAAGCCCCGGGCCACACTTCTCCATCAGCTCCTCCAGCCTCGCCTCGGCCGTTATGAACGACGAATACTCATCCCGCTCCCCTTCCGGAAGCTCCAGAGCCTTCCTTATAACGGGAAGCGCATGATTGAAGAACATGGGCTCCATCTCCCGCGGAGGTCCAGGAAGGGCAAGTATCAGGGTCCTGCCGTCGGTACCGTAGAAACCAGGGGCGGTACCGTTGGGATTTGGCATGACAGAAAAGCCGCGCGGTATGTAGGCCTGCTTGAGGTTTGCACCAGACGCACGCTCTCCGAGCCTGTCCTTCAGAAAAGCCATGCATCCTTCGTCCATGACAAGCGGCACGCCATAGCTTTCAGCAATGGCGTTGCGCGTCATGTCGTCACCTGTTGGCCCGAGGCCGCCGGTGACTATCACGATGCTGTTGTTCTTCTTCAGAGCGGAAAGCACATGGGATATGGAGCCATCATCGGGGATGGCCACGATCTCGTTCACATGGACCCCGATATGGGTGAGCTCCCTTGATACGAGGAGGCCGTGACGGTCCTGTATTATGCCGCGGGTGAGCTCGCTTCCGATCACAATGAGGGATGCCGTGCTCATCTGCTCCTCCTAAGGAAGGACAAAGCCTTCAACACCGCACCCAAAATCAGGAATGCGGCCGACAGGCATATCGCGGCATACGCGAAGACATCGACATGTCCGACATAGAACGTGTCCCCATATGTCCCGTGGGTGTACACGGGGACATCGTAGACATTGTACCCCATGGAGAAAGGCTTCATCTCGTCGTGCATCCTTCCGTCGGGGGTGATCAGGCATGTGATGCCGCTGTTCGTCCCCCTTATCGTGGACTTCCTCGTCTCTATGCTTCTGAATACAGCGATATAGGCGTGCTGGCGTTCGGCGGCCTCGCTCTTGCTCCAGTTGTCGTTCGTCATGTTGACAATGACATCGGCACCGTTTGCGACAAATCCGGCAGGCAGGTATCCGAAAACATCCTCGAAACAGATCGGGGTGCTGAAACGCACACCGTCGGATTCGAACACGAGCTCCTCCGTACCATACTCCCACCAGTTGTAGTCGTTGGCAAGCAGGATGTTGTAGAGCCACGGGAGCTGCTTTTCATACGGGAAATGCTCGGTGAAGGGGACAAGGTGCTGCTTGCGGTATTTGTCCTTTATTCCTCCGTCCTCGAAAAGCACAACCGCGTTGTAATCCTTGCGGTTCAGGCTGCCGTCCTCAAGCAGCGGACCCTGGTCCGGATCGATCGGCTCCCCGTCGGCATTGCCGGTGAGCAGGGGTACGGAAAGGCCCTCCGCGAAATCCATGAACTCGAACACCAGGGCCCTCATCTCCTGGTTGTCCTCATAGCTGTACATGCTGTTCCAGTCGATCGAGGGGACGAAAGCCGTCTCGCTCCAGATTACGATGTCAGGATCCTCCTTTATCGCCTCCAGCGTATACCGCCTCAGATTGTTGAAATTCTTCCGATAGGTATCCACCCCGCCCTTCCAGGAATCATGGTTGTGCTGGACCGTGGCCACACGCCAATAGCGGTCGGGTTCCCTGTTTGTCCAATAGGAGAGGCTTACAAAACCATATATGACGGACAATATTACAAGGACGGCATAAATGACAATCTCCGCGATATTGGCCCTGAGATAGCGGGCAAACCCTTTTTGTCCGGAGTACACGAGGTCCGAAAGATAGTTTCCGACGAATGCCTGGGGAAGGACCATCAGGAATATGAGCCCCCATATTCCTGTTATGTCCACAATCTGTATCAGTGGCATGTAGCTGTAGAAAGCATAGCATATCGTTCCGTAGGGATATCCTGCGAACCAGGATTCGGACAGATATGCATAGGCAACCCATATGACAGCCTGCAGGACATATCCCTTCTTTTTGAAGAACGTGTCCGCCGCCTTCAGCGCCGGGAACAGGAACAGCATCTCCCCACCCTTGATGATCGGAACGATGAGGATCGCAAGCGGATGGAACGTGGTCAGCCAGTAATTGAAGAAGATATAGAACATGAAGCCGAAGAAAAACCCGTATGGGGCTATCAGCTTCCAGCTCGTGTTCCTCACCACCATGAAAACGGGTATCAGGGCGACAAGCGCCACCACCCCTATGCCGTTCTCGAAAACGAAGCCGGGAAAGGCCAAAGAATAAACAAACGATGTTGCAAGTAATATAAAAACCTCAGAACAAACAGTTCTGAGGCTTCTTTTTTCCAAAGTTTTCAAACCAGTCTCCCGTCCTACTCCTCATCCGCCTCTTCAGGTTTGGATGTTCGGATATCCCAGACGAATTCCTTCAGCTCCTTGCCAGGGCGGAATATGGCCACACCGTGTCTGTCGACGGCGACAACCTCTCCCGTCTTCGGATTCCTGGCCTTCTCCCTGCCCTTCCTGGTCCTGACCTCGAAAGTGCCAAAGCCGCGGAGTTCTATGACCCTGTCCTCTTTGAGACCATCCTTGATTTCTTCAAAAAGCTCATCGATAACAGTATGTATTTCCGTTCTGTTCAATCCAAGCTTGTTATGAAGGTTTTCGATGATAGTCGCTTTAGTAAGTTTCTCTTCCATCTTTTACCACCATCAAAAAAATAATCAAGCAAGCTTGTTAAAAGCGTGAGCCATTCTGCTTTTCTTCCTGTCGACCGTGTTGCGGTGCATGACATTCTTGTTGACTGCACTGTCAAGAAGTTTGAAGCTTTCCTTCATTGCAACTTCCGCCGCACTCTTGTCGTTTGCCTTGAGAGCCTCATCAAACTTCTTGATGGATGTCCTCACCTTGCTTTTTGCGGCGCGGTTGAGCATCCTGCGGACCTGGTTTCTGCGTTCACTTCTCTGAGCGGATTTCTTAGCCACTTTATTTCCTCCAAGATAGATTTTCCAATTTAAAGACTACATGCCGGGCATTCGAATCCCGACAGCGTTAAACAACTTACCATAATAAAACGATAGGGTCAATATGGGAATATTAAGTTTCTATGAGGAAAAGGATTACAGCACGGTATAAGCACCCTACTGCAAAAACTCCTCCTGAAAATCCTCGCTCACCTCCCAATATCCCGTATCATTGTTGTAATACACCTCCTCCGAGGGAATGTACATCGTACGGCCCTCGTTGGCCTGGATGGTGAGTTTTCTGGACAATATGTTGACTTCCGTGACCTTCCAGAGGTCATGCCCTATCTTGAGGCGGGTGCCTTCCGGCGGACAACCTGCCTTCTCCTCGACATAATAGTCGTATTCATACGCCAGACAGCACAGCAGCCTGCCGCACGGGCCCGATATCTTCATGCTGTTGAGCGACAGGTTCTGCTCCTTGGCCATCTTGATTGTGACGGGATCCAGCTGGCTTGTGATGCAGTGGCAGCAGTAATCCCGACCGCAAACGGAAAGTCCGCCGATGAGCCTGGATTCGTCCCTCACCCCTATCTGCCTGAGCTCGATCCGCATCCTGAACACGGAAACGAGGTCCTTCACGAGATCCCTGAAGTCGACACGCTCCTCTGCGGTGAAAAAGAAAATGACCTTTGGCTCCCCAAGAAGGAAGTGGGCGGTGACAAGCTTCATGTTGAGCTTGTGCTTCAGAACCTTCTCCCTGCATACGCGCAAGGCATCCTCCTCCTTCGCCGAATTCTCCTCATACCTGCCCATTTCCGCAGGAGTGGCAAGATGGTCTATGAACGCAACATCGCCGTCCACCTCGACAGGTTCCGGATCCTTCGTGATCCTGCATCCGCCGCAATATTCGCACTGGTGCGCCGCAGGATCGTCCACATCCTCACCGACCACTCCGAAATGAAGGCACGCCCCCCTGACCTCTCCGGATCCGGGCTCATACACACGGCCGGCCTTGGGAGCGTTCCCGACAACGATTCCGAGATCGAGCCCGAACCGTGTGTCATAGACCACGGCTGTTCCCGGATATATCACGCTGTCCCAGGCCGCGACGCAAACATCGTTGTAGCTGGGATTCTTTATCACATATACATAGGCCTGTTCGGCCTTGCTTATTCTTTTGTTCATCATTCTGAACTTACCATGCAAGGGTCAAATAAGCAAGTGGAGCAAGGAAATAAATATATGGACAGATGGAGGATCAACATGTAATCTACAGGCTATGGAACTCATTCTGGCCCCGCTTGCGGGTTATACGGACAAGGCATTCAGACGCATAGCTGTGGAAAACGGTGCGGACAAGACGGTCACGGAGATGGTGAGCGCCGAAGGGCTCGCACGGAAAAGCGCCAAGACCGAGGCGCTGCTGGAGAAATACGGGGAACAGGAGAACCTGGTCATACAGCTTTTCGCACCGGACGAGGACCCCATAGGAAGATGCATGGACAATCCCGCGGTAAGGAACGCCCGCTTCATAGACATCAATTCGGGATGCCCTGTGCCGAAGGTGGTCAAGACCGGGGCGGGCTCGGCGATGATGAAGGATCCGGAAAGGATATACAGGATGGTGAAGCTGCTGAAAAGCGGCACATGCGCATCCGTATCGGTGAAATTCAGGCTGGGCTGGGACGAAGGCTCCATGAACTATCTCGAATATGCGGATGCATGCGTGCAGGCGGGTGCCGACGCCCTGACGCTGCATACGCGCACAAGGGCACAAGGCTACAGCGGAACGGCAAGGAAGGAACATTTCGCGGCACTGAGGGAACGCTATCCGAAGAACAGCCTGTCAAGCCCGCTCCTGTACGCCTCCGGAGATGTGTTCTCCCCTTTCGATGCCCTTTCATACATCGACACATACGGGGCGGACGGCGTGATGTTCGCACGTGGCGCGATAGGCAACCCGTTCATATTCAGACAGACCAGGGAACTGCTTGAAAAAGGATGTTATACCGGGATTTCCCTTGAGGAAAAGATCGAAACGGCCTTGAGGCATCTTGAATTCGCCGCGCAATACTATGGAGAGGATGTCGCCTGCAGGGAAATGAGGAAACATGTGCTGGCATATCTGAAAGGCCTGCACGGAGGCGCTAAGGCAAAGCAGGGGATAGCGACGGCAGCTACAGTCGGCGAATACAGGAAGATCCTGCTCTCGCTGCTATGAAAACGAGCATTGAAATCCATCAAATTTTTCCTTGAATTGTGATTTTCACTATGATAGCGTTAGTTTTAGAGGAGGAAAAATGCGTGTTCTAGTACTCGGATCCGGAGCCAAGGACCATGCGATGACATGGTGGCTCAGCAAAAGCCGCACGATTTCAGGCCTGTTCGTGGCGCCAGGCAACTACTGCACATCAGATATTGCGACAAAACTTTCCGAGGTCGACCCGTCGAACGCCGAACAGGTCTATCAGGCATGCCTCGACCATGACATCGACCTGGTCTTCGTCGGTACGGAAGCCCCCCTCCTCACAGGCGTCATAGGCTATCTCACGTCAAAGGGCGTCTCCACCTTCGGAGCTCCCTCAAAAGCAATCAAGCTCGAGGACGACAAGGCTTTCAGCCGGGATTTCACCGACAGGCACAACATCCCGACACCGCGGAGGAGCTTCTTTGCAGACCCTGACCAGCTGGAGAAATATCTCAGCAGGCACCAGGGAACCGAATTCATAGTGAAAAGCAACAATATCAGCCCCTCCAGGGAAACGCTGCATTCGACGGATACCGGAGCATTGATAAGATATGCGAACCATCTTCTGGAAAAAGGACCCGTGCTGCTGGAGGAATATGTTCCGGGAACCCCCATCACCGCAACCATACTGCTTGACAACAAGGGCTACATTTCGCTTCCGATCGTCAGTGAATACACAAACAGGATGAAGGATGACAACACTCCCACCGGAGGCATGGGTGCGATCTGCCCCGTTCCAATTCCCGACAGGATCAGGAACGCGATAAGGGAGAAGGTCATACATCCGACACTTTACGGAATGAAGGTGGAACAGCTTTCATACAGAGGGGTGCTGACGCTCAGCATTATCGTACGCGAGGACGACGAGCCGGTACTTGTGGACTACCATGTTCGTTTCAACGATCCTGCCGCGCAGGCATTCGTCCCGTTGATGAAGACCGACCTGCTCGACATACTGGAAGCCATGTCCGAGGACAGGATAATGGACATGAAGATAGAGGCGAACGACGATTTCACCGTCGCGGTGGTGCTCGCAAGCGAAGGATATCCGCTCTCGACCGTCACAGGACGCCCCGTCGAGGGCATGACCGCCTTGAAAAGGGCCAACATGTGCGGCCGGGCAGTGATGTTCTGCGGAGCCGTGGACGGACCTGAAGGCTATCCGTCGACAACCGGCGGAAGAACCATAACCATCGTCGGGCGCGGCAAGAGCCTGCAGGAGGCAAATGCCAGCGCATATGCGGCCATCTCAAGCCTCAGGCTCGAAGGCGGCTGGTACCGAGAGGATATAGGCAACAAATTCTTTCAGTGACTCTTCCTGAATTCGTACATGAGTATTCCGGCGGCGACGGACACGTTCAGACTGTCGATGTGCCCGCGCATGGGGATGGACACCACATAATCGCAGTTCTTCCTGACAAGGGAAGAGATGCCGGAGCCCTCGCTTCCCATCACGATCACCGACCGCCTGTCGAAATTCATACCATAGCTCGGACTGCCGTTCATATCTGCGGCATACACCCAGAACCCGGAGGCTTTCAGTCTTTCAATCTCGCGGGAGATGTTGGTGACCACGCTGAGCGTGACATATTGGGCGGCTCCGCTGGACACCTTGACAACGGTCTCGTTGGCCTGGACGCTCCTGCGCTCCGGTATGATGACTAGATCCACACCGAACTGGTCCGCCGACCTGAGTATGGCGCCAAGATTATGTGGATCCGTTATGCCGTCAAGCACAAGGACAAGCGCACCATCGTCATCGGAAAGGGACGACAGAAATTCCTCGACGGAGACCTCCTTCAGCCTTGAGGCACCTTTCCTGGGGCCTCCGAGATCAAGGAGCGCCCCCCTGTGGTCCATTCCGGGGGCCATACGGTCGAGCTCGTCCCTCGAAACCTTCTTGACGGCCACCTTTCCCGTGCACCGGGCCGCAAACTCCAATCTGGACAGCTTCTCCCCGCCGTTCCGCACAAGATAAAGCGTGGAGCCTGCGAAGGCCTTCTTCAATCCTTCCTCAATGGCATGATAGCCGTAAATCCTTTCACCCATAACAATGGAAAAGTTATTTGTTATTCGAGGTTTGGTCAAGACAGCATGGCACATGGACAAAAACAATGCCACCCGGCATGGCCGGATGGCAGTTGCATCATTCCTCGTATTCCACGGGGGATGGATGGTCGGAATCGGCAAGCTCCACCTGCAGATCCTTTATGATCTTCCTCGCCTTCAGGGAAAGATGCTTCGGTATGTCCACCGAAATCTTAAGATACATGTTTCCTCGGGAGGAGGAATTGATATAAGGGAAGCCCTTCCCCTTGAGGCGCAGTATCTTTCCAGACTGGGTGCCGGAAGGTATGGAAACCTTAACCTCGGTACCGTCGATCGTCGGGACGAAGATATCACAACCCAGTGCGGCCTGCGCGAACGAGACCGGGACCTGCAGGTACACGTCCTGCTCGTTGCGTACGAAATACTTGTCCTCGCGTACGGTTATGAAGATGACAAGATCGCCTTCCGGTCCTCCGTTCTCGCCAGCGTCCCCCTTGCCACGGAGCGTGAGACGGGACCCGTTGTCGACTCCGGCAGGAATGTTGACCATGAGTTTCTCCGTCTTCCTGACAGTCCCTGTGCCATGGCATGCGGCACATGGATTGTCCACGATCGTACCGCTTCCGCCGCAGGTGGGACATGTCGAGGCAACCTGGAAAAAGCCCGAACCCCGGGCGACCTGGCCCCTTCCGCCGCAGGTGGGACAGGTCCGTCTGCCGCTTCCGCCCGTGCCGGAACAGGTCTCGCATTTCACCTTGTGGGCAAACGAAATCTCCTTCTTGCAACCATTCACCGCCTCGTTGAAATCGATGGTCAGCTCATATCTCAGCGACGATCCGGCCCTGGCACCGCTTCTGGTACGCGACGAGGAGCCGCCGCCGAAGAAGGACTCGAAAATATCCGAAAAACCTCCGGCTCCGCCGAAGATATCGGAAAAGTCCCTGTATACGTTGCTGAAGCCGCCGGCTCCGGCCTGTCCGTCCACACCGGCAAAGCCGAACTGATCGTAATTCTTCCTCTTTTTGTCATCGGAAAGGATTTCGTACGCCTCGCTGGCCTCCTTGAACCTCTCTTCCGCCGCCTTGTCATTGGGGTGCGTGTCGGGATGGTTCGCCATGGCTATCTTGCGGTAGGCCTTCTTGATCTCCTCCTGTGTGGCGGTTTTTGAAACCCCAAGGACTTCATAATAATCACGCTTTGCCATATTATCCCCTAACGACAGAAACAGCATGCTGCCATGCTGTCCCTGTTCTCACAATATATATGCCCCCGCAGGGGCATGTGTCAGACTTCGGTGAAGTCGGCATCCACGGAACCGTCGTCGTTCTTCTTTCCCGAAGAGGCCTGTCCCGCCGATGCATCGGCACCGGGCTGGGCCTGCTGGGCCTGTTGGGCCTGCTCGTAGATCTTCTGACCAAGCTTCATGGAAGCCTGCTGCACCGCTTCGGTCTTGCTCTTGAGCTCCTCGGCGGAAGCGCTCTGGTTGGAAAGAGCGCTCTTGAGATCGGCCACAGCCGCCTCTATGCCGCTCTTCTCGGAAGCGTCGATCTTGTCTCCGTATTCCTTGAGTGCGTTCTCCGTCTGGTACACCACGCTTTCCGCGGTGTTCCTGGCCTCGATCGCCTCACGGGCCTTCTTATCCTCTTCCGCATGGGCCTCGGCATCCTTGACCATCTTCTCGATCTCCGATTCCGAAAGTCCGCTGGAGGACTGGATCACGATCTTCTGCTCCTTGCCTGTGCCGAGATCCTTTGCGGAAACGTGCACGATACCGTTGGCATCGATGTCGAACGTGACCTCGATCTGAGGAATTCCACGCGGAGCGGGAGCTATTCCGACGAGATCGAACGTACCAAGGGTCCTGTTCTGGCTTGCAAGCTCCCTTTCACCCTGGAGGACATGGATCGACACCGCGGTCTGGTTGTCGGAAGCGGTGCTGAAGATCTGGCTCTTCTTGGTCGGGATCGTCGTATTCCTTTCGATGAGCCTGGTGGTTACGCCGCCGAGGGTCTCGATTCCGAGAGAAAGCGGTGTGACATCAAGAAGAAGAACGTCCTTGACATCTCCCTTGAGGATTCCACCCTGGATCGCGGCTCCCATGGCAACAACCTCATCCGGATTGACGCCCTTATGGGGTTCCTTTCCAAAGAGCTCCTTTACCATTGCCTGGACACAGGGTATGCGGGAAGAACCTCCGACAAGGATGACCTCGTCGATCTGGCCTGCGGAAAGACCGGCATCCCTGAGTGCGTTGATGCACGGCGTCTTGGTCCTCTCCACGAGGGGTGCGATCATCTGCTCGAATCTGGCCCTGGTCAGATCCGCCTGCAGGTGGAGGGCACCGCCGGCGTTCGCCGTGATGAACGGAAGGTTGATCGTCGTCGAGGTACTGCTGCTGAGAGTGATCTTGGCCTGCTCCGCAGCCTCCTTGAGCCTCTGGAGGGCCATCTTGTCCTGGGAGAGGTCGATTCCGTTCTTGGCCTTGAAATCCGCAACAAGCCAGTCGATGATGACCTGGTCGAAGTTGTCTCCTCCAAGGTGTGTGTCTCCGTTCGTGCTCTTGACCTCGAACACACCGTCCCCGAGCTCGAGAATGGAGATATCGAAGGTACCTCCTCCGAGATCGTATACCGCGATGGTCTCATCCTTGCTCTTATCCTTTCCGAAACCATAGGCAAGAGCCGCCGCCGTCGGTTCGTTCACAATCCTTTTGACCTCAAGTCCGGCTATCTTTCCGGCGTCCTTCGTGGCCTGGCGCTGCGAGTCGTTGAAATATGCAGGAACCGTGATGACCGCTTCGGTCACGGGTTCTCCGAGATAATCCTCGGCTGTCTTCTTCATCTTCTGGAGGATCACGGCGCTTATCTGGGGAGGGCTGAGAAGCTCTCCGTTGACGGAAACCTTGATCTCGTCGTTCGCACCGGATACGACCTTGTAGGGGACCATCTTGATCTCCTCGCCGACCTCGCGGAACTTCCTTCCCATGAACCTCTTGATGGAGTAAACCGTATTCTCAGGGTTTGTAACCATCTGGTTCTTTGCGGGCTTTCCGACAAGGCGGTCGGCACCCTTGTAGCCGACGACCGACGGAGTGGTCCTGTCTCCCTCGCTGTTTGCAATGACAAGCGGCTCGTTTCCATCCATGACCGCGACACAGCTGTTCGTCGTGCCGAGATCGATACCAATAATCTTACCCATTTTTATATTCTCCCAAAAATTAACAGTTTAAATGCAGGATCGGGGATCCCACACTTGCAAAAATAATAACGATGGCAAAAATCGTCAAGCTTTCGGCTTGCCCACCTTCACCTTTGCGCTTCTTATCACCTTTCCATGAAGTTTGTATCCCTGCTGGAACACCATCAGGACGGTCTCCTCCTCAAGCCCCTCCTGCTCCTCGGCGGCGTATGCCTCCATTTCGGAAGGATCGAACGGTTTGCCTTCGGCATCTATGGGCTCGAGCCCCCAGTTCGTCCTAAGGATGGAAAGCAGCTGGTCCTCGACCATGGAGATGCCGCTCTTGAGCCCGTCGAAATCCTTGTTTTCATTGGCCGACCTTATGGCGCGTGAGAAATTATCAAGCGGATCCAGAAGATCCTTGACCATGGCTTCGTTGGCGAACTTGACGGCGTTCTCCTTGTCCTTCAGAAGCCTTTTGCGGTAATTCTCGGTCTCAGCGGCCTGACGGAGCATCTTGTCCTTCAACTCGGAAAGCTCCTTCTCCAGTCCGTCGATCCTGTCCAGAAGCTCCTTGCTGTCGTCCTTCTCCTCCTTCCCGGTATCCCCGGAAGCATCCTGCTCCACAACCTGGTCCAGGTCCTCCTCAATGATTTCCTTTTCTTCTTCTTTCTTCTTGTCCATACCGTTTCACCTGATAAAGGCCGGATGAACCCGGCCTAAACTGAAAATAACAACCACCTCGGAAAGCGTCAAGTGACTACTCGTCGTCGGAAAGGTCGATCTCCTCCTCGTCCCCGATGAATATGTCCTCGGGGAATTCCTGTATTATGGATTCGGCCCTGCTCTTCTTCCCCTCGACGGGCTTCAGGCTCTCCTGCCTCGCATTCTCAAGCTTCAGCTTGACCGCCTCCGCCTCCTGCCTGATCTTCTCCTCCTTGGCGTTCCTTATGTCCTCCTCGGCCTTGTCGAGCTCCTTCTGGGCATCGCTGATCATCCCGACCATGCGGCCGTGGTTCTGCTGCATCTCGTAAAGCTCCTGCTTGCCCTGGGTGACCTGCTCCTGGATCGTGGACAGCAGAGCCTCCGACGATGCTATCTTGTCACCTAGGTCCTTGAGCGCGGCAACGGTCTCGCCTATCTTCCTGTCCTCGCCCTGTCTGAGAAGAGACACGGTTTCCCTGGTATCCCTGGCACGGTCGGCAAGATTGGAAATCTGCTCGGCTATGCCGTTCCTGATCGCCTCGTAACGTCCGTTTACCTCCTCGAGCTCAGCCACAAGCGCAGCCCTGTAGCCGCTTCGGGCCTTCTCCGTATAGGCATCCTTCTCCTTGTTCAGCGTATGTATCCTGTCATCGATCTGGCGCATGGCCTCCTCTACGGAATCCTTTATCTCGGCTTCCTTGGAGTTTATCCTCCTCTCTATGTCCTCGGCCTTGGTATCAGCATCGGCCTCGCTCTCAAGCTTCTTCTCCGTGAATGAGGCATAGGCCTGGTCGAAAGCCTGGGCAAGCCGTGCGGAGGCCTCGTCGGCCTTCTGGTCCAGCTTCTCCTTCCACTGGGCGAAAACCTCCTGTATGCCGGAGAGCGAATCGTTCAGGTCCTGCTTGAGCCTCTTGCCGTCCTCTCCGGCGGCATCGATGAACGCCCTGCAGCTTTCCTTGAGGGAGGAAACGGCTGCGGAGGCATTGCGCACCGCCTCGTCCACCTCCTCGCGCGATGCGCGTATCTTCTCAGTATTCGCCTCGGCGATCCTCTCCTGCTCCGCACATTCGCGCGAGAACCCCTGCTTCTCAACGTTCACGAACTCGACAAACTGGGCCTTCTGCCTTTCGATGACGGACTGGAAGGCGGAAAGCATCTCGCTGTTCTCCTTTTTCTGCAGCGCGGCCTGCTGCTTGAGGCTCTCCTGGGTGGATGTCACAAGACGGACATAATCGGCCTTGAGATCCTGCATCTGGTTGACGAGCAGCTCCGTCTCCTCGTGGAAGTTCTTCACAAAGGTAGTGATGGTCTCGGCCTTCCTGACCTCCTGCTGGACGGCAAGCACCCTGTTCTCGGCCTGGTCGGTCTGGACCTTCAGCTTCTCGAGCGCCCTGGAGTATGTGACGCACACTCCCTGGAGACGGGAAAGATCCTTCTCATGCTGGGCAAGCTTGTCCAGCGACGAATTGATTATGTCGACAAGGTTCCTGGCCTTCTCGATATGGCTGTTGACATTGTCGGTACAGTCCTGGGCCGTGGTCAGAAGGCGCTGTGTGGTTGCGGAAACCTCACCCCTGAAGCTTTTGATCTGGGTGTTGACGTTGGCCAGGCTGCGCGACTTCTTGTCACTTGAGCGCACCGAAAAAAAGATGAGCATGGACAGAACAAACAGCACGATCGACAATATGACACTGAAAGACATTCTCTCTCCCCTCCCCGGCCTCAAAGAAGAGCGTCCATCAGCTCTCCGTATCCGGAGACCACGATGTCCGCCCTGCTCGATGCGGCCTTCTTCCTATCATTAGTAATGAGAACAGCATGCATTTTATAATTCAACGCCCCTAATACATCCTTCCTCTCGCTGTCCCCGACATAAAGGATGCGCTCGGGCGCGACTCCGACCCGCTCGCTGAGGACACGGAAGCAGCAGGCGCTAGGCTTCAACCTGCCGATATCCTCGCTGGACACGGCGACCCCGACATATGGAGCAAGTCCGAGCGCCTCTAGCTTCACACCGATTGGAAAATCGGTCAGCACCGCCACGGGCATCATCGACGAAAGACGCCTGAAGGCCTCCACGACGCCGTCATACCCCCTTATCGAGGAGAACGCCTTGAGCCAAGGGTCGTGGAACACCTTCCTTTCCTTGTCCAGAAAAGCCTGCAGGCCTCCGGCAAGCCCGTCCGGATACATCAGCCGGTACTCCCTCTCCTGCATATCCTCCTTTCCTGACGACGGAAAGTCGGAATAACCGTCCTCCCTCCTTATCGCGGACCTCATCCTCATATATCTGAGCGCGAACGGAAGATGCAGGATGGATGTCCTGACAAGTATGCGGTCGGTAATGCCCTTGGGATACAGCGTGCCGTCTATGTCGAACGCAACGCAGGCAATATCATGGTCCTGAAGGAAACTCATCTTCCTCTCCTCGAAGCCTGCTTCTTGTTCCTGACAATGGCCCTCGCCTTCTCCATCTCCTTCGAGACACGGGCCTTCCCACCCGGTTTATTCGAGATTCCGCGGCTTCTGGAAGCCGGTGCGGACTTGGACACGATCCTCTTGGCGGCAAGCTCGTCCTTCGACGGCCCCTTCTCGTTCAGGCTCGGGTTCCGTCTCCTTTCCCTCAGGGATATCTCGACAGGGATGTTGGAAAAACCGAAATCCTTCCTGATCATGTTCTTCACATATGAGACGTAGGTCTCTGGAAAGTTCTTTATCCTGTTCACAAAAAGAAGGAAACGAACAGGAGTGGTAGACACCTGGGTCGCATACAGCACCTTGTAGTGCCCCTCCGCACCCCTGGGCGGTTCGTAGTCCGAGGTCCAGGCCTTCAATGCCTCGTTCAGGACAGCGGTGTCTATCCTCTTGTTGAGCTGACGCCAAACGGCCCAGACGGAATCGAGCAGCTTGCCTACATCGATCGACTCCTTTGCGGAGATAGGCATGAGGGGAGCGAAAGAAAGGATCGGGAACAAAAACCTCACACGGTCCTTCACCGCCTCTATCTCGTTGGCTATGCCCTTGAGAAGATCGACCTTGTTGAGCACGATTATTATGCCCTTGCCGCGGCGGACTATCAGTTGCGCTATCTTCTTATCCTGTTCGGCAAGCCCTTCCTTGATATCCACCATCAGCAGAACGACATCCGCCTCATCTATCGTCTTTATGGCCCGGTTCACAGAATAATACTCGACATCCTCATCCACCTTGCTCTTACGCCGGATGCCGGCGGTGTCCAGCAGCGTGTAGCACGTGCCCTTGTATTCGAAAGTGGCCCTCATCACATCCCTGGTGGTTCCGGCGATATCGGAGACGATCGAGACATCACGTCCGGTAAGCAGGTTCATCAGTGTGCTCTTTCCGGTGTTGGGCTTGCCCATGATCGCGATTTTGACGGTCTCCATCTCCTCGGGCTCCTCCTCGAGACGCTCGAGGGAAAGCATGCCGAGCATGGTATCCTCGAGTTCCTCGAATCCCAGTCCATGGGCGGCAGAAATCCCGACGACCCTCTGGTAACCGTAGCTGAAAAAGTTCCATACAAGGTCGTCCCTCTTCGGGTCATCCACCTTGTTGACGACAAGGACCACCTTGTCCGCATATGGTCTGAGCTCGTCGACGAGCATCATGTCCTCACCGGTGATTTCGGTACAGTCCATCACAAAAAGGATGAGGTCGCTCATGGAGCAGAGGGAAAGGGATTTCTCGCTCACGGCCTCGTCGAGTCCCTCCCTCTCAAGCTTGACCCCTCCCGAATCGACAAGTGTCACCGGATGGTTCCCTAGAAGATATCTCGCGGGAATCGGATCCCTGGTGACGCCGGGAGTGGGATCGGTTATCGCCCTCCGTTCCCCTATCAGCCTGTTGAACAGCGTGCTCTTGCCCACATTCGGCCGTCCGATTATTGAAATCAGAGGCAGATCCGTATCTATGTCGGCCTTGTTCTTTATCTCAAGTTTTTCGCCCATCGTTGAATTCCTTCAGCATTGCAGCCACCTTTTCATGGCTATTCATTGAGAGTACATTATTTACCAATTTCTCGCAATCGGGCTTCACCATCCTCGACAGCCGCTCCTTCACCCGTCCGACCGAAAGCGGCGGCATGCTCAACGAATCGAAGCCAAGTCCGACAAGAAGCGGAAGCATCCCGGCATCGCCTGCTATCTGTCCGCACACACCCACGGGCACACCCTTTCCGTGGCAGTTGTCCACCACCATCTTCAGAAGCCTGAGCACAGCAGGATGCTCGGCCCTGTACAGATGGCTTATCCTTTCATTGCCTCGATCGACCGCAAGCACATACTGCACGAGGTCGTTGGTGCCTATGCTCACGAAATCCACCTTTTCCGCCAACGCATCCGAAATCAACGCGGCGGAGGGGACCTCGATCATCGTGCCGACCTCCATGTTCCTGTCGAACGGTATCCTCCTGTCCTCCAGACAGTGCTTGGCCTCATCCAGAAGGGCAAGGCATTCCTCAAGCTCCTCGATGGTGGAAATCATCGGGAACATGATCCTGACGTTGCCATGTCTGGAAGCCTTGAGGATCGACAGCATCTGGCTTCTGAACAATTCCCTGCGGTCCAGGCAGAACCTCACCGCACGCCATCCCAGCAACGGGTTGTCCTCCTGGCTGCTCATCCCGTCCAAAAACTTGTCACCGCCGATGTCAAGCGTCCTGAAAGTTACCTTGCCATGGCCCTCCATGCTGCCGGCAACCTCGTCGTATATACCCTCGCGCACGGAGAAATCCTCCGTCGCCCCGTATTTCATCTCCAAAAACTCCGTCCGGAAAAGACCGACTCCCTCGCATCCCGCCTTTATGGCATCTCCGACACCGGCACGGTCCTCGACATTTGCCTGCAGGACGATCCTCACCCCGTCCGCGGTACGTGCCAGGATGCCGGCTTCCTTTATGAGCCGGGCGTTCTCTGCCTCCTCCTCGAGCCTTTTCCTCTCATACAGCGCTATCTGCTTTCTGTTCGGAGATGCGTACACCCTGCCTTCCGTCCCGTCGACAATCACGTCCTCCCCCTCCTTGACCAGAAGCGAGAAATCCTTCAGACCGACAACGGCGGGGATGCCCCAGCCCTTCGCAAGGATCGAGACATGGCTTGTCTTGCCACCCATGTCCAGGCATATGGCCTTGAGATGCTGGATGCCCTCGAGGGCCAGCAGCTCGCTTGTAAGCAGATGATCGGCGACCAGCACCACATCCCGTGAAAGCCTTATATGCTGCCGGACCTTGCCCGTCAGCTCCCCGGTAACGGCCTTCTGCATGTCGACTATGTCTATGATGCGTTCCTTCATGTACTCGTCGCCGACGGAGGAAAGCACCCTGACAATCTCGTCCGTCGCGCTTTCCACCGCCCACGCGGCATTGTAAAGGTCCTCCTTTATGCACCGTTCGATCGCAGCAAGCCATTCCGGGTCGTCGAGCATGAGCATCTGGACCGAATAGAGGGCCTTCTCACTGTCGGACACTGCTTTCTCAAGTTGTCCGGCACAGTATTTCCTGACAGATGAAAAAGCCTCATGCAACGAGGAAACCTCCTTCTCCACACCGCCTTTTTCCACATGAAAATGCGGCACCACCATCTCGTCATGGCGGAAAACAAAGGCCTTTCCCCTGGCACGGCCTTCTGCAGCAGCAATGGCTTCAAATTCTGTCATAGGTTTATATTAACTAAATAAAGACATCAGTGCAAAGGGAAAATACTGCAGGAAAACGAGTTAAAAACGACGGCACGTCCCCTCCCTTTTGCACAAAGGTCCGATGGTATGGTAGAATACATCCGATATGGCGAAGAAAAAGGAATTGGGCTACCATGCCAGAACGACACTGTTCCTGCTCATGGGCTATGTGCTTTTCATGCTGGTCCTCACGGTGGTCTTCAGACCGATGATAATAGCAAACCTTGAAAACGGAGGATACAGGCAGAAGGCGTCCCTTTATTTCAGCACCCTGTGGAAAGAGGAGAAGGACACATACGCCTGCGCCCTGTACTCAATAGACGGCCCGCGGATCCGTGACCTTGAAGTGAAGAAAGGCTTCACCGATGATAAGCACATGATGCTGGAGGCGCTTTTGGGCGGGCCGGACGAGGACGACCTCGCCGCAGGCCTGATAACATACATTCCAGAACGGACACGGCTCATAGGGATAAGCGAAAAGAACAACATATGCTTCGTATCACTGTCCGAGCGTTTTTTGGACTCCCCTGACACGGGGAAGGCCGTAACACAGATAAAAGAGACCCTGAACAATGCGTATCCGCATCTCAGGGTCGCCGTAATGGTCGGAAAGGAAATAATCGGCTGATCCTATTTCGTGAACCTTCTTATGGAAAGGGCCTTACCGGTCTCCGCATCCGCCTCGACTATCACACCCTGCATATATCCCTTGCCTTCCTTGACCTCGCTTTTTATCGGAAGCTGGGTGAGCATGCGCTCCACGGCCTTGTCCTCCCTGCTTCCTATCACGCCGTCCTGCACCCCGGTCAGTCCCAGGTCGGTTATGTATGCCGTCCCTCCCGGGAGAATCTTCTCATCAGCGGTCTGGACATGCGTGTGCGTGCCGGCCACACAGGTGACCCTTCCGTCCAGATTGAACGCAAGGGCCTCCTTCTCTTCTGTATGCTCGGCATGGAAATCGACGAATATGAGCTTTGTCTGCCTGCGGAGCCGCTCCACAGCCTCGCCCACGACTTTGAACGGACAGTCGATGGGAGTCATCGACATCCGGCCCTGGGCGTTGATCACCGCAATCCCGTTCTTGACAAGGATCCCGGATCCGATCGTCCCTTCGGGATAGTTGATCGGACGAATGAGCCTGTCCCCTCTTTCAAGGACCGTGTATATCTCATCCTTCTGCCATATATGGTTGCCGCTGGTTATCACATCGACACCCAGCTTCGAGAGCATGTCGAACTCCTGGAGTCCGATGCCGAACCCTCCGGAGGCATTTTCCCCGTTGGCTATGATGAAGTCTATTTTTTCCTGCGTTGCAAACGAAGAGAGCCCCAAAAACAGGGCTCCCATGCCGGGGGATCCCGATATGTCCCCCAACAGCATCACTCTGACGGTTTTTGCCACTATCTTGCGTACTCCACGATCCTGTATTCCCTGATGATCGTCACCTTGATCTTTCCAGGGTATCTGAGCTCGGCTTCTATCCTCTGGGCTATGCCTAGGGCGATCTCACGAGATTTCTCGTCGGAGACCTCCTCGCTGTTGACGAGGATCCGGAGTTCGCGGCCAGCCTGGATGGCATAGGCGTTCTCCACCCCGTCGAAGCCCTTCGCAATGTTCTCCAGAGACTCCAGACGCTTGATATAGTTGTCCAACGATTCCCTGCGGGCTCCCGGCCGTGCCGCGGAAATCGCATCCGCAATCTGCACTATGATGGCCTCTATGCACGTTGGCTCGACATCGTTGTGGTGGGAGAGCACGCAGTTGACGACACGGGGATCCTCTCCTAGCCTCTTTACAAGCTCTGCACCAAGTTCCGCATGGTTGCTGTCGCTCTCGGTCTCCGCACCCTTTCCTATATCATGCAGCAGGCCTCCGCGTTTCGCAATCTCCGTATCGGCACCGACCTCGCTTGCGATCATGCCGGCAAGGATTGCGACCTCCTTGGAATGGAGAAGAACGTTCTGCCCGTAGCTTGTTCTGAAGTGGAGGCGGCCGAGGGCCCTGATCAGCTCCGGCCCCATGTTGTGGAAGCCAAGATCGAAGACAACCTTCTCACCCTCGTCGTTGATTATCCTCCCGACCTCCTTGCTGACCTTGTTCACCACCTCCTCGATGCGTGCCGGATGTATCCTGCCGTCCTGTACGAGGCGTTCAAGGGCGACGCGCGCGATTTCCTTCCTTACAGGATCGAAGCAGGATATCACGACGGCCTCCGGGGTATCGTCGATGATTATATCCACTCCGGTAAGGGTCTCCAAGGTCCGTATGTTCCTTCCTTCCCTGCCGATGATCCTTCCTTTCATCTCATCGCTGGGAAGTGATACGGACGAGGTCGTTATCTCACCGGACACCTCCGTGGCAAGACGCTGTATGCTCGTCACGATGATGTCACGCGCAAGCTTGTCCGCCTGAAGCTGCGTCTCGCTCTCTATCTTGTTGATGTAGACCTGTCCGTCATGCTGGGCCTCGGCCTTCATCTCCTCGATGATGAGGTTCTTCGCCTCCTCCCGGCTCATTGAGGCAACTTTCTCAAGCTCCTCCACAAGTGTCTTTTCCTTATCCTGGACCATCTTCTCACGATCCTGGATAGCAGTTTCCAATTCTCCCAGTTGTCTTTTGATCGCATCAAGCTCGTTCTGCTTGTGTTCGAGATTCATCTCCTTCTGCAGAAGCCTTCTCTCGTTCTTCTGCAGTTCCAGTCTTCTCTCTCTTGCCTCCCGCTCGTTCTGCTGCTGTTCCTTTTGCAGCGTCTCACGGGTTTCAAGGATAAGCTCCTTCGCCTTTGCCTCGGCCTTGACCTGGGCTTCCTGCCCGACCCTTACGGCCTGCTGCTCGGCGCTTGTGAGCTTAAACTTAGCGTATATCCAACGGCCGACATAGCCGACGGCGATACCGATTACACAACATAGGAGGTAAAATAATGGATTCATATTCTTCCTCCTCATGAAATACTTATTATTGATATTGGCCTAAAGTTAACTTGGTGTCAAGGAAATTGGCCGATTAAAAACCACCGGCTGATGTTTTTTGGACAAAAAAAACCGCCACTGATGTGACGGCTTCAGGAACAATCCTGTTTTTTGCTTCACTTGGAAGCTTTTTCGGCCTTTTCTTTCTTTTCAGCCTTCTTGTCAGCCTTGGCTTCCTTCTTCTGTGTCTTCTCGACAAGTTCGAGAATAACCATCTCGGCTGCATCTCCAAGACGATAACCGGTCTTAAGAACTCTTGTGTAACCGCCATTGCGATCCTGGAACATCGGAGCGATTTCCTTGAAGAGTTTGTCAAGGACTGCTTCGTCGTAGATGTCACGTGCGGCCATCCTGCGGTTGTGCACATTGTCAACCTTGGCCCTGGTGATCATCCGCTCTGCCATCTTCCTTACCTCGAGCGCCTTAGCCTTGGTGGTCTCGATCCTCTCATACCTGAAGAGGCTGGTGACCATGTTCCTCTTTAAAGCCGTGCGCTCGCTGGTGGTGCGGGAAAGCGCGTTGAATCCAATTCTATGCTTCATTATCCACTTCCTTCTTTTCTGGAACTTTGATAGACGTCTTTAATACGCTGAAATCCGTCATGCCGAGAGTAAGGTTCCATTCCTTGAGCTTATCCTTGATTTCGGAAAGGCTCTTCTTGCCGAAATTCCTTGTCTTGGCAATCTCGTCCTCAGTCTTCTTAGCCAAATCACCGATAGTCTTGATGCCGGCGTTCTTCAAACAGTTGGAGGACCTGACCGTGAGTTCAAGCTCCTCAACCGGAGTATCAAGGACGGCCTTGATCCTTTCCTCCTCCTCATCCACTTCGTCGTTCGATGCAATCTTGCCCTCGTCGAAATTGATGAAGATGGTGAAATGGTCCTTGATTATCTTAGCTGCCTCGCCGAGAGCGTTTTCCGGAGAGATGGTTCCATCGGTGTAGATCTCGAGGATCAGTTTGTCATAGTCGTTCCTCTGGCCCACCCTTGTGGGTTCGATCGAATACTTGACCCTCTTGACCGGGGAATAGAAAGCGTCGATTGAAATGGTTCCCAGCTCCTCGGTGTACTTCTCATTGTACTCGGCGGGTACATACCCCCTTCCAAGGTAGATCTGGACCTCCATTTCAAGATCGCAATCCTCCATCATCGTAAAGATTTCAAGCTCGCGGTTGGTTACGGTGACCTCATTCTTTTCGAAATCGGCGCCCGTGATGGTTCCGGGGCCCTTGCATGTGATTGTGAGCACGGTCCCTTCACTGTCTTCAGGCATGCTTATCTGAAGCTTCTTAATGGCGGCGATGATATCGTTGATGTCCTCTCTCACACCCGGTAGCGATTCATATTCGCTGGTGACGAGATGTGCAGTATGGTCCTCTCCTGAGAATGTCGTGAAGCGGATGCTCGCTACGGCATACCCCTGGATGGAAGAAAGCAGTACGCGCCTGAGGGTGTTACCCACCGTTGTTCCGAATCCCCTTTCGAAGGGATAAGCGATGAACTTACCGTAATCGGCGGTGGACACAGTGTGGTCGAGTGTGATTCCCGAAGGTTTCTTGAAACCCTTGAGAAGAGTTTTTCTAGCCATTTGCTACTCCTAATAAGTTCTGCGGGAATGATCCCGCAGTCAATCATACACTTCTAGTCTTGCGTGGGCGACAGCCATTGTGCGGGATTGGTGTGACGTCCCTGATGGAGCGGACCTTGAGGCCGAGCACGCCGATCGTCCTGATCGCGCTTTCCCTGCCAACTCCGGGTCCCTTCACATAGACGTTCACTTCCCTGAGGCCGTAATCCATGGCCTTCTTCACAGCCGCCTCGCAGATTGTCTGTGCAGCATAAGGAGTCGACTTCTTAGCTCCGCGGAAGCCCATGACACCTGCAGAAGCCCAACTGATGGCGTTACCGGCAAGATCGGTAACGGTAATGATTGTGTTGTTGAAGCTTGTCTGGATGTACACGTTCCCTTCCAGAACCGTCTTCTTTACTTTTCTTTTTACGTTTGCCATATCCTACCTGTCCTTATTTCTTCTTTCCGGCTACTGTCTTCTTCTTGCCCTTTCTGGTTCTTGCATTGGTCTTGGTCCTCTGACCGCGAACAGGCAGACCCTTTCTGTGGCGAAGCCCTCTGTAGCAACCGATATCCATCAGTCTCTTGATGTTGAGAGCCACTTCGGTGCGGAGGTGACCTTCAATCTTGTACTCCTCCTCGATGACCTTTCTCAGAAGAGCGATCTGATCCTGATCGAGGGTATTGATCCTAACTTCCGGATCGATGTTTGTTTTCTTACAGATATCTACAGCGGAAACCTTGCCGATACCATAGATATATGTCAGGGCGATCTTGACTGCCTTGTTGGGCAAGTCGACACCTGCTATACGTGCCATCCTGGCCTCCTATTACTTCTGTCTCTGCTTGTGCTTCGGGTTTTCGCATACGATGCGTACGACACCGGCACGTCTGATTACTTTACACTTGTCACAAATTGGTTTGACACTTGCTCTGACTTTCATTTCTGAGCTCCTATTAGATTTTGTTGGCCTTGCGCTTTTTCACGTCCACAAAGCCTTCGTGATGATGCATCTTCATCAATCCGTCGAGCTGGCGCATCGTGTCGAGGTCAACACCGACCAAAATGATCAGCGAGGTTCCTCCGAACAGCATCGCGACGTTCTGCGGGAAGCTGAAGAACATCTGGATCAGAGTCGGAATCAACGCGATGAATGCCAAGAAAAGCGATCCGGGAAGAACGATCCTGTTGAGAACCTTTGTAAGGTACTCCTCCATCTTCTCGTTCCTGACTCCGGGGATGGAACCACCGTTGTCACGGATGTTCTTTGCCATCTCGATCGGGTTGAGACTGATCTGGGTATAGAAGAATGCAAAACCTATAATCAACAAGGTGTAGATAATTAGATAGGGGGCACCCTGAGGATCCAAGAATCTTGCAACGCTCTGCAACCATCTAACTTGCGAATTATATCCGATTTGAAGCGGGAAGGAAAGCAGTGCCGATGCAAAGATCACAGGAATGACTCCTGACGGGTTGATCTTGAACGGGATGAAGGACGACTGAGAGCCATACATCTTCCTTCCGACAACCCTCTTTGCATAATGCACCGGGATCTTTCTCTGTCCCTGCTCCTCGTAAACGACGAGAGCCACAACGAAGAAGAACATCACGATAACCACGATGACGGCAACCGGATTGAGTGTTCCGAGCTGTACGCTCGTTATCAACGTGTATAGGGCGCTCGGGATACGTGCGACTATACCGGCGAAGATGAGCAACGAGATTCCGTTGCCAACCCCGTACTGGGTGATCTTCTCACCAATCCATACAAGAAGCATGGATCCGGTCGTCACGCTGACTATGGCAATGAGCGTGAACGGTATGGTGCCGATTGTAAGGGCACCAGGGATGCTCCTCGCATAGACCGTAGTCGCAAGGGACTGCAGCACACACACAAGGATCGTGCCATAGCGGGTATACTGCTGTATCTTCTTCGAACCCTGCGGGTCCTGCGCAAGCTTCTTCAAAGAAGGAATGACAAGCATGAGCAGCTGGATTATGATCTGCGTGCTGATGTAAGGCATTACACCGAGCATGAAGATGGAATACGAGCTGAATGCTCCACCTGAGAAGAAGTTCAAATATTCCGTGAAGCTGTTTGCGTTGGCTTCAAAGTACTGCAGGACCGCTGCGGGATTGATTCCAGGCACGGGGATTACGGTACCTATCCGGGTTACAATGAGCAACCCGAATGTGATGAGCACCTTCTTCTTGATATCCTTCATGCGGAACATATCTACCAAAGTGTTTGCCATCGGATACCTTCTCTGTTATTTGATTTCGCCACCTGCAGCCTTGATCTTCTCGGCTGCCGCAGCGGAACATTTCACTCCTTCGATGGTGAGTTTCTTTGTAAGCTCGCCATTGCAAAGGATCTTGGCAACAGTATCGCGACCTTTGATAAGTCCCTTCCCGCGGAGAGTCTCTGCATTCACGACTTCCCCGTTCTCATAGGAAACCTCGAGATCGGCAAGGCTGACCGCCTGTGCGGTGACCTTGAACGGATAGTTGGAGAAACCCCTTGAGGCAAGCCTTCTGTAGAGCGGCATCTGACCGCCTTCGAAACCGAGCCTGACTCCACCGCCGCTGCGTGAATTCTGTCCGTCGTGACCACGTCCGCAGGCCCTGCCCTTGGAGGAGGCTCCACGGCCTACGATCGTCTTTTTCTTTGTTGCGCCATAAGGCTTGACTATCAAAGCCATGTCATACCTCCTCTACCTTGACAAGGTGCGAAACCTTGCGGACCATGCCCTGGTGCACGGCGTTGTTCTCGCGCACAACAGAGCTGTTAATCTTTCCAAGTCCAAGAGCCTTCACTGTCTTCCTCTGGTTGGGAAGGGTTCCAGCAAGTCCTCTGACCAATGTAATCTTAATCTGATCTGCCATGACTAGCTCCACATTTCCTTTAGAGACTTACCTCTATTCTTAGCGATCTTTCCGGCATCGAAGAGATTGGTAAGACCATCGAAAGTGGCCTTGACCATGTTGATGCTGTTCCTGCTTCCAAGGCTCTTGGAAATGATGTCCTTGATACCGCAGGCGTCACAGACAAGACGGACAGCACCACCGGCGATGACACCAGTTCCGGGAACAGCCGGTTTCAAGACGATGGAAGCACTCTTGAAATTGCCGATGATGTCATGCGGAATGGTATTTCCCTTGAGAGGAATCGTCACAATGCCGGCCTTAGCCTTCTCGGTCGCCTTCCTGATTGCTTCCGTAACATCGTTGGCCTTTCCGAATCCATAGCCCACACGGCCATCTCCGTAACCAACGACAACGAGAGCGGAATAAGACAACCTCTTACCACCCTTTACTACCTTGGATACGCGGTTGAGCTTCACAAGCTTCTCCATGTATCCGTCTTTCACTTCTCTTTCCTTTGACTTTTCCATAAGTGCTCCTAGAACCTCACACCAGCCTTTCTGGCGCCATCGGCGATTGACTTGACGATACCGTGATAAAGATAACCGTTCCTGTCAAACACTACCTGTTCGATCTTGGCATCAAGAAGCCTCTTTCCTACAACCTCTCCGAGCTTTTCAGCATCGGCGACCGTGTTCCTGAGTCCCCTGAGGTCCGCCTCAACCGTGGATGCGGAGACGAGGGTCCTGCCACAGGTGTCGTCGATGACCTGAACATACATATGGAGGTTGCTCCTGAAAACAGTCATGCGCGGACGCTCAGAAGTGCCGGAAATGCTCTTTCTGATGTGAGCCTTCCTCTTAAGCTGCCTTCTGGTTTTATCGATCATTCTGTTCATTCTCACACCACCTTATTTCTTACCACCGGATTTTCCGACCTTGCGGCGGATCGTCTCGGTCTCGTACTTGATACCCTTGCCCTTGTACGGCTCAGGTCCTCTGAGAGAGCGGATTTCCGCCGCGACCTGGCCCACCTTCTCCTTGGAGATGCCGCTGATTGTCAGCTTTGCGGGACCGTCGGCTGTAATCGTGATTCCCTCCGGGATCATGTACTCGATCATTGTGGAATAACCAAGGCTGAGAGAAAGAATGTTCCCTTTGACTTCCGCCTTATAACCTACACCATTGATGAGGAGCACCTTTGAGTATCCGTCATGCACACCCTTGACCATGTTGGCGATCAACTGGCGGTAGAGTCCATGGAAACTCCTGCTGAGCTTCTCATCATCGAACCTTGTCACGATGACTTCGTTCCCTTCAACCTTTACAGCTACCTCGTTCCTGAGAGCCTGGGTAAGAGTACCCTTCTTGCCTGTGACTGTAACAACGCCGTCGGCAACACTGACCTTCACACCCTCCGGAATCACTACAGGCAATTTTCCGATTCTTGACATCTGAAACTCCTTACCAGATCGTGCAGATCAATTCACCGCCGACGCGGGCATCAACAGCCTTCTTGCCTGTGATGACACCTGTCGAGGAAGAAACGACTACGACACCGTTGCCATTGAAAACCCTTGGCATTTCCTTATAGCCGCAATATACGCGCCTACCGGGTGTCGAGATACGGTCAAGACCATGGATAACAGGGTTCTGATCGTCGTCATACTTCAAGAAAACACGGATATAAGGAACATTGTCCTTTGTAACCTTCTTGAAGTTCTTGATGAAGCCCTCGTTCTTAAGGATCTTGACGATCTGGAGCTTCATTTTCGAGTTGGTGATTTCCACCTTTTCGTGCTTAGCCAAACTAGCGTTCCTAATCTTGGTAAGCATATCTGCAATTGGATCACTTGCTGCCATAACTATCTCCTACCAACTGGATTTGGTAACGCCAGGAATCTGGCCTTCACTTGCCAATTTTCTAAAGCAGACCCTGCACATATCAAACTGGCGCATATAACCACGGGGACGACCGCAAATTCTGCATCTGTTGTAAGAACGTGTGGAGAATTTCGGTTCCTTCTTTGCCTTAACAATCAAAGATTTCTTTGCCATGCTCCTACTCCTTACTTAGCAAAGGGCATTCCGAGCTTCTTAAGAAGCGCAAATGCCTCTTCATCAGTCGTTGCGGTTGTGACGATGGCGACATTAAGTCCGCTCACCCTCTCGATCTTGTCGTAATCGATTTCCGGGAAAATGATCTGCTCCGTGATTCCGAGAGAATAGTTTCCATGGCCGTCGAAAGCGTTCGGCTTGACTCCCTTGAAGTCCTTGACACGGGGAAGAGCGATGGAGATGAGCCTCTCGAGGAAATACCACATGTTATCTCCGCGGAGAGTGACCATCGCACCGATCTCCTGACCAGCACGGATCTTGAAGTTCGCGATGCTCTTCCTGGCCTTCGTCTTGACCACATGCTGTCCTGTGATCTGCTCGAGTTCCTTGACAGCCGAATCAAGAAGCTTCTTGTTCACGGTGGCTTCGCCAACTCCGACACTGACGGTGATCTTCTCGAGCTTCGGAATCTGCATTGAGGATTTGTATCCGAATTCATTCTTGAGCTCGGGGGCGACAACTTCAAGATATTTCTTCTTGAAATTAGGGATAAACTTCTCTTCAGCCATCAGAGCACCTCACCTGTCTTCTTAGCGAAACGGACCTTTTTTCCGTTCTCAATCTTGTATCCAACCTTGCTGACCTTGTCCTTTGAAACCAAAGCGACGTTGCTGACATGGATTGGAGCCTCGATTTCCATGATGCCACCCTTGTCCTGGGGATTCCTCTTCTTCATGGTCTTGCTTACCATGTTGGCACCCTGGATGTAGACCCTTTCGTTGGCGGGGTCCGTCTTCACGATCTTGCCGACCTTTCCCTTGTCCTTGCCGGCAATGATCTTGACTGTGTCATTCTTTTTCAGTCTCATACTTTCTCCTACAACACTTCCGGCGCGAGCGAAACGATCTTCATGAACCCATCCCTGAGCTCTCTGGCCACTGGTCCGAAAATACGCTTTCCGCGCGGGTTATTGTTGGCATCAATGACAACACAAGCGTTGTCATCGAACCTGATATAGGTACCGTCAGGTCTGCGGTATTCCTTCTTTGTCCTAACGATAACGGCCTTCAGAACATCACCCTTCTTGATGGCTCCGTTCGGAAGAGCGTCCTTGACAGCAACTACGATGATATCACCTACGCCTGCCACATACCTGTGGCTGCCGCCAAGAACCTTGATGCACTGCACACGCTTTGCACCGCTGTTATCCGCTACATTCAAATAAGTCTGCATCTGTACCATGGCACTACTCCTTAGCGGGCTCTCTCAACGATTTCTACAAGTCTCCAGCACTTGTCCTTGGACAAGTGGCGGCACTCCATGATGCGTACAGTGTCTCCATAGTGGGCATCGTTCCTTTCGTCATGAGCCTTGAACTTCTTCGTAGAAACCACGTACTTCTTGTAGAGGGGATGAAGAGTCCTGTTGGAAACCTGGACTACGATGGTCTTATCCATCTTGTCGCTCACAACAAGCCCTGTCATAATCTTCTTTCTTGCGTCAATCATCACTATTCCTCTCTCACTTTGCCTTTGCAATGCCGATATCCACTGCGTGGATTCTTGTGTTCAGGCGGGCGATATCTCTTTTGGTGGTCCTCAATGCAAGGGGATTGTCCAAGTGGCCAAGAACCTTCTGCATCCTGAGATTGACCAGCTCCTTTCTAAGCTTCTCGCGTTCGGCTACAAGCTCCTTGTAGCTAAGATCCTTATAAGATTTCTTCATTTCCCATTACTCCATATCCGAGCGGACGATGAACTTCGTCTTGATCGGAAGCTTGGATGCGGCAAGCGTGAGAGCCTCCCTTGCGAGCGCCTCGTCGATACCACCCATCTCAAACATGATCGCACCTGTCTTGACAACCGCGACCCATCCTTCCGGGCTACCCTTACCGTTTCCCTGTCTTGTTTCCGCAGGCTTCTTCGTATACGGCATATCCGGATAGATGCGGATCCATACCTTGCCACCACGCTTTACGTGTCTCGTCATTGCGACACGGGCCGCTTCTATCTGGCGGTTGGTGATCCACTTCGGCTCAAGAGCCATGAGGCCGAATTCACCGAACACGAGGCTGTTGCCCTTGTGTGCCACCGCATCGCGTGTTCCGCGCTGCTTCTTTCTGTATTTGATTCTTTTTGGACTAAGCATCGTTAACTCCTTGCCTCGGATTCAGTCTTCTTCTTCACGATTGTTCCGACTGTATCGTCTTCAGCCTTGGCCCGGTTGTAGATCTCACCATTGAAGACCCAAACCTTGATTCCAATAGCTCCGAAGCTGGTGTTGGCTGTGGCAAAGCCGTAGTCGATATCCGAGCGGAGAGTATGGAGGGGAACCCTTCCTTCCTTCATCCATTCGGTTCTGGCGACCTCGACCCCACCAAGACGTCCTGAACACCTTACCTTGATTCCCTGTGCGCCACCGGCCATTGCCCTGCTGATAGCATTCTTCATTGCGCGGCGGAAAGCACCCCTGTTTTCAAGCTGCCTGGCGATATTCTGGGCGACAAGCTGTGCATTGCACTCACTCTTCTTGATCTCCTTGATCTTGATCTGGATGTTCTTATCGGTGAGTTTCTGCATGCTCTGTGCGATCTTCTCGACGTTGGCACCCTTGGCTCCGATGATGATACCGGGGCGTGCGGTTGCAATCACGAGAGTGATGCGCTGCGGCTTGCGGATGATTTCGACATCAGCGATCTCCGCACCCTGCACGAGCGGAGAAGCAAGAAGAGCCTTTCTGAGGACCAGATCCTCATGAAGGGTATCTGCATATTCCTTGCGATCTACATACCACTTGGACTTCCAGGTCTTGTTTACACCAAGCCTGAGTCCGATCGGATTAACTTTCTGGCCCATTATTCACCTACCTTCTCGTCTACAATGACGGTGATGTGAGACATTCTCTTAAGAAGGATGTCACGCTTTCCATGGGAGCGTGCCCAAACCCTCTTCAGCCTCGGTCCATCGTCGACATAGATAGCGGAAACGAAGAGGGAGTCTTCGTCAAGCTTCCTGTTCTGATTGAGAGCGTTTGCTCCCGCGGACTTCAAAACCTTGGCAATAAGACGTGCGCCCTTCTGAGGCATTGCTGCAAGAATAGCTTCTGCCTGGGGGTAGCTCTTGCCTCTTACGAGATCTGCAACCGGGCGTACCTTCGAAGGAGAAACCAACAAATACTTGGCAATTGCTTTATAACCTTTAGTTTCCATCATAAACACCTACTTATTTACCCTTCTTGTCAGATGCATGACCGCGGAAAATGCGGGTAGGAGCAAACTCACCGAGCTTGTGACCTACCAGGTTTTCAGTAACGTATACCGGAACCCAGGTCTTGCCGTTGTAAACGGAGATGGTATAGCCAACCATTTCCGGGATGATCGTAGAGCTACGAGAGTAGGTCTTGATCATCTGCTTCTGACCAGTCTTGTTTGATTCTTCAATCCTTCTGTTGAGCTTTGCTTCGACAAAAGGACCTTTCTTAATTGACCTTGACACTTTCTACTCCTACTTGCGCTTCTTAACAATGAACTTGTTGGAAGGATTCTTCTTGGAACGAGTCTTGGCACCCTTGGTCGGTTTGCCCCAAGGAGTAACCGGATGACGTCCTGCAGCTGTCTTTCCTTCACCACCACCATGCGGGTGATCGACAGGGTTCATGACAACACCTCTTACCTTCGGTCTGTTGCCAAGGTGTCTGGAAGCACCTGCTTTTCCCAAGGACACGTTCATATGGTCTTCGTTTCCAAGCTCGCCGATCGTGGCATAGCATTCGCCGAAAACCATCCTCATCTCTCCCGAAGGGAGACGAAGGGTGACATAGTCCCCTTCCTTAGCGATAACCGTCGCACCAAGGCCGGCAGCCCTTACCAACTGTCCACCGCGTCCAAGGGTGAGTTCTACATTGTGCACGGTAAGACCAAGGGGAATGTTCTTAAGAGGAAGAGCGTTGCCTACAGCAAGTGGGGCATTGGGTCCGCTGAGGATCTGTGTTCCCACTGTAAGTCCCTTCGGTGCGATGATATAGCGCTTTTCACCGTCGGCGTAGAAGACAAGTGCGATGTTCGCACTCCTGTTAGGATCATACTCGATGGTCTTAACAATTCCAGGTACGCCATATTTGTTGCGCTTGAAGTCGATGATTCTGTATGCCCTCTTGTGTCCACCGCCACGGCGCCTTACGCTGATGCGTCCGAACGTGTCGCGGCCTGCGGTGTTGACAAGCCTTTTTGTCAAAGACTTTTCCGGCTTCTGTGCTGTGATTTCACTTCTGACCAAAACAGTCTTCTGGCGGAGACCAGGAGTATTTGGTTTGAATGATTTAAGTGCCATATTCCCTATTCTCCTTATACACCTTCAATGGCAGAGATGCTTTCGCCCTTAGCCAATGTAACAATCGCCTTCTTCCAGGACGACCTGTAGCCCTTGATATAGCCACCCTTGCCCCTGGAGAACTTCGGCTTTCCACCGACGTTCATAACATTGCAAGAAATGCAGTTTACACCGAAAAGCTCCTTGCAAGCCTGCATGATCTCAAACTTGTTCGCCTTCGGGTCCACGCGGAATGTGTACTTTTTGCAGTCGCCCTCGCGTGCGATATTTGATTTCTCGCTCAAAATCGGTTCAATAATTACCTGATCTGCTCTCATTTCCGTACCCCTTAGTTCTCACCATAGAAATCATTAAGGTTCTTGGCTGCGGACTCGAGTACGAGAATCTTTCTTCCGTAGAGGAGTTCTTTTGCCGAGAGCTTGTCGTATGCGAGCACGTGGAGATAAGGAATGTTCCTTGCAGCACGGCGGAGCATAGCGTCATCGTCCTTCATGATGATCACGGTGCGCTGATCCTGAGTATTGAAAGCCTTCATAATCTGGGCGATGTCCTTGGTCTTGCCGTTATCGCTTGTGAAATCCTCCACAATCTGGAGTCTTCCCTCTTCCACACCCAACGAAAGGAGGCTCTTGAGCGCGAGGCGCTTCACCTTCTTAGGAAGCGAGTAGCTGTAATCCCTGGGCTTTGGTCCGAAGATCGTACCACCACCAACGGCGATCGGAGACTTCTTGTCTCCCCTTCTGGCATTACCAGTTCCCTTCTGCTTATAAGGCTTGGTATTGCTGTAATTGACCTCAGCACGGGTCTTTGTACAAGCAGTTCCAACTCTTCTGTTGGCTGCTTCGTTTCTTATTGCATGGTAGATTGCGCCGGTAGAAACTTCGATACCGAATACGTTCTCATTGAGATTTACAGTGCGCAACTCCTTACCTGTAGTAGAAAATACTTTCTGTTCCATATCCTAACTCCACTACTTCTTAATCGCTTTCTTTACGATCACAGTGCTCTGAGTTGGGCCTGGAATCGCGCCCTTTACCATGAGAACCTGCATTTCGCTGTCCACTGCAACAACCTTGAGGTTCTGAACCGTGACCCTCTCGTTGCCCATGTGACCAGCCATTCTGTGACCCTTGAATGTGCGTGACGGCGTCGAACTCATTGCGGTACCACCAAGATCCCTGTGGAACTTGGAACCATGGGTCGCCCTACCACCACCGAAGCCGTAGCGCTTCATACCACCCTGGAAACCTTTACCCTTGCTTGTACCGGTGATGTCGACGAAAGTGACATCCTTGAAAAGGTCCACGCCGAGTTTGTCTCCAACGTTCACGTCCGAATCAAAATCCCTCATCTCCATGACGACGGACTTCGGATCACAGATTTCCTTGAACTGTCCAGCGTATGGCTTGGTGATCTGACTTTTCTTCTTGTCGCCGGATGCGAGAACTGCTGCGGAATAGCCATTCTTCTCATCAGTCCTGTTTGCGATGACGACGTTATCTTCAATTTTAATAACAGTCACAGGGGTAAGTCTGCCATTTTCGTCAAACACCTGTGTCATTCCAACTTTTTTGCCGATAAGCCCTAACATCTCTTACCTCAACTATTACTGTCTAATTTCTACATCCACACCAGCTGGGAGTTCAAGTTTCATAAGGGCTTCCACAACCTTCTGAGTCGGGTCCAATATGTCAATCAATCTCTTGTGTGTTCTCATTTCGAACTGCTCGCGAGCCTTCTTGTTAACGTGAGGGGATCTCAAGACAGTATACTTATTGATACGAGTCGGAAGTGGTACGGGACCGGATACTTTGGCTCCCGCCTTGACAACAGTCTGAACAATCGCCTTTGAGCTCTGTTCGACCAATTCTGTTTCAAAACCTGTTAATTTGACTCGAATTCTCTCGTTTGCCATTTTCAAAAATCTCCAAAAATCAAAATAACGGGCCGGGGCCTGCGCCCCAGCACGTTTTTAGGACTCCAATCAGTCCTGAATCTCGGTTACCTGACCGGAAGCGACAGTGCGTCCACCCTCGCGGATAGCGAAGCGGAGACCCTTGTCCATTGCAACCGGGTGGATCAGCTCGACGATGATGTCGGTGTGATCGCCAGGCATGACCATTTCCTTACCAGCCGGGAGGTGGCAGGTACCGGTGATGTCGGTGGTCCTGAAGTAGAACTGAGGCCTGTATCCGTCGAAGAACGGGGAGTGCCTTCCACCTTCTTCCTTGCTGAGAACGTAAACGGTTCCAAGGAACTTCGCGTGAGGTGTGATCGAGTTCGGCTTGGCAAGAACCTGTCCGCGGACAACTTCCTTCTTGTCGACACCTCTGAGAAGAGCACCGATGTTGTCTCCTGCCTGACCTTCGTCAAGGAGCTTGTTGAACATCTCGACGCCGGTGACAACAGTGTTCTTTGTCTCACGGATTCCAACGATGGAAACAGGATCGTTCACATGGATTACTCCGCGCTCGACCCTACCGGTAACAACAGTTCCACGTCCGCTGATGGAGAAGATGTCCTCGATCGGCATGAGGAACGGCTGATCGACAGCACGTGCCGGAAGCGGGATGTAGCTGTCCATTGCGTCAAGCAGCTCGTCGATGCACTTGGTTGCTTCGGGATCGTCGGGCTTGGTCATTGCGAGGTATGCGCTGCCCTTGATGACAGGAGCGTTCGCACCATCGAAACCATATTCGGAGAGAAGATCCCTCATTTCCTCCTCAACCAATTCGATGAGGTCCGGATCGTCGACCTGGTCACACTTGTTGATGAATACGATGATGGCGGGTACACCAACCTGCCTTGCGAGAAGGATGTGCTCCTTTGTCTGAGCCATTGCACCATCCGTGGCGGCAACGACGATGACAGCACCGTCCATCTGAGCAGCACCAGTGATCATGTTCTTGATGTAGTCTGCGTGGCCCGGGCAGTCAACGTGCGCATAGTGCCTGTTCTTGGACTGATACTCAACGTGACGGGTGTTGATTGTGATTCCTCTTTCCTTCTCTTCCGGTGCGTTGTCGATTGCATCATAAGCAAGAGCCTTGTCACCGAAAAGCTTTGCACAGTGCATGGTGATAGCAGCTGTGAGAGTGGTCTTACCATGGTCTACGTGACCGATAGTACCAACGTTTACATGAGGCTTCGTTCTTTCGAATTTTTCCTTAGCCATCAGTTTCCTCCTTGTGACCTGAATGTCACAAATCAAAATATCTCATAAAGGCTCAAGCCTTTACCGGTTTCAAGAGAATCAACTGATTGCCCAAGGATTAGGTGTAGTTGGGGGTTTCCAGAGGTCGGCAGGGACCAAGCCTGACGACATACGCATACAGATTAAAAAAAACCTACGTTCTGGAACCACCTGATAGCCCCTGGAGGCAACCGGTTTGGCTCTCCGTCCGGCCAATCGGCATAGCCCGGCCAGACACCTTGACTATGCTAAAAGATATTTAAAGTATTGTCAACATGTTTTAAGAAAAAGATTTAACAGCCCCAACAAAGCAGGCGCCACGGTGGAAAAAAACAGGTGCAGACCGGAAAAACACTGAAAAAACCGTGGAAAACATCGGAAAACCGGGAATAAAACGGCCCCCGTTTTCAAAACAAACACACATACCCCACTTGTAAAAAACACCGCCGGATAGTAAATTCGCTTGCATGAGGGAATTCGAATATCAGACACACGGCACATGCTCCCGTCTAATCACATTCAGCCTTGACGGGGAAACAAGAGTGCACAACATACGTTTTTTCGGCGGCTGCAACGGAAATCTCAAGGGTATCGGAGCCCTGTGCGAGGGACGCAGGGCGGAAGATGTGATCTCGAAGCTTGAGGGGATAAGATGCGGGATGAAGGACACAAGCTGTCCCGACCAGCTTGCCGAAGCTCTCAAGAAGGCGGTCGCACAGAGCAACGGCTGAGCTCAGGCGTTTATCCCGTTTTCCGTCAGATAGGCGACAAAATCATTATAGATGGAGATGTCCGCACTTATGTCGGATCCGTCCACAAGCACCCCGAAGGCATTGCTGAGCTTCAGGATCTCCAGCATGTCGCAGTCCGGCGTGCCGTTTTCGAGCACATGTTCCGCCGCCTCCTGCAAAAGGCTTTCCTTGAAAGCCGTGTTTCCATGATCCTTCTCCCAAAGAATAAGCCTGTTGATCGACGAGATGCGTTCAAAATAGGCCCGCACCACATCCTCCGGATCGGACACGAACCTTGATGCGTATGAAACGAGCGAATAATAATCGTCATAATCCGGTGTGAACATATGAAGATGGTAATCCAACCGTGAAGAAAAAAAAAGCCTCCCCGGAAAGGGGAGACCCATATGGCTCCAGCAATCAGAACCTGAAATGGCTGAAAGCCTTGTTCGCATCCGCCATGCGGTGGGTATCTTCCTTCTTCTTGAAGGCTGAACCCGTGCTGTTGTATGCGTCGATGAGCTCGTCGGCAAGCTTGTCGGCCATGCTCTTGCCGTTTCTTGAGCGGGCTGCGTTGATCAACCACCTCATAGCAAGTGCCTCGCGCCTGTCCTCCTTGATCTCGACAGGAACCTGGTAGGTTGCTCCACCAACCCTCCTGCTCTTGACCTCGACAACAGGCTTCACATTGTCGACAGCCTTGAGAAACACGTCGAGAGCCTTCTCGCCGGACTTCTCCTCGATCTTCTTCATTGCGGTATAGAGAATCTTTGTGGAGATGCTCTTCTTACCGTCCTTCATCATCCTGTTGATGAACTTGGCCACTACGCCATTGGAGTAGATGGCATCAGGTGCGATGGTCCTTACAGGAGTTTTCGAATCTCTAGACATTTTTTCCTTCCCTCCCTATCAGGCCTTTGGCTTCTTTGCACCGTACTTTGAGCGGCTTCTCTTTCTGTCATTCACGCCAAGGGTATCCTTGCTTCCGCGGATGATGTGGTAACGCACACCCGGGAGGTCCTTGACCCTTCCGCCCCTGATGAGGACGACGGAGTGCTCCTGAAGGTTATGTCCGATACCAGGAATGTAGGCGGTGACCTCGATTCCATTGGAAAGCCTGACCCTGGCAACCTTTCTGAGAGCTGAGTTAGGCTTCTTCGGGGTTACTGTCATAACCCTGGTGCAAACACCTCTTTTCTGAGGGCATCCCTCGAGAGCCGGAGATTTTGTCTTGCTCTTCGTGCTGGTCCTGCCCTTTCTTATAAGCTGATTAATAGTAGGCATCTTACGATACGCTCCTTGTTTCGTCCTTTCCCCTCACAAAGGAAAGGTTTTTTGGCGCACAGGCGCCAAATATATCTGAAAACCCTGGTCAGCATGAGAGCTGTGCCATGAGGCGCGCGACAGCGCTACTCCTCATCACCTGCGAAATCCGCAGGTTCGGCACTCTCTCCCAAGGTATTCATGTCTCCGAGTTCCTGAAGCTCCTTCTCCTCCTCGGCGGAGACGGTCTCGGGCTTTCTTTCCTTTCTCTCCCTGTCCTTCTCGCTCTGGATCTCAAGAAGCTTCTCGTCCTCAAGATGAACGTTCCTGTATCTCTTCATGCCGGTACCGGCAGGAATGAGATGACCGATTATGACGTTCTCCTTCAGACCGCGCAACTCATCCTTTTTACCTGCTATGGCAGAATTTGTCAATACTTTCGTCGTCGAGAGGAACGAGGCGGCGGAGATGAAGGAATCCACGCTCAAAGCCGCATCCGAAACACCCTGGAGCACAGGGCGGGCGATGGCCGGCTGCTTGCCTTCCCTCTTTGCCTGCTCGTTGACCCTCTTGAAGAGGTTCTTGTCAACCTTCTGCATCTTTACGAACTGTGTATCACCGGCACGGACGATCTCGACCTTCTTGAGCATCTGCCGGATTATGATTCCGAGATGCTTCTCGTTGATCTCGACGCCCTGCATGCGGTAGACCTTCTGGATCTCCTCGACGAGGAAGGAAAGAACTGCGTTCTCACCAAGCACATCGAGAATCTCACGGCTTGTGACGGTCTCGTCGCAGAGCGGGTCGCCAGCCTTGACCTCATCCCCCTCGCGTACGGAAAGAAGAGCATCCTTGGTATACACCTTGTGCGGGTGCTCCTTGCCGAATACGTCCCGGATGACGACGGTCGTGCTTCCGGTGTTTCCCTTGGCCTCGATCCTGACGACACGTCCGGTGACGCGCGAAAGTATGATCGGATTGACCTTGTTCGACGATGCGACCTTTCCATGACGGGCCTCGAAGAGCGAGTCGACCTGCGGAAGACCGCCGGCGATATCCTTCGTGGTCGCGCTGTCGATCGCTTCCTTGGCAATCGTGTCTCCGATGGAGACGACCTCTCCGACCTCCTTGACGACCATGTACGAACCACCGGGAATCGGGAAGTTGTAGCGCTGTCCGTTCTCGGATTCGATTATCACGGTCGGATGGAACTGTCCGAGCTGTGCGGAGGCGACGATTATCATCTCCGCCTCTCCGGCCTCGTTGACGATCCTCCTGTAGGACTTGTCCTCCACGAAATCCGCAAATTCCACGATCGTACCCGACACATCAGAGATTATCGGGGAAGAGAACGGATCGAACGTGATGATCGGATCGCCGGCATCGACAACCTGATGGTTCCTGACCTTGAGCTCGGCTCCTGCGGGAACCTTGTACTCGCTTGCGGTGGAAAGGATGAACGTCCGTCCGTCGATGATATGGAGATGGCCGTTGCTCTTTGCATTGACATATTCCCCATGGGTCCTGTACATCGGATAACCCTTCGCGACGGAAGCTCCGTCCTCGACGGTCAGCTCGTCGTAAAGGCCTGTGATCTCGTCGAGGACCTTCGAAATCGAGATATGACCCTTTCTCGGGAATATCTCCACACCGTCGGCCCTGTTGATGACCTGTCCCTTGATATCCCTGACTATCGTCTGATAGTCGAAGGAAAGCTTGTTATCCTTCGTACTGGTGCTTGCCGTACCTCCGACATGGAACGTTCTCATGGTGAGCTGGGTACCGGGCTGTCCGATGGACTGTGCGGCGATGATTCCGACAGCCTCACCGATCTCCACGGTCCTGTTGGTAGCAAGGTTCCTGCCATAGCACTTGCGGCAGACACCATGCTCGCTTTCACATGTGAGAACTGTTCTGAGCAGAACCTTCTCGACTCCGGCATCCTCTATTATCTTGGCAGTCTCGTCGGAAATCTCCTCGTTGGCCTTTGCCAGCACAACCGGCCTGCCCTCCTCGTCCTTGAGGAACGGATGCAGGACATCCTCCACAGGGCAGCTGCCCGCGATGCGGGAGGACAGCGATTCGATGATCTGGTCTCCGTCACGTACGGCACTGGTCCAGATTCCGTTGATCGTCTGGCAGTCCTCCTCGCTCACGACAACGTCCTGTGCGACATCGACGAGCTTACGTGTGAGGTATCCGGCCTTTGCGGTCTTGAGAGCCGTATCGGTGAGACCCTTGCGCGCGCCGTTGGAGGAGATGAAGAACTCGATGATAGAAAGACCTTCCTTGAAGTTACTCTTGATCGGGAGCTCGATGATCTTTCCGTTCGGCTTTGCCATGAGGCCGCGCATTCCGCCCAGCTGTCTGATCTGCGTCTTGCTGCCTCTTGCGCCGGAATCGGCCATGAGGAAGAGCGGGTTGAAGCCCCTCTGGCTCTTCTTGAGCTCGTCCATGAGGACGTTCGTGAGCTTCTCGTTCGTCTCGGTCCAGACCTCGATGACACGGTTGTACCTTTCCTCCTGGGTGATCTGACCTTCGTTGTACTGTCTGACGACGACGGCCTGCTTCTCGTTGGCCTCCTCGATAAGCTCCTTCTTGCTCTCGGGAACAATCATGTCGCTGAGACCGATCGTGGCGCCGAAAATCGTCGCATACTTGAAGCCGAGGTCCTTGACCGAATCAAGAAGCTCGACAGCCACGCTGGGCTTGTGGTTCTTGATGGTCTCACCGATGACCTTCTTAAGCTGCTTGTCTCCGAGACAGTAGTTCTGGAACGGGATTCCACGGGGGATTGCGGAGTTGAAGATGATCCTTCCGGCAGTGGTCGCAACCCAGCTCTTTCCGTCGGACACTGTCTTCACGCCGTTCTCATCCACGATCTCAAGCCCCTTTCTGAGGCGGTAATAGATCTTCTGGTTGTAGGTGATGCTTCCTGCATCGATGGCAGCCTCGATCTCGTCGATCGTCTCGAAATGCTTGTACCTCGTGACGACCTCGCCCTCGAGCGGAAGCATTTCCTTGGTCAGATAGAAGATTCCGAGGACCATGTCCTGGCTCGGGAACGCGATCGGCTTTCCGTTCGCAGGATCGAGCAGGTTTGTGGTGGAAAGCATCAACGTCCAGCACTCCAGCTGTGCGGCCTGCGTGAGAGGCACATGGATGGCCATCTGGTCACCATCGAAGTCAGCGTTGAACGCATGGCATACGAGGGGATGAAGCTTGAGCGCCTTTCCCTCGACAAGCACAGGCTCGAACGCCTGGATGCCCAGACGATGGAGCGTAGGCGCCCTGTTGAGCATTACGGGATGCTCCTTGACGACATCGTCGAGGATGCCCCATACCTTCTCGTCCTCGCTTTCCACAAGAAGCTTTGCCCTCTTGATATTCTGCGCAATCCCGTCCTGGACAAGCTTTTTCATGATGAAGGGCTTGTAAAGCTCGAGAGCCATCTTCGACGGCACTCCGCACTGATGCATCCTGAGCTCCGGTCCGACGACGATTACGGATCTTCCCGAATAGTCGACACGCTTTCCAAGCAGGTTCTGGCGGAAGCGTCCCTGCTTGCCCTTGAGCACGTCTGAAAGGCTCTTGAGATCCCTCTTGCTGCTGCCCTTGGTCGGGTTTGCGGTCTTGCCATTGTCAAAAAGCGAATCCACGGCTTCCTGGAGCATCCTCTTCTCGTTGCGGATGATGATGTCCGGAGCCTGGATGTTGATGAGCCTTGCAAGACGGTTGTTCCTGTTGATGACACGCCTGTAAAGTTCGTTGAGATCCGTGGTGGCGAACCTTCCGCCATCAAGCTGCACCATCGGGCGCAGATCTGGCGGGATGACGGGGATGACCTTGAGGATCATCCATTCCGGCCTGTTTCCGCTCGAAAGGAAATCCTCGCAGTAGCGGATACGGCTCAGAAGCTTGTTGTCAATCTTGTTGTTCGCTCCCTCCTTCTGGCTGAGCTGGGCCCTGAGCTCTTCGGAAAGAGCCTTGAGATCAAGACCTTTGAGAAGATCATAGATAGCCTCTGCACCCATGGAAGCCTTGAAAGTATCACCATATTTGTCATACAGGCTATTGTATTGGTCTTCAGTAAGGACCTGGTTTTTCCTAAGCTCCTCATTCTGGCCGGGATCGGTGACAACATATTTCTCATAGGAAAGAATCTCCATGAGCTCGGCCCTCTTTATGTCGAGCAGATAGCTCATGATGGAAGGCGTCGAGCGGTAGAACCAGATATGTGCAACCGGAGCGGCAAGCGTTATATGACCCATCCTCTCACGGCGTACCTTTGTATCGGACACCTCGACACCACAGCGGTCGCAGACCACTCCCTTATACCTGTTGGATTTGAATTTTCCGCAATAGCATTCCCATTCCTTAGTGGTTCCGAAAATCCTTTCGCAGAAAAGGCCATCCCTCTCCGGGCGGAGAGAACGGTAGTTTATCGTTTCCGGCTTCTTTACCTCGCCGTAGCTCCAAGCGAGGATCTGTTCCGGGGATGCAAGCTTTATCCTGATGCTGCTGAAATCCTGAATTTCCTTCATTCTCTCCTCCTAGAAAGTACCTTTTTCCTTCTTGGTGATCAGTTCCTCATCACGTTCGGTGAGCGGAACCTGCTTCTCATTCTCATCGTATACGGAAATATCCAGTGCAAGACCTCTGATCTCCTGGACAAGCACGTTGAACGCCTCCGGCATGGATGCCGTCTTGGTGCTCTCGCCCTTTACGATCGATCCGTAGATCTGCACCCTTCCCTTCATGTCATCGCTCTTGATCGTGAGCAGCTCCTGAAGGGTGTTGGCCGCACCGTACGCCTCGAATGCCCAAACCTCCATCTCTCCGAGTCTCTGGCCACCGAACATCGCCTTACCACCGAGCGGCTGCTGGGTTACAAGGGAATAAGGACCGGTCGAGCGGGCATGCATCTTATCATCGACAAGGTGATGCAGCTTGAGATAGTAGATGTAGCCGCAGAAGACGTCGTTGACAAACGGGATTCCCGTGCGTCCGTCATAGAGCTTTATCTTGGAGTTCTTCGGAAGTCCGGCCTCCTCCATCTCATGCTCGATCTGCTCCATGCTTGCGCTCTGGAAGACCGGCGTCTTGTACCACTTGTCGTTTTTCACGGCCGCCCATCCGAGCTGGGTTTCCATAAGCTGTCCGATGTTCATACGAGACGGAACGCCGAGCGGGTTGAGACATACATCCAGCGGTGTTCCATCTTCCATGTACGGCATATCCTCGACAGGCAGGACACGGGAGACAACACCCTTGTTTCCATGTCGTCCCGCCATCTTGTCGCCCTGCTTGAGCTTACGCTTGGTGGCTATCAACACCTTGATGGTGTGTTCCACTCCAGGCTGCAGCTCATCCTTGTCCGATTTCTGCAGATGCTGGATATCGATGACGGTTCCCTCGGTACCGTGCGGCACCTTGAGCGAGGAATCCCTCACCTCCTTGGCCTTCTCTCCGAAGATGGAGTTGAGGAGCTTGACCTCGGGGGTCGTGTCCGCCTCGCTCTTGGGCGTCACCTTTCCAACCAGGATGTGGCCCGGGCGGACATAAGTTCCGATACAGACTATACCGTCCGCATCAAGGTGCTCGATAAGCTTTTCCGAAGTGTTTGGAATGTCACGGGTGAGCTTTTCAGGCCCGAGCTTGGTATCCCTGATGTCAACGCTGAACTCCTTGATATGGATGCTTGTATAGATATCCTCCCTGACGACACGCTCGCTGATGAGGACGGCGTCCTCGTAATTGTAGCCGTTCCATGGAACGAACCCTACAAGGATGTTCCTTCCGAGGGCAAGTTCTCCGTTCTGCGTGGCAGGGCCGTCCGCAAGCACGTCGCCGGCATCAACATGGTCGCCCACATAGACAATCGGTTTCTGGTTGAGACAGCTGTCCTGGTTGGTCCTTTCGAACTTATGGACCTCGTACTTATCGACCTCTCCCTCGATTTCGGGATTATCCGGTACGACCTCTATCCTTGTGGAGGACACGTACTTGACGATTCCAGCATGCTTCGCCTTGATCAGGACGCCTGAATCATACGCGGTCCTCTGCTCCATTCCTGTTCCAACCCTGGGTGCCTCCGGGAACACAAGAGGTACGGCCTGACGCTGCATGTTCGATCCCATGAGGGCACGGTTCGCATCGTCATGCTCGAGGAACGGGATAAGGGACGTCGCAACGGATACAACCTGCTTGGGAGACACGTCCATCCAGTCGATCTCCTCGGGGCTTGCCGTCGAATAATCACCGTTTTCACGGATCGACACCTCCTGCTCGAGGAAATGTCCGTTTTCGTCGATTCTTGCGTTGCCCTGGGCTATCTTGCATCTTTCCTCGTCGTTCGCATCCAGATACCTGACTTCGTTGGTCACGATTCCGTTCTCCACCTTGCGGTACGGGGTCTCCAGGAATCCGAGCTCGTTGATACGGGCATAGTTTGCAAGAGAGAGGATAAGACCGATGTTGGAACCTTCCGGCGTCTCGATCGGACAGATCCTTCCGTAATGTGTGTAGTGTACGTCACGTACCTCGTAGATGGCCCTGGCGCTGCTTCTGGAAAGACCGCCCTTCGGGCCGAGTGCGCTGACCCTCCTCTTATGGGTGAGCTCGGCAAGCGGGTTGATCTGGTCCATGAACTGCGACAGCTGCGAGGAACCGAAGAATTCCTTTATGGCTCCGACAATCGGCTTGATCGAGATGATTTCCTGGGGCTTGACGGTATCGTCGGCCACATTCATCTTTTCCCTTGCAGTCTTCGCCATGCGGGAGAACGCATCCTGTATATTGTTCTGAAGAAGTTCTCCGACGGTTCTGACCCTCCTGTTTCCAAGAGCATCGATATCGTCCTCCTTCATGCCGCCCTCACAGAAAATTGCAAGGTTCTTAACGGTTTCTATGACGTCCTCGGGAAGCAGAGAGGTGCTGGTCTGATACTTCTCCTCGTCCATTCCATAGAATTTCTTGTTAAGCTTGTAGCGGCCGATCTTCGAGAGGTCGAATCCCCTCGCATGAAGGAACATGTCCTGGAAATAGCTGATTATCCTTGAAGGATCGGGGAATGTCTTGAGATTCTGGGGAAGCGAATTCTTGCACGCCTCCACAATGCAGTTGATATACTGGTTCTGGAACTCCTCCCCTTCCTCATGCCTGTAGGCAGGGCAGAGAATGTGCTCGCGCCTAAGTGTCTTGAGCACTGCGAGCTCGGGATGGTCGATATCCTTTCCTGCGACATCGCAAACCTCGATGCTTCCGATTCCGCTGGCGCTGAGCTCATGGAGTTCGATGGATGCGACCTCATCACCTGCACAGAATCTGAGCTCTCCGCTTTCCTGATCCATGACATCCCTGTACAGGTAGAATTTCTGATCGGTGTAATCGTCGTTTGTATTTATGGTTTTGGGAGCATAGAAAGCGCTGACGATCTTTTCCCTGGTGTCCAAGCCGAGGACACGGAGGAAGAATGTCACCAGGAACGGCTTCTTGCCGAAGCTCACCTGGATGATGTTGTTCACCCTCTTCTTTTCCTGGGCTGTCGTCATCTCGCCTTTCTTGGCGTCAACCTTTTCGTTCTTTCTTGTGAGCACGAATTCAAGCTTCGTACCGGCATACGGATAAAGTGTTCCAAAATAAAGGGAGGATGCGTCGTTCTTCTTTCCTTCCTTGAACACAATGCCAGGGGAGCGTACGATCTGGGAAACAATGACCCTCTCCGCTCCGTTTATGATAAATGTGCCTCTGTCGGTCATGAGCGGGAAATCACCGAAGAAAATTTCCTTTTCCCTGATTTCTCCGTTCTTCATCTGGAGCGCGAGCTTGGCCTTCACCGGAACTCCGTATGTCCTGCCTTTCTTCTTGCACTCGCTCTCGGAATACTTGATCCCTTCCATGTCAACGGTATACCCGTTGTATGTGACCATCATGTCCTCGCTGGGACTCTTGATGGGGAATACGGTCTGGAATACATGCTCCAAACCGAAAGCAGGATCGGGAGCAAGCCCCTTTTCAATCCTTTCAATCTGCAGGAATCTCTTATAGGAGTCAGTCTGTATGCCGATAAGATTCGGCAGTTCGCAGACTTCCGGCAATTCCGAACCGATGTCAACTCTCTTCAAGGGTTTTCCGTTAGAACCCATGTATGTACCTCCATAAGGTGGATGTTCCACCCGTAACAGCACCGAAGTACCTGTATGAAAACAAAATATGAATAGACACGTTATGCCACCGGAGAACTTCCGATGGCATATTCCCGGGGAACAACCCCGGGTATCAAATCAGAAAAAGCTTAGTTTACAGCCTTGACTTCGACAACGCAGCCGGCAGCTTCGAGCTTCTCCTTCATGGATGCAGCCTCTTCCTTGCTGACGTTTTCCTTAAGAACACCACCGTTCTCGCAGAGGTCCTTTGCTTCCTTGAGGCCGAGGCCGGTCACGCCACGGACTTCCTTGATGCAGGCGATCTTCTTCGCAGCATCGACGCTCTTGAGGACGACGTTGAACTCGGTCGGCTCTTCTGCGGCAGCCTCGCCGGCGGCAGCGGCACCAGGAGCAACAGCGACAGCAGCGGCTGCAGCCTGTACACCAAACTTCTCTTCCATCATCTTGATGAGTTCAGAAACTTCCATTACGCTCATTGCGGCGATGGATTCCAAGATTTCTTCTTTCGTAGCCATATTATCTACTCCTTATAAAAATTTTTTTTCAACGGTTTAGCAGGTTACTCGTAGACTAGAACCGTATCATTCTGCATTCGCGGGTGCTTCTGCGGCACCACCTTTCGACTCCACGTAAGCAAGCAATGTAGCAGCAAGCTTCTGGACCGGCGCCTTCATCGTTCCCATCAAGGAAGCGATAAGCTCGAGCTTGGTCGGGAGCTTGGAAAGCTGCTCGATCTGCTCTGCGGTCATCAACTCCCCGTTGACGAGCGCGCCCTTCACCTCAAGTTTTCCATTGTCCTTTGCAGCCTGGAAAAGAACCTTTGCAACGACGTTGGCCGTATCGCCCTTTGCGAGCGCGACAGCCGTCGGCCCGATCATCTGCTCTTCCGCCCCACCCTTGTCGAGGTTCTTGAGAGCGATCTTGGCATAGCGGTTCTTAACAACACGATAGGCCGCATCCTCCTTCCTGAGAGCCTTGCGGATCTCGGTGATCTGGGCAACGGTCATTCCCCTGTAGTTCGTGAAGATATATCCGTCGTATCCGGCAAACTCATCGCTGAGCGCCTTTACGGCATCTTCCTTGGCCTGGGTGACTCTTGTCTTGTAATCGTCCATTCAAATCCTCCTCAGTTGCTGGCCACAGCCAGAAGATCTTTGACATCCACGTGGACACCGGGGCCCATTGTGGAGGAGAGGGCAACAGAAAGCACGAAATCGCCCTTGCTGTCGCTCGGTCTCTTACGGACAATCTCATCAACAGTCACACGAGTGTTCTCAACAATCTGTGCGGCATCCATGTTCACCTTGCCAACAGCGAGGTGCACGACACCTGTCTTATCGCTTCTGAACTCGGTACGACCCTTGTTGAGCTCTGCAAGAGCTTCCTTGATGTCGTTGGTGACCGTATGTGTCTTCGGGTTCGGCATCAATCCCCTTCTTCCGAGGATCGGTCCAAGCCTACCGACATCCTTCATCATGTCAGGTGTTGCGACTGCGATATCGAAATCAAGCCAGCCACCCCTGATTTTCTCGATGAGGTCGTTGTCTCCGACATATGCGGCTCCAGCCTCCTCGGCCTCCTTGGCCTTGTCGCCCTTTGCGAAGACGAGAATCTTCTTCTGGGCGGAGAACTGGTTCGGCAACACTACGGTATCCCTGACGGACTGACTCTTCTTGAGGTTGAGCTTGACGGACACTTCGACTGTCTCGGGGAACTTTGCGAATGCAAGTTCCTTCACGAGAGCCACAGCCTCGTCAACGGTGTAAACCTTGGTTCTGTCAATCTTCTTGACGGCTTCCTGATATTTCTTACCTCTTTTCATCTTACTTCTCCACCTCTACACCCATCGAGCGGGCTGTTCCTGCGACAATCCTCTTTGCAGCGTCGATGTCGTTTGCATTGAGGTCGGGCATCTTTGTGGTTGCGATTTCAGTAAGCTGGGCATCGGTGAGCTTTCCGACCTTCACCTTGTTCGGTGTTCCGCTGGCTGTCTGGATGCCAAGAGCCTTCTTGATAAGGACAGCGGCAGGAGGGGTCTTGAGCTCGAAAGTGAAGCTCTTGTCCTGGTAAACCGTAATGACAACAGGGATGATGAGTCCAGCTTCGAACGACTTCGTCTTGTCATTGAACTGCTGAACGAACTGTGGGGCACTGACACCATGAGGGCCGAGTGCCGGACCAATGGGTGGTGCCGGAGTGGCCTTCTGTGCCGGGCACTGCAACTTGATGATTGCAGTCACCTTCTTCTTTGCCATATCTTTCTCCTTACGCTCGCGGCCTGGTCTGAGATGACCGGAATTGTTCGGGCCGTGCGCTGGTATTAACGCCTGTCATACGATCAGGCTCCCACCTTGCTATTGCAAGGGAGTAATCATGCATTAAATTGACAAATGTCAAAAATCAAAAGCCGTCCGATTTACTGGACAACCTTCTCCGCCTGCGAAAAATCCACATCCACCGGTGTGAATCTTCCAAGAATCTCCAGGGAAAGGCGGAGTCTTCCCTTCTGAAGGTCGATTTCCTCCACAGTCCCCTTGAAGGAAGCAAACGGCCCCGATGTCACGAGAACCTCCTCCCCAACAACGAAATCCTGCTTCGGACGGAAAGTCTTTTCAGGCGCAAGCTCACCAGTGCGCTCCAGAATCGAGCGGTGCTCCCTCTGCGAAAGGGGGTTGGGCATGGCACGTCCTGACTTATCTGCAGAGATGAAGCCAGTCACACCCTGGATCCTGATGATCTTGCTTGTTACCTGGCGCCAGGTGGACTCTTCAAGATCGAGTTCGACAAGAATGTACCCCGGCAGGACCTTGCGCAGCTCCATCTTCTTCTCACCCTTGTCATTCAGGGTTTCGACCGTCTCCATGGGGACGTTGACGCCTGTGCAATATACCGCAAACTCCGGATCCATCTGTCTGAGCTTGTTGATGATCCTCTCGATCTTCTGCTCGTATCCTGAATATGTATGTACTACGTACCAACCCTTAGCCATTTGCAATTCCTAGAACAACAGATCCAAACCAAGGCCGAGCAAAATATCCACAAGGCCGAGAACAAGTGCGAAGATGATGGTTGAAACTATGACAACCCAAGTGGACTGCAGGACAACCTGTTTGGAGGGCCAGGAAACCTTTTTCATTTCCAAGAAGCACTCCTTGAAATACTTACCAATCTTCTTCATTCTTAACTTCCTTATAAACAACAAGGTTCAAGGGTCCTACAGGCCAAGAGGGACTCGAACCCCCAACATGCGGTTTTGGAGACCGCCGCTCTACCATTGGAGCTATTGACCTGTACGAACCTTGAACCAGGCTGCATCAACCTTCTTATTTGATTTTCGTTTCCCTGTGGAGGGTGTGCTTGTGCTCGAACGGGCAATACTTCATAAGTTCAAGCTTGTTCGGAGTATTGCGGCGGTTCTTTTCCGTGGTGTAATTCTTCTGCTTACACTCTGTGCACTGAAGAGCTATTTTTTCTACAGGTCCTTTCTTCTTGTTAGATGCCATGTTCTATCTCCTCGGTATAAACCGTTTTGCTTTTCGAGCCCTCGGCCGGATTTGAACCGGCGACCCCCACCTTACCATGGTGGTGCTCTACCGACTGAGCTACAAGGGCGGTTTCGGATTTTCCATAACATGGAAGCATGGGCCAAAACCATGTCGGCCAAAACATGCAAAAGCTACAATAACAAAGACAGGATGATTTGTCAATAGCCGTGTATCCGAATTTCTTTTCATGGAAAAAAATTGCCCATGCTGCTGATCGGAATGCGCCGAAAACGTCCTTAATATCGTCCAACAGCGATGTTTCCAACACTTTTTTCCTCATCGCATGGAATATAATCTTATTTAACACCGTTTTTGCAGTTGAATACATTGCAAAAAATTATCTATTATACAATAGACTGTTTTCACCCCTTTCCAGCGGAAAGGACAATATTAGGAGAAGATATGGCAAACGAAATCAAGACCCGTTATGGCAAAACGGCAAAGGACATCGCACAAGACTTTGCAGAGCAGCTCAAGTACGGCTTGGACAGCGACGTATACCACACCGACTATCAGTCCAGATACCAGGCTATAAGCCTTGCAATACGGGACAGGATCATCCACCAGTGGGACCTGTCGAGAAAGACACAGAGGAGCAGGAACAGCAAAAGGGTCTACTACCTCTCGCTAGAATTCCTCATGGGCCGTGCAATGACGAACAACGTCATCAACCTCGGTCTCGAGCAGCCGGTCAAGGATGCTCTAAAGAGCCTCGGCTACGACTGGGAGGAATTAAGGGACCAGGAACCGGATGCGGGCCTGGGCAACGGAGGGCTCGGTAGGCTCGCAGCTTGCTTCCTGGACTCTCTCGCAACCCTCGAGATTCCGGCATTCGGATACGGAATCCGGTACAACTACGGAATTTTCAAGCAGCAGATAAAAAACGGATGGCAGTCCGAACAGCCGGACAACTGGCTCAAGGACGGCAATCCATGGGAAATCATGAGACGTGATCGTGTATATCCGGTATATTTCGGAGGTCAGGTCAAGCAGTTCAAGGAGAACGGCAGGGACATTTTCGTCTGGGAACCCGCCGAACAGGTCAACGGCGTTGCATATGACACACCGATTGTCGGATACGGTGGAAAGACGATCAACACGCTCCGCCTCTGGTCGGCGACAAGCCCCGAAGGTTTCTCGTTCGAGGAGTTCAACAGCGGCGACTACACCGAAGCGGTCAGAAACAAGATAAACGCGGAGACACTGTCCCAGGTACTCTACCCCAACGACACGCTTTACATGGGAAAGGAGCTCAGGCTCAAGCAGCAGTACTTCTTTGTATCCTGTTCGCTCCAGGACACGATAAGGAGGACAAAGAGGGACGGAATAGCCTGGAAGGATTTCCCCTCGAAGGCTGCAATCCAGCTGAATGACACACACCCGTCGCTGGCGATCCCGGAGCTCATGAGGCTGCTCATCGACCAGGAAGGGCTCGGATGGGACGAGGCATGGGACATAACCGTGAAGACCATGGGATACACGAACCACACCCTCATGCCGGAGGCTCTCGAGAAGTGGGCGCTTCCAATGATCGAGAAGATCCTTCCGCGCCACATGCAGATCATCTACGAGATCAACCAGCGTTTCATCTCGCAGGCCGTTTCTTTCTTCCCGATGCAGAGCGACAAGATCGCGAATGTGTCCATAATCGAGGAGTCCAATCCGAAGATGGTGCGCATGGCAAACCTGTCCATCATCGGAAGCCACAGCACAAACGGGGTCGCGGAGCTTCACAGCGAGCTGCTCAAGAAATCGATGTTCCCCGAATTCAACCTCATCTACCCCGAAAGGTTCAACAACAAGACAAACGGCATAACGCAGAGGAGATGGCTTCTTGATGCAAACCCCAGGCTTGCAGAAAAGATTTCGGATACGATAGGAAGCGGGTGGATCACGGATTTCGAACAGATCAGGAAGCTCGGAGCTTATGCCGACGACCCGGCGTTCCTCGAGGATTTCGCGAAGATCAAATACGAATGCAAGCTGAATGCGGCAAAATTCCTCAAGAAGGACTGCGGAATAATACTCAACCCCGACATGCTGCTTGATGTCCAGGTCAAGAGGATCCACGAATACAAGAGACAGTTGCTGAACGCCCTGAACATACTGATGATATACAACAGGATGAAAAACGACAGGGCCTATCTCGAAAGTTTTCCCCCGACGACATTCCTTTTCGGGGGGAAGGCGGCGCCAGGATATGTGAATGCGAAGCTCATCATCAAGTTCATCAACAACATCGCCAATGTCATCAACAGCGACAGCCAGGTGAACAAGGTGCTGCAGGTGTATTTCATGCCAAACTACCGTGTCACGATGGCAGAGAACATCATCCCTGCAACGAACATAAGCGAACAGATCTCAACGGCGGGAACAGAGGCTTCAGGAACCGGAAACATGAAATTCATGTGCAACGGAGCGCTCACTCTCGGTACGCTTGACGGCGCGAACGTCGAGATGGCGGAAGAGGTCGGCATGGACAACATCTTCATCTTCGGACACACAGAAGATCAGATCAGGGAGCTCGGGAAGAGCTACGATCCGCAGGCCTGGGTGGACAAGGACGAGGAGATATCGGCGATGATCGCACTGATAGAATCGGATTACTTCAACATCCACGAGCCGGGCATCTTCGAGCCGCTCAGGAAGGCGCTCTTCGAATACGGGGACAGGTATTTCCATTTTGCGGACCTCAGGATGTACCACGACAGGCATTCCGATGCGGAGAAGCTTTACAGGGACGACAGGAAGGCATGGAACAGAAAGGCCGTCCTCAACATCGCAGCATCCGCTAAGTTCAGCTCTGACAGGACCATACTCGAATACGCGAACGACATCTGGCACGTATCGCCGTGCAAGGTGAAGAAAAGCAAGATGGACAGCGTGCTGGACGACGCAAGGAACAAGGACTGAAAAACGGGGGGATCGCCCCCCGTCCATCGGAGACCGTTCAAATCATGTTGAAAAAAGAGCTGGCATAAAGAAGTACCGGAGCCAGCACAAGGGCCGGGAGAAAATTCCCGGTCTTTATTTTTTTCACCTCGAGGAGTCCCAGGGCAAGCATCAGGAGAAGGAATCCTCCGCTCGCACTGATCACAGCGATTCCCTCGTCGCCAAGCAACGGGGATATCCAGGCTCCTGCAAGGGTGAAGAAGCCCTGGTAGACAATTATGGTAAGGGCTGAAAGATAAACCCCCTTGCCATACGCTGCGGCGAAAACAATGGCCATGAAGCCGTCCATGACGCTCTTTACAAGTATCAGGTTCCATCCCTGCCCGGTACCGGCCTCGATGCTTCCTACGATGCTCATGGCCCCGGAGCAGAAAAGGAGCGAGGAATTAAGGAAAGCCATGCCGAAGGATGAGTCCCCCTCCCCTGCGAATCTGTTGCCCAGGCCTTCGACGCGATCCTCTATCCGCAGCCACGTTCCAATGAAACCTCCGAAAATCAGTGAAAACAATATGACCAGCGTCTCCGAGGACGAAACCGCCATGTCGAGACCGAGCACAAGGGTGACCAGTCCGGCAGAAACCATCACTATCTTTTTGAAATCCTCTCCGATCCTGGATTTGAATACAAGTCCCACGGTGGCTCCCAGGACAACAGCCACCGCATTGATTATCGTCGCACCCATGGAAAGAAGATTAAAACTTTTATTTTATCGTTTTCAAGATTAGAATATCGTGTATGACGACGATTCTTCTGCTTGCAGGGCTTTCAACAAGGATGGGCAGGAACAAACTGTTGCTGCCATATAAGGGAAAAGCCCTGTTCGAACACCCGCTCGCCATTGCGGCAAGACACAGCGACAACGTCGTCTGCGTGCTCGGATATGAAAAAGAGAAGGTGGAAAGGATACTTTCATCCTACGATGTCACCATGAAATACAACCCGGACTTTGAAAAAGGGCAGAGAAGCAGCACCATAGCCGGACTCGAAGGGATATGCGATGATGTCGCAATACTTCCGGGGGATCTGCCGCTTCTCACCGACGATGATTTCGAGAAAGGCAAGAAGCTGCTTGGCAGGTGCGGCGCATGCCGTCCGGTTCGGCAAGATCCCCGGACATCCGGTATTCGTGTCGAAGGAAAAAACAAACGGCCTCAGAAACGATCCGAGGCCGTTCAAGGAATTTCTGGCGGACGTGGGATGCCTCACATACCACGGCTCCTACGGAACCGTGTTCGATACGGACATTCCAGAGCTCTACCAAGCGTTACTCGATGACAAGCTGACCGGCGGACATTGAAAGCCGTATGGTCTTGCCCTCCGGCCACCCGCCCTTGAGAAGAGACACCGAAAGCGGGTTCTCGATGTTGTTCTGTACGGCCCTCCTTATCGGTCGTGCCCCGAACGTGGGATCGAAGCCTGCCTTCATGACCATGTCCTCGACCTCCTTCGTCCACTCGAGATGAAGGTTCTTCCTCTCAAGCCTTTCCTTGAGCTCGTCGAGCTGCAGTCTGACTATCGTCCTGATCTGCTCCTCTCCGAGGGGATGGAAGACAATGATCTCGTCGATACGGTTTATGAACTCGGGTTTGAACGCTCCCTTGATCGCCGCCATGACCTGCGCCCTGGCATTCTCGTCATCCCTCAGGACATACTCGGAACCGAGGTTGCTGGTCATTATTATGACGGTGTTCGTAAAGTCGACCACCCTGCCCTGGCCATCGGTGAGCCTTCCGTCGTCCAGCACCTGCAAGAGGATATTGAAAACGTCGGGATGCGCTTTTTCGATCTCGTCGAAGAGTATGACGGAATAAGGTCTCCGCCTGACGACCTCGGTGAGCTGACCGCCCTGGTCGTATCCGACATATCCGGGAGGTGCTCCGATGAGACGCGAGACCGAGAACTTTTCCATATACTCGCTCATGTCTATCCTGGTAAGCGCCTTCTCGTCGTCGAAAAGAAGAGATGCGAGCTCCTTGGCCAGAAGGGTCTTGCCAACACCGGTGGGGCCTGCGAACAGGAATGAGCCCAAAGGCCTGTGCTCGTCCGATATTCCGGCCTTGTTCCTGCGTATGGCATTGCTGACGGCAATTATCGCCTCATCCTGCCCGACGACCTTGCCGGAAAGGGTTTTCTCGAGGTTGAGGTACTTCTCCCTTTCGCTGCCCATCATCTTTGCCACGGGAACCCCTGTCCACAGCGACACGACCTTTGCAATGTCGTCCTCGGTGACCTCTTCCTTGAGTATTCCTCCAAGCCCCTGGACCTTCTCCTCGGCACTTTTGAGCTCCTTTTCCTTTTCGGGAATCTCCCCATGCTTGATCATTGCGGCCCTTGCGAGATCGCCGTCCCTCTCGGCCTGCTCCTCCTGGGAATGCAGTTTCTCGAGTTCGGCCTTTTTTTCTCGGAGATCGGAGATCGCGGTCTTTGCATTGACATATTTCAGATGAAGCGCATCGAATTTTTCCTGAAGCCCTGCCAGTTCCTCGTCGATCTTCCTGAGCCTTTCAAGACTGGCATTGTCATCCTCGTGGCCAAGCGCCTGCTTCTCGATGTTGAGCTGCAGGATCTTCCTTTCGAGACTGTCGAGTTCCTCAGGCTGGCTTTCGAGAGCCATCTTCGTCTTGGAGGCCGCCTCGTCGACAAGATCTATGGCCTTGTCCGGCAGGAATCTGTTGGTCAGATACCTGTCCGAAAGCACCGCCGCCGAAACAAGGGCCTCGTCCTTGATCCTGACACCGTGATGGACCTCGTACTTGTTCTTCAGTCCACGGAGTATGGAGATGGTGTCCTCCACGCTCGGCTCCTTCGTATAAACAGGCTGGAACCTCCGCTCGAGGGCCTTGTCCTTTTCGATGTATTTCCTGTATTCATCAAGAGTGGTCGCTCCTATCGCATGGAGCTCGCCCCTTGCAAGGGCCGGCTTGATCAGGTTCGAGGCATCGGTGCTGCCTTCCGCAGCCCCCGCTCCGACAATGGTGTGGAGCTCGTCTATGAAGAGGATTATGTTGCCGTTGCTCTTTGCGATATCGGTGACGACACCCTTCAGCCTCTCCTCGAATTCACCGCGGTATTTCGCACCAGCGACAAGGGCACCGAGATCGAGGGACAGCAGCCGCTTGTCCCTGAGGGTGTCCGGTACGTCACCCTTTGCAATCCTCAGGGCCAGTCCTTCCACGATAGCCGTCTTTCCGACACCCGGTTCTCCTATGAGGACGGGATTGTTCTTGGTCCTCCTGCACAGAACCTGCATGACACGCCTTATCTCCTCATCCCTTCCGATCACGGGATCGAGCTTGTCCTCACGTGCCAGTCTGGTCATGTCCCTGCAGTATTTCTCCAGGCTCTTGTACCCGCTTTCAGGATCGTTGGAGGTCACCCGCCTGTCACCTCTTATGGACTTGAGCGCCTCGAGTATCTCCTTCTCACCTATTCCGTTGTTCTTGAGTATCGGCCCTATGCCGGAGTCGTTCTTCAGGACCGCCAGCAGGAAATGCTCGGAGGAGATGTACTCGTCCTTGAACTCCGTGCTGATCTTCTCTGCAGACATGAGAACGCGCTGCAGGTCACGGGATATGTTCCTGTTTACCTGGCCGTAACTCTTTGGCAGGTTGTCCAGATAATTGGAAAGATCTGATACCAGGGACTCCACGGAAACGCCGATTTTTTCCAAAAGCGGACGGATTATGCCGTCCTCGTCCCCGATCAATGGCAGCAGGACATGGGCGCTCGTTATTTCCCCGGACTGTTTTTCCTCGGCAAGCGATACGGCGGCATTGACCGCCTCCTGCATTTTCAAAGTATATTTGTCAAAATTCATTTTTCACCTCCAAAAAACGGAAGCATCGACACACAAAATGAATTTAAGCAGAAAAGGTGAAATCGGCAACAGCCCTAGGCCCGCAGGAACACCAGGTACGTGGCCAGGAAATCCAAGGACTCCTCCCTGTTGAAATTCTTGAAAAAGGCTATCTGGAAGCAGAAGGATTCCATAAGCGTGAAGATGTGCTTGGTCACCATGTCCGGATCGAACTCCCTCTTTATCCTTCCTGCCTGCATGCCCCGTGAAAGAAGACGCTTGAAAAGGATGGAGAGCTTCGCCGTCCTCTTGTAGATTATCTGAGAGAAATCCTTGTTGAACTCCTTCTGATGCAGCATGACCTCCATCAGTCTTGTAAGCTCGGCCTCGGATGCGATAGCGTGGTCCATTATGAGCGTGCAGATCCTGATTATCCTGTCGATCTCGTCGCCGTCTCCGGCAGAAAACGCAATCGAGCTCAGTTCCATAAAAAGCCTGCCGGTTACAAGTTTGACCGCATAATAGTATATTTCATCCTTGTCCTTGAAATACTGGTAGATCGTCGGCCTGCTTATCCCGCAGCGTTCGGCGATAAGTGAAAGATTGGCTTCCTTGTACCCCACCTCGGCAAATACAGCCAGAGCGGTCTTCAAAATGGTTTCCTTCCTTTCTTCATGGTCAATTTTCTTCGGCATGCCAAAATAATACATTCTTTTCTGACAAAGATAAAGAGAGATGTTAAAAATAAGATTAATAACAATATCAAATATTTATTAATATTAATTATCATATTGACTATGTATCTTTTTCCTATTATCTTATAGACACAAGGAGACTATGACAAATGGCTAATTTCTATTTCTGCAGCGAATGTGGAAACGTATTTGAATCCATGAGGAAAGCCAGCGTGAACTGCTGCGGCCAGGAATGGCAGGCGCTCGAGGTGACGCAGGACCCGAATGAAAAACATAAACTCGACGTAAGTGTCGAAAATGGAAAGCGCATCTTCAGGATGCATCATCCGCAGACAAAGGAGCACTACTTCACCTTCATCGCGTATGTCTGCAAGGACGAGGTGGTGATGAGGACCTATCATGCCGATGAGGAGGTCGTCTTTGAAATCCCCGAGGAAAAGAAGGGAGAGATCTACTGGCACTGCAACCTTCACGGCATGTACAGGATGGAAATCTGAGAAAGGCTTCCATGATCAAAGGGCTGCGACATTTGTCACAGCCCTTTTTTTCAGTCAATAAGAAAGTTTGTCGGAAAGCGTCGCAACCATCACGGCCTTGATAGTATGCATCCTGTTCTCAGCCTCGTCGAAAACAACCGATGCGCCGCTTCTGAAGACCTCGTCGGTAACCTCCATCTCCGTGAGACCGAACTTCTCGTACACCTGTCTGCCTATCGTCGTATTCAGATCATGGAACGATGGCAGGCAGTGCTCGAAAACAACACCGTCGTTGCCACTGGCCTTCAGAAGATCCAGCGTCACCTGGTAGGGCTTCAAGAGGGCGATGCGTTCTGCCATCTTGTCCTCCTCCCCCATCGAGCACCAGATATCCGTATAGACGACATCGGCGCCCTTGACCGCCTCGAGAGGATCCTCCGTGACCGTTATCACCGAACCGGAAGACGAGGCCAAAGCCATGCATTCCGACAACAGCCCGGCATCCGGATGCAGCGGCTGCGGCGTGGCGACGGAATATCCGGCACCCAGCTTTGCACATCCGATCATCAGGGCATTGGCAACATTGTTCCTTCCATCCCCCACATATGCGATCTTTATCCCGGACGGGTTCTTTCCTGTATGCTCCACCGCCGTCATCATGTCCGCCAGAAACTGTGTCGGATGATCGATGTCGGTCAGACCGTTCCATACGGGTATTCCAGAAAACCTCTGAAGATCCTCGACAACCTTCTGCTCGAACCCCCTGTATTCTATTCCGTCGTACAGGCGTCCCAGAACCTTTGCCGTATCCTCGAGCGACTCCTTCTTGCCCATCTGGGAATTGCTCAGATATGTCACATGGGCCCCTTCGTCGTATGCGGCCGTCTCGAAGGAGCATCTTGTCCTGGTGCTGGTCTTGTCGAAAATCAAAACGATGTTCTTGCCGCAAAGCAGCTGCCCGTCGACCCCTGCGGAATGGGGAAGTCCCTTCTTTTTCGCCTTCAGCTCACGCGCAAGGTCGAGCAAGTAAAGGATCTCCTCTTTGGAATAATCCAGAAGTGTGAGAAAACTCCTACCTTTCAAATTCATAAAAATGCTCCTTATAGCGTTTAGGCTACATATTTATGCAATCAATGTCAATATTTATCGCATTTTTATACAGTTTGATTTTCTCCATCATCAAAAAGCGGCATATCGCCGGCCGCATCATCGCCGATTCCGGCGTTTTGAACGCTTTCTTCCGGGAGCTCTATCCTCTCGAGCTTGCTCGAAATCATCATGTTGCGTTTGATGACATCGTCTATCCTCTTTCCAGCACTTCCGATGGCCTTCTGCGTCTGTTCGAGGTCTCTTGAGAAACGCATCATCTGCAGCTTTATCTGGGCGAAGATATCCCATACCTTCTGCGTCTTCTTCTCTATCTGAAGTGTCCTGAATCCCATCTGAAGGCTCGTGACCAATGCGGAGAACGTTGTTGGCCCGCTTATTATCACCTTGTATTTCTGCTGGATGTCCTCGGCATATCCGGGCATGCGCAGCAGCTCCGCATAAAGGCTTTCCGTCGGAACGAAGAGAATCGCGAAATCGGTCGTCCTCGGCGGATATATGTACTTCTCCCTTATGTCGGAGGCCTCCTTCCTAACCCGCTCGCCGAGGGCCTTGAGACAAACCTGCACAAGCTCCATATCCCCCTGACCGAGGGCATCGACATATCTTTCATAATCCTCCTTGGGAAATTTCGAATCTATCGGGATGTACACCGAGCCCTCATCCTTTCCCGGAAGCTTGATTGCGAATTCGACAACCTCCTGGCTGCTCCTGCGCGGACGGAAATTCTTTTCATACTGCTCCGGAGAAAGCATGTCGGACAGAATGGCCTCCACCTGCACCTCCCCCCAGACACCCCTGGACTTCACATTGCCGAAAAGCTTGTTCAGATCCCCGACGTCCTTGCTCAGCTTGTTGATCTCACCAAGGGCCTGCCTGAGCTGGTTGAGATTGTTGGTCACCATCTCAAAGGATGCGGAAATCCTCTTCTCCAGGGTATCCTGCAGCTTTTCATCAACGGTGTTCCGAATAAGATCGAGCTTCTTCTCATTGTCGCCCCTTATCCGTTCAAGCTCCTCGCGCACGCCCTTGGTCAAGCCGGCTATGGCATCCTCCATGCTTTTCCGGTTGTTGATTCCCTCCTGGCGCTCCTTCTCCATCTCAAGCTGAAGACCCTTCTGAAGCTTTTCAAGTGAAGCATCAATGCTCCGGGCCGTCTCCTTCTGCTCCTGCATCATCCGTATCGAGGCATCGGAGGTGGCGACACGTACCTTGTCCAGATGCTCCGATGCCATCCTCGAGAAATCGAGGCTGTTCTTGTTCTGGATGGAAAAATGCGAATCCATATATCCCTTCATCCTCTCGTTCTCATCGAGGATGAAGGATTTGATCTCGTCATTGGAGGAAGGCCCCTTCCTTCCGGATTTCCTGAGGAGAAGCGCCAATAAAAAAAGCAGAACAATGGACAGCGCCCCGGAAAGGGCGCTGAGCAGGAATATCAAATCGTTCATTTCAGACGGATTCCGATCCTGTGCTCGTTGATCCCGCCCGCCTCCAGACGGATGAAATCCTTTTTCTCCTCGAGGACAAGAGTGCGTCCTTCAGGCCCCGGCATGCTCATCCACGGCTCGACACAGACATATGGTGCATCCTTCTGCATCGCATGCCAGAATCCACAGTACGGGAACCCTTCGTAGGTCACGACGACCGAGCGCTCGCCCTTGTCGCTTCCTATCTCCACGACAGATCCTGAATTCTCCAAAACGACTGCGTCGTTGTCGAAAAGCGAATGAGTGAGATCCAGACGTCCGTTAGGAAGTGAAAACTCCTCCTTCATCCCGGAGTCGAGGAAATTAGGCCCGAAAAGCTTCCTGTAGACCTTCTTTCCCGCTTCTGGGAAATAAAGATGGTAATCGTCGAAGGACAGTCCCTTCTCCAACGGCACGTTGAAGCCCGGATGGCCTCCGTAGGTATAGATCATCCCGCATTTGGACCGGTTGATGATCCTTGCGACCATGTCTATCCCGTCGGAAAGGAGGATATACGACATCTCGAATGTGCAGTCGAACGGAAAATCATCGCGCTCCACCGCGTTCAACGTGCATATCACCCTGTCGGACAGTTTCTGCACGGAAAAAAGACTCGTGGGCGCGAACCCATGCCTCGACATGCCATAAAGCCTGCCCTGGTAAAGATATTTCTGATCCATCATCCTGCCGATGAACGGAAAGAGCACCGGCGAATGCTTGAGCCAATACTTTTCATCGCCGAGCCACATGTACTCCAGATCATATTCCTTCGAGCGGATTCTGGAAAGTTCCGCGCCGAGCTCATCTACCTCTATAAGGTATTTTTCGTTTTCAAGTGTAACCATGCTAGACATTATAGCACAAAAATCATAAAAGCTTGCACAAATGAAAAAGCCGCCCGGAAGGGCGGCCTATACCATTTGAACCGATCTCAGTCGACAAGAACAACCTCGCCGTTGGGATAGCGCTCCGCGACATAAGCCTTGACCTTGTCGCTCTTGAGAGCCTCGACGAGGGCCTTCACCGCAGGCTTGTCCTGGTCTCCGTTGCGTACAGCGATGACATTTACGTACGGGGAATCGGCACCTTCGACATAAAGCCCGTCCTTCGTGGCCACGAGGCCTGCAGGAATGGCGTAGTTGCCGTTGATCACGGCCGCATCAACATCGGAAAGCACCCTTGGAAGAGTCGCGGCCTCAAGTTCCCTGAACTTGTAGTTGTGCGGATTGTCCGCGATATCGGCGGGGACGGCCTCAAGTCCGGCATCCTCCGAAAGGGTTATGAGACCTGCGGACTGGAGAAGGAGGAGCGCCCTGCCCTCGTTCGTAGGATCGTTCGGAATGGCGAAGGTGGCTCCGTCAGGAATGTCAGCAAGCGACTTGTAATCCTCGGAATACACGGCGAGTGGCTCGACATGGATTCCACCTGCCGAAACAAGATCGAATCCCTTGTCCGCATTCTGCTGGTCCAGATACGGAAGATGCTGGAAGAAGTTCGCATCGAGCTCTCCGGAAGCAAGCGCCTCGTTCGGAGTCACATAATCGGTGAATTCTACGACCTTGAGCGTGTAGCCCTGCCCTGCAAGGACATCGACGATCTCATTGAGCATCGCAGCATGAGGATCCGGGGTTGCTCCGACGGTTATCACGTTGTCATCGCTTTCCTTCGCACCTGCGGCAAATACGGATGCAACACAACAAATCGCCACCAATAAAACCAAAAACACCTTTTTCATTTTTCTCTCTCCATTTTATATTCAAAATCAAATATTTTTTAAAACGACTTTCCCGAGGGGAAGAAAACAATAATAGAAATTTACGGAATTGAAAGGTTATGGAAATATCATGCCCTGACGGGCATCATCATGGAGAACATGGACATGGAAATGATGGATACGGCTTTCATCTCTTTTCTCCTTCAAACCTTGATGCCAATATACAAAAAACAGAAAACATATGCAATAAATTTTCATGCGAAATCGGGCACTTTTTTATCAAAAATAAAATATATACTTTAATTACAATGAATTATTTTCCAAATATTTTTTTTACTTAATATACAAAAAAAGACAAAAAAGTCATGATTTGGAATGTATTTCAGCCTTGCTCATATACATGTTACGGTCCGCGACAGCTATCCCGTCGGCAATCCGCATCCTCCTTCTGTTGAACATGCAGTACCCCACGGAAATCACATCCTTCTCACCGGACTCCCGGTCGGCAAGCCTTTTCAGCTCCTCGAGCGCATCAGAGACCTGCCGCGCATCCACGGCGGGAAAAACGGCCACGAATTCGTCGCCTCCTATCCTGTAGACATCCGCGCCCTTTGGGGAGAACACCTCGGCCAGGGCCCTGGCCACGGCGCCCAGCACCTCGTCACCCCGATCATGTCCGCATGTGTCGTTGATCTGCTTCAGACGGTTCATGTCAGCAACGACGACACACAAATTCTTCTTTCCAAGCAGATATGCGTCTGGATTCGACAGGAAATTATCGTAGCTCTCCCTGTTTTTGAGTCCTGTCAAGGGATCGAGATAGGCAGTATGTGCCTGTTCCTTCCTCTCATCATGTCTCTCGTTGCTGAAAAAGAAGACATAGAGAGTCCTGTATATTATCAGGAATGCGGCCACAAGGATGAAGGAATGCACCAGGAACGAGCTGATCTGCCTGTCATCGAATATCAGGGCGATCTCCTCGATCACAAAGGATATGATGAACGCAACAAGGGTGAAGATGAACACGAGCACGTCTTCCCTGCGTACGGCAAGAAGATAAATCGAGAAGAACAGCAAGAGGAAGCTGTAGACAAGAACGACGACCGTGGCTACCTGGATTGTCTGGGCGATGTTGACCACCCTGAAAAGGCTCAGGACACCCACAACCAGGTAAAGCAGGATAAAGGCCCTGCTGGAGAAGGAAAAGAACATGAGCGACCGCGGATTTCTCAACTCGTAGTTCCTTATGAAGTACTTGTATATCAGATATGGGAAGAAATATATGCACCAGTAGCTTATCGAGCTGGCGGCGAACGGATTGGCAAATATCAGCTGCCGGGCGCTCGTCTGCGAGAAGAGCCAGAAGAACATGCACAGGGCAAGCTGGGACAGTGCGACAAGGGCTTTCTTTGTGTCACGGTCCCTTGATACGGTGGTCAGGGCCACCCCCATGCTTGCAACGAACAGCATGGAAATCGAGAAGATAATGGTGTACGAGCCTTCGGAGAAGACTTCCAGCTCAGCCTGCACCTGGTTTCCAAAGAACACCTGCCTCTGTCCATTGGAATAGCTGGAGGGATTGTTGCGCTGGATTATCGAAACCTCGTGTCCGGCGGATCCCGGAGGGAGCTCCACATAATGCGAGAAAAGGAAACCGGCATCATTCATGCCGTCCTCGGGGAAGGACCAAAGATAATCGTAGATGACATCCTTGTCCAAAACAACCCGCACGGAAGCAAGCCCGGACAAGAAATGCATGACATCCCCGTCCTCGACCCATGAAGGTATGACGAACCTGGTCTCCGTGGTCTCGGCACCGGATTTTCTTTCGAAAGTATATGGGAGCGCTCCCGTTCCGACAAACCGCCCGTTCGAATAAAAACACGCCTGCCCTTCGAGCGGTCTCAGTCTTGCATCCGAATCCGGAAGCGGATATGAGTCCACAAAAAGCACCAGGAGGGCGAACACCAGCAGGAAGAGCACTATCGGGAAGAAAAACAGAAAACGCTTGATCCTGTCGCTCATGCCCACCCTTCCTTGAACGCCTTCTTGTTCATGTAGAGCATTCGGTCGCAATCCGCCATCACCGCTTTGACATCCATGTCCGGCCTCACAGGCAGATAAGCGCTGCTGACGCTCACACCATATTTTGACAGCTCCTCCCCGACCGAGGACATGAAGGATATCACCCGGGCCTCGCCTCCGATCAGGAATACGGCGAACTCGTCACCTCCCATGCGGAAACCGGCATCATCTTCCGACAGCCGGGATTTGATGACGCCTCCAAGCCTTCTGAGCACGTCGTCGCCCACCATATGTCCGTAGCGGTCGTTTATTTCCTTCATTCCATTGATATCGAAAACAGCCACATGATAAGCCAGTCCGGATGCAGTCAGGACGTTTTCGCACCAATATCCGAAACCCCTTCTGTTCATCAGCCCGGACAGCATGTCGCAATGGCTCCTCAATATGTATCCCGAGACATTGACAATCATGTCGTGTCCGCCGAAATATGTGAACACCCCCTCCAGTATGAAAAGCACAATCGAGAGCATGGAACAGATCTCGATCAGGATATCCGCATGCATGTCATAGGTAACCATTCCGGAGACAAACAGTCCTACGGCATTCTTCACCGCCAGAAGGATGATGGCGGTGTAATAGGAATACCTCCACCGTCCGTTGCCAAGAAGGCGGTGCCTGGCCGCCGAGCACGCAAGAGCCAGCTCGTAAACAGGGACAAGTACCAAAAAGACATTGTCGAATGAATCGTAGCCCACTATCCTGAAAAGTTCCAGAAACCCGACGACGATGTAATAAATGCAGAACAGCACTGCCATGAAGTGGAAAGCTCCGCAAAGACGGAACACACTCCCCGACCGGCTGATATTGTGAAGAATCATGAAGAGCACAAAGGGCTCCAGCAGCAGGCAACTGTGGTATAAAAGGCTCATCCACACCGGATCGTTGCCCACAAGGGAGAACAGGATGCTGTTTGAGAACATTCCGACGGCCAGAAGCAGGACGAGGATGCCGAAGGAAAATATCGTTCCCGCATATATGTTGCCTTTTGAAAGCAGGGCAACCAAAAGTATGAAGACCCCGAGGGTCAGGAAAAACGGAATCAGAATTATCATCACCCTGTAATAATCGAAGGTATGATGGAACAGGGCCGATGCGGTGCCAATCATGATGCCTCCGAGCTCAAGGCGCGGAAGTATGACGGATGAGGACGGATATACGACTTCCAGCTCCTTTCCGGAATCCTCCGGGAAAAGACGCACAGTATGGGAAATCCTTATCTCGGGATATGCGACATAATCGTCATCGATCACCCATGAATATCTCTGCTCCCCGTCTATATATACCTCTAAACCGGTTTGCTTCGTGTAAAACAAAAGATATTCGCCAGGCCGGATATCATCCGGAAGCTTCGAATAAAGGCTGTATGAGGATCCACCGTTCGCGGAAACTATGTATGGAAGCCTGCTTTCCTCAACAAAGACATCATCCTCATAAATCGAAAAGGAGGCATCAAGCAACCTCGCCCCGTCGGCAGACGGGACGCTGTAGCCATGCATGGTTCCATACCACACCGGAAGCAGCATGATGACAAGCACCAGCACGTAGAACAAAACCAATGCAACCCTTTGTGTTCTCCTCCCTTTTTCCCCCATCGGCATCACCGTCTGGAAATGAGATGATTGGAAAGCTTGTTCCCCGCTACCTGGATTATCTCGACCATCACAAGGATTATGATGACGGCTACGACCATGTAGGATGGCATGAAACGCTGATAGCCATAGCGTATCGCGAGATCACCGAGACCTCCGCCGCCGAGGGCTCCGGCCATTGCCGAATAACCGATCAGGTTGATTATCGTCAAGGTTATTCCCGAGACAAGGCTTGGCATCGCTTCAGGAATAAGGACCTTCCTGATTATCTGCCAGTTCGTGGAGCCCATGGCACGTGCCGCCTGCACGACTCCCGGATCTATTTCCTTGAGTGCGGATTCGACGACACGGGCCACAAACGGTGCGGCTGCGATGGAAAGGGGAACGATTGTCGCGGCTGTTCCGATCGACGTGCCGATTATGAGCCTCGAGAGAGGCATCAGGATTATTATCAGGATTATGAAGGGAAAGCTTCTGAACACGTTCACAATCCTCGAGAGTATGCTGTTCAGAAACGGCATGGGACGGATTCCGCCATGCTCCTCCGCACTGCTCGCATGCAGCAGGACCCCAAGGGGAAGTCCGATCATGCAGGAAAAGATTGTGGAGAACACGACCATCACCAATGTCTCCCATGTGGAATCCATGACTATCGGCAGAATCTTATTCATTGCTGTCCTCCTCAACTATTATTCCTTTTTCCCTAAGGCTGGCTATGGCGCGGCGCACCGTCACGTCATCCGGACCGATGTCGCACACCATTACACCCATTTCCTCCCCGGACACCTCCTGCACCCCGGCGGCCCTTATGTTGAATACGGCTCCGGTTTCGGAGGATACGGACGAAAGTATAGGAGCATCGGTCTTGCTGCCGCGGAAACGGAGCGTGTAATGTCCCCCTTCCTGTGACCAGCGCACAACTGATTCCCTGACGTTGGTAAGCGACGAAAGAAAATCCTTGGTGACAGGGGACTTTGGATTTGCGAATATCTGCTGGACAGAAGCCTGCTCCACGACCCTGCCGCTATCGAGCACGGCGACGTAGTCGCAGGCATCCCTGACAACCTCCATCTGATGAGTTATCATCACGACCGTGAGGTTCATCTTCTTCTGTATGTCCTTTATCAGCTGGAGGATGGATCTGGTTGTCTGCGGATCCAGCGCACTGGTGGCCTCATCGCAGAAAAGTATGTCGGGATTCGTCGCAAGCGCACGGGCGATGGCGACCCTCTGTTTCTGTCCTCCGGAAAGGGTTGAGATCGGGGCATCGCCCCTGCCCTCAAGCCCTACAAGCTCCAGAAGCTCCGCACACCTTTTTCTGATGTGCTCCCTGTCCATGCCGCAGATCTCCATCGGATAGGCGATGTTCCCGTTGGCATTGCGTGATGAAAAAAGATTGAAGGTCTGGAAGATCATCCCGATCTTCCTCCTTTCCCGTATCAGTGCGTTCTTGTCAAGGTTGTCCACCCTCTTGTCATCATAATAGACTTCCCCCTCGTCGGGTTTTTCAAGCATGGATATCAGGCGTACAAGGGTGGACTTTCCCGCACCGCTTTTCCCTATTATTCCAAAAACAGTGTTAGATGGTATGGTGAGACTCACTCCGTCGACGGCATGCAAGCCACCATAATTCCTTCTGAGATTCTCCAGTCTGATCTGCATTCTCAACCTCTGTTGTAGAAATATACCAGATAAGACGTTTAAAGAAAAGGAATTGAGCCCCTCTTATTTGTTCAGGACCGAAGAAAAGATATCCTTGAGCTCCTTTTTTGAAATATCCCCCTCGTGCAGTTTCTCATCTCCGAGATAAAAGGTCGGAACGTAATAGTAATCGTATCTATCCGCAATCTCGGGATTCTTCCTCTCGTCGATCCTGTTGATCGTGATTTCGGAGAATTCTGGATTCTCCCTCACGAGATCGGCAATGAACTTCTCCGCCTTCCTGCAATACGGGCAACCATCGAAATGGAACATCGTAATCTCTTTCATAAAGCACTCCGGTAAAAAAAAATCTGGCAACGACCTACTCTCCCACAGACGAGCTGCAGTACCATCGGCGCGGGAGCGTTTTACTTACGTGTTCGGGATGGGAACGTGTATTTCCACTCCGCTATTGATACCAGACGGTGAAAGTATGCATGAAAGAAACAAAAAAAGCAATAGCCAATCGCCGGAACAACACCATATCCGCCGTACGGAGACCATACCAATTATTCCCTTTTGCAGATCCGGCAATAATATGTCACCAGGATTCATCCAACACCCTGAACGGAAGCCGCAGACCTGCCGCTTTTCCGCGCATCACATCAAAATGACAACCATCTGATCATATCCTTTTCCTTCCAGTCCGCCCGGCCACAGTCAGAATCGTCCGGTGCTGCGTTTGATAGTGGTCCAGACCGACGTAAGCCATACAATTGGCCATATCCGACTCTCAGCTTTTGCAACAGATGGGAACAAAAGGTAAAAAAAATATTTATTTATCCCGGAAATCCATGTTACCCTAACAATACGTGGCAAATTCGTAACAAACATGGGGGATTATGGATTTATATTTATTACAGTCTCGAACAGCAAGCAGAATCCAAAAAGAACTTTTCAGCAGTTTTCCCGACCTGAAAATAAGAAACATAACCAGCTTCTCCTCATTGGAAAGCCTGAAACGGATAGGAAAGGATGCGGTATTCATACTCTCCGACGATTTCAAGCACCGCTATGAATCCTACATACTACTGCTCGAAAAGAATGTCAGGGCCATAATAATCATCACGGAGATAGAAAGCCGGATCAACTCCGACAGGAAGGGGAACGTCCATCTGCTTGCAGCTCCTGTGGATTTTGCCGAACTGAACAGGCTCATCGAAAAGCTGCGCGATGAAGGCATGGACAGGACGGATGACGGCATCGTCTGGGGCAGAAGCAAGGCCATGAAGGAGATCCGGGAAGCCCTGCACCTCTTTTCGCAGAACAACCATCCGGTACTGATTGCTGGTCCGATAGGAAGCGGAAAGACGTTCTTCGCGAGATATCTTGCAAAGCTGGCATCAAAAGGAAAGGAGATCGTCGAGGTGAACAGTGCGACAATCAACGACACGCTGGGAGAGGACCTGCTGTTCGGACATACGGACGGAGCCTTCACGAACTGCAAGGAGAAAAGGACCGGGCTGTGCAAGCTTGCCGAGGATTCGGTACTGTTCATGGATGAATTCCACACGCTTCCTGCTGCGATACAACCGAAGCTGCTTGGAATACTGGAGACAGGAAGATTCAGGCCAATAGGTTCCGACATGGAGATAAGAACGAATTTCAAGCTTGTGGCCGCCTCATCGGCAACAAGGGAGGAGCTTGAATCCCGCATACTGCCCGAACTTCTTGCCAGAATCGGACCATACAGACTGGAGATACCGCCATTGAGCGAGAGGAAGAAGGACATAGTGCTTTTCATCGACAAGATAGAAAGGGAGATAGCTGACAGTCCCGTGGGTAAAGGAAGGTTCATAAAGGACCTGGGTCCATGGCAGAGATATTGGTGGCCAGGAAACATCAGGGAACTGACAAAGAACGTACTCTTCTTCCATGAAAGCGGAAAACTTCCGTACACGCTTCAGGAAAGCGAGGAGAAATACAGGCTTGAGCATCCCGAGGAAATAGATGCGAATGGAAAGTTGAAGAAAATCCGCAAACGCAACAAAAACAAAAGAGGAGCCAAAGGGACACCATGCATGAACAGAGGATGAGAAGACAAAAAAAAACCTGGCAGCGACCTACTCTCCCACAGACGAGCTGCAGTACCATCGGCGCGGGAGCGTTTTACTTACGTGTTCGGGATGGGAACGTGTAT